>NZ_JBEYZJ010000006.1:465237-760634 GCF_040645995.1 Nocardia sp. NPDC046473
CCGAGTGGCCGAAGCGCATGCGCCGCAGGCGCTAGTCTCGGCCACTCGGACGCGAGACGGGCCGCGAACGGCGCTCGATGGCCTCGCGCGTTGTGGTCGCCAACGTCGGTATCGATCAGGTCGAATCGATACCGACAGCCGCGTGTCAGTGCGTGTCGAGCCAGCTGTTGGTGAACTCTTCCTCGTTCTTCAGCACCTCGGTCAGGTGCTCGGCGATCGCGGATTCGATCTTGCCGCCGAACAGCGGGATCTTGACCTCGATGGTGCCGTTGGCAGCGGTGGTCGAGCCCGCGCCGTCCTCCCGCAGCGTGATGGTGCCGCGCACCTCGGCGGGCGCGCCCTCCACGGTGGCCTGGAAGGTGGCCGCATCGCCGTCCCAGGTCTCGACGCGGGGGATGATCAGGTCGCCGGGGCGCACCGCGGTGATCGCGGCGGGCAGCAGCTCGGCGGCGATGGCCTGCACCAGCTGGACGCGGATCTGGTTGCCGTTCACGTCGACCGAGTCGAGCCGGGCGTTCGGCCCGCCGACCTCGGCAACGCGGTCTTTCCAGTACTGGTCGTTCGCGAACGCCGCGCGCACGGCGGCAGCGGGATGCGAGTAGCGGGCCGTGTACGCCAGCGGTGTAGCCATGGTCGGACACGCTACCGTCTGCCTGTGCGAACTTCACGTGTGGTGCCGTCGGATGTGCTGGCCGCCACCGGCGCCCGGATCCGCGAATCGGTGCCGCTGGCCGAGCTGACCACGCTGCGGGTCGGCGGTCCCGCCACGGTCGCCGAATGTGACAGCACCGAAACGCTGGTCGCGACGGTGCGCGCGCTGGATGCCGCGGGCATTCCGGTGCTGCTCATCGCAGGCGGTTCCAACCTGCTGATCAGCGACGAGGGCTTCGACGGCGTGGTGGTGCGGGTGGCGACCGAGGGCGTCGAGCTGAGCGCGGACGGCGTGCTGGCCGAGGCGGGCGCGAACTGGGACGCGGTCGTCGCGGCCACGGTCGCGGCGGGGCTCGGCGGCCTCGAATGCCTGTCCGGAATTCCGGGTTCGGCCGGGGCGACGCCGGTGCAGAACGTCGGCGCGTACGGCGCGGAAGTAGCGAACCTGTTGCGCCGGGTGCGGCTGCTCGATCGCCGCAGCGGTGCGATCCGCTGGGTCGAGCCCGGCGAGCTCGGTTTCGGTTACCGCACCAGCGTGCTCAAGCATCGCGATGACGCCTTGGTGCTCGCGGTCGACTTCGCCCTCGATCCGAGCGGTGCGAGCGCGCCGTTGCGTTACGGCGAGCTCGCCACCACGCTCGGCGCCGACAACGGCGAATCCCGCCCGGCCGCCGAGGTCCGCGATGCCGTGCTGCATTTGCGCGCGGGCAAGGGCATGGTCCTCGACCCCAACGACCATGACACCTGGAGCGCCGGTTCCTTCTTCACCAATCCGGTGGTGCCCGAGGACCGGGTGCCCGAGGTGCGCGCGGCGATCTCGGCGCATGTGGGTGATGTCACGGTGCCGACCTATCCGGCGCCGGACGGCGTCAAATTCTCCGCGGGCTGGCTGATCGAACGGGCCGGTTTCGCCAAGGGTTTTCCCGGTCCCGATGCCCCGGCCCGATTGTCCACGAAACACACGCTTGCGCTGACGAATCGCGGCGGTGCGACCGCCGCGGATCTGGTGGATCTGGCCAGGACGGTGCGCGATGGCGTGGCCGAGCGATTCGGTATCCGGCTCGAGCCCGAACCCGTCACGGTTGATGTCTCACTCTAACCGGGTGAAACGGACACCACACCGTTCGCTAGCCGACCGAACGAGTTTGCCCGCGTAAATTCGATGAGGTGAGCAACCGTCCAGGGATCCGCAGACCGGTTGCCGCCGTGTCGGCCGTGCTGCTCGTCGTGGTCGCCTTGGTGGCCGGATGTAGCAGCGGCAGCGGCGGCAACAACAATCCTCCCCGCGAGCCGGGCCCCGTCGCCAAGGTCACGTTGGCACCGGGCAACGATGCGAAGAAGGTCAACCCGACCACCGCGGCCTCGGTCACCGTCGCCGACGGCACCATCGATCAGGTCGCGCTGACCAACGCCGGCGGTAAGCAGGTCGCGGGCGAATTCGCCCCGGACAAGCGCAGTTACAAGATCACCGAGCCGCTCGGCTACGACGCCACCTACACCTGGTCGGGCACCGCGATCGGCACCGATCGCAAGCCCGTCCCGATCGAGGGCAAGTTCAGCACGCTCGCGCCGAAGAACACCGTCCCGGCGACCGTCAATATCGCCGACAACCAGGAGGTCGGCATCGCCGCGCCGATCATCCTGCAGTTCAAGGCTTCCGTGCAGAACAAGGCCGAGGTGGAGAAGGCGCTCACCATCACCACCGACCCGCCCACCGAGGGCGCGTGGGCCTGGTTCCCCGACGACAACGGCTCCCGATTGCATTGGCGCCCCAAGGATTACTGGGTGCCCGGCACCACCGTGCACGTCTCGGCCAAGCTCTACGGGCTCGATCTCGGCGGTGGCAACTACGGATACACCGATCTGACAACGGATTTCCGCATCGGCCGCAGCCAGATCGTTAAGGCCAACGCGCCGAGCCACCGCATGCAGGTGGTCCAGAACGGCAAGACCATCTTCGATTTCGCGGTGAGCTACGGCGAGGGCAACGAGCCACGCAACGTCACCCGCTCCGGCCTGCACGTGGTCACCGAGAAGCACGAAGACTTCATGATGTCGAATCCGCCCTTCTACACCAACGTTCGCGAGCGCTGGGCCGTACGCATCTCCAACAACGGCGAATTCATCCACGCCAACCCGGAATCGGTGTCCGCCCAAGGGTCTTCGAACGTCACCAACGGCTGCATCAACCTGTCGCCGGGCGACGCCCAGGCGTACTTCCCGACCGCGCTCTACGGCGACCCGGTGGAGGTCACCGGCACCTCCATCCCGCTGTCGGCCGCCGACGGCGACCTCTACGACTGGACCATCGACTGGGCCACCTGGAAGACCATGTCGGCCGAGGACGGCTCCACCTCGGTCGTCTCCGCGACCCCGGTCGCGCCCGGCCCGCCCCGCTAATCTCGATCTCAGCTGGATCGAGGTTCGGAGGGTGATGTGGTGAACCGTCGTGCGGTAGTGCTCGGTCCGGGTGGGGTCGTCGGCACCGCATGGTCACTCGGCGTGGTGGAAGGGTTGCGCCGCAACAGGATCGAGCTGGCCGACGCCGACCTGCTGGTCGGCGCCTCGGCGGGCGCCGACGGCGTGCCGGTGCACCGGGTGGTCACCGCGAGCACGGCGATGCCGGGGATGGCCGCGCCGGTCACCATCGGCGCGCACCGCTACATCGACGGCGCGCCCCGCAACGGCTCGAATGCCGATCTGGCCGAAGGCATGTCGACGTTGATCCTGATCGAACCGCTGGCCCACGTCTTCCCGACGACGGTGCCGTCGAGCGTGCGTCGCGTCGCCCGGATCGTCCCGGACCCGGTCGCGATCGAAACCTTCGGCCCGGATCTCGACGACCGATCCAGCTGGCCCGCGGTATTCGCTGCGGGCCTGCGGCAGGGCAAGGCTGCGGCCGACGAGGTGCGCGCTGTCTGGCAGTGACTAGCGTCGCAGCGACGAATCGAGTTCCGGGTCGTTCTCGACCGCGCGATCGGCCGCCCGCTGGGCGCGCACGGCGTCGTGCCGTTCGGCGAGCAGGTCGCGGATCTCGATGAGCAGTTCGGTCTCGGTGGGCTCGGCCGCCTTGGTGGTGCCGAAGCGGTTCTTGATCGTCTTCATCGGCAGCATCAGCACGAAATACAGCACGGCGGCGACCACGAAGAAGTTGATGAACGCGGTGATGATCGGGCCGATCTGGATGAAGGTCGCCGGTTTGTCCGCGATCAACTGAACGCCGAGGCCGAGCTCGTTCTGGTTGCCGAACACCGCGAGCAAAGGATTCACGACACCTTTGGTCACCGAGGTGACCACTGCGGTGAACGCCGTGCCCATCACAACGGCAACCGCTAGGTCGATGACGTTCCCGCGCATCAGGAACTCTTTGAAGCCTTTGAACATGAGTCGACAACTCCGATCTGAGGTAGACGTCAAAGCCTCAGATGCTAACGGCAGAAGGTAACCGGCGAAGATTCAGCAATCTCGCCGCTAACCTGCTGCGGTCAGTGAGTAATTCGCTTCAGCTATCAGTGCTCAGGTGCGTCGCGCGAAGCGACCCGCGTCGGCCTGGTCACGGGGCTTGACGATGATCTGGTCGAGATTCACGTGCGACGGCCGGGACGCGACGAAGCCGATGATCTCGGCGATGTCCTGCGCCACCAGCGGGTCGATGCCCTCGTAGACCTTGGCGGCACGCTCCTCGTCGCCGCCGAAGCGGACCAGCGAGAACTCGGTTTCCACTGCGCCCGGCGCGATTTCGGTGAGGCGCACCGGCTGGCCGAGCAGTTCGCCGCGCAGTGTGCGGTGCAGCACGGCCTGCGCGTGCTTGGCCGAGGTGTAGCCGGCGCCGTTGTCGTAGGCGACGAAGGCGGCGACCGAGGTGATGGTGACGATGAGGCCGTCGCCGGAGGCGATCAGCTTGGGCAGCAACGCCTTTGTGAGGCGCAGCGTGCCGAGCACGTTGGTCTCCCACATCCAGCGCCAGTCGTCCAGGTCGGCCTCGGCGACCGAGGCCAGGCCCTTCGCGCCACCCGCGTTGTTGACCAGGATGTCGGCGCGCTCGATCGCGTCGGCGAAGGCCTGCACCGACTCGTCCGAGGTCACGTCGAGTTCCAGTGCGGTGCCACCGATTTCGTCGGCGACGCGCTGCAGGCGATCGAGCCTGCGGGCGCCGACGTAAACGTGATAGCCCTGTTCGGCCAGTTCCCGGGCGGTGGCCTCCCCGATGCCGGAGCTGGCTCCGGTGACAACAGCGGTGCGAGTGCTCATGCCAGCTGATCCTAGGTGCAGGCCGTTTGCGGGCAGGGGCGCTGTTGCGGGGATCACCGTTAGCCTGATCGGTATGGCTATTCGGGACGCGGTGAGCGCGGACGGAACGAACATCGTCTACCGAGTGAGCGGCCCCGCCGACGCGCGTCCGCTGGTGTTGTTGCACGGGTGGTCGGCGAATCTGCACTGCTGGGGTAAAGCGGCCGACGACCTCGCCGCGCGCTTCCGGGTCCTCGCCGTCGACCTGCGCGGCCACGGCTATTCCGACGCGCCCGCCGCGGGCTACGACGACCCGAAGAACTGGGCCGCCGATGTCGCGGCCGTGTTGGCCGCGGAAGGCATCGAGACCGGGGCGATCCTGCTCGGCTGGTCCTACGGCGGCATCGTGCTCAGCGACTACCTGACCGCTTACGGCACCGGCGCGATCGCGGGCGCAGTCTTCACCGGTTCGCAAGCCAATATCGGCCGCGACGTCCCCGGCGCGGCCACCGGTGCCGCCATGGCCGCCGCTATGCCCGGTGTCTTCGAGGAGAGCGCGGGTCGCGCGGTGCGCGCGTTCGGCGCCTTCGGCAACGCCAATACCGGGCCCGGCGCGGACAAGGGCGCCGACGCCCAGCGCCTCTTCGGCGCCAGCCTCGCCACCGCGCCCTCGGTGCGCAAGGCGCTGTTCTACCGGACCGTCGACAACACGGAAACCCTTCGCACACTGGACATTCCGGTGCTCGTGCTGCACGGCACCGAAGATCCGGTGGTCCCGATCGATAACGGCCGCTACATCTTCGAGGCCGCACCGGACGCTCGAGCGTCGTTCTGGGAGGGCGCCAAGCACGGTCTGTTCATCGAGGATCGGGCCCGCTTCGTCGCCGAGATCAGCATGTTCGCCGACAGCTTGTAATCCCGCGTCGTCCCAGGTCGGCGTCCCGCGACGGTGTGATCGGGTTCACCGAACCCCTGTGATAGCTCTCACTTGGGAGCGTGACGGTATGGAGGCCGGGAATCCAACGTGCACTATGGATAGTGTGAGTCAACGCCCGGACCTACGGCCGAACCGTGTCGCCGTTTTATCGGTGCATACCTCACCACTGGCTCAACCGGGCACCGGCGACGCGGGCGGCATGAACGTCTATGTGCTGCAAACCGCGCTCCAGCTGGCCCGCCGTGGCACCGAGGTGGAGATCTTCACCAGGGCCACCGCCTCCAATCTGCCGCCCGTGCAAGAGGCGGGCCCCGGCGTGCTGGTGCGCAACGTGGTGGCCGGCCCGTTCGAGGGACTCGACAAACACGACCTGCCCACCCAGCTCTGCCCGTTCACCGCGGAAGTGCTGCGCCAGGAGGCGCGCCACCTGCCCGGCTACTACGACCTCGTGCACTCGCACTACTGGCTGTCCGGCCAGGTCGGCTGGCTGGCCAGGGATCGCTGGCGGGTGCCGCTGGTGCACACCGCGCACACGCTGGCCGCCGTGAAGAACGCCGCGCTCGCCGACGGCGACTGTCCGGAGCCGATGACCCGCGAGATCGGCGAGAAGCAGGTCATCGGCGAAGCGGATCGACTTGTCGCCAACACCGCCGAAGAGGCCCGCCAGCTCGTCGAGCTGTACAGCGCGGAGCCCGAACGCATCGACGTGGTGCCGCCCGGCGCGGACCTGACCCGGTATCAACCGGGCGACAAGGCGGCCGCTCGGGTGGCGCTCGGCTTGGCGGCCGACGAACAGGTCGTCGCGTTCGTCGGGCGGATCCAGCCGTTGAAGGCACCCGACGTGCTGGTGCGTGCCGCGGCCGAGGTGCTCCGCACCGATCCCAACCACAAGCTGCGCGTGCTGATCGTCGGTGGCCCGTCCGGCACCGGCTTGGAACGCCCGGACGCGCTGATCGAGCTCGCCGCCGCACTCGGCATCGCCGACCGCGTCACCTTCCTGCCGCCGCAGCCGCCGGACCGCCTGGTGCTGGTCTATCGCGCCGCCGATCTGGTCGCGGTGCCGAGCTACAACGAATCCTTCGGGCTGGTCGCGATCGAGGCCCAGGCCAGCGGCACCCCGGTGCTCGCCGCCGATGTCGGCGGCCTCGGCACCGCCGTCCGGCACGGCGAAACCGGCCTGCTGGTCCCCGGTCATCGCACGCCGGATTGGGCTGGCGCCCTCGGTTATCTGCTCGATGATCCCGACCGCCTGCGCCGGATGAGTGGCCGCGCGGTCGAGCATGCCGCCAACTTCTCCTGGGAGCACACCGCCGACGGGTTGCTCGCCAGCTACTCCGCCGCACTCGAAGATTTCCGGGCCGAGCGGGCCGGGATCGGCGTCGGCCGGATGAGTGGTGCGTCGCGTGACGACACGCGTGAACGCATTAGCCTGGAATCCAGTCAGGCCAGGTCGCGGGCGCTGTGGCGGCGTCGGATGGGAGCACGTCGGTGAATGAGGTGCAGGCTACCGCTCAGCTGATCGATGAGACCCTGCGTGATCGGGAGATCGAGTACGACCGTTCCGGCGAAGAAGTCTTCGTCGTCATCCTGCCCGGCGAGCGCAAACTGAAGACCACCGTGATGCTTACCGTCGGCAAGCACGGCGTGCGCATCGAGTCGTTCGTCTGCCGCAAGCCGGACGAAAACTTCGAGGGCGTCTACAAATTCCTGCTGCGGCGCAACCGCAGGCTCTACGGCGTCGCCTACACGCTGGACCGGGTCGGCGACATCTATCTGGTCGGTCAGACTGCCACCCACGCCGTCACCGCCGACGAACTCGACCGGCTCTTCGGGCAGATCCTCGAGGCGGTCGACGCGGATTTCAATGTGCTGCTCGAACTCGGCTTCGCCGAATCCATTCGCAAGGAATGGAAGTGGCGCGTCTCGCGCGGTGAATCGCTGAAGAACCTGCGCGCCTTCGAACACCTGGTAGACGCCGCCGACAAGCCGTAAGTTCACTGCGATGACGGTTCTTGCGTTGGATATCGGCGCGACAAAGTTCGCGGCAGGCCTGGTCCACAACGGCCTCGAGGTGCCTGAGGTGCGCCGGGTCGATGTGCCGCCCGAGAACGTGTGGGCGGCCTGCCGTGGGCTGCTGCTCGAGGTGGTGGGAGACACGGCGATCACCGCCATCGGCATCGGCTCGGCCGGACCGGTCGACGTGCGCACCGGCGTCACCGCCCCGCTGAACATCCCCGAATGGAAGTCCGGGTTCGCGATCGTCGCCGCGGTGCAGGAGCTGTTCCCCACGGCGGCAATCCGATTCGCGATCGACGGCGCCTGCCTGGCGCTGGCCGAGCATCATGTCGGCGCGCTGCGCGGGATACCGAACGGGTTGGCGATGACCGTCTCGTCGGGCATCGGCGGCGGGATCATCGCGGACGGCCGAGTCGTCATGGGACGCACCGGCAATGCCGGTCACATCGGTCATATCGTGGTGCCCGGCTGGGACGTGCCCTGCCTGTGCGGTGGCGTCGGCTGTGTCGAGGCGGTCGCCAGCGGCATGTCCTCGGTGCGCTGGGCGGTGCAGCAAGGCTGGCAAGGCAAGACCGGCCTTCAACTGTCCGAGGCCGCGCAGACGGGCGACGAGATCGCCCTCGCGGCGCTGCACCGGGCGGGCACCGCGCTCGGTCAGGCGATCGCCTCGGCCGCCGCGCTGCTCGACGTCGACATCTGCGTCATCGGCGGCGGCTTCGCGCAATCCGGTGAGCCACTGTGGAAGCCGATGCAGGCGGCGCTGGACAAGCACGCGCGCCTCGACTTCACCCGCGAACTGCGCGTCATCCCGTCCCGGATCAGCAACGGCGCCACCCTCGTCGGCGCGGGTGTGCTCGCCGCGGGCGCCGCCACCGGCGAGATCGACCCGAGGCCCTGACCTCGCGGGGAACACTGCGACCCCATTTTCGACACATGGAAGGATGGCCCGCATGACCTACACCCTCGTGCTGCTGCGCCACGGCGAGAGCGAATGGAATGCCCTCAACCTGTTCACCGGCTGGGTGGACGTGCACTTGACCGACAAGGGCATCGCCGAGGGCAAGCGCGCGGGGGAGCTGCTGGCCGAGCACGGCATCCTGCCCGACGTCGTCTACACCTCGCTGCTGCGCCGCGCGATCAGCACCGCCAATATCGCGCTGGACGCGGCCGACCGGCATTGGATCCCGGTGATCCGGGACTGGCGGCTCAACGAGCGGCATTACGGCGCGCTGCAGGGCAAGAACAAGGCCCAGGTGCGGGACAAGTACGGCGACGACCAGTTCATGCTGTGGCGCCGCAGCTACGACACCCCGCCGCCGGCGATCGACCCGGGCGACGAGTACAGCCAGGAGGGCGACCCGCGCTACGCGGGCATCGAGGTCCCGAAGTCCGAATGCCTGCTCGACGTGGTCAAGCGGATGGTCCCGTACTGGGAGGACACCATCTCCAAGGATCTGCTCACCGGTAAGACCGTTTTGGTCGCCGCGCACGGCAACTCGCTGCGGGCGCTGGTCAAGCACCTCGATCAGATCTCCGACGAGGACATCGCCGGTCTGAACATTCCGACCGGCATTCCGCTGCGGTACGAGCTCGACGAGAACCTGCGTCCGGTTCGTCCCCGCGAGTACCTGGATCCGGAAGCGGCCGCCGCCGGCGCCGCCGCTGTCGCCAATCAGGGCGGCAAATAACCTTTACCGACCACCAACGCGCCGCGCTCTGAATTGAGCGCGGCGCGTTGCTGTTTCGGCCCTACTCGCTTGAATTGCCTATGTACCGGCAGGCTTTCGCGATTGCATCGGACCAGCCCCTTTTCCGCTGGGCCCCAGCGTCTCTCACGGTCTCCGCGCACGTGTGTGAGTGACAGATGACAGCGGGCACTCGAATGATTGCAGCGTCGGCGACGGTCTGCCGTCGGGTTGCTCACGCCGGGTGGGCGCGATGCGATCTGCGCCGGCCGGACGTGTTCTCCGACACACTGGTCGACTGGGTGCCAGTGGCGGATGGCTAGTTCGGTCAACTGCACAGTGAGCACTGGTTCTCCCGGCGATCAGCTGACGGCAGGCTTGTTACCTGCGGTTTGGGCGTGGCATGATCGCCGAGGTTGCTGTATGTGAACCTCTATTCGAAAGAAGTACGTGTTACCCCTTGTCATTACCGACAAGTAGGTATGTACACTTTGGTCGTTCGACCAGCCCGAGAGGTAGATCACGACTGATGAAGCACGTGTTGCGCGCAACAGTCGCGGCAGTTGCCGCCGCGATGCTCGTCCCCTTCCTCACCAGCGGCGCTTCCGCCGCGCCCACCCCGACCGGTCCTGACGGCGGCGCCGCGGGCGCCTCCTGGCAAGCGACCCAGGATGGTCCGCAGCAGTACCCGAACATCAACATCCAATGGGACGTCCCCATCACGATGAGTGACGGAACTGTCTTGAAGGGCAACGTCTATCGCCCCGCGGACGCGTCCGGCAGGCCTATCGATACGCCGACGCCGACGGTCGTCAACCTCACGCCGTACACCAAGCTGGTGTCGAACCTGGCCGATCACGCCCAGGCCATCCCCGGCCTGTCCGACGCCCTGTTCGGCCTGCTCCGTCAGATCGACATGAGCGGCACCCCGCTGTCCGGCGTCACCGACCTGACCAAGGGCTTCGCCGGCGGCGAGCTGCGCAACTTCACCGTGGACCGCCAGCTCATCAAGAGCGGCTACTCGCAGGTGGTCGTGGACGTGCGCGGCACCGGCTTCTCCCAGGGCGTCTGGGACATGCTGCGCCAGCGCGAGCAGCAGGACACCGTCGAGGTGATCGACTGGGCCGCCGCGCAGCCGTGGTCCAACGGCCGCATCGGCATGAACGGCATCTCCTACTCCGGCATCAACCAGGTACAGGCCGCTGAGAAGCACCCGGCCGCGCTGCAGGCCATCTTCCCCGTGGTGCCGGGCAGCGACCTGATGAACGACGTGCTCGCACCCGGCGGCGGCTTCGGCTTCAACTTCATCCCGCTCTGGCTGACCGCGATCAACGGACTCAAGCTGGTGCCCGACCTGGCGTCGGTGCTCAACGGACAGTTCGACACCAAGTGGCTGGCCGATCGCGTCCAGGATCCGTTGACGTTCATGGACGTGCTGCTCAACGTCTACACCACCGCGCGCATCGACGACCTGGACCCGCGCGCCAAGGAACTGCTCACCGGCAGCTCGACGCCGCGTGCGGGCTGGCTGAGCGATCCGTCCAAGATCCAGGTGCCGACCTTCGTCACCGGTGGCTGGCACGACCTGTTCACCTACTCGGAATCGAAGATCTACAACGAGATTCCGTTGCCCGCCGGTAAGAAGCAGCTGCTGATGGGCAACACCTACCACGTCAATTCCGGCAACGAGTACGCCAAGCCCGGCCTGCCGCCGCGGCTCGACGTGTTGCAGCGCGCGTGGTTCGACAAGTGGCTCAAGGGCATCGACAACGGCATCGATCAGTACGGTCCGATCACGTTGCGCCAGCAGGGCGGTGGCTGGATCACCACCGACTCGTTCGCCGAGCCGACCGAGAACTCCGGCGCGCAGGAGCCGACGCATCGGCGAATGTACCTGTCCGCCAACCGCAGTGGCACCGCGAACAGTGTGTACGACGGATCGTTGACCGCGGACGCCAACGGCGACACCGCGCGACTCACCGTCGCGCCCGGCCTGACCAGTCTGTGCTCCAACGATGCGGCGCAGGGCAGCGCGGGCATCCTGTCGATCATCGACGGCTGCGCGAAGGACTCGCGGATCGAGGAGTCGAACGGGCTGACCTTCACCAGCAACCCGGTCGCCGAGCCGACCACCGTCTCCGGCCGGATCGCGGTGCGGCTCAACACCGTTCAGGACGCGGCGGACGGCTACTGGGTGACCACGGTCAACGATGTCGCGCCGGACGGGCAGTCCACCGTGCTGTCCTCCGGGCAGGTGATGGCGTCGCTGCGCGAGGTCGACGAGGCCAACAGCAGCAAGTCGGCCAACGGCGACTACACCGATCCGCGGCCGTTCACTTCGCTCGAACACCGGCAGCCGACGGTGCCGGGTGCGGCGACGACCCTGGATATCGCCCTGCCCGCCACCGAGGCGATCCTGCAGCCGGGGCACCGCCTGCGCGTCGACGTCTACGCGGGCAACTTCCCGAAGGGGCTGCCGATCCTGCCGATGCTGCTCGATACCGGGCTGAAACCGCAGCACGTGCAACTGGATCCGGACCGGCCGAGCTTCGTGAATGTGCCGGTGCGCGGAAATCCCGGTTGGTGATTTCGGTCTGAATACCCGAAAGGGCGCCTTTGCTTCGATACTTTCGAGCGCAGGCGCCCTTTCGCATTTCGGGCGTTGTATCAGTTCCGCGCGGCGATATTTGTGAACCTGCACGAGTTTTCGCTGTTCTGCCGCGAATCTGAGACAGTTCCTGCTTCCCTTTCTACGGTTAGAGAGCATCTGTTCCCGAAGAGAGTGGATCCAATGAGGTATGCGCTCCGAACCGCGGCGTTGCTCGTCGCGGCGGTGGCCTTGTCCCCCTTCCTTTCACCCTCGGCCACCGCGACCCCGGTCGGCCCGGACGGCGGCGCCACCGGTGCCGGGTGGGCCGCCACCGAGGACGGGCCGCAGCAATATCCGAACGTCTTCATCGAATGGGACGTGCCGATCATCATGAGCGACGGCACCGTGCTCAAGGGGAACGTCTATCACCCGGCCGATGCTGCGGGACAACCGATTTCGACGCCCACGCCGACCATCGTCAATATGACGCCCTATACCAAATTGGGCTCGATGATCGCCGACAGCATGATCTCGATCCCGTGGCTGTCCGACGCGGTGATGCAGGTGGCGCGCGACGTCGACCTGTCGGGCACCCCGTTCTCCGGCATCACCGATCTGACCAAGGCGCTCGGCGGTGGGCTGCTGCGCAACTTCACCGTGGATCGTCAGTTGATCAAGAGCGGGTACACCCAGGTCGTCGTCGATGTCCGGGGAACCGGCTTCTCCCAAGGTGATTGGGATCTGCTGCGTTATCGGGAACAGCAGGACACGGTCGAGGTGATCGACTGGACCGCGCACCAGCCGTGGTCCACCGGGAACATCGGGATGAACGGCGTCTCCTATTCCGGCCTGAATCAACTGCAGGTAGCCGCGAAGAACCCGCCCGCGCTGAAGGCGATCTTCCCGGTGGTGCCGAGCCGAAATCCGTTCCGCGACTTGGTCGCACCGGGCGGTGCGATCGGCGTCACCTTCATGCCCGCCTGGTTGCTCGCGGTCAACGGCGCGAAGCTGGTGCCGGATCTCGCGGCGGCGGCCCGCGGTCAGTTCGACCTGCAGTGGCTGAAGGATCGGCTGGCCGATCCGTTCACCTTCGTCGACGCCCTGCTGAACGTCCTGGTCACCCCGGAGATCGACCAGCTCGATCCCAAGGTGCAGTCGCTGCTGCAGGCGGACAGCCCGTTCCGGCAGTCGTGGGAGACCGATCCGAGCCGAATCACCGTGCCCACCTTCGTGACCGGCGGCTGGCACGATGTGTTCGTCAACTCGCAGGCCGACGTGTATCGGCAGATTCCGTTGCCGCCCGGGCAGAAACAGCTCTTCGTCGGCGACGGCTACCACATCAGCAACGGCAACGAGTCCGGCCGGCCCGGACTGCCGCCGCGGATGGACGTGCTGCAGCGCGCCTGGTTCGACAAGTGGCTCAAGGGAATCGACAACGGCATCGACCAGTACGGTCCGGTGACGGTGCGCCAGCAGGGCGGCGGCTGGATCACCTCGCCGTCCTTCCCGCAGCCCGGCGTCGACTACCGGCGGATGTACCTGTCCGCGGCGCCCAGTGGGACCGCGACCAGCGTGCACGACGGTTCGCTGTTCGGCGCGCCGAGCCCGGCCGTCGACCAGCTCACCGTCGCGCCCGGCCTGACCGGGGTGTGCTCGCGGGACATGGCGCAGGAGTCGGCGGGCGCGACGTCGATCATCGATGGCTGCAGCAAGGACGCGCGCATCCAGGAACTCGGCGGGCTGACCTTCACCAGCGCACCGGTCGCCGAGCCGACCAGCATTTCCGGCCCGATCGCGGTGCGGCTCAACACGATGCACGACGCGACCGACGGCTACTGGACCGTCACCGTGAATGACGTGGCCCCGGACGGGCAGTCGTCGGTGCTGTCCTCCGGGCAGCTGGTCTCCTCGCTGCGCGCCATCGACGAGGGCCGGAGCACCCGTCTGCCGAACGGCGACTACGCCGAGCCGGTACCGGACCTGTCGCTGGACACCAGGCAGCCCACCGTGCCGGGACAGCCGACGGCGCTGGACATTTCGGTGCCGGGGATCGAAGCGGTGCTGCAACCGGGACACCGGCTGCGCGTCGACGTCTACGCAGGCAACTTTCCGCGCGGCCTGCCGCCGATGCCGCTCCTCGTCGACAGCGGACTGCGTCCGCAACACCTGCTGCTCGACCAGAACCAGCCAAGTTTCGTGAATATCCCGCTACGCGGGAACCCGGGCTGGTAAACCGTAACCCGGTCTGAGCGTGCACTTATCGCGCATCAAAGCTAGAACTCGCGGGGTATGAGCGAATAGTGCACGCTCAGGCGACAGCGTCTTCCGAAAGCACGAACGCCGAATCCGACTGTCCCGCCCGGATCGGCGTCGACGTCTTCGGAAACTCCTGGCTACCGGTCGTCGTCTATCTGCTGCGCGACGGCCCGTTGCGCCCGAGCGACCTGCGCGCGGCGATCGGCGGCAGCAGCCAGAAGATGCTGACCCAGACCCTGCGCCGGATGGAACGGATGACCCTGATCGGCCGGCGCCGCTACGCCGAAGCCCCGCCGCGCGTCGAATACGAGCTGACCGAAGCGGGCCGCGACGCCGAGGACGACGGAAATCCGGCCTCGACCAGCACACACAACGGTGTGGCTTAGACATACCCAACGGCGCGTAAACGGCTGGCTAACAGCGTCAGAAGTGGCCATGACCTGCACGAAACATCGTGTACCCGGAGTTGGATACGTCCTACGCGACCGTACGATTCAAGGGTGAGTGTTCCGCAAGCCGTCCTACTGGCAGTCCTTGCGGCTGTCGTAGGTCTGGCAGTCGGCGGGCTACTTATCCCCTATATGAATGCCAGGCAGCAGGCCCGCAGGCAGGCGGATTCCGGCCTGACGATGTCGCAGGTGCTCGACCTGATCGTGCTCGCCTCCGAGAGCGGCATCGCGGTGGTCGACGAATACCGCGACGTGGTGCTGGTCAACCCGCGCGCCGAGGAACTCGGCCTGGTCCGCAACCGGCTGCTCGACGAGCGCGCCTGGGCCGCGGTGGAGAAGGTCTTGGCCACCGGCGAGTCCGCCGAGTTCGACCTCACCGCGAAGAACCCGGTGCCCGGCCGCGGCCGGATCGCGGTGCGCGGCGTGGCCCGCCAGCTATCGCGCGAAGACACCAACTTCACCGTGCTCTTCGCCGACGACGATTCCGAGCAGGCCCGGATGGAGGCCACCCGGCGCGACTTCGTCGCCAACGTCAGCCACGAGCTCAAGACCCCGGTCGGCGCGATGAGCCTGCTGGCCGAGGCCATGCTCGAATCCGCCGAAGATCCCGAGGCGGTGCGACATTTCGGACAGCGCGTACTCGGTGAGTCCCGGCGGCTCGGCAAAATGGTGACCGAACTCATTGCGCTGTCCCGGTTGCAGGGCGCGGAGAAGCTGCCCGAGCTCGAGGTGGTCGACGTAGACACCGTCGTCATGCAGGCGGTGGACCGTTCGCGCACCGCCGCCGAGGCCGCCGGAATCACCGTCAGTACCGACCGACCAAGTGGGCTCGAAGTGCTCGGCGACGAAACGTTGCTGGTCACAGCCCTATCAAATCTGGTGGAGAACGCGATAGCGTACTCACCGGCCGGCTCCCATGTGTCGGTCAGCCGGTCATTACGTGGCGACCATGTCGCGATGGCCGTGACCGATCGAGGCATCGGCATCGCGAAAGAAGACCAAGAGCGGGTGTTCGAACGCTTCTTCCGATCGGATAAGGCCCGCTCGCGCGCCACCGGCGGTACCGGCCTCGGCCTGGCTATCGTCAAGCACGTGGCAGCCAACCACAACGGTGAGATCACCCTGTGGAGCAAGTTGGGCACCGGTTCGACGTTCACCCTGCGAATACCTGCCCACCACGAGGCCGACGGAGAAGAGGATTCCGCAGGCCCGACGGTGAGCATGAGAGAAACAAGCCCGCGCCCCTCGGGGCCGGGCCGACCCAATGGTGTGGAGGCACGCAGATGACGAGTGTGTTGATCGTCGAGGATGAGGAGTCGCTGGCCGATCCGCTCGCGTTCCTGCTGCGCAAGGAGGGTTTCGAAGTCACCGTTGTCGGTGACGGACCATCCGCGCTCGCCGAGTTCGATCGGTCCGGTGCGGACATCGTGCTGCTCGATCTCATGCTGCCAGGCATGAGCGGCACGGACGTGTGCAAGCAGTTGCGCACCCGCAGCGGCGTGCCGGTGATCATGGTGACGGCAAGGGACAGCGAGATCGACAAGGTGGTCGGGCTGGAGCTCGGCGCCGACGACTACGTGACGAAGCCATACTCGGCGCGCGAGCTGATCGCGCGCATTCGGGCCGTGCTGCGCCGCGGCGCGGGCGACGAGTTGGACGGCACCAATGAGAGCGGCGTGCTGGAAGCGGGCCCCGTCCGGATGGATGTGGACCGCCACACCGTGCTGGTGAACGGCAAGCCGGTGACGTTGCCGCTCAAGGAATTCGACCTGCTCGAATACCTGCTGCGCAACTCCGGCCGGGTCCTCACCCGCGGGCAGCTGATCGATCGCGTCTGGGGCGCCGACTACGTCGGTGACACGAAAACCCTTGACGTGCACGTGAAGCGGCTGCGCTCGAAGATCGAGGCGGACCCGGCCAAGCCGGAACATCTCGTCACGGTCCGCGGGCTGGGCTACAAGTTAGAGGCGTGAGCTAAAGCTCTAGCGGGCCAACGACTGCCGACCCCGGTCGGCAGTCGAGTGCTGCCTGTGTGCCCGAATTCCGTTGCCGGCCAAAAGAAACGGCCGAGGGCGCTGCGAAGCCCTCGGCCGTAACTGAGTTGTCTGCTGTCAGGGCAGGTAGGTCCACGTCGGGCCGACGCCCGGAACGTCGATCTTGCGCAACGAGATCCAGCCCAGGTCGTCTTCCTGCATGCAGTCGTACACGTCCGCCGCGCTGGTGCCGCGGCACGCGATGGTGCGCGAGGTGCCGTACGGGCTCATGATCAGGTTCTTGCCTGCCGCCGCGGCGCCGACGGCGTCGGGGGTGTTGGCGGGCAAGAAGTCCGCGGTGAAGTCGAAGTACTTGGCCGGATCACCGTTCGGTTCGGCATTGGCGATCGCGGGGAGACAGAGCGCGGCGCCGAGCGCGACGGCGGCCATGGTCAAAACTTTCTTGGACATGACCGCACATCAAACCGCAAATAGGTGAAGATCGCATGCCTTCGAGGTGAACGAGGTGCAAGCTCGCATTCCGAGGGCCTCAGGCGGTGGCGTGATCGGCGCTGTCGTGCATCCGCTCCGCGTGCACCGTCGCCGGGTGAATCGCGATGAGCCCGAGCCCTTGTCGCCGCTTGCAGTGCCTGGCCAGTTCCTCGTACGCGGGCGCGCCGAGCAGTTCCTTCAGCTCCGGGCCGTAGGACTGCCAGACCGGCCGGGTGCCGACGTGGGCGTCCGGCGAGCCGGAGCAGTACCAGTCCAGGTCCTCGCCGCCGGGACCCCAGCCGCGGCGGTCGTATTCGGTGACCGTGGTGCGCAGGATCTGCACGCCGTCGGGCCGGTCCACCCACTCCTGGGTGCGCCGAATCGGCAACTGCCAGCACACGTCCGGCTTCACCTCCAGGGGCTCGATGCCGCGCCGCAGCGCCATGCTGTGCAGCGAACACCCCACGCCGCCCTCGAAGCCGGGCCGGTTGAGGAAGATGCAGGCACCGTCGAAGCGGCGGGTGCGCAGCGCGGGCTCGTCCTCCAGTTCGTCGAGCTCGAGGTAGCCCTTCTTGGTCACCTTGCCCGCCGCGTCCGTCGCCTCACCCATCAGCTGCCAATCCTCGGGTGTGAGCATTTTCACAGCGTTCTGAAGCCGCTTGCGATCGTCCTTGTCGGACAGGAACGCGCCGTGCGAGCAGCAGCCGTCGTCGGGTCGTTCGGCGATGATGCCCTGGCATGCCGGAGTGCCGAAGACGCACGTCCAGCTCGACAGTAGCCAGGTCAAATCGGCGACGATCAGATGCTCGTCGTTTGCTGGATCGACGAACTCGATCCATTCGCGGGGGAAATCCATATCGACCTCGGGACTCGGATCGATCTTCCCCGCTGGTCGGGGCCGGGTCGGGCCGCTGGTTGATGCGCCTACCGTCACACCTCGGAACGCTAACAGTTCAGTCGCTTAACCTATAGGACCGGATCACCCAGTACCGTGTTCATGTGCGGCTTGGGGTACTCGATGTCGGAAGCAATACCGTCCACCTGCTGGTGGTGGACGCGCATCGGGGTGGTCACCCCATGCCGATGAGCTCGACCAAGGCCACTTTACGGCTGTCGGAAAACATCGATGACGAGGGCAGGATCACCGAGGCGGGTGCGCAGCGGCTCATCGCCACCGTCGCCGAATTCGCCAGCATCGCCGAGACATCCAAGTGCGTCGAGCTGATGCCGTTCGCCACCTCCGCGCTGCGCGAGGCGACCAATTCCGAGGACGTGCTCGCGCGTGTTCGCGCGCAGACCGGCGTCGCGCTGCAGGTGCTGTCCGGGGTCGACGAGGCTCGGTTGACCTTCCTCGCGGTGCGCCGCTGGTTCGGCTGGAGCGCGGGCCGCATCCTCAATCTCGACATCGGCGGCGGTTCGTTGGAAATGACCAACGGCGGCGACGAGGAACCCGATCTCGCGCTGTCGTTGCAGCTCGGTGCCGGACGGTTGACCAGGGAGTGGCTGAAGGAGGATCCGCCGGGTAAGCGCCGCGTCAACGTGCTGCGCGACTGGCTCGACGCGGAGCTCGCGCTGCCCGCGAAACAGCTGCTCGATACCGGCAAACCGGATCTGGCGGTCGGCACCTCGAAGACCTTCCGCTCGCTGGCCAGGCTGACCGGAGCGGCACCCTCGGCGGCGGGCCCTCGGGTTCGTCGTACACTCACCAGCTCAGGTCTGCGCCAACTGATTGCGTTCATCTCGCGGATGACGGCGGCCGACCGTGCAGAATTAGAAGGCGTAAGTTCCGATCGGTCACAGCAATTGGTGGCTGGCGCATTGGTCGCGGAGGCGAGTATGCGGGCACTATCGCTGGAATCCCTGGAGATTTGTCCATGGGCGCTGCGAGAAGGACTGATCCTGCGCAAACTGGATACCGACATGAATGGCGGACCCCGAGCGACACGCTTACCGGGCCCGGCGGCCAGCAGTGGCCGCCAGGCGACCGGCGACGCGGCCGCGCTACCGGGGCCGATAGGAACGGTGTCGTCATGAGTGAGCGAATCGTGTCACCGCGGGTCTCGCGCGTGACGGAACACAGCGCCGGTGAGGTGCGGTTATGAGCGACGACTCCAAACAGCTGTCGGTCGCCGAGCTGCTGGCCCGCAACGGCCAGCAGGGCGCGTCGTCCGCGGGTGGCGGCCGACGCCGCCGCGGCGGTCGCGGGATCTCGGTGGCCGAGCTGACCGGTGACATGCCCGCCATCGGCAGCGGTCAGTCCTCGCACGCCGCACCCGACGAGGTGCCCGACGAGCCGGTCTATGAACCACCGGCCTACGAACCGCCCGCACCGGAACCTGTCTCATACGCGCCACCCGCCTCGGACCCTGCGGCGTATTCGCCGATGTCCGGGCCGATCTCGATGTACGACCCGCTCGCCGCGTACGCCCAGCCCGAGCCGCAGGCCGACCCGCTGCCCGGCCGATCGAACCGGGTGATGCCCGGCCGGGAGATGCCGGACTCGCGGTACAGCCCGCCCGCCGACCCGCTGTCCGCGCGCACTCCGGTCGCCGACCTGTACGCCCCGTCGCCGAACCCGTACGCGCCGTCGCCGAATCCCTACGCGCCATCGCCCAATCCGTACGCGAACGACCCGGTGCCGGACGAGGCCCCGCGTTCTGGACGACGCCGCAGGCACGACGAGCACGACGACGCCACCACCGAGGTCCGCCCACTTCGCGAGCCGGGCGGGCGCGGGGGAGCGGGCGCCGTACCGCCACCGGACCGCAACGGCCGCAACGGCGTCACCGGCGGCCGCGCCGCCCGGCGCCGCGCGGCCGAGGCCGAAGCGGACGAGATCGCGCCGTCGACCGCGGCCTGGTCGCCGTCCGCCGCGGACTACGACGAACCCGCGCCACTACCGGAATCCAGAGCCACGGCGCCGTGGGCGCCGACGCCCGAACCGCCGCCGAGATCCCCGCAGCGCAACGGCGCCGCCGAAGGTGGCCTGCCCGCCTGGTCGGCGCGAAGACGCAAACCCGATGCGCCACAACGCAACGATCCGCCGCCCGAGACCGAGGGCATCTCCACCGCCGCATGGTCGCTGGCCAGCCAGGACCAGCAGCTCGTTTCCGGTCAGACGGTGGCGGGCGATCTGCTCCGGGACGGTGTCGAGCGGGCGGAACGCGCCGATGCCGAACGTGCGGCGGGTGGCCGGGGCAAACGCGGTCGCGCGAAACGTGATTCGGGCCGCGCCGCGGTCGACGAGCTGGAGATGTACGACGGCAAGACCGATTTCTTCGAGCCCGTCGACCTCGACGACGAGCACGATGAGCTCGACGACTTCGACGAGGACGAGCAGTCCGACCACAAGGTCTCGCCGCGCCGCTCCACCCGGGCGGCCAAGAAGGCCGAGTACGACGCCAACCGCCGCCAGTGGATGATCCTCGGCGGTCAGAGCACCGGCGCGGCCGTCGTGGGCATGTTGCTGTTCAAGGGTTTCGAGCGCATGTGGGAGATGCTCCCCTGGGTGGCGCTGGCCCTGGCGATGATCGTGATTCTCGGCCTGGTCGCGCTGGTGCGGATTCTGCGCCGGACCGACGACGTACTCAGCACAGTGATCGCGGTCGTCGTGGGCGTCTTCGTCACGCTCGGACCGCTAGCCTTTCTTCTCAGTACGAACTGAGGCAGGGAGCGGCAGTGCGGAAAAACGGACAGCAGATTCTCGTCGGACTCTCCACGGCGTCGGTGTATCCGCAGAACACTGAGGCGGCGTTCCGGTACGCGGCCGAACTCGGTTACGACGGCATCGAATTGATGGTCTGGGCCGAACCGGCCAGCCAGAGCATCGCCACCGTGCAGGGCTATGCCCGCAAGTACGACGTGCCGGTGATCGCGATCCACGCGCCGTGCCTGCTGATCTCGCAACGGGTGTGGGGCGCGGATCCGGCCGCCAAACTCGAGCGCAGTGTGCGCACCGCCGAGGCGCTCGGCGCGCGAACGGTCGTGGTGCATCCGCCGTTTCGCTGGCAGCGCCGCTATGCCGAGAACTTCGCCGACCAGGTCGCCGAGCTCGAGGAGCACAGCCCGGTCGTCGTCGCGGTGGAGAATATGTTCCCGATGCGTGCCGACACCCTGTTCGGTCGCGGCGAGCGTGCGGTGAAGCGGCTCGAGCGCCGCGGCGGACCCGGCATCGGGCTCACCGCGTTCAGCCCGTCCTACGACCCGACCGACACCGGTTTCGAGCACTACACCCTCGATCTCTCGCACACCGCGACCGCGGGCGCGGACCCGTTGGCGCTGGCCGCCAGGATGGGTCAGGGCCTGGCCCACCTGCACCTGGCCGACGGTCGCGGTGCCGCGCACGACGAGCATCTCGTCCCCGGTGAGGGCACCCAGCCGTGCGTCGAGGTGTGTGCGGCCTTGGTCCGCAACGGCTTTGCCGGTCAAGCCGTCGCCGAGATCAACACCCAGAACGCCCGCACCACCCAGGACCGCGCGGCCATGCTGCACCGCACCCTCGCGTTCGCCCGGCTGCACCTGAACGGCCAAACCGCACCCGCGCCGACTCCGGCCAACCACGCCTGACGCGAAAGTTCCTGTTTCGCAAGCGCATTGATGAATCATGCGCCGCGTCGGATGCGAAAAGCGTTCCGCCGCAAATGTTTTGCAGATTCCGGTGACCTGCTCGCCGAGTTGATTGCGGCCCGGCGGCTACTTCGCCGTGCGCGAGCCTCGCGAACAGGTGTGATGCATCTCGCGCCGGCCCGGCCGACGGGAATGTGCCCGGCCAACCGCTGCGTTCTACGCTGTACGAACGCCGCGTACCAGTAGCCCTGATCGCCGACGCGGCGGGTGGACGACGGGAGTGACGATGACGACGGAGCTGGATCCGAGACGGCTGAGCGAGACCGAGGCGCCGTTCAGCCGGGTGCTCGCGTTGACCGAGCTGCCCGCGACCACCCCCGACACCGGTCGCTACCTCGGCGATATCGGCAAGTCCTGGACGATCGGCGACAAGGTGCACGGCGGCACCATGGTCGCGGCCAGCGCCGCGGCCGGCCTGCAGTGGCTGCGCGCGACCGATCCGGCCCTGGTCGACATGGCGCCGATCGCCGCGAGCTCCGACTTCCTCGGCGCGCCCGACCCCGGCGACGTCGAATACGAGGTGCGCATCCGCAAGATCGGCCGCCAGATCTGCCTCGCCGACGCGAACCTGATCCAGCACGGCCGCACGCTGGTGCGCACCGCGCTGACCTTCGGCCACCTCGACGACGCCGCGCCGCGTTTCGCGCGCGAACACGACGACATGCCCGTCGAACCACCCGCCGACGCGGTCGGCTACGAGCCGGGCTCGCCGATGGGCCGGATCGTGCACGTCGGCCAGTCCGCCGAGCTCTACCTCGATCGGGAGTGGGGCCGTTTCCTCGACGGCGAAACGGCCGAGCCACGCCTGCGGCTGTGGATGCGTCCGCGCCCCGCCGATCAGCAGGACCCGGAGGTCGCCATGTTCTTCGCGATGATGAGCGCGGACATGAGCCCGCCGGTTCCGTTCAACCTGGGGCATTTCGGCTGGGCGCCCACCGTCCAGATGAGTACTTTCCTGCGCCGCAAGCCCGCCCCCGGCTGGCTGCGCATCATCGCGACCACGCACGAGGTCGGCGCCCGCCTGTTCGACGAGGACCAGCTCATCCTCGATTCCACTGGCGCGGTCGTCGCGCAGAGCCGCCAGCTGGCGCTGATTCCGCAGGGATGACCGCCGTCTAGGCTTTTCCCCCATGACGAGAATTGCGGTTATCGGTGGCGGACGCATTGGGGAGGCGTTGATCGCGGGCTTGCTCGAGTCCGGGCGGCCGGCGAAGGACCTGGTTGTCGTCGAAACGTTTCCGGAGCGGGGCGCCCAGCTCGCCGAGCGGTTCGGCGTGCGGGTCACCGATTCGGTGGCCGACGCCGCGGTCGGCGCGGATCTCCTGGTGGTCGCCGTCAAGCCCGCTGACGTCGACGCGGTGATGACCGCGCTCGGCAAGGCCGCGCTCAGCGACAACGCGAGCGTCGGCAACGATCGCGACCAGATCCTGGTTTCGCTGGCCGCGGGCGTGCCGACCGCACGGTTGGAGGCGAAGTTGCCCGCCGGCTTCCCGGTGGTGCGGGTGATGCCGAATACCCCGATGCTGGTCGGCCAGGGCATGAGCGTGATCGCGCCGGGGCGGCACGCGCGCCCGCCGCAGCTGGAGCTGGTGACCGAGGTGCTCGGCGCGGTCGGCAAGGTGGTGACCGTCGCGGAGGCGCAGATGGACGCGGTCACCGCGGTCTCCGGCTCCGGGCCCGCCTACTTCTTCCTGATCGTCGAGGCCATGGTGGACGCGGGCGTCGGCCTCGGGCTGACCCGCGAGGTGGCCACCGAGCTGGTGGTGCAGACGATGGTCGGTTCGGCGGCCCTGCTCGTCGAGTCCGATCAGAGCGCGGTGGAACTGCGGGCCGCGGTCACCTCACCGGCGGGCACCACGGCCGCTGCGGTGCGTGAGCTCGAGCGCGGCGGGGTCCGTTCGGCCTTCCTGGAGGCTTTGCACGCCGCGAAGCAACGCTCCGCCGAGCAGGGCGGCGGCGACGGCCTCGGAGCAGGCAGCGCGATGTAACCACCGCGGTCGCTGGCATCCGGCGGTCGGGGGCCCCGATGCGCCTCCCGGACAGCACCCGTTCGGAAGCACGCAACCGGTCGGTTCCCAATGGGAAAAGCTGATTTCTCACTCCCGTCGCAGTAACACCACTGGTCCCGCTAAGCTTCAAGCAGCACGTGCGTGTCTGTTCCGCCGGTGGGGAAGCCGGCGGCGCGGGCGTGCCGGAGGTCAATGGTGCAATGATGTCTAACAAGATGTCTGCAAGTAGCTCAGGAAGTTCGAGTGGCCCAGGTCCCTCAGGCGCCCGGGCTGGTTCCCGGGTGCAAGGTGGTTCCGGGTCGCAGGGTCAACCCATGCTCGGCGGCACTCAGTTCCTCACGGTCGCCGAGGTGGCGAGCCTGATGCGAGTGTCCAAGATGACGGTGTACCGGCTAGTGCATTCCGGTGAGTTGCCCGCGGTGCGGGTGGGTCGTTCGTTCCGGGTGCACGCCAAGGCGGTACACGACTATCTGGAGACGTCCTACTTCGACGCCGGATGAACGCCTGATCCGTTCGCGCTCAGCCGGGCGCGGGACGCCGACGGACCTGGTCCGGCGGCGTTGGATCAGGCGGTTTCGAGGCTGACCGGACGTGCCGGTACGATGGACCCTCGGTTCGTGTTCGCCCGCCGGTGGCATCACCCTGTGGTGTCCGGTGGTACCCGGCGGCGCGGACACTGGACGTGAGGCTTGCCGAACGACCGGTCAGTTGGCGTACGTGTGTAGCGTGCGCGCCGAGTAGAGAGAACGCGAGGAACAACCCTATGGGTTCTGTGATCAAGAAGCGCCGCAAGCGCATGTCGAAGAAGAAGCACCGCAAGCTGCTTCGCCGCACACGTGTGCAGCGGCGCAAACTCGGCAAGTAAGCGCTGCGCGTCAGCTCGAAGGCCCGTCACCTCAGGTGGCGGGCCTTTTTGTTTGAAATACCGATTTTTGAAACCGCGGCGTGTTTCAGGTGACTGAAGTCATCGTTAGAACCTGGTAAATACCAACAGAACCCGTGAACGCAGCGGCTACCCTAGGAACCGGGGAATAAGTGATAACGGGGGCTTGCCAAGGTGGGATGCGGTGCCGGTGGCTTCTGACGCTCGAGACGGACGCACGCCGAAAGTCGTGTTGGTGACCGGTGCGAGTCGCTTCTTCGGCGGCAATGTGGTCGCGCGTCTCGCGCAGGATCCCGACATCGACCGCATCATCGCGGTCGACACGATGACCCCGAGCCGAGAGTTGCAGCGGCGCATGGGCCGTGCCGAATTCGTGCGCGCCGATATCCGAAATCCGTTGATCCGTAAGGTGATCGATGGTGGCGCGGTGGATACCGTGGTGCACGCGGCGGTGCTGGCCAGGCCGCCCGCCGGGGCCGGGCGCGCGGTGATGAAGGACCTCAATGTGCTCGGCGCGATGCAGTTGTTCGCGGTCTGCCAGAAGGCGCCGACGGTGCGCCGGGTCGTCGTGCGGTCCTCCTCGGCGGTGTACGGCTGTAGCGCGAAGGACCCGGCGAAATTCACCGAGGAAATGAGTGCGCGCACGCCGCCGCGCGGTGAGTTCGCGCGCGACATGATCGACATCGAAGGTTTTGTGCGCGGACTCGCGCGGCGGCGGCCGGATATCGCCACCTCTATTCTGCGTTTCGCACCGATTGTCGGACCGCGGCTGGCGAGCCGGGGCATGCAGTATCTCCGTTCGCCGATCACGCCGACGGTGTTCGGCCGCGACGCGCGGCTGCAACTGCTGCACGAGGAGGACGCGGTCGCCGCGCTCGCGCACTCCGCGCTGACCGCCCGCACCGGCACTTACAACATCGCCGGCGATGGCGCGCTCGCACTGTCGCAGGCGGTGCGGCGCGCGGGCCGGATCGAACTGCCGGTGCCGTTCGCGCTGTTCCGGACCGCGGGCCGGGTGCTGATGGGGCCGGTGATGCGCGAATTCTCCGGCGAACAGCTCGACTATTTCCATTTTGGTTGTGGCCTCGATACCACCCGGATGCGTGCCGAACTCGGCTTCGTGCCGCGCTGGACGACCATGCAGGCCTTTGACGACTTCATCGGGGGCGCAGCGTTGCGGCCCGTAATCGATCCCGCGTGGATCGATGCCGCAGAAAACAAACTGCTCGGCCTGCTCGGGGCCGGTACGGGAGCGCAGCAATGAACGACGTAGCGAAAGTCATTCAACTCCACGATATGCAGGACGAGGCGCGCTCGCGCCCGACCGCCCGGCGCTGGCCGGAGCACGCGCGGGGCGAAGCGCCCAGCCCGGTGACCTCGCTGACCGATCGCCTGGCGGCCACCGAACCGCCCGCGCCACAGTCGCTCTCGGAGCTGGTGCGGGGCGCGCTCGGCAAGCAGATCGGCAAGACCGCCGACTTCGCCCGCCGCCGGATCACCGGCGACTACCAGGTGGACGAGTTCGGTTTCGACGAGCACCTGCTCGAGTCGGTGATCCTGCCCGCGTTGCGCCCGATGTCGGAACTGTGGTTCCGGGTGCAGGTCAGCGGGATGGAGAACATCCCAGAGGCGGGTGGCGCGCTGATCGTGGCCAACCACGCGGGCACCATTCCGCTGGACGGGCTGATGCTGCAGCTGGCCATCCACGACCGGCACCCGAAGCAGCGGGCACTGCGGTTGCTGGCCGCCGACCTGATCTTCGAAACTCCGCTGCTCGGCGCACTCGCCCGCAAGGCGGGCCACACCCTCGCCTGCCGCGAGGACGCCGAACGGTTGCTGCGGGCCGGCGAACTCACCGGCGTCTTCCCGGAAGGCTTCAAGGGGGTCGGCAAGCAGTTCGCCGACCGCTACAAGCTGCAGCGGTTCGGCCGCGGCGGTTTCGTGGCCGCGGCGGTGCGGGCCGGTGTGCCGATCATCCCGTGCTCCATCGTCGGTTCCGAGGAGATCTACCCGAAGCTGGCCGATCTGCAGCCGCTCGCGCGACTGCTCGGTCTGCCGTACTTCCCGGTGACGCCGCTGTTCCCGCTGCTCGGCCCGCTGGGCGCGCTGCCGCTGCCGTCGAAGTGGTACATCGAATTCGGCGCGCCGATCCCGACCACCGGCTACGAGCCGGAGGCGGCCGACGATCCGATGACCATGTTCGAGGTGACCGACCAGGTTCGCGAAACCATCCAGTCGACGCTCTACAAGCTGCTCACCAAGCGCCGCAACCCTTTTACGGGCTGAGCCGCACCGTCCGCAGCTGCCCGTCGACCCGGCGAACGCCGGGCACCAGTCGGTAAACCCCTCGGCCGCACTGGTTTCCGGCGTTCGCCGGCTCGACGGGTGCCCGCGTCGAGCCCAGGACCGAGTCGCGGCTCAGTGATCGCGCTTGCGGGTTACCGCCGCGGCGACCGCGCCGCCCGCGGCCCCCAGCGCCAGCGCCGTCGGCACGCCGATCTTCGCGGCCTTGCGCCCGGTGCGGAAGTCGCGGATTTCCCAGCCCCGGTTCTTCGCCACCTCGCGCAGGTCCGAATCCGGGTTGATCGCGACCGCGGTGCCGACGAGCGACAGCATCGGCACGTCGTTGTGACTGTCCGAGTACGCGGTACAGCGCTTGAGGTTCAACCCTTCTCGAATCGCCAGCGTGCGCACCGCGTGCGCCTTGCCGAGCCCGTGTAGGATGTCGCCGACCAGCCGCCCGGTGAACTTGCCGTCCACGCTCTCGGCCACCGTGCCCAGCGCGCCGGTGAGCCCGAGCCGCTTGGCGATCACCTGGGCCAGCTCGACCGGCGTCGCGGTGACCAGCCAGACCTGCTGGCCCGCGTCCAGATGCATCTGTGCGAGAGCCCTTGTGCCGGGCCAGATCTTGTCGGCGATGATCTCGTCGTAGATCTCCTCGCCGAGCGCGGCCAGCTCGGCGGTGGGGCGCCCGGCGATGAACTCCAGCGCCTTCTCCTTGCCGCTGGCCATGTCGGAGCTGTTCTCCCGCCCGGTAACCCGGAACTTGACCTGCTTCCAGGCCACGTCGACCAGGTCGGAGGTCTTGAAGTACTTGCGCGCGGCCAGACCTCGGGCGAAGTGCACGATCGACGCGCCCTGCACCATCGTGTTGTCCACGTCGAAGAATGCCGCCGCGGTGAGGTCACGCGGCACCTCGGGGCCGGTGAGATCGCGCTGCGCGAGCGCCAATTCCGCGTCGTGCAAAGACAATGCGGCATCCGCACTTGCCTCGCCGGCCAGGTTGGCCCGCAGCTCTTCCTCGCTGGGGCCGAAGGGGCTGCGCGGGATACGAGCCAGTTGATCCTGCAGGCCCTCACCGATCGCGCCCAGATTCCACCGCGCCGGAAACTCGCCGAATCGTCCCGCGATGAATCCGGCCCTTGCCACCTTCGATCGTTCCGGCACCGATACCTCCGCCCGTCGCGCGAACCATGTCCACAGTAACTGGGCCGACCGACAGTCATCGCAGTACCTGGCAGACCGATTCGGGCGTGGCGAGGGGATTTAATATCCGCCATGACCAATCCCACACATTCGGTGACCCTGTTGACCAGATCCGGCTGCGGCATGTGCGCAATCGCGCTGGACCAGCTGCGGGTGATCTGCGCCGATTTCGGCATCGAGCCCGCGACGCTCGATGTCGACGAGGCCGCCGCCACCGATCCTGGCCTGCGCGCGGAGTTCGGCGACCGGTTGCCGGTGGTGCTGCTCAACGGTCGTGAGCACAGCTATTTCGACGTGGACGAGGCCAGATTGCGGGCCGACCTGAGCCGCTGAGGGCTGAGCGGCAGCGCCGGAGGAGGCAGCGCAGCGTCACCACGGAGGTGCAGCGAAGCCCTCGAATCGAGCACTGACCGGTAGCGATGATAGTTCTCCCCGGCCGCAGCGCTGGTCGCGACGGAAAATGAGGCCAATTTCACCGACTTTGTGAAGGGCTGCACAAGCAGTTACGGTGGTGGCACGCGGACCCGCTTGCCGAGGCTGCGGGCCCACCGCGTAAAGACACCCAGCATTCCGACACTTCGACCATGGCACCGGACCGTCCCGGGCCAGAGGTCCAGCGACGAACCGGTACCCGATTCGGGCCGGAACGAGGAGCCGACGACGTGACAGAGCAGCATGAGGCGCCGGGCGGCGTCTCCGGCAGGGCTCTGCAGAAGGACATCCCGCAGGCCACCGTCGCGCGTTTGGCGACCTATCTCCGGGTCCTCGCCACGTTGGCCGACGAGGGTGTTGCCATCGTATCGAGTGAGGAACTCGCTGTCGCGGCGGGTGTCAATTCGGCCAAATTGCGCAAGGACCTTTCCTTCCTCGGACCCAATGGCGTCCGGGGTGTCGGCTATGACGTAGCCAGGCTGAGGACGAGGATCGAGGATGTGCTCGGCCTGTCGCAGGGACACCGCGTGGTGCTCGTCGGCGCCGGGAATCTCGGCCGTGCCCTGGTCGGCTACGGCGGGTTCCAGCGGCGCGGCTTCACCGTGGTCGGCATCTTCGACAATCATCCCGAGGTGATCGGCCTGCCGGTCGCCGGTCTGGTGGTGTGCGATGTCGCCGGGCTGGCCGAGGCGGTCGCCGCGCTAGAGCCGACCATCGCGGTCATCACCGTGCCCGACGACGCGGCCCAGGACGCCTGCGACCGACTGGTCGCGGCCGGGCTGCAGTCCATTCTGAGCTTCGCGCCCTGTGAGCTGGTCGCGCCGGCCAGCGTCGAGCTGCGCCGGGTCGACCTCGCGGTCGAACTGCAGATGCTGTCGTTCGAGCGAGTACGTAACGCGGACAACGCCTCCGGGCCCGTGGCCGCGCCGATGGGCCCGCCGCGGCCCGCGTCGAGCCGGATCAGCCACCGCGCCCCCACCGCGCATACCTCGGCCGTACATCAGGCCCTCAAGCATTCGGCAGCCGCGCATACGGCGTCCTCGCACACGGCAACGGAGCCAAGCAGCAAGGGATCGGTGGTCAGTCCATGAGAGAGCGCAGCGAGCGAATCATGTCACAGCGTGCAACGCGCGTGCCGGAGCCGAGCGTCAGCGAGGCGCAGGCATGAGTGTTCTTCTGGTCGGGATTTCGCACAGGAGTGCGCCCGTTTCGGTGCTGGAGAAGGTGGCCATCGCCGACGCTGACCGTCCCAAGCTGATCGATCGCATGCTCACCTCGAGCCATGTTTCCGAGGCGATGATCGTCTCCACCTGCAACCGGGTCGAGGTCTACGCCGTAGTCGACGCGTTCCACGGCGGTCTCGCCGAGGTGGGCGACCTGCTCACCAAGCATTCCGGGCTGCCGCTGCCCGACCTGACCAAGCACGCCTACGTGCGCTACAGCGAGGCCGCCGCCGAGCACCTGTTCGCGGTGGCCAGCGGGCTGGACTCGATGGTGATCGGCGAGCAGCAGGTGCTCAGCCAGATCCGCGGCGCCTACGCCTCCGCCGACGCGCAGCAGGCGGTCGGGCGGACCCTGCACGAGCTGGCCCAGCACGCGCTGCGGGTCGGTAAGCGGGTGCACTCGGAGACCGGAATCGACCGGGCCGGCGCGTCTGTCGTGTCGGTCGCGCTGGATCGGGCGCAGCATGTCGTCGGCTCGCTGACCGGACGCACTGCGGTGGTGGTGGGCGCTGGCGCGATGGGCAGCCTTGCGGTGGCGCATCTTTCGCGGGCGGGCATCGGCCGGATCGTCGTCGTGAACCGCACCATCGGGCGGGCCGCGCGGCTGGCCGAGACCGCGGGCGGCTACGGGGTCGACGCCGAGGCGATGGAACTTTCCCGGCTCACCGAGGCGATGGCCGTCGCCGATGTGGTCATCACGTGTACCGGCGCGGTCGGCAATGTGGTGACCCTGGCCGACACCCACCGGGCACTGACCGAGCGCGAGCGCGGCATCGAATTCGCCACCACGGAACGGCCGTTGGTGTTCTGCGACCTCGGCCTGCCCCGCGATGTCGAGCATGCGGTCGCCGGACTGCCCGGTGTGACGGTCATCGACATCGAGACGCTGCAACGCGATCCGGCGGCCGGCGCCGCCGCCGACGACACCGCCGCGGCCCGCGCGATCGTGGCCGACGAGCTCGCCAAGTACCTGACCGGCCAGCGGATGGCCGAGGTCACCCCGACCGTGGCCGCGCTGCGCCAGCGCGCCGCCGAGGTGGTCGAAGCCGAACTGCTGCGGCTGGATTCGCGGCTGCCGAGCCTGGCCGACCCGGAGCGTGACGAGGTGGCCCGCACGGTGCGCCGGGTGGTCGACAAGCTGCTGCACGCGCCGACCGTGCGGGTCAAGCAGCTGGCCTCCACGCCGGGCGGTGACAGCTACGCCGAGGCGCTGCGCGAGCTGTTCGAGCTGAAACCAGGTGCGGCGCAGGCGGTTGCCACGCCGATGGAGATCTCCGCGATCGGCGACCACGCGGGCATGTTGCTCACCGACGCCGACATCGCCCTCGCCGACGACTTCACCACCGGCCACCGCGGCGACGAACAGGGGCAGCCGGCATGACGGCGCACCGGATCGGTAAGGCCGCGCCACGCACCCGCGAGGTGCGGGCATGACACTCGTGCAGGAAGAGGACAACGTGACGGCAGGCAGCACGCGCGCGCCGTGGCGGATCGGCACGCGCGGCAGCCTGCTGGCGCTCACCCAGTCGGGCACCATCCGCGACGCGCTGGTCGCCGCGGGACACGAGGCCGAGCTGGTCGTCGTCAAGACGCTCGGTGATCTCTCGTCCGAGCCGGTGCAGCAGATCGGCGTCGGCGTGTTCACCTCCGCCCTGCGCGACGAGCTGGCGGCGGGCAACATCGACATCGCGGTGCACTCCTACAAGGACCTGCCGACCGCGCAGGACCCGCGCTTCACCATCGCCGCCATCCCGCCCCGGCAGGATCCGCGCGACGCGCTCGTCGCCCGCGACGGACTGGTACTCGGCGAACTGCCCGCGGGCGCCAAGGTCGGCACCTCCGCGCCGCGGCGGGCCTCGCAGCTGCGGGCGCTGGGTCTCGGCCTGGACATCGTGCCGTTGCGCGGCAACCTGGACACCCGCCTGCGCAAGGTCAGCGACGGTCACCTCGACGCGGTCGTGGTCGCCAGAGCTGGCCTGGCCAGAATCGGCAGACTGGATGCGGTGACCGAGGCCTTGGAGCCGGTGCAGATGCTGCCCGCGCCGGGTCAAGGTGCGCTGGCCGTCGAATGCCGCTGCGACGACACCGAACTCATCGAGGCGCTCACCGCGCTGGACGACGCCGCGACCCGTGCGTCGATCATCGCCGAGCGGGCCTTGCTCGCCGAACTCGAGGCAGGCTGCACCGCGCCGATCGGCGCGCTCGCGGAAGTAGTCGAGTCCATCGATGAAGACGGACGGATCTTCGACGAGCTCTCGCTGCGCGGTTGCGCGGCGGCGGTCGACGGGTCCGATGTGGTCCGGGCCTCGGTGGTCGGCGCACCGGCGAACGCGGACGAGCTCGGCCGGGCCCTGGCCCGCGAGCTCCTCGACATGGGCGCGCGCGAGTTACTCAGCGTCGCCGAACCAGGGGCCGATGCCCCCGAACCGGAATCCGGTTCGGCTACACAGGCGGTGAATGCGCCCGCCTCAGACTTCACCCAACCCAGCCCAATGGAGAACAACCAATGAGCGAGCGTAGCGAGCGATTCATGACACAGTGCGCACCGCGCACGGCGGGACCGAGCGCCAGCGAGGTGGAGGCATGAGCGGTCGAGCTACCAAGAAGCAGCCAGGTCGGATCCTTTTCGTCGGGTCAGGTCCCGGCGACCCGGCGTTGCTCACTGTGCGCGCTCGTGAGGTGATCGGCCGCGCGACGCTCGCGTTCACCGATCCCGATGTCGACAAGGGTGTGCTCGCCCTGATCGGGACCGCGGTCGAGCCCGGCGAAGACGGCGAGCGTCCGGTGGACGTGCGGCCCGCCCTGGGCGAGCCGGCCGAGGTGGCCAAGACGCTGATCGCCGAGGCCCGCAACGGCCACGACGTCGTCCGCGTGGTCGCCGGTGACCCGTTGACCACCGACTCGGTGATCGCCGAGGTCAACGCGGTCACCCGCTCGCACATGGTGTTCGAGGTGCTGCCCGGCCTGCCCAACGGCTCGGCCGTGCCCAGCTACGCGGGCATCGCGCTCGGCTCCGGGCACACAGAGGCCGACGTGCGCGGCGAGGTCGACTGGGCCGCGCTGGCCGCCGCCCCCGGACCTCTGGTGCTGCACGCGACCTCGGGCCACCTGGCCGAAACCGCAAGCGCCCTGGTGGAACACGGCATGGCGCCGCAAACTCCGGTCGCGGTGACCGTGCGCGGCACCACCCGGCAGCAGCGCACCATCGAGGCCACCCTGGCCACGCTGAACAGCGCCGCCTCCGAGCTGGTCGGCCCGCTGGTGGTGACCATCGGCAAGGTGGTCGCGTCGCGCTCGAAGATGTCCTGGTGGGAGTCGCGCGCGCTGTACGGCTGGACCGTGCTGGTGCCGCGCACCAAGGACCAGGCGGGCGAGATGAGCGAGCGGCTGGTCACGCACGGCGCCATTCCGATGGAGGTGCCGACGATCGCGGTCGAGCCGCCGCGCAGCCCCGCGCAGATGGAGCGCGCGGTCAAGGGTCTGGTCGACGGCCGCTACCAGTGGGTGGTGTTCACCTCCACCAACGCGGTGCGCGCGGTGTGGGAGAAGTTCGCCGAATTCGGTTTGGACGCACGGGCTTTCTCCGGCGTGAAGATCGCCTGCGTCGGCGAGGCCACCGCGGACCGGGTCCGTTCGTTCGGCATCAACCCCGAGCTGGTGCCCAGCGGTGAACAGTCCTCCGAGGGCCTGCTCGCCGACTTCCCGCCCTACGACGACGTTTTCGACCCGGTGAACCGAGTTCTGTTGCCGCGCGCCGACATTGCCACCGAGACGTTGGCCGAGGGCCTGCGCGACCGCGGCTGGGAAATCGACGACGTCACCGCCTACCGCACGGTGCGCGCCTCGCCGCCGCCCGCGGAGACCCGCGAGATGATCAAGACCGGCGGTTTCGACGCGGTCCTGTTCACCTCGTCCTCCACGGTGCGCAACCTGGTCGGCATCGCGGGCAAGCCGCACGCGCGCACCATCGTCGCGTGCATCGGCCCGAAGACCGCCGAGACCGCCATCGAATTCGGTCTGCGCGTCGACGTGCAGCCCGAGGTCGCTCAGGTCGGTCCGTTGGTCGAGGCGCTCGCCGAGCATGCCGCCCGGCTGCGTGCCGAGGGGCTGTTGCCGCCGCCGCGGAAGAAGAGTCGCCGCAGCCGCTGATCCCTGCTGTACCCACTGCCCGTGCCGAGTTCGGTACGGGCAGTGTGCATTTCGTTCGTAGTTTTCCGGTGGTATCGATATCTGTTGTCCGGCAGTGGATTTGGCACCATTGCTGGGCTATGCCCATGAAAACATGGGCAGCTCATCTCGTGTGGTCGGGCTAGTTTGTCCTGGCGTGTTAGCGCGATCACAAGAGGGAGTTGGTTTCGATGAAACGATCGATAGTGCACGTCGGCGCGGCAACGTTCGCCACCATGGTCATCGTATTGTCCAGCGGCGCTTCGGCATTGGCGGCGCCCGCGCCCGCGCTGCCTGCCGCCGCGCCCGCTGATATCGACGCGTCGACGGGCAGCTCGACCGGTTCGCTGCAGGGGTTGCCCGCGATCGGGCGCGGCTTTGCCTGCCTACTCAAGACGTTGTCCGGCGGTACCGGCCAGATTTGCACCGTATAGCGCAGGTAGCGGTTTTGGATCGGCGGCGTACCGCATGCGATACGCCGCCGATCCGGCTTGAGGCGGTGCCTCAGTACCGCTTACGCAGCAGTGTGCGCACCATGGTGCAGGTGAGGTCGGACGGCGGGCGAATGCCGATGACCTCGGCGGTGTGCCGGATGCACTTGTTGTTCGCCGAGCTCGGGTTGTAGACGCCCGAGTCGAGCAGTGCGATGGTCAGGCGCATCGCCTTGAGTTTCCGATTGTGGCGGACATACCACGACCGCGGGCGCCCCGCGGGTAGTCGCTGCTTCTCCAGCGGTGTGTAGGGCCGGTCGATGAGAACGGTCTTCGTCGCGGGCACAGGCTTCCCTCCCGTTGCGATCGGGGACTCGGCGAATCCCCTCGAACACTGTTTCGATTATACCAACGAGTACCGACAAAAACCGCTGGCCGCAAGGGGTTCGACGACTACGCCAGGGCACCGCTCAACGGCGAGCTCGACCAGCCCGCCCAGTGTTGCCACCACTGCAGGTAGTCCGTCGAGGCCATCGGAGCGTCCAACGCCTCGAGGGGGATATCGAAGGCGTCGACGAGCACACCGAGGTGCTCGGCCAGCACGAGACGGTGGCGCAGCAGCTCGGACTCGACCGCGCACGCGCAGCGGGCGGGCATCCGCTGGTGCGCGGCGTACCAGACCCCGCGAGCGTAGATCCGTTCCAGGGCATAGACCGCTCCGGCGGATTCCAGCAGCGCACGTGCCGTCGGGTCGGCGGTGTGCTGTGCCGCGGTGTGAACCGCGGTGGCCGCCAGGCGTTCCGCGGTCGCGGTGGCCAGTTCGATGGCGGCGGTGTCCCGGTCGATCGCCACGCCGGCTGCGGCGAGGTCGTGGTGGCGCAACCCGGCCGCCACGGTCACCTCTCGCTCGACGAGCAGCTGCAGGTACCAGGGCAGCTGAGCCGGGGCCGCCGGGAGGTCGAACGCCGTGATGTCCACGCCCGCCATCGCCGCCAGCCCCGCCTGTTTGAGCAGCAGTTGCGACTCACCCTCGGCGGTGATGATCCCCTCGGTGGTGCCGATCCAATCGCCGATCCAATTGGCGCGCAGGCTCGCTTGCGCGGCCCCGCGCTGGCGGCAGGTCAGCAGTACCTGGTGCGCGGTGTAGGCCAGTAGCGGTTTGGCCAGCATCGACCACACCGCTTGGCGCGGATCGCCGGCGCGGGTTCGTGACCGCATATCTTGTATCTGATAGCCGAGAATGCTGGTGGCGTAGACGGCGGCCAGCGCGGAAACCACATCGCGGCGCACTGTTCCGCGCTCGATCATGGCGACCTTGCCGGGTCGCCGTGCGGCGGCGTAGTTGACCAACAGGGCGAGCCCCGCGCGCGCGACCGCGCTCGCGGCGTTGGCCAGATCCAGTCGCCCTTCCCCCAACATCGCGATCGCACGATGGAAACGGGCCCGCGGCGGGAGCTCGCAGCGCAGCCCGGTCCGGGTCATCACCGCCCAATCGCCGCCGAGTAACGCGTCGCGCGGCACGAACAGCGCGTTGAACCGAATCAACGCGTGATCCATCGGAGCCCAGGACTTATCGGGCAGCGTACGGACCTCCAGGCCGGGCACCAGCGAGCCGTCGGCGTCGCGGAATCGCAGCAGGAACGGCAGGACGCCCTCATCCCGGCCGTCGACGATCAGACGGGCGGTGGTCACGCCGATTCGCGGTGTCGCCGAGGCGATGTTCGGCATGAATTTCCAGCTGGCCGCGGTCGGCGAATTCAGCCAGTACCCGTCGCTGGCCGCGTCCCACGTCGCGGTGGTCTGCTGATCGCTGCCGTTGGTGCCGCCCAGCTCGGTCAGGGCCAGTTCGCCGACCGCCGTACCGGCATCGAGCTGAGCCAAGAGCTCGGCCTGGTACTGCGCACCGGTGCCGAGCGTCGCGATGGCGCCGACCGACAGATCCAGGTGGCCGGTGAGGACGGGAATCAGGTGCGGGGCGGCGATGGCGGCCCACTCGCACAGGCTGCCCCGCATACGCACATCCGCCGCGATGGCGACCGACGAGCCGCCCAGCTCGGCGATCGCCGAGCGCAGCAGCGCGGGCGCCAGCGCCGCCTCCTCGGCATAGGTCAGGTCCGAGCGGGGCCGATCGCCGAGGGCGAGCACCGCGGCGCGCACGCGCCGGTGCAGTTCTTCGTCCGGACCTCGCAGCGCGGTGCGCAATGCGTCGGTGGTACTGGACTTTTCCGGTCGTGACGGCGAATCCGACGGTGCGAACACGGCAGGTGCATCTACTGTGGTCATGGCAGAGTTCTCCAAATCTGCAAGAGCTTCAGGCGGTTGCAGCCGCACTGGAGCGCGAGTGATCGGGTGTCCCCTCGCTACCAACGGGGGGACACCTGAACGTCCGATGTGATCGCGACGTCGATGCCGGCGCGATCTATTGAGCTTCGGCGCGGACTCCGGCCGAGATCTCCGGCGCGACGAAGGCGCCTGCTGCGCCGATGTCCGCAGGCGCTTCGCAGGCCGGAGGGCTTGTACCTGATGTGATGGGTGAGCAGAGATAGCCACTGGGAAACGCGTGCGGAATTTCGATGCTGTGTCGCAAGGGGGAGGACTCCTCGTCGGTACCGGAAGCAGCGCAACAGATCGGCTTGCCCGCTTCCGGGCTCGGAATCACTCTCCGGCCGGCGCGCCCGCAGTCTATCTCCGGCGAAAGCACAGTGGCAATCACTCCGCAAATGTGGAGTGTCGTCGCATCAACGTGGAATGGTGAGCCGCTCAGATATCGTGCAGAAGTTTCATCGATGGTGGATGGCCCAGTGCGGCAGCGCGTTCCAGCAAGTGCCTGGCTTCCTGCTGGGCCGGTGTTCGGCCGGTGGCGATCGCCGCGGCGGCACGCAGCACGCCGGGCTCGGACAGGTCCCCGGTGAGCGGGTAGAGGTCCTGTTCGCGCAGGAACAAGGCCAGATGGAACATCGAGTCGGGATCGCCCGCCTCGACCCCGCGGCGCAGCCAGTATTCGCCCGCCGCGGTGTCGCCGTGATCGAGGTGCAGCGAGCCGAGGATCGCCATGGCGTCCGTGCGGCCGCGCCGCACCGCCTCGGTGAGCAGCTCGACGGCCCGCTGGAGATCGCCGCGCCTGGCCACATAGAGACCCAAAGTTCGCATGGCCGTTGGGTTTCCGGCGCGGGCCGCGCGCTCGTACCACTCCTCGGCCGCGTCGTTGCTGCCGCGCCGGTTGGCCACCACGCCCATGTTGCACAACGCCTCCGGCGAGCCCGCCTCGGCCGCGGGCCGCAGCCACCGCTCGGCCTCGTCGAGCTTGCCGCGCTCCAGATGCAGCAGACCGAGTTGCAGGTCCGCACCCGCGCAGCCCGCGGCGATCGCCGACTCCAGCCAGCGCACCGCCTCGGCGATCCGGCCGTGCGTGCCGAGCAGCAGGCCGAGGTCGGCCATCGCGGTCGCGCTGCCGCGCTCGGCGGCCCGGCGGAACCAGTGCTCGGTTTCGGTCAGCTCGTTCGCGTCGCGCAGCAGCTGCGCGAGCTGCTCCATGGCGCCGAGGTCGCCGCGCTCGGCGAGGGCGCGCAGCGTGGCGAGCCTGCGTTCGTGCGCGGTCGGCGCCGGATCGGGGCGCGGGTCGCGGAACAACTGCAGGCCGAACGGATCCACCGGGTGGTCGTCGTCGGGCAGCTCGCCGCGCTCCCGGCTGGCGATGGACTCGTTCCATTCGGCGAATCGGTCGTCGTCCGGCCCGATTTCGACCATCCCGTTGGCGATGGTTCCGTCCGGCTGTTTGCCCTGCCACGGAATCAACAGTCGCCCGTCGGCCAGCCGACGGGCGCCCGAAGCGGGCTGTGTCATGCGGCATCAGCGCGGGTCATCGCGCACCTTTCCGGCTGGGTCGGGCGTGCCGTGCTGGTAACCGTGCGTGTCGGCATACGCGGCGAGTTGGGATTCGTAGCTGCTCAGGCTGTCGAGCAACCAGGTGTCACCAGTGTCCTTCACCACCACGATCGGCCCCTTGGTGCCCGGCGCCAATACCGGCGAGGTGCCGTCGGAGTACCAGGAGGTGGTGGACCAGGGGAAGACGAACGCCCAGCCCACATCGGAAACGTGTCCCTGCGGTCCGAGCTGGAACGGGTCGACCGGAATGGCGAAGCGCGCGCTGTGCTGAGCGAGCAGATGCCGGGCGCTGTTGCGCGCGACCCGGATATCCATCGGCCCCGTCGTGGTGTTCGGGAACGGCAGCGTCGCGTCGGGCATCGCGCTCAGCTGCCGACCGGCGGCCACCGCGACCTGACACGGCCTGCTCTGCAAGCGCAGGAAGATGGTGTGCGCGGTATCGGAGAAACGCAGCTGCACGGTGGCGTCTTCGGTGTGGCCGACCAGGTGCCTGCCCAGGCTCTGCGTCATCTCCCGCTCGTCCGGGACCATGCCGAGGTCGTCGAAGGCCCGCCGCGCCACCGTGATCAGCTCGGGCTCGGCCAGCTGCCGTGCGATGAACTCGACGCGAAAGATCTGCCCGCTGCCGTCGGCGGCCCGCCACGCACGCAGGGTCGTCTCCGGTGGTGTGAGTCCACCGGTGAGCACCGGCCACCAGTCCGAAAGTAGTACCGCGACCCACGACTCGAAGTCGGCGGCTCTGGCCAGCGAAATTTCGGTGTGCGGTTCGGTCATGCTGTCCCCCAGGGGGTCTCGCCCTCCTGTCGGAGTATGCGCCATCGGCCTGCGCGGCAGGTGTGATTTCACACACCGTTACTGTCGATCCAGGGCCGATCGGCCCATTTTGTGCATGCCGGCCCACGGCATCGAGCTACTGTCGTCGCGAAACGCCCAGCTCTGCCGCGTCGGCGCCGAAGCGCCCTCCGCGCGAGCCGACGGGTGCTCGCGACAGCGCTCGGCGCCGGGCGTATCGTGCGGTTATGACCGGATTGGACCGCCCACGGCGGTTGCGCCGTACCCCCGCGCTGCGTCGTCTCGTGGCCGAAACCACCCTGGAGCCACGGCAATTGGTGCTGCCGATGTTCGTGGCCGACGGGCTGGACGAGCCGCGCGAGATCAGCTCGATGCCCGGCGTGCAGCAGCATTCGATGGACTCGCTACGCAAAGCGGCCGTCGAGGCGGTGACCGCGGGTGTCGGCGGCCTGATGCTGTTCGGCGTGCCGCGCCACGAGGACAAGGACGCCACCGGCAGCCAGGCCAGCGACCCGGACGGCATCCTCAACCGCGGCCTGCGCGCGCTGGCCGACGAGGTCGGCGAGTCGACGGTGCTCATGGCCGACACCTGTCTCGACGAATTCACCGATCACGGGCACTGCGGCGTGCTCGCCGCCGACGGTTCCGTCGACAACGACGCCACCCTGCACCGCTACGTCGACATGGCGCTGGCCCAGGCCGCCTCGGGCGCCGACCTGCTCGGCACCAGCGGCATGATGGACGGCCAGGTCGGCGCGGTCCGGCGCGGCCTGGACGCGGTGGGCCGCACCGATACCGGCATCCTCGCCTACGCCGCCAAGTACGCCTCGGCGTTCTACGGCCCGTTCCGCGAGGCCGTCGCCTCGTCGCTGGAGGGCGACCGGCGCAGCTATCAGCAGGATCCGGCGAACCGCCGCGAGGCGATCCGCGAACTCGAGCTGGACCTGGCCGAGGGTGCGGACATCGTCATGGTCAAGCCGGCCATGTCCTACCTGGACATCCTGCGCGACGTCGCCGACCACTCGACCGTCCCGGTCGCGGCCTATCAGATCTCCGGCGAGTACGCGATGATCACCGCCGCCGCCGAGCGCGGCTGGATCGACCGCCGCGGCGCCATCCTCGAGTCGCTGATGGGGATCCGGCGGGCGGGCGCGGACATCGTGCTCACCTACTGGGCGACCGAGGCCGCTCACTGGTTGTCGTGACGAATCTGCCGGGACCGGTCGGCGCCGCGCCCTCGCCCGCGCCGATGCCGGTGGATGTCGGCACCGCCCGGCAATTGTGGTGGGGTGTCATCGGATTCGGCGTAGTCCAGCTGATCGCGTCGGTGGTGGCCGCGCTCTCGCAGCGGCACACCTTCGCCAAGCAGGTCTTCGATCAGGCCAGGGAGAAGGACCCACAGGTCAGCCTGGCCAGCGCCGAACTGATGGTCGCGCTGGTCTACGTCGTGGTGGTGTTCATCGGGCTCGGCGTCGCGGTGCTGGCGCTGCTGATCGTGCATCAATTCGCGCGCGGCAAGCTCTGGGCGCGCACCATGCTGACCATTGTCGGCGCGTGGCTGGTGGTGATCGGCGTCGGCGCGCTGTTCGCGTTCGGCGCGGTGGCCGGGGCGGCCTCACTGGTGGCGGGCGGCGCCGCGATCGTGCAGGCGGTGCTGGCGGGCGGATCGATCTATTTGTCGCACCGCCCGGAATCAACCGCTTATTTCCAGATGAGCCGACGATGAACGGTTGGCGCCCAAGTTTGTCGGGGCAACGTCGGCATGTATCGTGAGGGTTGTCACAGTGGACATGGGAACCGGTAGTTGTTTGTCAGACGTTGTCTTGCATTGCGTAAGAGAATCGGTCAGATGGCTCCGGGGAATCGGAGGCAGCAATGCGAGTGGTGATCCAACAGCCGCAGAGCATTCGGCGCGAATTGGCCGTGCTGAGCCTCTTGGTCCTGTTCGGGGTGCTGACCGTCGTCGTCCTGCTGTGGCCCGGCCTCACTCGCTGATTCTGTTTTCCGCCTTGTCGATTCGCGGTGCTGTGAGCGTCGCGTGACCGAGGAACTCGCCGACTCCGGCGTGCTGTTCGCCGAGCCGGGTGCGCGCTGGCGCACCGTGGCCTACGGGCCCATTCTGTGCGTCATCATCCTGATCATCGAAATGTCGACCGGTAGCTCCGTGCACTGGTTCGCCCTCGTCTTCTGCGGCTCGCTGATCGCGATGTTCGTTGTGCTGCAAGTGATCGCGGGGCAGCGCCACGTCAGCGTCGAACTCACCGCGGCCACGCTGCGCGACGGCACCGAGACGCTGCCCCTCACGTCGATCGATGCGGTGCTGCCCGAACGCGACGAGGATGCCTGGGACGACGAGGAGTGGGAGGAGGCGCGCGCGCTCGGCGAATTGACCGGCGTGCCACGCCGACGCACCGGCATCGGGTTGCGGCTGACCGACGGCAGCCTGGTGCAGGCTTGGGCGAAAGACCATCGAACGCTGCGCGCCGAATTGACCGCGGCGATCGGCCAAGCGCCCGAACCCGCCGACGAGCCGACGCCCGACACCGATGACAAGCACAGCGAGAACGGAGTGGACCGTTGAAGACCTGGATCACCGTGGCCGCCACCGAACTCGGGCTGGTCGTACTCGGACTCGTCGCGGCGGTGCTGAGCTGGCAGCGGGGCATCCAGACCACCACCTTCGCCGCCATCGGCCAGGCACCGGAATTCGTCGCGACCCGCTACGTCGCACCCTGGCTGCTGCTCGCCGCGGTCTTGGTCGCGCTCGCCGGTCTGTTCGCCATCGATGCGGTCACTCGCGTCGTGCGCGCTCGCCGGTCCCGCTGAGGATCGCCGCCGCCCCGCCGTTTCGGCCCGCCGATCGCGGGAATATCGCACCCATGAAGCCCACAGTCACTGTCAAGCGGACTCTCCTCGGTGCCGCGGCCGTCGGCATGATCGGCGCGGCAACGGTGGCCCCGGCGGTCGCAGCCCCCGCCGAGGTTTCCCCGGCCCCACCGACCGCAGTGGTGCCCGTACTCATCGAGACCCCGCCCGCACCCTTGCTACACGCTCTACCGGCCCCGCTGGCCTGCCTGGTGACGACCGGCTTCGCCCTGTGGTGCATCGGCATCACTTAGTAGCGCCCAGGTGCGGTGGCTGCCGGTAGGGATGCGGTCGAATCGGCCGATACCTGGTGAGTTACCCATGTGCGCCGGAAATCAGTTGTTGCGCAGTGTGTCCACACTGCCGTCGACCAGCGTGCACGAGACGCCGCCGGGCCAACGGCGGCTGCTCGGACGTTGCCCGTAATACTTCTGTGGCCGTTAGTATTTCGGCCGTCAACGTGTAACTACCTAGGATTGGGTTTGATGAATCGGCTTGCTGTGAAAGTCTGTGCCGCACTGGCGATTACCGCCGCGATCGGGATCGGCGCCGGGCCGGCGGGTGCGAACCCGGGACTTCCGCTCGAGCCCGCGGGCGACACCTCGATGGGGCAGGTCGACGCACCGGTGCTGGTGCCGGATTCCGGTTCCGCGGGCCCGTACAACGCGTTCATGTGCTACCTGCACACCATTTCGGCGCAGGCACCGTGCATGTACAGCTGAGCGTGGCTCAGTTCCAGTTCTGATACATGTCGAGCACGCGGCCGTTGCGGGTGCCAGGGGCGTTGACGAAGAGGGTGATCGTCCCGTCGGGATGATTGGCCGCCTCCATGATCGCCTGCCGCAGCGACGCGTGCACGCCGCCGTTCTCGTCCTTGTAGATCCCGGTGTCCGCCTTCAGGCCGACGCCGATCCGGTTGAGCGGCACGAACATGGTGACCACGGCCGGAATCGGGCCGTCGGCCATCGACTTGGTCTCCGCATGACTCAGTTGCAGCCCGATCCGATCCGGCTGTGCGACCGGCTCCACCGCGGCGGCCGTACCGGCGCCGAACACGACGGCCGCACTGACGAGCGCGGTGGAAACAGCAGCACTGACCATGGCAAACCGCATAGAAATCCTCCGGGGCAGATGAATGGTGACGCCCGAGATTACGCATCAGCAATCTCGGGGCGATCGAATACGGCGTAAACAGCGCCCCGGCGTGTTGCGGTCTACGTCACGCCCACTACACCCTGTCGTCGAGGCGTTCCGATCGGGCTGAGACACTGGAGGTCGTGAGTTCTTCTCCGCGCGTGACCAGCGCATCGGTGCCGGTTTCTGCTCAGCTCTTCGACCGGGCGTGCTCGGTGATTCCCGGGGGCGTCAACTCTCCGGTGCGAGCCTTCGACTCCGTCGGCGGCACACCGCGATTCATCGCGTCCGCGCATGGCTACACCCTCGTCGATGCCGACGGCAACGAGTACGTCGACCTGGTGTGCTCGTGGGGTCCGATGATTCTCGGGCACGCGCATCCCGCGGTGGTCGAGGCGGTGCAGCGGGCCGCGGTCGGCGGCCTGTCCTTCGGCGCGCCCACCGAGGCGGAGATCGAACTGGCCGAGGCCATCATCGAGCGCGTCGATCCGGTGGACCGGGTGCGCCTGGTGAACTCGGGCACCGAGGCCACCATGAGCGCGGTGCGGCTGGCCCGCGGCTACACCGGGCGCGCCAAGATCATCAAGTTTTCCGGCTGCTACCACGGCCACGTCGACGCGCTGCTCGCCGACGCGGGCTCCGGCGTCGCCACCCTCGGGCTACCGACCTCGCCCGGCGTCACCGGCGCGCAGGCGGCCGACACCATCGTGCTGCCCTACAACGACCTCGACGCCGTCGCCGCCGCGTTCGCCGCGCACCCCGACGCGATCGCCTGCGTGATCACCGAGGCCGCCGCGGGCAACATGGGCACGGTGGCGCCGCTGCCCGGCTTCAACGCGGGCCTGCGCAAGCTGACCGCGGACAACGGCGCGCTGCTCATCATGGACGAGGTGATGACCGGGTTCCGGGTGAGCCGCGCCGGCTGGTTCGGCCGCGAGGGCGTCGCCGGTGATCTCTACACCTTCGGCAAGGTGATGAGCGGTGGCCTGCCCGCCGCCGCGTTCGGCGGACGCACCGAGATCATGAACCACCTGGCCCCGCTCGGCCCGGTCTACCAGGCCGGAACGCTCTCCGGTAACCCGGTCGCGGTCGCCGCCGGCCTGGCCACGCTGCGCGCCGCCGACGATGCGGTGTACGCCGCGCTGGAACGGAACGCGCAACGGCTCGGCGCGCTGTTCGGCGAATCGCTCAGTGCCGCAGGCGTCGAGCACCAGGTGCAGTTCGCAGGCAATATGGTGAGCGTGTTCTTCGCCGAACGCCCGGTCACCGACTACGCCGCCGCCAAGGCGAGTCAGACCTGGCGCTACCCAGCCTTCTTCCACGCACTGCTCGACGGTGGCGTCTACGCGCCGCCGAGCGCGTTCGAGACCTGGTTCGTCTCCGCCGCACTCGACGAGGACGCATTCGACCGCATCGCCGCCGCCCTGCCCGCCGCCGCACATGCGGCCGCGGCCGCCACTCCCGAAGGATCCCGCGCGTGAGCTCCGATCACGATCTGCCCGATGCCGACAAGCGCGAGCTAGCCGAGTCCGCCACTGAATCCACCGCCGACCCGGCCGGGTCGGTCGCGGGGCTCGGCGCGGCTCCGGTCGCCGAGCCCGGTGCCGCCGCGCCGAGTACCGAGCCTGCCGCCGGGGCGATCGCGGGCCTGGGCGCCGGGCCGGTCGTGGACGCCGACGCCGATTCGACCGTCATCGACGCGGGCGCGCACTTCGCCGCCGCCGCATCGGGTCCGGCCGATCAGCTCCCCTCGGTCGAGGAAAGCGGCAGCGCCGCAACGGATTCCGAGCCGAGGCCGAGTGCCGCGAAGGAGCAGCGGATCCACGACGGTGGCACCGCGCCGGTGGAGACGATCGTGCACGTGCTGCGCCACGGCGAGGTGCACAACCCGAACGGGATCCTCTACGGCAGGCTGCCCGGCTTCAGCCTGTCGGTCACCGGCCGCTCGCAGGCCGGTGCCGTCGCGCGGGCGCTGGCCGATCACGACATCGCGGTGGTCATCGCCTCGCCGCTGCAGCGGGCCCAGGAAACCGCGGAACCGATTGCGGCACAACATCATCTGATCGTGCGGACCGACGAGAACCTGATCGAGGCCGGCAACACCTTCGAGGGCCTGCGGGTCTCCGTCGGCGACGGCGCGTTGCGCAAGCCGCGGCACTGGTGGAAGCTGCGCGACCCGTTCACCCCGTCCTGGGGCGAGCCGTACCTGCAGATCGCGCACCGGATGCTGGCCGCGGTGAACAAGGCGCGGGTCGAGGCGGCTGGGCGTGAGGCGGTGCTGGTGTCGCATCAGCTGCCGGTCTGGACGCTGCGCCGGTTCCTGCAGGGCCAGCGGCTCTGGCACGACCCGCGGCAGCGGCAGTGCTCGCTCGCGTCGCTGACCTCGCTGGTCTACCAGGGCGACACGCTCGTCGACATCGTGTACTCCGAGCCCGCCGGTGGTTCGGACCCGTCGGTACACGGCGCATGATTCAGCGCACCGCGTCCGTCGCACCGCCTGCCGCATCGGCACGGCGGGTCGTTGCGGTTCTGCTCGCGTGCCTCGCCCTGGTCGCGGCGCTGGCCGGTTGCTCGAGCGGTAAGGACGCGGTGGCCTCCGGCGGCACCTTCGAATTCGTCTCGCCAGGCGGCAAAACCGACATCTTCTACGATCCGCCCAGCTCGCGCGGCACCATCGGCAAACTGGCCGGACCCGACCTGATGACCTCGGGCAAAACCACCTCGGTGGAGGATTACCCCGGCAAAATCGTGGTACTCAACCTGTGGGGCCAGTGGTGCGGACCCTGCCGCGCGGAGTCGCCCGCGCTCGAAAAGGTCTATGCGGCAACGAAAGACAACGGCGTCGCCTTTCTCGGCATCAACGTCCGTGACCCGCAGCAGGACAAGGCCCAGGACTTCGTCGTCGACAACAAGGTCGGTTACCCGTCCATCTACGACCCGTCCATGCGCACCCTGCTCGCCCTCGGTGGCAATTTCCCGACCAGTGTCATTCCCACCACCCTGATCTTGGATCGTCAGCACCGCGTCGCCGCGGTGTTCCTGCGCCCCCTGCTGGCCGACGATCTGCAACCGATTGTTCAAAAACTCGCCTCGGAGGAAGCACAGTGAATCGCGATCGTCGTACCCGTACCCAGCGTGCCTGTCGCCACCGGCAGGGCGCCCGCCGAATCGGCGGTGCCTGGGCCGTGGACGACCGATGGAAGGGCATCGCCACCGTGCCGCGCAGCGTAGCGGCGGACTCGCTGCTCGACTTCGGCGTGCTGTTCGACCCGGCGGGGGAGACCACCGAGCAGCGCGTCGTGTTGCGCGGCGACACCGAGCCGGCCGAGGAGACGCCGGAGGGGGAGGGCGCTTGAGTCCCCGCGTAACAGCGGTGGCGCGGTGATGGTGCTCGCCGCCGTAGGGGATTCGTTCCAGCAGACCGCCGCGACCGGACCGTTGCTGCTGGCGTTGGGCGCCTGCCTGCTCGCCGGGCTGGTGTCCTTCGCCTCCCCGTGCGTGGTGCCGTTGGTGCCCGGCTATCTGTCCTACCTCGCTGGACTCGTCGGTGCCGAGGCGCCGCCCGCCTCGGTCGCGCAAGCCACCGGGGGAGAACCGAGTTCGGTTGCCGTCGAGTCGGCCAGGCAGGCCGCGCGGGCGGGCAAGATGCGGGTGGCCGGTGCGGCGGGGTTGTTCGTCGCCGGGTTCACCGTCGTGTTCGTGCTTGCCACCGCAACGGTTTTCGGCGTTATTCAGACGCTGAACGTGAATCGTGAACTGCTGCAACGCATCGGCGGCGTGGTCACCATCCTGATGGGTCTGGTCTTCATCGGCCTGATCCCCGCGCTGCAGCGCGACACCAGGATGGAACCGCGCAGGCTGACCAGCATCGCGGGCGCGCCGCTGCTCGGCGGCGTCTTCGCGCTCGGCTGGACGCCGTGCCTCGGGCCGACGCTGTCCGGCGTGATGGCGGTGGCCGCGGGCACCGACGGGACCACCGCGGCGCGCGGCGTGGCGCTCATCATCGCCTACTGCCTCGGGCTCGGCCTGCCGTTCGTGATTCTCGCGTTCGGCTCGGCCAGCGCGTTGCGCGGCGTGGGCTGGCTGCGCCGCAATTCGCGCACCATCCAGATCATCGGGGGCCTGCTGCTGGTCGCGGTCGGCGCGGCGCTGGTCACCGGGGTATGGGATCAGTTCGTCGGCTGGGTGCGCGACGCATTCGTTTCCGAGGTGACGCTGCCGATATGAGTATGAACAGCATCGATTCGATGAGGGGTGGTGGTCGCGCGACGGGTGGGCCCGAAAAACCGCTGACCGAACCGGCGCCGGTGCCCCGGCAATCCCCGCTCGGCCGGGCGTGGGCCTTCGTCCGCAACACCTGGCGCGGGCTGACCAGTATGCGCACCGCGCTGGTGCTGCTGTTCCTGCTCGCGTTGGGTGCGATTCCCGGCGCACTGCTGCCGCAGCGAAACCTCAACGAGCAGAAGGTCGATCAGTACATCGCGAACCGGCCGACGCTCGGTCCGTGGATGGACCGGTTCGAGCTGTTCGACGTGTTCGGCAGCTTCTGGTTCACGGCCATCTATGTGCTGCTGTTCATTTCACTGGTCGGCTGCATCCTGCCGCGCTGCCTCGATCACTATCGCGCGCTGCGCACCCCGCCCGTGCGGGCGCCGCGCAACCTCAGCCGGTTGCCGCACCACTACGCGGGCAGCGCCGACGAGACACCCGACGACGTGGTCGCGCGGGTTCGTAAAGAGCTGCGCGGCTGGCGAACCGAGGTCACGCCGGGCACCCGCGACGGGGAGATCACCCTCGCCGCGGAGAAGGGGTACTCCCGCGAGCTCGGCAATCTCGTCTTCCACCTCGCGCTGGTCTGCCTGCTGGTCGCCATCGCGGTCGGTAAGCTGTTCGGCTACGAGGGCAACGTCATCGTCATCGCGAACGACGGGCCGGGCATCTGCACCACCTCGCCCGCCATCTTCGACTCGTTCAAGGCGGGCAACGTCAACGACGGCACCGGCATGACGCCGATCTGCGTGCGGGTCAAGGACTTCAAGGCCGACTACCTGGCGAACGGTCAGGCCGAGATGTTCACCTCGAACATCGAATACCAGGCCGGCGCCGATCTGCAGAGCAACACCTGGCGCTCGACGGCGATCCAGGTGAACCATCCGCTGCGCGTCGCAGGCGACCGGATCTATCTGCAGGGTCACGGTTTCGCGCCGACCTTCACCGTCACCTTCCCGAACGGGCAGACCCGCACCGAGACGCTGCAGTGGCGGCCCGACGACGCGAGGACCTTCCTGTCCAGCGGCGTGCTGCGCATCGACCCGCCCGGCGGCATGTACGCCACCGACGAGGAGCGGCGCAAGAACCAGATCGCCATCGAGGGCCTGTTCGCGCCGACCGCGCTGTTCCACGGCAGCCTGATGACCTCGTCGTTCCCCACGATGAACGATCCGGCCGTCGCCGTCGACATCTATCGCGGCGACACCGGGCTGGACACCGGAAAGCCGCAGTCGCTGTTCGCGTTGGATCCCGAACAGGTCAAGCAGGGTCGACTGACCAAGGAGGCCAGGGTGAACCTGCGCCCCGGCGAGTCGACCAGCCTGCCCAACGGCAGCAAGGTGACCTTCGACGGCGCACAGGAATTCGCGAACCTGCAGGTGTCGCACGATCCGGCGCAGCAGTGGGTGCTGGTGAGCGCGGTGACCATGATGCTCGGCCTGCTGGTGTCGCTGCTGGTAAAGCGGCGCCGGATCTGGGTCCGGGTCTACCCTGCCGAGGAGGCAGCCGGTACCTTGGGCAAACGACGCACCGTAGTAGAAATGGGCGGGCTGGCTCGGACCGATCAGGCGGGCTGGGGCAGTGAGTTCGACCGACTACGCGCGCGCCTGCTGGACGCCACGCCGGACTCGGCGGCGGACGCGAAGACCACGGGAGAGTAAAGATGCCGATCAACGAGACCATCGCGCGCTACAGCGATTTCTCGTTCAAGACCGCGATCGTGGTCTACGCGCTGGTGCTCGTGCTGCTGATCTGGCAGTACGCCACCGCGCGCAGCCGTCAGGTCGCGGAGCGTGAACTCGTCTCGGTCGGCGGACCGGCCAGCGATCCCGCGGTGCCGGGGCGCATCGTCGGCCCGCCGGAGAAGTCGCTGTCCGAGCGCCTCGGCAACATGGCGTTCTCGGTGCTGGTCGTCGCCATCGCGCTGCACATCGGCTCGATCGTGTTGCGCGGCTTCGCGACGCACCGGTTCCCGCTCGGCAACATGTACGAGTTCGTCACCATGGCAACCGCGGCCGCGGTGCTGATGGGCGCGCTGTTCCTGCGCGAACAGCGGTACCGGTCGATGTGGGTCTTCCTGCTCATCCCGGTCGTCATCCTGCTGTTCCTCGCGGGCACCATCCTCTACGCCGACGCGGCGCCCGTTGTGCCCGCACTGAAGTCGTACTGGCTGCCCATCCACGTCACCATCGTCAGCATCGGCAGCGGCGTCTTCCTCTTCGCCGGCGTCTCCAGCATGTTGTTCCTCTACCGCCTGCGCCAGCCCGAAGGCCAGGAGTCGAACAAAATCCTCGGCGCCATCGCGCGCCGCCTCCCCGACGCCCGCACCCTCGACCGCCTCGCCTACAAAGCCACCATCATCGGCTTCCCTCTCTTCGGCGCGGGCGTCATCCTCGGCGCCATCTGGGCCGAAGCCGCCTGGGGCCGCTTCTGGGGCTGGGACCCCAAAGAAACCTGCTCCTTCATCGCCTGGGTCCTCTACGCCGCCTACCTACACGCCCGCGCCACCTCCGGCTGGCGCGACACCAAGGCCGCCTGGATCAACATCGCCGGCTTCATAGCAATGCTCTTCAACCTCTTCATCATCAACATGGTGATCAGCGGCCTGCACTCCTACGCCGGATTGAACTAACGGCTTCTACCTGCCCGTTCGTTCCGTCTTCGGCATCGGCGGAGTCTTGCTCATCGGTCTCGGTACGCAGTTGACCGGTAGACATGGGAAAACCGTCCCCGAACCGTGGGTGATCGAGGAAGCCCTGGCTGCGATGGACATCGACGACCCGGGGGTGTTTGCCGAGGACTACGACAGCTTCCTGGACGACATCGAGTTGCTGTGCCAGCTCACCGGGGCCCGCCCAACGGTTGCGGACGTCACAGGACCCGCCCGCGTCATCATCCTGCCAGGCGGGTGAACAGCGTCCGCACCGCTTGCCTGTGTCGGGCGGTCAGTTCTTTCCGGCATGGCACAGTGCATGATCGACGAGCGCGCCCGCGGCTTTCTCCTGGGCGAGTTGATGTTCCTCGGTGTCCTGAAGCAGGGTGGACATGGAGATGACGACGCTGCGGGTGCCGTCGTCGGTGACGCCGTCCCTGGTCTTGTAGCCGGTGATGTCGCCGCCGTGCATCCAATACCTTCCACCGCAGGATAATTCGACCGAGAACAGGCCCAGGCCGTAGCGCGCGTCCGGGAAGATCGACCGCACCTCGGCGTCGGTGTCGACAGTCTGCTTCATTTCGGCGAGTTGTTCGGGCCGCAGCAGTCTGCCGCCGAGCAATGCCCGGAAGAATGTGTTGAGGTCAGCGGTCGTGGTGATCAGCGCGCCTGCCGAATCCGCGAATTGACCGATCCGGCCGTCGGTGGTGTCGGCCAGCCCGCTCGATGGCCATTGGGTGTATCCGGTGGCGTGTGGGGTGGGGATCGTGGTCGCCGTCCCGGGGTAGCTTGTGTGTTTCAGGCTGAGTGGGGTGATGATTCGGCTGTTCACTTCCTCGAACCACGGGTTGCCGGTGACTTTGTCGATGATCAGGCCCAGCAGCAGATAGCCGGTGTTGCTGTAGCTCCAGCCGGTTCCCGGGGCGAAGTTCGGCGGGTGCTGCACGGAGGCGGCCACCACCTCCTCGGGGGTTGGGGCGTCGTCGGCGTGCTGCCGGTAGTCGGTGGGCGAGGATAGCTGGAACGGTGGCATATAAGCCACTCCGCTGGTGTGGTTGAGCAGTTGGCGCAGGGTGATTTTCGTGCCGTCGTTGCCGTTGCCCCGCACCACGCCCGGCAACCATTTGTCGACCGTATCGTCCAGCGCGATTTTGCCCTCACCAACCAGCTGCAATATCACGGTGGCGGTGAAAGTCTTGGTCGCGCTTGCCATCCGGAAATACCCGTCCGAAGGAACCGGGCCCTTGCGCGCGATATCGGCGACGCCGCTGGTCACCACGTTATTGCTGCCGTCGGCGGCGACCAGCTTGACCTGTACGCCGGTGACGCCGACATCGCGAATCGCGTCGGCGTCCCGCTGGAGTTCGGTGGTATCACTCGGTGCGGCCGTGCCCGACGCGGAAGGTGGTGCGCTCATCGCGTGGGGGTGAGCACCAGAACCGGGATCACACGCTGTCGCCAGGCTCACCAGCACCGCTGTGGCCAGCACGCGCGGCAATATTGTCTTCCGAGGTAGGAACATCGTTGTCTCCGATCGCGGCGCAGGGGAAGGCACGGCAGCACGGCGAAACACAGGAACCGCAGTACGCCGAGGCAGGTGTGAATGGCTCGGACACCATCATCGAGACGGCACGGCGCAGCGGGAATCCCACTGGCTACCCACCCTGGGTAGTGCTAGCAGGAGCGTGGTCTCCCGACGCGCTGCCTACTTCCTCGCAACAAATCAGCATTCCGCACCTTCGGGAATGTCCCCTCTATGCCGCGACCCCCGCGTTCCAGCCGGGCAGGCCGACGGAACGCGCCGGGGTCGAATCCGAGGTGCGCCACGGTTGACCGCCAATGATTGCTGCTCATGAGCGAGCTCGGCCCGCAGTGGACTCAACCCGAGGTCTGTGAGCGATGCCGCACCCGGTCACCGAACACACTGTGGGAAACCGGACGAGCAGTGCGGCGGCTGGATGCATTGCCGTGCGGCGCAGTGCCAATACTGGCACGACTAGCTGTACTGACCGGACACGTTGCTTGAGAGCATGGCGTTCTGGTCGGCGGTCACCTGGCTGGGGTTGAGTGTCTGTCAGCCAGGTCTCTGGCGAGCTGGCTGATGCGTTTGCGGGCTGCCTCCGGGGTGAGTATTTCGATGTGGTTGCCGAATTGGAGGAGTTGACGCACTGACTCGATGTCGGGGTAGCGGACGACGACGGTGCATGATCCGTCTTCCGCATCGGAGACATCGCGGATGCGTGTGCCGAGGATGCGCCGCGCTAAGTCGAGGCCATGTTCTGGCAGTCGGAAGGTCACGCTCACGCGACCCTGCTGTTCGGTGCGTTCCTTCAACGCCGCCCATCTGGTGCGGAGGGTTTCTCCTGGTCGGAGAGCAACTGGCGCGTCGAGTTGTTCGTAGGCCGAGAGTCGTTCCAGAGCGAACAGCCGGCCGTCCCCCTGGTGATCGGCGACGAGATACCAGCGGCCGGACTTCGCCACGATCCCGTACGGGTCGACCACCCGCGTTGATGCCTGGTTTTCGGCGCTGCGCCTGTAGTGGATTCGCAGTCGGCGGCGGTGTCGCAGGGCCGATGCCAGTTCGGCTACGTCGACCGTTGCCTCTGAATCGGCGAACCATGCGGTGCTGTCCACCAGCACGAGGTCCGCCAGTCGCGGCGGGCTTGGGTACTCAGGGGTTGCGGCCTGGCGGGCGGCGATCTTGCGTGCGGCCGAATCCCACACCGCAGACAGGCCCATGCGCTCACGTTGTGTGCTGTCCAAACCTGCTAGGGAGAGGGCTTCCAGCTCTGATGGTTCCAGGTGGGATGCGTTGAGCCGTGCACCCGGGAGCAGGATGATTCCACCGTTGCGCCCGCGTTCGGCATACACAGGCACACCTGCTGTCGAGAGCGCCTCGACATCGCGCAGCACAGTCCGCCGAGATACTTCCAGACGCTCGGCGAGCTCGGTGGTGGTGATGCGCTGACGGGTTTGCAGGAGCAGCAAGAGACGCAACAGCCTCGAAGCCTTCATGTTGACCAATCTTCACAGAAAAGATGACAGGTTCTGTCGCGATTTGTCGATCAACTGAGGCGGTACCGAAAGTCACCGAGTTGAGGAGCGCTCTATGCCCGCACCGAACCTGTTCCTGATCGGCGTCCGCGACGCCAAGGCCGCTACCACCTTCTACAGCGACCTGTTCGAGATCGAACCGACCTTCACCAGTCCCCACTACGTCGCTTTCGAGGTTGCCCCCGGCGTCCTGTTCGCGCTGTGGACCGGCTACAGCGAGCACGCGGTCCCGAACACCCCTCGCACAACCGAGGTCGGACTGATGGTGCCGGGACCAGCGTCTGCAGTTGACGAGATCTTCACGAGGTGGGTCTCGAAGCGAGTCCACGTCGTGGAAAAGCCGCACAACGCTGTCTTCGGTCGCACATTCGTGGTCACGGACCCCGACGGCAACCTCATCCGGGTCTCCCCGGTGGACTGACCTTAACGCCCCATACCCGCCAAGTCCGTCTCGAAGGGCCGCCCACACACGATGGTCGGCCCTTCGGCCCTGTCCAGGAGTGCAGAAATGGCACATCCGAATGCTGTCCTCCCCCCGCGTCACCGCATGAAAGTCGCTCGACTCGTCGTAGACGACGGCTGGCCAATCAGCGAAGTTGCCGCCCGATTTCAGGTGTCCTGGCCGACCGTGAAGAGGTGGGTCGACCGCTACCTCGCGGGCGAGTCCATGCAATCGGGCGGCTCGGCGCAGGCAGTTGCTCAGGGCCGCTCGGAGTCTTGCTCTGGCTGGTATCGGAACGCGAAAACGCCAAGCGTGGGCCAATATGAAGGGGCGACTGGATGACATCGACCCGTAGCTGCTGCGCTGCGGGTGCTGTTGGGTCGCAACAGATTCGGGCCGATTCGGCGGGTGGATTGCCCGCTGGAAACGGTGAGTTGTTGTCGGAGGACGGATTAGACTCGGGCGGGTGGGGCGAGGTCCGTCGGCGCTCGGTGATCTGGCGTCGGAACGACGGCCACCGAGGCGGACGATCTGGTTACGCCTGGCGGTGGTCGCGGGCGTTGCTGTCGTTGTGGTGGTGGCCGTGGTCGTGGTCGGGCTCAGGGCGCACGACAGTGACGAGGACGGCGCCGTCGGCGCGGTCATCACCACGACTACTCGCTCGGCGGACACCACCCCGGTTTCCGCAGTCTGGAACATTCCACAGGCTTTCCTGGGCACCTGGCACGGCGTCGCCGTGGACGGGCCACGCGAGTTCGACGTCGAGTTGATCATCAAGCCTGGCAAGAACTCCGAGGAACTCGTCCTGTCTTCCCAATCCGACCGGGTCTCCGGCGGTCGCTGTGACAGTGTCGAACGGGTGATCACTGTCGATGAGGCCGAGCTGACTCTGGTCGCTCGCCGAACCGGGGGCAGCGATTGTCCCGACGGCACCACCTCGACGATTCGCCTCGGATCGGACAGCTCGATCACCTACACCGCCGCCACCCGCACCGGCACCCTCCGCCGCAGCTAGTCGGCGGACCGCCCGCGTTCCAAGCGGCGGACATCCGAACGCTATTGGGCCACAACAGGTTCGGGCTGATTCGTCAAAGGGATTGTCAGGTGCACAAGCGGCAGCCCCGCACCTCGATCGGGCACGAGGGCGGGGCTGCCGGCCACCGGGGCGGGTGCCCCTGCTTACACCTCCAGGTCTTCCTCGATGCCCTTGAGGCGGTGGCGGGCCAGTGCGAGATTGGCTCGGTTGCGGTCCAGCGCGAGATAAAGGAACAGGCCCTTGGACTTTCGGCCGGTCATCGGACGGATGATGTGGTACTGGCCGGACAGCGTGATGAGGATGTCTTCGATGCTGTCGTTCAGGCCGAGCTGTTCCATGGTGCGCATCTTGGCGCGCACGACCTCGGTGTTACCCGCGCCGGCGACCTGAAGGTCCAGCGCCTTGGAACTGCCGAGGGTGCCTAGCGCCATGCCGCTGTTGTAGTCGACGACCGCGGCGCCGAGCGCGCCGTCGATCACCATCATGTCCTTCAGTGACAAATCCAGGTTGGACATGCCTATTCCTTTCCTTGGGGTTTCGGTCCCTGGTCTTTGCCGAGGTTGTTCGCGATGGCCGCCATATGGTCGGCGATCGTGCGGGCCACCGGCCGGGACTCCAGGTGCAGCCTGCCGACGTTCACCTCGGGGCCCGCCAATACGGTCAATGAGGTCCAGCCCGCCGCGTAGACGACGACGTGCCCCTCGGTGCCGTGCACGACGACCTCGTGGAACCCGCCGCCGTTCGCGGTGATCGCCAAGCGATAGGACAGCGAAAGCTGCGCGGCGGCCAGCGCGGCCATTCCGGCGGGCTCGATATGCGCGGGTAGATCGTGCGCGACAAGTAGTCCGTCGCTGGACGCCACCACCGTTCCGGTCAGTCTCGGCACGCGTTCGCGTAGCGCCGTCAATTCCGCGAGTACCGCCGCGTTCGGTTCGGGGCCGGACATCGACACCTTGGTCAACCTTCCCATCAGTTCGCCGAGCAGTTTTTTCCGCGCGGTCACGCGTCCTCCAAAGCAGCCCGCAGGCGGACAAGCAAGTCGGGGTCGACCGGCTTCCAGCGGTCCGGGGCCGGCACCGGTGCGGTCGGTCGCACCCGGCGTCGGCGGGGTGGTGGCGTCGCCTCGATGACCGGCGGGGCGGTCGTCGATGGTGCGGGCATGACCTGGACGGGTGGCTCGATAAGCCCGGCCGCGGTCAGTTCCCGCACCGCGACCAGACACCCGTAGCTGGTCCGGCCGAGGTAGTCGCCGATACCGGCGACGCTGCGTCGAGCGTCCGCGGCCGCGAGCACTTCGGCCTGGCCGCCGGTGAGGACGATGCGCCGTCGCCTGCCGCGGCGGACGGGTACGACCGGCGCGCGATCGACCAGCTGCGCGGGCCATGGCGTCGACTCGGGATCGCCGCGCCGCTCGCACTCGTGGACGAGTACGTGCGGGGTGATCCGGCAGACGGTGGCGAGCCAATGTGGTGGCGTGGGCCGGAATTCGGGGACCGAAGGCGACGCGAGCAGGAAATAGGCGGCATCGAACACCGAGAGCATTGCCAGGGTTTCCAGCCTCGGCTGTTCCAGCAATCGGCTAGCGTCACCACCCTCGGCTCGGCGCCAGTCGTCTGCGGTCGCCACGCCTGCCTCCATGACGAGCCGGGCAAGTCCGCTCGTGCGCAGGCAGTCGGCCGAGGTGATCGCTCCCTCGGTGAGCTGAAATGCGCCGTCGCCGACGAATAGCACGCCGGTGCCTTTCGTTATTTCCAGTCGTCGCAGTTCATCGGTGAGTTCAACGCTCATGACCCGGCCCGACGAATTCGGCGAGAATTCCGCGGAGCTGGAATCGCGCTATCGCCAGATTTCCGGTGTCGTCGTCGAATAGGACGTGCATGAAAAGGCGACCGTCGAAGTCGCCGTTCACCAGATTGAGCAGATGGAATCCGTGGGTACCGCAGACGATGAGCTCGGTGAGGTCCTCGCCGTCGCGACCGGTTGTCAGCGCGGGGCAGTCGAGCACCGCGCGCATCACGTCGGTGGTGGCCGCGGCGCCTTCGTGCTGGTCGACTACGTCGTGTCGGCCCGCCGCGGCGATTGCCAGGCCGCTCGCGCCATCCACCAGGGTCGCGCTGCGCGCACCGGGAATGTCCATGATGCGTTCCAGACAGCCGTCAACACCGATCACCGCGTCACCACTTGTCGTATCAGGGGTTCAAGAATTCCAGAGATTACACACTGCTGGTGTGTGACGCGCGGTAAATGCCGCAAAACTTTGCTCTAAAAAATCGGGCCAGGCCGGAAAAGGAAACCTGTCGGTATTCGGACCTTGCAGTATCTATTACCCTTCAGTATTGAATACCTTGCGGTTCGCTGATTCGGCTCGACGCCATAATTTGCTATCGGTCGGATGCCGAGCGGTGTCGACCGCTGGCTCGATCTGCCGGAATCGAGTCGGCCCGTGGCGTTGGGGCGGTGTGGGACGGGTGTCGAGACCGCGGCCGAGTGGGGTGCGCGGCGCGGATCGAGCGACGGCGGCAAACCTCAGCGGGCCGGCTCCGATCGCGGGCGTCCGGTGGCGGATTTGTCAGCGTGACTTCACTGGAATTAGTTCGACCGAAGAGTCCGTTTTCGGAATAGTGTCCGGCGTCACTTGGCTTCTCGGGTGATAGCCAGCGCGCAAACAGTGGCGCAGATCACGTACCACCCGGCGTGCCGTTCTGCGAAACGCCGTGTCCTGTCTACATGCGATGCGCTGACCCGGCGCACAGACGGTTGAGGAGCGGGCTCTTGGATTCCGATTACTTCACCTATCTCCCGGCCGCGGTGGCCGACGCGGACGGGAGTTTGGTCGAGCAGTTGAATGACGGCGCGTTGCGCAAGCTGGTGCAGACGGCGGCCGGGCTCTCCGTGGAGGCGCAGCACTACCTGGCGATGCTCGCGAATCGACTGCGGGCGAGCGAGGGCTTACATGCGCGCAACTACGCCGATGGTGAGATGTAATGCGCGGGAGGGGGTCCGGGCCGAGCGTTCAGCGCTCGGTGGAGTCGGAGTCTCCGTTGCGATGCTGGCGGGATAGCCGCCAGAGAAACTCGGGGTCGTCGTCGGGTCCGACGACGCGCTTGCGTTGCGGTGAACGCGAGTGGGTGGCGGACGGTCCGGCAGTTCTCTCGGGGCCGAACGCTTTCCAGCACAACACCGCGACTGCCACTACCGCGATGAGTGCCAACAGGTACGTCACGTCGCTCACCTCCTGGTTATGAGGGTAGTCCCGTGCGTAGCTCTCGCACACCGCAGACGTGAAATAGATACGCCGGGTGGGCGCGGGCCCCGGCACGATGGGCCCGCGCGGCCCGCAGTCAGCGTGCGGTCGCCTCAGTGGTGAGCGACTTGAGCAGCTGCATTACCTCTGATTCGCGGAACCGGCGATGTCCGCCCGGTGTGCGCAACGACCCGAGACGCCCGGCATGAGCCCATCGGGTGACCGTCTTGGGGTCGACGTGGAACATGGCAGCAACCTGCCCTGGTGTCAGCAGGGTGTCCTGGCCGCCGACGGTGATCGCACTCATAGCAAACCTCTCCGTTCTCGACAGTTCCCTCATCAGATGGCGTCATCGTTGCACTGAAACCCCTAGGTACTCGAACCACCTACTGTTGGTAAAGGGGAAGTAATAGACAAATCGGATATGCTGCCGACCTCGGCGACAGGCGCGCGCTGAGGGCGGGCAACAGCTTCGCATAGGCTGAGCGACGTGAGTGACGCAACTCCACCGGATGGTGTGCCAGGACAGCAAACCGCTGGCGCGGGTCAGCGCCTTGCCCGCAACCTCGGTCTGTACACGGTGGCCAGGCTGGCCCTGGTCGTGGTGATCACGCTGCTGATCGTGGGGCTGGCCCGGCTGGTCAAGGTGGACATCCCGCTGGTGGTCGCCGCCCTGTTCGCCCTGATCATCGCCATGCCGCTGTCGCTGATGCTGTTCAAACGGCTGCGCGTGCGGGTCAATGAGGACATCGCGGTGGTGGACGAACGCCGCCGCCACGACAAGGCGCAACTGCGGGCCCGGTTGCGCGGCGATGACCATGAGGACAATCAGGGGGCATCGTGAAGTCCTGTGATCGCAGCACCCCGCGCGACTGGGTGGACAACGCGGTCCGGCTGATCGACGCCGACGCCCAGCGCAGTGCCGATACCCACCTGTTGCGGTACCCGCTGCCCGCCGCGTGGAACGTCCAGCTGTATCTGAAGGACGAGTCCACCCATATCACCGGCAGCCTCAAGCACCGGCTGGCCCGATCGCTGTTCCTCTACGCGATCTGCAACGGCTGGGTTACCGAGGGCACCACGGTGGTCGAGGCCTCGTCGGGCTCGACCGCGGTGAGCGAGGCGTACTTCGCGAAGCTGCTCGGCCTGGATTTCGTCGCGGTGATGCCGGCCAGCACCTCGCCGCAGAAGATCGCGCTGATCGAAGCGCAGGGTGGCCGTTGCCATTTCGTGCAGCGCCCGCCCGACATGTACACCGAGGCGGCGCGGCTGGCCGCCGAATGCGGCGGCCACTACATGGATCAGTTCACCCACGCCGAGCGCGCGACCGACTGGCGCGGCAACAACAACATCGCCGAATCCATCTTCGAGCAAATGACTTTGGAGTCGCATCCGGTGCCGGACTGGGTGGTGGTCGGCGCGGGCACCGGCGGCACCAGCGCCACCATCGGCCGCTACATCCGATACCGCAGGCACGCAACGAAATTGGCCGTGGTCGACCCGGAGAACTCCGCGTTCTACGGCGGCTACGAGACCGCCGACTCGGGCTATGAGACCGGAATGTCTTCGCGCATCGAGGGAATCGGCCGCCCGCGGGTGGAGCCGTCATTCGTCGGCCAGGTGGTCGATCGGATGATCGGCGTGCCCGACGCGGGTTCCATTGCGGCAGCGCGCTATGCGAGCAAGGTGCTCGGCCGCCGGGTCGGCGGTTCCACCGGTACCAACCTGTGGGGCGTGTTCGCGATCATCGCCGAAATGCTCGCCGCCGGTCGCGGTGGCAGCGTGGTCACCCTGCTGTGTGACGGCGGAGATCGTTATGCCGGAACGTATTTCGACGACGCCTGGGTCGAATCGCAGGGCCTGAGCCTCGCTGAGCCGACCGCGATCCTGGACAAGTTCGCCGCCACCGGCGCGTGGGCGGGCTGACCGCACCCAGCCGTTCGTCATCACCAGCCGAAGGCCACCGTCATTCGGGACATCGCGCCCGATCGAAGGTGGCCTTCGCGCTGTGTCCGGTGTTTCGCCGACCGTGAACAACTCTCGTGTCAATTTTTGTTGACATCCACCCGATGTGTCAATCAAAATTGACGACATGACTGAAGCAACCACTCTGGCGGCCGCCGCGGGCAGCCCCGACCCCAAGGTCGGGCTGCGCGCGGTGCTCGCACTGCGGCGGCTGCTCGAACGTCTGGAAGCCATCCAGGTGGCCAATGCCCGTGAACAGGGCTGGTCCTGGCAGGCGATCGCGGAGGCGCTCGAGGTCAGCAAGCAGGCAGCCCACCAGAAGCACAATCAGAGAGGCAGGAACCGCTGATGTTCGAACGGTTCACCAAGTCGGCGAGGACGGCCATCGTGATGGCCCAGGAAGACGCGCGCGAACTGCGCTCGCCGAACATCGAGATCGAGCACGTGCTGCTCGGCCTGCTGTCGCAGGGCGAGGACGAACTGAAGGCGCTCTTGGCCGAGGCGGGTGTCACGCACGAGAGCGTGATGACCGCGCTGGCGGCGCAGCGCAAGGGTGAACCGCTGGGGAGTGAACCGCTGGGCGAAGAGGACGCCGAGGCGTTGCGCTCGATCGGTATCGACCTCGACGCCGTGCGTGAGTCGCTGCAAGCCAATTTCGGCGAGGATGCGCTCGACCGTCCGATACCCGAGGGACGGCGCGGTCCGTTCGGTTGGGGCCGTGCCGTCACCTACGGCCACATCCCGTTCACGAAGGACTCGAAGAAGGTGCTCGAGCTGTCCCTGCGGGAAGCGCTGGCCCGCAAGGACAAGACCATCGAATCCGGGCACGTGCTGCTCGGCATCCTGCGCGCACCCAACCAGACCACCGTGCGCCTGTTCGGCGGTTCGGAGCCGATCCACGACCTGCGGCCCAAGGTGCACGCGCTGCTCGATCGCGCGGCCTGAGATAGGGGACATGTGTCGTCGTGGCGGATCGACAACGGTCGCGGAACTCGGTGCGGTCACGCCGCGCGACCGCCGCGAAATGCGTTTCGAGACGACACATGTCCGCTCGGTCGCATAACATGCGCGGCCGGACGAAGTCCGTTGTCAGCCGCGTCGGGCCGAGCGCAGGCGAGGCACTCGCTTTAGCATGGGCGCATGCAGCTTCTGATTCGGTTGATCATCAACGGCGTGGCCATCTGGCTGGCCGCCGCCTGGGTCGACAAGATCGACATCATCAGTCCGGCGGACAACGGCAATGTCGGCAAGGTCCTCGTCGTGCTGGCCGTCGCTGCGGTGTTCACGGTGGTGAACGCACTGGTCAAACCGATCGTCAAGCTGCTGTCGCTGCCGCTGGTGATCGTCACGCTCGGTCTGTTCCTGCTGGTGATCAACGCGCTGATGCTGTGGCTGACCGCGAAGATCACCGAGACCACCGACTACGGCCTGCGCGTCGACGGCTTCTGGGCCGCGGTGATCGGTGGCTTGATCGTCTCGATCGTGAACTGGGTGCTGGGCATCTTGGTCCCGGACGGCGACGACTAGCCGGGATCAGTTCGTCACCCGAAACTGATGGCCAACGCGGTGAGCGCCGACCAGGCGAGCATCGCGAGGCCGGAGTCGCGCAGCGCCGGAATGAGTTCCAGGCCGCCCTTGCCGGACCGGACCGGCGCGTTGGCGCGCACTGCGAGCGGAATGGCCAGCAGGCCCACCAACGCGAACGGGGTGCGCGCTACCAGGAGCAGCGTGCCGATGAACGGGATGGCGAGCAGCGCGAGCTGCAGCGTCCTGGTCCGCGGGTCGCCGAGTTTGACGGCCAGGGTGACCTTTCCGGACTGCGAGTCGGTCGGGATGTCGCGCAGGTTGTTCGCGACCAGCACCGCGCTGGAGAACGCGCCGACCGAGACCGCGAGCACCACGCCCGCCCAGTCGATCTTTTCCGCCTGCACGAACTCGGTGCCGAGTACACCGACCAGGCCGAAGAACACGAACACCGCGATCTCACCGAAGCCGCTGTAGCCGTAGGGCTTACTGCCGCCGGTGTAGAACCAGGCGCCGGCCAGGCAGGCCACGCCGACGAGCAACAACCACCAGGCCGTGGTCGCGGCCAGGATCAGGCCGACCACCGCGGCGATGCCCAGGCTCAGGATCGCCGCATTGCGCACCGCGGCGGCCGAGGCCAGCTTCTGCCCGACCAGCCGCACCGGGCCGACCCGCACGTCGTCGGTGCCGCGAATGCCGTCGGAGTAGTCGTTGGCGAAGTTGACGCCGATGATCAGGGCCAGCGAAACCAGCAGCGCGAGAACGGCTTTCCACCACACGGCACCGTCGAGCGAGGCGGCGGCGCCGGTGCCCGCCAGCACCGGGGCGATTGCGTTCGGCAGGGTGCGTGGACGCGCGCCCTCGATCCATTGCGCTGCTGTAGCCATCCCCGCAGCATAGTGTCGCGGTCGGACAATAGCCGCTCAGCGCCAGCGCTCAGCGCCGGCGCGGGGCGCTCAGCCGCCGTTGGCCTCGGCGACCGCCTTCAGCCGCGCCAGGCCCTTCTCGAAGTCCTTGCCGACGATCTTGTCGGTCGGCAGGATCTTGGAGAGCACCTTCATCAGGCCCTGCTGCGTCCCGGTCATCCGCCAGACCACCTCGGTGGCGCCGGATTCGGTCGGGTTCAGCTCGAACAGCACCTGATTGGTGGCCTGCCACGGCTTCTCGAAGATCAGCTGGATGCCGATCTCGCGATCGGCGCTGGCGACGACCTCCATGCTGCCCGCACCGGCCTTACGGTTGCCGACCCAGGCGTACTTGGCGCCGATACCGGCGTCCGGGCCGGTGTAGGTGCGCTGCAACTGTGGGTCGAGGTCCTCCCAGGGGGACCACTTCGTCCACTCGTGCAGGTTGTCGATCAACCCGTGAATGCGCGACGGCTCGGCCGAGATCACGGCCTGCCGGACCACTTCGAACTCAGCCATGCGGACAGCGTAGGCGACCGACCATAGGAAATGGGGTAAAAAACCATGTCGGCTCGGATGGCGCCACTCGCATACGATTACCGCGGGATGTTGTCGGATCAAAGCGGCCCGAATGGCCGCAGTCAAATGTTGCGGGCGCCCGCAGGTGAACCAATCGTGGTCGGCCTGCTGGGCGAGATCGCGCTGCGCCGGGACGGCGCGCTGACCGCGCTACCCGGAGCCCGCTCCCGGCTGCTGCTGGCGGCCTTGGCTTTGCGCCCCGGCCGCAGCCGCAGCGCCCAGTCCCTGATCGACGACGTATGGGGCGAGCAGCCGCCGCGTGCGCCGATGAACGCGCTGCACACTCAGGTGTCGCGGCTGCGTTCCGCGCTGCCCGACGGCGCGCTGGAGATCGGCCCGGCCGGCTATCGCCTGACGTTGCGTGCGGACCAGCTGGACCTGACCCGCGTCGCCGAACTCGTCCGTCTGGCTCGTGACTACCGGGCCGCCGGTGACGACGCGGGCTGCCTCGGCGCGGTCGCGCAGGCGCGGGCGCTGTGGCGCGGCGAGCCCGGCGCGGATCTGCCGCCGGGCGAGGTCGCCGATGCGCTGCATGCCTTGGCGACGAGCAGGCTGGCCGAACTGGATGCACTCGAGCTGGCGGCGCGCGAGTCGACCGGCGACCTCGACGGCGCGCTGCGGATCGCCCGGACCAGGGTCGGCCGCAACCCACTGGACGAACCCGCGCAACTCACCCTGATGCGATTGCTCGCCGTGGCAGGGCGCCCCAACGAGGCGCTGGAGTCGTTCGCCGCCTTCCGAACTCGGCTGGCCGAGCAACTCGGCGCGGACCCGGGACCGGCGCTGGTCGAGCTGAATACCGCGATCCTGCGCGGCGATTCGCTCGGCCCGATCGCCGCCGCAGCGCCGACGGCTCCGCAAAGCCACGGCACGGCAACACCTTCCGGAAACGGCGGCTCGCCGCCCGACGCGGACTTCACGATGCCCGCGGCGATCGGCCTGCGCGCCGCGCCCAACGCACTGCTCGGTCGCGAGGCCGATCTGACCATGCTCGACGAACTGCTGCGCACGTCGCGGGTGGTCACGGTGCTCGGCCCCGGCGGCTCCGGCAAGACCCGCATCGCCAACGAGGTCGGCGCGCGGATGGCCCGCACCCGCTCGGTGGTGTTGGTGGAGCTGGCATCGATCCGCGCGGAGGATACCGACGTCGTCCATGAGATCCAGGCCGCGATCAGCGCGGCGCTCGGTCTGAGCGACGTGATGTTCGGCTCGTCCGCGTTGCGGAATCGTGAGGTCGTCGAGGCAAGCTGGCGGCGCCTGCGCAACGCGGTCGCCGCGCGACCGATGATGCTCATCCTGGACAACTGCGAGCATCTGATCGATGCCACCGCGGTGGTGGTCGCCGACCTGATCGGCTTCGCGGATTTGCTGACCGTGCTGACCACCAGCCGAGCGCCGCTGATGATCACCGCCGAAGCGGTGTACCCGTTGCCGCCGTTGACCATCGACGCCGCCGGGTCGCCCGCGACCGAACTGTTCGCGGCGCGTGCCAGGTCGGTGCGACCCGGCGTCCGGCTCGATCCCGAGACCGTCGCTCAGCTGTGCCACACCCTCGATGGCCTGCCCCTGGCCATCGAACTTGCCGCCGCGCGGGTCCGGGCGATGAGTGTCGAGGAGATAAATCTGCGGCTGGCGGATCGGTTCGCGCTGCTGCGCCACGGCGATCGCAGTTCGCCCGAACGCCACCGCACCCTGCACGCGGTGATCGACTGGAGCTGGAATCTACTGGACGTCCCGCAGCAGGTGGCGCTGCGCCGATTGTCCCGATTCCCAGCGGGTTTCACGCTGTCCGCGGCCGAGGCGGTGGTCGGCGGGCCGGAGGTGGACGACGTCGCGGCGGCGGTCGACGGATTGGTGAACCAGTCGCTACTCACCATGCTCGACGACGAGGTCCTCGGCACCCGCTACCGCATGCTGGAGACGGTGCGCGAGTACGGCGACGAACAGCTGGCCGCGTGCCCGGCCGAGTCCGACCTGATGGCCGATCGATTGATGTTGTGGGCCAAGGACTTTGCCGTTGACGCCGCGGCCCGCTACCTCACCGGCGATCAGGTGGAGCTCGCCCTCTCGGTCGCCACCGAGCTGGACAACCTGCTTGCGGCACTGCGTTACGCGCTCGAACGGCGCGACGCCGCTACCGCGTACACGGTGTTCCCGGTGATCTCCATGCTGTGGGTGCTGCGCGGTTCGCACCTGGAGGTGGTCGCGTGGGCGCCCCGGGTCGCCGACCTGTGCCCGGCCGATACCGGACCGGACGCGCCACCCGGCGACCTGGTGCTGATGAGCTATCAGACGATGTTCCTGCACCTGGCCTTCAGTCAGGCCAGCGCGCGTGACCTGGTGCGCCTGCGCACCCGGATCCGCCGATTGTTGCGCAGCAGAACCGATCTCAGCGCCGCCAACCGCTTGGCCGGCAGCATCGTGCTGACCCGCTCCGACGGCCGCGGGCTGGCCCGGTTGATCGCGAACGCCATCCGGTCGACGGATCTCGAAACCCGGTCCACCGCCTTGCTGGTGCGCGCGAACATCAGGGAGAACCTGGGCGACGTGCGGGGTTCGACAGTCGACGCGGTCCGCGCGCTCGACATCGTCGGTCGGGACAATGTCTGGAGTGTGGCCATGGTGTGCAGGCACCTGGGCCAGGTGTACGGCCAGATCGCGGAATACGACAAGGCCGTGGTGCATTACCGGCGCGCGCTCGACATGCTGCAGCGGCTGGGAGCCTACGAGGACACCGTCGAGACCCGGGCGATGCTGGTCGCGTCGCTGCTCGGCGCTGGTTACCCGACGCAAGCCCGGCATGAATTGGAGATCGCGCTCGGATCGTCGGACCTCGACGGCTCGGTGGGCGGGAAGAATCATCTGCTCGCCACGATGATGCAGACCGCCGCCGAGGTGGCGCTCGGCGAGGGCGATATCGAGGGTGGGCTCAGCCGCTATCAACGGGCCTTGGAGCTGTCCGGCTGGCCGGGCAACGAGGCGAATCCGGGGCCGAGTGGGCTCATGCTCGGTGCCGCTGTATTGGACGCTCGCGTGCTCTACGGCGCGGTGGATGCCGGCGGTGAGCTCGTCGACAACCTGGTCGATCTGGTGTTGCCGACGATGACACAGTTCCAGGACCTGCCGCAGGTCGGCGCGGTCGCCTGCGCGGTCGGTTCGTATCTGATCGCCGCCGAGCGGGATCGGGACCGTGGGCTGGAACTGTTGGCGTTGGCGCCGAAGGTCTTCGGCCGTCAGGACTTTCCGTCGATGCGCTGGTCCACGCACGCCGAACGGGTCGACCGGCTGCTCGGTCCCGGCCCGTTGGCGGAGGCCAGGGCCGAGGTGGTGCGGATGCGTCGGCGGGATTCGTCCGAACGGATCATGCAGATCATGGGGGAGTTGCAGAACGCGCGCTGAGCGGCGAATCTGCCTGTCCGGGAAACCGATCGGGCCCGAATATCGGTGCCGGCCGGAACACGACGCAACGCCGGCCGACCCATGGTCGACCGGCGTTGCGTTGTCCCTCATCGGTTTTCGGTTGTCACGCCCGGCGCATGTACGCCTTGACGGCCAGCGGGGCGAAAATGACGATCACCACCACCGAGCCGATCAGCGACCAGGCCAGGTTGGTGCCGTAGCTGTTGCTGTTCATCAGGTCCTGGGCCGCGTTGACCATGTAGTAGACCGGGTTCACGTGGTTCAGGCCCTGCAGCCAGCCCGGCATCTTGCTCACCGGTGCCAGCGCGCCGGACATGAATGTCAGCGGGAACATGATCATCATCGAAATGCCTTGCACGCCAGAGGCACTCTTGCCGGTGACGCCGACGAGCGCCCAGATCCAGCTGACCGCGAACGAGCACACGATGATCACCAGTCCGGCGACGACCACGCCGGCGAATCCGCCGCCGGGCCGGTAGCCGAGGATCAGCCCGACCACAATGGTGAGCACCGTCGCGATGGTGTAGCGCACCATATCGGCGATCAGCGCACCGCTCAGGGCCGAAATGCGGGCGATCGGCAGGGATTTGAACCGATCGAAGACGCCCTTGTCCATGTCCTCGCGCAGCTGGGTGCCGGTGACGACCGAGGTCAGGATCACCGTCTGCACGAGGATGCCGGGGATGAGAGTCGGCAGGTAGTCGTGCACGGACCCGCCGATCGACCCGCCGAAGATGTAGGCGAACAAGGCGGTGAACAGGATCGGCTGGACCGTCACGTCGAACAGCTGTTCCGGGTTGTGCTTGATCTTCAGCAGGCCGCGATAGGCCATGGTGAACGAGGTCTCGATGGTCCTGCGCAGGCTGATGCTGTTGCTGACCTCGGGAATGTTGGCGGGTGCCGCGCGGCGCGGCTTGGCAGGTGCGGTGATCGTAGTCATGCCGCGCTCCGTTCGGTGTCGTCGTCGGCCGGACGGCCGGTGATGGTGAGGAAGACCTCGTCGAGGCTCGGCTTGCTGACGGTGATCTCGTCGATGCCGATCTGCCGCTCGCGCAGGCGAATCAGCAGATCGGCGGTCATCCCGGCATCGCGCAGCGGCGCGGTGAGCCGACCGGCCTCCGGTGTGATCACGGCATCGACCCCGAGGAACTCGCTGACGATGCGGCGTGCCTCGTCGAGCTGAGCCCGGTCGGTCATGGTCAGGTGTAGGGACGAGCCGCCGACCGAGGCCTTGAGCTCGTCGGCGGTGCCGTCGGCGATCACCCTGCCGTGGTCGATCACCGCGATGCGGTCGGCCAGCTGATCGGCCTCGTCCAGGTACTGCGTGGTGAGCAGCACCGTGGCGCCCTCGCGGACCAGCCTGCGGATGGTCTCCCACATCTGGGCGCGGGTGCGCGGGTCGAGGCCGGTGGTCGGCTCATCGAGGAACAGCAGCGGCGGGGTCGAGATCAGGCTGGCGGCCAGGTCGAGCCTGCGCCGCATGCCGCCGGAGAAGTTCTTGAGCGGCTTGGTCGCCGCTTCGACGAGGTCGAACTCCTCGAGCAGGTCGGCCGCCTTGCGCCGGGCGTCGGTGCGGCTGAGACCGAGCAGGCGGGAGAACAGGATCAGGTTTTCGGTGGCGGACAGGTCCTCGTCGACCGAGGCGTACTGCCCGGTGACGCCGACCAGCGACCGCACGGCCGTCGGTTCGGCGACGACGTCGTGGCCGAAGATGCGGGCGCTGCCACCGTCGAGCCGAAGCAGCGTGGCGAGCATCTTGATGGTCGTGGTCTTGCCTGCCCCGTTCGGTCCGAGCACGCCGTACACCGAGCCTTGCGGAACCGCCAAGCTCACACCATCGACGGCGCGCTGTTCCCCGAACACCTTGACCAGCCCATCCGCCTCGACGGCGAGTGCTGAAGTGGGTGTGAAAGAAGTCATGGGTAAACAGTGCGGCCACCTTCTTGCACGGCCCTTGCATGCCGATGACATGGCCCTTGCATCAGATGTCCAATGGGGTAGCATCTGATGCATGCGTACGACGATAGATATCGACGCAGTCGTGTTGGAACAACTTCGGCGTCGACAGAAACGGGAGGGAAAGACGTTGGGGCAATTGGTTTCCGAACTGCTGGCCCGCGAACTCGCCAGGGACGAGCCGAGGCTCGTTGCCGATATCGCCTGGCCGAGCCAGAACCTCGGTCTCCGTGTCGATATCGAGGACAAGCACGCGCTGTACGCGGCACTGGATGCGGATGGCTGATGTCGCGAACCGTCGACACCAACATCCTTGTCTACGCCTCGGACAGCGGGTCCCCGGTCTATCAGCAGGCGTCCGCGCTCATGCAAGAGCTACTGCGCGGCCCGGAACTGACGACTGTGTTCTGGCCGGTGCTGCAGAGCTACCTACGGATCGTGACGCATCCGGCGATCTGCTCGTCGCCACTGCCGATCGCGATGGCCCATCAGGCGGTCGAGGCGGTGCTGGCGTCGCCGTCGATCCGGGTCGTCGCGGAAGGCGCGAACTTCTGGCGCTGCTATACCCAGATCGGCGGAGGGCGCGGCAATGACGTGCCAGATGCGGTGATTGCCGCACTGATGCTCGAGCACGGCGTATCGACGATCTATACCCGGGATCGGGACTTTCGGCGGTATCCGGCCATCTCGGTCCGGGATCCGTTCGCGGATCGGGTCGTGCACGGACCGAGCTGACCGGCGCTACTGACTCGAGTCGGCGAGTAGCTTTTCGCGCAGCGTGGTGCGGTCGGGTTTGCCCGGGCCGCGCATGGGGATCTCGTCGACCAGCGTGAGCTCGCGGGGGGCGGCGATCGAATCCAGTTCGGCCACCACGTGTTCGCGTAGTTCGTCGAGGGTCGGCACCGCGCCGGGAGCGGGTACCACCACGACCGCGACCCGCTGGCCGAGGCGTTCGTCCGGCAGGCCGAGCACCACGCATTCGCGGATGGCCGGGTGATTCATCAGCACGGCCTCGACGACCTGCGGGATCACCAGTAGGCCACCGGTCATGATCGCCTCGTCGAGCCGGCCGGTGATGCTCAGCCTGCCGTTGTCGAAGGTGCCAGCGTCCTCGGTGCGGAACCAGCCGGGCTCGGCGAAGGCCGGGTTGTCCGGTTGGCCGCGGTAGCCCGAGGCGATCATCGCGCCGCCGAGCAGCACCCGGCCGTCCTCGATGCGTACCTGCGTGCCGTCCAGCGGGATGCCGTCGTACACGCAGCCGCCGCAGGTCTCGCTCATGCCATAGGTGCGAACCACGTTGATACCGGCCGCTTTCGCGCGTTCGTACACCGGAAGCGGGGTGGCCGCGCCGCCGACCAGGACACCGTCCAATTGGGCGAGCGCCGCCGCGGCGGCGGGTGCGTCGAGCGCCTTGATCAGCTGGGTCGGCACCAGCGCGGTGTAGCGCCGGTCGCCGCGCATGCCGGAGACGGCACCGGCCAAGGCCTCGGGCAGGAAACCACCCGACACGTCGAGGATGGTCGGCTGGGTGCCCGCCAGGATGCTGCGCAGCAGAACCTGAATGCCCGCGATGTGATGCGTCGGCAGGGCCAGCAGCCAGCTGCCGGGACCGCCGAGCCGGTCGTGTGTGGCGGTGCCGCTGGCCCGCAGCGCGGCGGCACTGAGCATCGCGCCCTTGGGCACGCCGGTGGTGCCGGACGTGGTCACCACGAGCGCGACATCGTCATCGATCGTCTCGCCGGGAGCCAGCGCTTCACTGAGCCGCCTGGCCTCGCGGCGGTCGCTGGTCGGGATCGGCAGCCACGCGGGCCCGCTGCCCTCCAACGCTTCTCGCAGATGAGGCAGGACCTCGCCCGCACCGGATCCGGTGGGCATGGGAAGTGTGCGAAGCGTGCGGCTCATGACTGCACCTCGCCGGCGCTCGGTTCCGTCATTCGCGGGGGCGCTGTGTCGATGGTTCGTTCGCTTCGCTCCCTCACGACCACACCCCGCCAAAGCTCGGATGCCCGCCGGGCTCACTCACGACCCCACCTCGCCGGCGCTCGGCCCCATCGTTCCCAGAGGCGCTGTGCCTACGGCTCGCCCACTGCGCTCGCTCACGGTAGCGATCGTGTCATGGCCGCGTCGCCGAACGCGGAACGGGTGGTCGGTTTGCTGGGGCGGCATGAGACATGTGTGGCCGCCCCCAGGAAATGGGGCTCAGGTACGCCAGGCATCGAGACTGCGATTCACTCGTCGGACGGGTTACGCACGGCGGCCGGCCCGGACATCGGCGGTCGGGGGCCATCCGAGCGCTATCGTCCTCGTCGCGGCGGCCCTTGGCAACTCGGGTCCGCAGGCCGATTGCACGTGCGAATGTAAGATCAGTCCGCTGACCTGCGCGAATCTCGGCGGATCGGATGATCCGGCGGTATCTCGACCAGCACGATCGGCACGCCGTCCGGGTCGCGCACCCACATTTCGATCAGTCCCCACGGCTCCTGAACGGGCGCCCGGTCGATGGCGACCCCCTTGAGCGCGAGCTCCGCCGCGGCGTCCGCGGCGTCGCGTACCTGGAGCCAGATGGCCCCGCCGAACGCGGACGGCCGACCCGATCCGCCGTGCGCGGCCACCTCGACCAGCGACTGTCCAGCGAAGAAGACCGTGCCGCCCGGATACTCCCGCGCGATAGCCAGCCCCAGCCCGTCGCGATAGAAATCGAGCGTGCGCGGGTAGTCGGTCGGCCGCAAAATGATTCGGCTGCTGAGGATGTCCATGTCAGAAGTACCAGGGGTAGGGCGTCCAGTCGGGCTTGCGCTTCTCCAGGAAGGCGTCGCGGCCCTCGACGGCCTCGTCGGTCATGTAGGCCATCCGCGTCGCCTCGCCCGCGAACAGTTGCTGGCCGACCAGCCCGTCGTCGAGCAGGTTGAACGCGTACTTCAACATCCGTTGCGCCTGTGGGGATTTGCCGTTGATGTCGGCGGTCCAGTCCAGCGCGACGTCTTCCAGTTCGGCATGGTCGACGACCTTGTTCACCGCGCCCATCTGGTGCATCTCCTCGGCGGTGTACGGGCGGCCGAGGAAGAAGATCTCGCGGGCGAACTTCTGGCCGACCATCTTCGCCAGGTAGGCGCTGCCGTAACCGCCGTCGAAGCTGCCCACGTCGGCGTCGGTCTGCTTGAAGCGGGCGTGCTCGCGACTGGCCAGGGTGAGATCACAGACCACGTGCAGACTGTGCCCGCCGCCCGCGGCCCAGCCGTTCACCAGCGCGATGACCACCTTCGGCATGAACCGGATGAGTCGCTGCACCTCGAGGATGTGCAACCGGCCCGCGCGGGCCTGGTCGACGGTGTCCGCGGTGTCGCCGCTGGCGTACTGGTAACCGTTGCGGCCGCGGATGCGCTGATCGCCGCCGGAGCAGAAGGCCCAGCCGCCGTCCTTCTCGCTCGGGCCGTTGCCGGTGAGCAGCACCGCGCCGACATCCGAGGTCATCCGAGCGTGGTCGAGTGCCCGATAGAGTTCGTCGACCGTATGCGGGCGAAACGCATTGCGTACCTCTGGGCGATCGAAAGCGACACGGACAGTGCCCTGTTCGATGTGCCGGTGGTAGGTGATGTCGGTCAGATTCTCGAACCCGGGGACGGGCCGCCACAACTTCGGATTGAACGTCACGTCAGTGATTATTGCCCTTGGCTCTCGGTCGGCTGATCCGGTGTGTGGAACTGCCACGACTTGACGGTGTAAAACAACGCGTTACCGTGCATATATGAGTGATGCAGTGAAACCGGTTATCGACCGGAGCGCGGTGGATGAGTCCCGGTACGAGAAGCATGGGGGATTCCCGAAGGTGTCCCGCGCGAAGATCGGGCGCAATTTCGGCCCGTTCGTCGAGGCGATGCGGACGCTGCAGGATCTCGCGGTTTCGGTGGACGCGCCCGACGAGGTCTTCGGTGCCGCGGTCGACCAGGCGCGAGAACTCACCGCGCTACTCGAGCCGTACCGCGCGCCCGAACTCCAGGGCCCAGCGGGCCGCGCCGTCGAATTGCCCGGCCGCGGAAGCCTTCTGCTGCTGCCGTGGCAGGTGGTCGAGGCGGGCCCGGACGGCATCCGGATGACCGGTGAGTTCCGCCGCTTCCATCTCGGCGGCAACGGCGCGGCGCACGGCGGCGTGCTACCGCTGCTGTTCGACGATCTGCTCGGCATGATCGTGCACTACGCCGGACGGCCGATCAGTCGCACCGCGTATCTGCATGTGAACTATCGCAAGATCACTCCGCTGCAGACGCCGCTGACCATTCGCGGTCGTGTCGATCGCACCGAGGGGCGCAAGACCTTCATCACTGCCGAATTGCTCGATGAGCAGGGCAATCTGCTCGCCGATTGTGAAGGATTGATGGTGCAGTTGCTGCCGTGGCAGCCTTGAGCCGGTGAGTGCCGCGACCAGTTGCGCGAGGATGCGTATAGTTGCGCCTGCTCGTTCATCGAAACCTATTCCGGAGGACCTGAAAGTGGTTGCAGCACTGTCTGAATCCCTGCTCGACGACGCCAAGCGCCCGGCTTTTCTTGCCGATGCCGTCGAGGTTCTTGATGCCGAGGTCTCGGACAAGGGTGGTGCGTCCGGCCTGGCTGTGAAGGGTGGCTACGCGGCGGTCAAGAAGATCAGCCCGTCGATCGTGCCCGATGCGCTGGCGTCGTTGGCGCCCAAGCTCGTTGCGCAGCTGGACCCGTTCTGGCAGGAATTCGCCGCAACGGGTTCGGGCACGTTCGGCGATCTGCTGGTCGCCAAGTCCGACCAGGTCGCCGAGGCGTTGCTCTCGGTCACCGACGCCCGCGCCGAAGCCTCCACCCGGCCCGCGCTGAAGAAGGTCTACTCGTCGATGCGTTCGTCGGCGAAGAAGAATGTCATCGAGGCGCTGCCGCGCGTCGGCGACCTGATTCAGAAGCACGCCAACTGAATTAACACCGTGCACGTCGAACGCGTCGCACATCGACCGGCCGCCCGCGGCCGTGCTGTCCGATGTGCGGCGCGTTCTGCTGTCCGGCCCGGCCGGTGCGACCGGCCGGGTGTGAGCAGGGCGACGAAGACGGAACGCCCACTGTCTGAGAGGCTGGAGGCGTGAACCCGTCTACAGCACAAGCGCAGGTCGTGGTGGACGAACTCGCGCGTGGGGGTGTACGGGATGTAGTCCTGTGCCCCGGATCGCGCAACGCCCCGCTGGCCTTCGCGCTGCAGGCCGCCGACGCGGCCGGCCGGCTGCGGCTGCACATGCGCATCGACGAGCGGACCGCAGGTTTCCTGGCCATCGGCTTGTCGGTGGCCAGCCGCCTCCCGGTGCCCGTGGTGATGACGTCGGGTACCGCGGTGGCCAATCTCGGCCCCGCCGTGCTGGAGGCCAATTACGCCCGCATTCCGCTGGTCGTGCTCAGTGCCAACCGGCCGTACGAGATGCTCGGTTCCGGCGCGAATCAGACGGTGGAGCAGCTCGGGCTCTTCGGTAGCCAGGTCCGTGCCACCATCAGCCTCGGCCTCGCCGAGGCGGAGGCGCTGACCGACGACTGCGCGGAGTACGGGCATCAGAACAGCCAGTGGCGCTCGGCGGTCTGCCGGGTGCTCGCGGCGGCCCGCGGCACCCGCTCCGGCAATGCCGGCCCGGTGCATTTCGACATCCCGCTGCGCGAGCCGCTGGTGCCCGACCTGGCGCCGGGCGAGCTGACGCCGGACGGGCGCGCGGACGACCAGGCCTGGACCAAGACCCAGTACGCCACGTTGGACGTGCCACTCGATCTCGATCTCACGCCCGACACCGTGGTCATCTCCGGGCACGGCGCCGGGCTACGGCCCGAGCTGGCCGACCTGCCCACCGTCGCGGAACCCACCGCCCCGATGCACGGCCCCGCGCTGCATCCGCTCGCGCTGCCGCTGCTGAAGCCGCGCCAGGCCATCATCACCGGGCGGCCGACCCTGCATCGTCAGGTATCCAAAGTCCTTGCCGACCCGGCGGTTCGGGTCTACGCGCTCACCACCGGCCCGCGTTGGCCCGATGTCTCCGGCAATGTGCTGGGCACCGGCACCAGGGCGGTCACCACCGGCGCGCCGCGGCCGGAGTGGCTGGCGTACTGCCGCGAACTCGACGCGAAGGCGAATCAGGTGGTGCGCGAGGAACTCGACCACCACCCGAAGCCGACCGGGCTGCATGTGGCCGCCGTGGTGATGAACGCGCTGCGGGACGGCGATCAGCTGGTGCTCGGCGCGTCCAATCCCGTGCGCGACGCCGCGTTGGTGTCGCATCCGCGTCCCGGCATCCGGGTGCTGTCGAACCGCGGCGTCGCGGGCATCGATGGCACGGTGTCCACTGCCGTCGGGGCGTCGTTGCGGCACGAGGGCCGCACGATCGCGTTGATCGGCGACCTGACGTTCCTGCACGACGCGTCCGGCCTGCTGATCGGCCCCGGCGAGCCGCGGCCCGCCGATCTGACCATCGTGGTGGCCAACGACGACGGTGGCGGCATCTTCGAGCTGCTCGAGCAGGGGGATCCGCAGTACGCAGGCGTCTTCGAGCGGGTCTTCGGCACGCCGCACGGGATGGACCTGGCCGCGCTGTGTGCGGCGTACCGCATCCCGCACCGGCAGGTCGATCCCGAGCAGTTGGCGGTCGAACTGGCCGGAAACGCGCATGGCACCCGGGTTTTGGAAGTCGCTACCGAGCGTTCCAGCTTGCGGGAGTTGCACGCGACGGTGCGCGCCAAGATCTCGCCGTAGCGGAGTCCCTGTGCCGCAAGCCGCCTCGGTTCAGGCGGGCTCGGGTTCGTCGTCGAACGGGACGGTGATCGACTGTTCGATCACGTCGGCCGGATCGGCGCCCCATGCGTCGCGGGCGATGGTCTCGGCAATCTCCTGGTCGACGCCGCCGTCCGGATCGGGGCCGTCGTTCAGGTAGTCGGTGTCGTTCGGATACGCGGGGATCGACTGCTCGGCGAGATCGGCTTCGGGAATCGCGTAGCTGTCGGCGGACGTGCTGTGATCGGTCATGGTGCTCCTCGCTGCGATGGCCTCGACCACGGGCGTACCCGTCGTGGCGCGCCGCAACCGAGGCGGACAACAGTTCCAGCACTGTCGAGCATGCGCCAGGTCCGGTCCGCGAGCAACCCCGTGGCGTCCGATCACTCGCCGTCGAGCGCCCCGGTTCCGTTGGCGGGAAATTCGACCAAGGCCAGCGTGCGGGCGGCCATGAACCGCGCGGTCCGCACCGGGGTTCCGGTCCGGGTTACTTCGGTCACTTCCACCACTCCGCGCGCGATGCGCACGTCGACTCGCCGTCCCGCACGGGTGGCTACCACTTCGTAATTGCGAGACCCGTCGCCGAAGTCGACGACGATCTCCACTCGATCACCCTTCATCTACCAATTGTCCTCTTTTCCAGCGCTTTTCGCTGTCACGACTTGGTCGCGGTGCGGTGCCGCGGGCGGCGTCGGACGACGGTGGCAGGCAGGCGAATTCGGTCGACGACGCGCGCGCCGCGGTCGCTCGATCGGGCCGTCGGGGGTCGCACCGATGAATCCTGTTGCGCCGCGTCGTCTGCACACACAGGAGACGTCCAGCTCGCCCAGGAGAACCGATGAACCAGGAATTCGATTTCGAACCGGCCGCCGCGGCACTCGAGGCCGTGGTCGTCCGCATCACCGATGATCAGCTCGCCGCCGGCTCACCGTGCGTGGACACCAGCGTGCGCGACCTGCTCGCCCACGTCGTCGACCTGACCGAGGCGTTCCGGCAGGCCGCGACGAAGGAGGCGGTCGGTGGTTCGGTCGCGCCGTCGGTGGGGGCCGAACGCGCGCTACCCGGCGATTGGCGCACGCGCATCCCCGCGCAACTGAAGGCGCTCGTCGGTGCGTGGCGCGAGCCGGCCGCCTGGGACGGCGTGACCGAGGCGGGCGGGGTCAGCGAGCAGGCGCCGGTGATGGCCAGGATCGCGCTGGACGAAATCGTCATCCACGGCTGGGATCTGGCCAAGGCCACCGGCCAGCCGTTCAACGCCACTGCGACCGACCTCGCCATCCTGCTCGACCTGCTCCGGGAGACCCCACCCGAGGGCACTCCCGGCCTCTTCGGTCCGGTGCTCCCGGTGCCCGCCGAGGCCTCCGCGCTCGAGCGGGTCCTCGCCCTCACCGGTCGCAGCGCCGACTGGGCGGCCTAACTCGGCGTGACGAATGTGCCTGCGCTGACGGCGTTTACGGCGGCGCGGGCGGCGGTGGTCGCGGCGTGGTCATCGATCGGATCGCCGCTGGCCAGCAGGCGGTAGTACAGCGGGGCGGACACCGCCGACAGCACGGCGCGCGCGTCGGTGCCGGCAGGCGCCTCGCCGCGGTCGATGGCCCGTTCGACGCAGGGCGCCCATTCGGCGAGGCGGACGTCGTAGAAGCGGCGCAGGGCGGTGGCGGCGGACTCGTCACAGGTGGCCGCGGCGATGACGGCCTGAAAGAGCTTGCCCTGGCGCGGATCTGTCAGCGTCTCGGCGACCAGGCGGGCGTTGGCGGTGAGGTCGCCGAGCAGCGATCCGGTGTCCGCGTGCGGCACGGACTGTTCGGCCATGTCGATCAGGAGGTCGGTGACCAGTCCGGTCGGATTGCGCCAGCGCCGATAGACGGTGGTCTTGCCGACCTCGGCGGCGGCGGCCACCTCGGCCAGGTCCAGGTGGGCGAAGCCGCGCTCGGCCAGCAGATCACCGGCGACCTGCAGTACGGACTCGCGGACCCGGGCCGTGCGTCCACCAGGGCGAACCGAGCCGGGAGCGGCCTCGTCGTCAATCATAATGGGTCTCCAGTTTCATTTAGTGCCGAGGGGGTGTACCGTTTGATGTGTTAACAGAACTGTAGACCCCTTAGGAGTCAACATGGAGTATCGGCGGCTCGGCGCATCAGGTCTGCTCGTTCCGGCCCTGAGCTTCGGCGCGGGCACGTTCGGCGGACGTGGCGAGCTTTTCAGCGCCTGGGGTGACACCGATGCCGAGCAGGCGCGGCGACTGGTCGACATCAGTCTGGAGGCGGGCGTCACCATGTTCGACACCGCCGACGTCTACTCCGACGGTGCCTCGGAGGAGGTGCTCGGCGCGGCGATCAAGGGCAGGCGCGATCAGCTGCTCATCTCCACCAAGGCGTCGCTGCCCACCGGCCCGAGCCCGACGCAGGCCGGTTCCGGGCGGGCCAGGCTGATCGGCGCGGTGGAGGCCTCGTTACGCAGGCTCGGCGCCGACTACCTCGACCTGTTCCAGCTGCACGCCTTCGACGCGGGCACTCCGGTCGAGGAAGTTGTTGCCGCACTGGATGATCTGGTTCGCGCGGGCAAGATCCGCTACGTCGGCGCCTCCAACTTCGCCGGTTGGCAGTTGATGAAATCCCTTGCCGCCGCGGACAAGCACGGCCTGACGCGCTATGTCGCCCACCAGGTGTACTACTCATTGGTCGGCCGTGACTACGAGTGGGAACTCATGCCGCTCGGCCAGGACCAGGGCGTCGGCGCTGTCGTCTGGAGCCCACTCGGCTGGGGCAGGCTCACCGGCAAAATCCGTCGCGGCCAACCGCTTCCGGAAGGTAGCCGCCTGCATCGAACCGCCGAGGCGGGCCCGCCGGTCGACGACGAAAAGCTGTACGACGTGGTCGACGTGCTGGACGAACTCGCCGCCGAAACCGGCAAGACCGTGCCGCAGATCGCGCTCAACTGGCTGCTGCGCCGCCCCACCGTGTCCACCGTCATCATCGGCGCCCGCAACGAGGACCAGCTGCGCCAGAACCTCGGCGCGGTCGGCTGGGAACTCAGCACCGACCAGGTCGCCCGCCTGGACAAGGCCAGCGCGACCACCCCGCCCTACCCCTACTACCCGTACTACCGCCTCGGCGACTTCACCCGCCTGAACCCGCCGGCCGTGTAGCTAGTAGACGTCGCGGACGTAGCGCTTTTGCGCGACAAGCTGTTTACGGAAGGCGAGGGCGCCCGCCTCGTCGAGGTTGCCGTGGACGCGGGCGATGCGCAGCAGTGCGTCGTCCACGTCCTTCGCCATTCTCGTTGCGTCGCCACAGATGTAGAGGTGCGCGCCGTCGGCGAGCCAGGACCAGAGTTCGGCGCCGTGTTCGATCATCCGGTGCTGCACGTAGATCCGCTCGCGCTGGTCGCGGGAGAAGGCCAGGTCCAGGCGGGTGAGGAAGCCGGAGCGGAACATGTCTTCGAGTTCGTTGCGGTAGTAGAAGTTTCGGGCGGCGTGCTGTTCGCCGAAGAACAGCCAGTTGCGGCCGGTGCAGCCGAGTTCTCGGCGCTCGTGCAGGAAGCCGCGGAACGGCGCGATGCCGGTGCCTGGGCCGACCATGATCATCGGTGCCGCCGGGTCGGCGGGCGGGCGGAAGTGTGGAGCCCGCTGCAGGAAGATCGGCACCGTGGTGGGCGCGGTGCCGGCCCGGTCGGCGAGGAAGGTCGAGCAGACGCCGCCGCGGCGGGCCGCGGATCCGGTGGCCGCGGGGTCGCCATAGCGCACGATGCCGACGGTCAGCTGCACCTCGTCGGGGCTGACGAGCGGGCTCGACGAGATCGAATATTGGCGCGGCTGCAGCTTTTTCAGCGTGCCGAGCCAGTCGACCAGATCGGCTCGCACCGGGAAGTCGCGCAGCACGTCCACGGCCTGGCGGTCCCACAGATAGTTGTCGAGCTCGTTGCGATTGTCCCGGCGCAGCAGTTTCGCCAACCGGATGTTCGGATTGCGCTCCGCGATAAAGGTGAGCAGGTCGTTGCTCACCTTGCTGATGTCGTAGTGCGTGCGCAGGGCCTCGCCCAGCGATAGTTCCCGGTCGTCGAGCTCGATGATCCGGCGTCCGTCCAGTCCCGTGCGGGCGAGCCATTCCTGCACCAGCACGGTGTCGTTGGTGGGCCAGACGCCGAGCGAATCACCCACCTCGTAGTCGGCTTCCAGCCCGCGCAGGTCGAAGCCGAACTGCCGCACCTCCTTCACCGAGCTGCCGAGGGTGAGCGACTCGTTGCGCACCAGCGGCGCGAGGACCGGCGCCTGCCGGGTGAACGGCGCGATCTCCCGTCGGGCGCGCCCCGGCGCGGGGGCGGCGGCGCGGGTGAGCACCGCCGTCATGGTGCTGGAGCGAGTGCGGGTCGGCGGCGGTGGGCCCGGATCATGTTCCGGTGCATCGCCTTCCATCGACTCGCCGAGCACGGCTACGACCGAGTCGAGCCAGCGCTCGGCGGGCTCCGGAAAGTCGGGTTCGCTGTCGACGCGCGGAAGCAGCCGCGTCGCACCGTATTCGGCGAACTTCTCATCCAATCGGCGGCCGTGCCCGCAGAAGTCGTCATAGGAGGAGTCGCCGAGCGCGAACACCGCGTAGCGCACGCCGGAGAGCTGAATCGCGGTGCCGTCGAGCCGGTGCCAGAAGTCGGCGCCGTTGTCCGGCGGTCCGCCGTCGCCGAACGTGCTGCTGATCACCAGCACGTCACCGGCAAGCCCGTCGACCGCGCACGAGTCCATGTCGAGCAGCCTTGGCGCGAAACCACATTCGGCCAGCCGTGCGGCGACCGTCGCCGCGAGTTCTTCTGCTGACCCGGTTTGCGACGCCCACAGCACCGTCACAGCGTGCGCGGGCGGCGCATCGGGAGCGGCGGCGCGGGAGTACATGCCGGCCAGCACGCCATCGATCCACAACCTGCTCTGCGCGGACATCGGCGCCGTGGTGGGCAACACGGGCAGCCCGGTCACCGGAATCGCCTGCAGCGCGGCCAGATACCCACTGAGATAGATCCGCTCGGCTTCGGTGAGCATCGGCGTCGCGGCCGCGTCCAGCCCGAACGCGGCGGCCAGCGGATGCGCCGTGGCCTGCGCGGGCGTCGGCACCGCGGGTGCTTCCGGCGGATCGGCCTCGGGTACGGCCACTCGGCGCAGCGAGACCGCGCACGCCTTGAACTCCGGTTGCAGCGAGGCCGGATCGACGGCGTCATTGGTGACCGCGTTGATCGTCAGATACTCGCCGTGCTCGTCGTTCCAGTGGAAAGGCGCGAAGCAATCGCCGGGCCGGACCCGGTCGCTGAGCTGTACGCCCAGCACGGCCCGCCCACGCCGCGAAGCGATTTCGAGCTGATCGCCCGCCCGCACTCCGAGTCGTTCGGCGTCGGCCGGATGCACCTCGACGAACGGCCGCCCGGTTATCTTGTTCAGCTTGTCGATCTTGCCGGTCTTGGTCATGGTGTGCCATTGATGCTGCAGCCGACCGGTATTGAGCAGGAACGGGAAGTCGTCGTCGGGCATTTCTTCCGGCGGAAGGTGCGGGCGCGGCCAGAACACGGCACGCCGGCTCGGTGTGGCGAACGCCAGCCGCGGCCGGCGGCCGTCCGCGTCGACGTGCAGGTTTTGGCTGACACCATCGTTGACGTAGCGAATCGGATTGCGCGAGCGCGCGCCATCGGGACAGGGCCACTGCATCGGGCCGTCCTTGAGCCGCTCGAAATCCATGCCGCGCAGGTCATATCCGGTGACCGGATTGGCGAACCGCTTGATCTCGGCGAAAACCTCGGCGCTGGAGCCGAACTCGAACCCGGCGAACCCCATCGCGGTCGCCACCTGGGCGATCAGCAGCCAATCCGGGCGCGCGGCACCGATCGGATCGACGCAACGCTGCAGCAAAGTGACGTTGCGCTCCGAATTCACCATCACCGCATCGGCTTCGGCCCACAGCGTCGCGGGCAGCAGCAGGTCGGCGTAGGCATTGGTGGCGGTCTCGAGGTAGGCGTCCTGGGCGATTACCAACTCGGCGGCCTCCAGCCCGTCGAGTACCGTCTTGCGATTGGCCACGGTGGCAACGGGATTCGTGCAGATGATCCAGGCGGCCTTGATCGTGCCCGCGGCCAGCTCGCGGAACATCTCGATGGTGCCCGGCCCCACCTCGTCGCGCACCGTGCCGGGCGCGAGCCCCCATGCGGTTTCGACGAAAGCGCGGTCGGCGGGGGAGAGCACGCTGCGCTGGCCGGGCAGGCCGGGGCCCATGTAGCCCATCTCCCGCCCGCCCATCGCGTTCGGCTGCCCGGTCAGCGAGAACGGCCCGCTGCCGACGCGACCGATGGCGCCGGTCGCCAGGTGCAGATTGCAGACCGCGTTGGTGTTCCAGGTGCCGTGAGTGGACTGATTGAGCCCCATCGTCCACAGCGACATCCACTCGCCCGCCGCGCCGATCCACCGTGCGGCGGTGCGGATATCGGCCTCGGCGAGTCCGGTGATCTCGGCGACCTTCGCGGGCGGGTAGTCGGCGAGGAACTCGGCCATCCCGTCCCAGCCCTCGGTGTGCTCGGCGATGAAATCCCGGTCGATGTCGCCGTTTTCGACGAGCAGGTGCAGCAGGCCGTTCAGCAGCGCCAGGTCGGTGCCCGGCGCGATCTGCAGGAACAGGTCGGCGCGAGCTGCGGTGTCGGTGCGTCGCGGATCGACGACGATCAACTTCGCGCCCGCCTTGAGCCGATCGGCCATGCGCAAGTACAGAATCGGGTGACAGTCGGCCATGTTCGCGCCGATCACGAAGAACAGATCGGCATGCTCGAAGTCGTCGTAGGAGCCGGGCGGGCCGTCCGCGCCCAGCGACTGCTTGTATCCGGTGCCCGCGCTCGCCATGCACAGCCGCGAATTGGCCTCGATGTGCACGGTCCGCAGATAGCCCTTGGCCAGCTTGGTGGCCAGGTATTGCGCCTCGAGCGACATCTGCCCGGAGACATACACCGCGATCGCGTCGGGTCCGTGCTCGTCCAGGATCGCGCGCAATCGATCGGCCGCCTCGCGCACCGCGTCGTCGACCGGCACCGGCACCGGCTCCCGACCGCGTTCAGGCCGTCGGTACGCGGTCTCCATCCGGCCGGGTGTGCGCATCAGTTCGAGGTGGGTGGCGCCCTTGGTGCACAGCCTGCCCGCGTTCGCCGGATGCAGCTTGTCGCCGCTGACCTTGGCGATGACCGGCGCCCCGTCGGCGCCCGCCCGGGTCTGCACCGTGATGCCGCAACCGACGCCACAGTACGAGCATGCCGTCCGCGCGGCGCGGTCCGCGGGTTTCGTGCCTGCGTCCACCATGCCCCCGATCATGGCCATCGCCGATTGCGGCGGGTTTACCCCGCGTTATCGACGTGTGACAATGACCCTCACCAGCGGAAAAGTGGTCGGTGAGGTGTGACGGAGATCGCTGGTCAGCCGAGCTTGTACGCCCGGTGCAATGCGACGATCCCGCCCGTCAGATTACGCCACTTCACCGAGGACCACCCGGTGTCGGCGATCCGCAGCGCCAGTTGCCGCTGGTTCGGCCAGGCCCGAATCGATTCCGCGAGATAGACATACGCGTCGGGATTGCTGCTGACCGCGCGGGCCACCTTCGGCAGCGCCTTCATCAGGTATTCCATGTACACCGTCCGGAATCCCGGCACGATCGGCGTGGAGAACTCGGCGATGACCAGCCGCCCGCCCGGCTTGGTGACCCGCAGCATCTCGCGCAGCGCGGTGTCCGGATCGGCGACATTGCGCAGCCCGTAGGAGATGGTCACCGCGTCGAACGACTCGTCGGCGAACGGCAATGCCATCGCATCGGCCGCCACCATCGGCACCTTGCGGTGCTTACCCGCGGCCAGCATGCCCTGGGAGAAGTCGGCGGCCAGGCACCAGGCACCGGACTTCGCCAGATCGAGGGTGGACACCCCCGTGCCCGCCGCGAGGTCGAGCACCCGCTCGCCCGGCCGTGGCGCCAGCGCCTTGCGCACCGCCCACCGCCAGTAGCGATCCTGGCCACCGGAGATCACCGTGTTGGTCAGGTCATACCGGCGCGCGACACCATCGAACATCGACGCAACCTCGTGCGGCTGCTTGTCCAACGAAGCCCTGGTCGATTCTGTTTTCGCCACGCTCATCCGTCTCTCCGCGTCTTTAGGCCATACAAGTCGGGTGCCTCCTGAGTCGCGTACAGGTCTTGCGTCCGGTGCGCCGCATTTCTGGGCGTGCCCGACGAGTTACCCATGTTCTCACGAGATCATTTGCGACTTTCCGATCGGCCGCTGCGCGGCAATCGGTTGCGGAATAGGGCCTCTTTATGCCGTATGCGGAAGCCGCATTCGGGTGCCGGTGACGTCCGCGTAGTGCCCCATCAGTTCGGTGCAGATGGCGGGCCAGGTGCGATGCAGCACCGATTTGCGTGCGGCACCGGCGAATCGGGCCCGCAATACCGGATCATGTAGTGCCGCAACGGCACTCGGCAGCAGTTCGGTGAAACGGTCGACCGGGAGCAGATAACCGTTGCGACAGTGCGCGATCAGGTCACGCGGGCCGCCCGCGTCCGGGCCGATCACCGGGATGCCGCAGGCCAGGGCCTCCTGCACGCCCTGGCAGAAGGTTTCGTGCTCGCCCGCGTGCACCATCACGTCCAGGCTCGCGTACGCCTGGGCCAGGGTGTCACCGCCGAGCTCGCCGGTGAACACGGCGGTCGGCATCATTCGCGCGAGCCGGTCCCGTTCCGGCCCGTCCCCGACGATCACCAACTGGATGTCCGGGTCGTTGCCGAGCACGGCGAGCCGCTCGACGTGCTTCTCCGGCGCGAGTCGTCCGACGAAGCCGACCACCAGCTTGTCGCCGTCCAGCCAGGAGTCGCGCAGTTCCGTGCGCCGCGCAGCCGGGTTGAACCGGTCGATGTCCACGCCACGTCCCCAGCGGTGCACGCGCGGAATGCCGTGCTGTGCCAGGTCGTCCGCGGCCGCCCGGGACGGCGCCAGTGTCCTGGTCGCCCCCTCGTGGATGCGTCGCGTCCAGGCCCACGCCGCCCGGCTGGCCAGCGCCAGCCCGTAACTCTTGGCGAACCCGGCGACATCGGTCTGATACACCGCCACCGTCGGCAGATCCAACCGCATCGCCGCCCCGAGACCGCCGGCCCCGAGCAGGAACGGCGAGGCCAGATGCACCACGTCCGCGTCGAAATCCTCGATGGCCGAGACGATGCCGGGCTGCGGCAGCCCCACCGGCAGCGAACTGATCTTCGGCACCATCACCGCGGGCACCCGGTGCACCCGGAACCGCTCGTGCCAGCGCGCGGCGGGCGGCAACCCACGCGGGGTGTCCGGCGCGATGATCAACGCGTCGTGGCCGTGCCGGTCCAAGTGGTCGACCACCCGCAGCACCGAGTTGACCACGCCGTTCATATTCGGCAGAAACGACTCCGCAACGATCGCTACACGCACCCTCTCAGGGTGACCGCCACAGCGCGCCGTGCCGCCACATGGGCGTTAAGGAAACCTAAAGATCGAGCGAACACCTCGGGCCGATCGGCGGTTCACATGCCGAAAGCGTGGAACCGGGGATCGGCCATGCCCTCCTCGGTGGCGATCGCGCCGAGCACGGTGCGCAGCACGGCGACGGCCTCGGCGCCGTGTTCGCGGATCAGGCGCTGCTCGTAGCGGCGATGGAATTTCTTTGCGGTACTGAGCAGCTCGTTGCCGCGTGTGGTCGGGTACAGCAGTTTGGCCCGTCGATCGGCCGGGTCGTCGCGCCGTTCGAGGTAGCCGCGGCGTTGCATGTCGTCGACGATCTGCGCGGCGCCCTGCTTGGTGATCTCCAGGCGTTCGGCCAGTTCGCTGATGTTCATCGGCTTGCGCGCGAGCGAGCGCAGCACGTATCCGTCGGAACGCCCGGTGTCCGCGAAACCCTGTGCCGACACGGTTTCGCGGAGCTCGCGCACGAACTGCTGATAACCGAGGCCGAGCAGGATGCCGAAATCCAGGTCTTGCGATGGTGCCGTCATACCGTCATGATAGACAAGCAAACTTGAACAAGCTTACTTGTCTATCTAGGAGTCACATGCTCGTCATCAAAGCCGCCGACGCACCGCGTTTCGAGATGCCCGGCGCGCAGTTCACCGCCATGGCTTCGCCGAGCCGCGGTTCGGCCGAGGTCTGTACCTGGCGGCTCACCGTCGCGCCGCGGCACCGGCCGGACGGGTCGCACGTGCTCGATCGCGACGAGATCTTCATGGTCGTCGCCGGAAAACTCGACGTCAGCGGTCAGCTGCTGGCGGCGGGGGATGTCGTGGTGGTGCCCGCGGGCAGCCCCATCGCGGTGGGTAACCCTGGCGACGAACCGGCCGAGGCGTTCATCGCGATCGCCGCGGGTTTCGAGGCCGTCATGCCCGATGGCAGCAGGCTGTCGCCGCCGTGGGCGCAGTAGTTCAGCTCGATTTCGGGCGTCGCCTGCCGAGCCGGGCCAGCAGCCACAGCGTCGGCAACGCGATCAGCCACACCACCACGATCACCGACAGGGCGGGGGGAATGGCAACGCGGACATCGCGTCCCTCCACCCGCACCAGATCGGGATCGGCGCGGTTGTACTCGACCCGGATGCGCTCACCCGCAGTGAGATTGGTCGGATACAGCACGCCGACCTTCGGATTGTGGGTCTCCCCGTCCGGGGTCACGTACATGACCGCCGAGCGCAGCCGCCCTGCGGAGAGCACCTCGGCGCTGGCCACACCCTTGTCCGAGCTGATCAGGTAGTCGTTGCGCCAGGCCGCGCACACCAGCAGCACGACGAGCACGCTGACCACCGCCGCCGCCGTGAGCACGCTGATCCTGGCCCGCCGCAGGCGGATCGACCGCCGATCAGACTGGGTGGTTTCCAACACTGCAACAGGCTACCGACCGACTCGGATACGGTGTCGCGCATGTCCCGAAAATTCAGCTTCACCGTGCCTTATGCCGTCCCGGTCGAAGATCTTCACCGGGCACTTACCGACGACAAGGTCTGGCAGGCGCGTTTCGCCGACGCCGAGACCGCAACATTGGACCTTTCCCATCCCGACGGTGCCGACACCATCCGCATCCACATGACCGAAAAGGCTTCCGAGGACAAGATTCCGAGCGTGGTGAGCAAGGTGCTGAAGAGCCAGCTCACGCTCGAGCGCACCGACAACTGGGCGGCCCTGGCCGGCGAGGTCGCCAAGGGCTCGTTCAAGGGCGCGACCACCGGCATCGCCACCGAGATGTCGGGCACCTACGAAATGCGTTCGACCGCAGAGGGCTCCGAGATCGAGGTGGTCGGCACCGTGCAGGTCAAGGTGCCGGTGGTCGGCGGCGCCATCGAACCGCTGGCCGAGCAGCTGCACCATCGCGTGCTCAACAGCGAGCGCACGTTCATCGAGGAGTGGGTCGCCGCTCAGGCGACTGCCTGATCCAGTCGAGGCCCTGCCTGATTCAGCAAAGGTCTGCCTGAACCAGGCCCCGCCCCGCCGTCCCGGTCCGCACCGGGACGGCGGGCCGCTCGGCTACTCGAAGTCGGCGGGGGAGTACTCCTTCTGCTGCACCAGCACCAGCCAGTTCCCGGAGTTGTCCCGGATGATCGCCTCGGTGCCGTAGGGCCGTTCCGCGGGCGGCTGAACGAACTCGACACCCTTCGCGGTGAGTTCCTCGAAGGTTTTCTGGCAATTCTCGGTGCGCAGCCCGAGCGCGCCGTGCGTGCCGTTCGCGAGCGCGCGGCGGATGGCGTCGGCCAGATTGTCGTCCAGCGGCGGGCCGGGGACCATCAACGTCACCTCGAGCTCCGGGTGCGCCGGGTGCGCGACGGTGACCCAGCGGAACCCGTTGTCGCCCATGGTGATATCGGTGACCTCGACGAAACCCAGCTTGTCGAGGTACCACTGCTTGGCTTCATCCTGGTCGGTGACGTACACGGTGACCAGGGAGACGTTCGTGATCGTTGTCATGCGACCAGGCTATGGGCGGCGGCGCCGGGGGGCTTCTCCGAAATTGCGGGATCTCAGCCGTCTCGTTTGCGGTCGCTGAGGCCGTGCATGAACACATAACACCCGGGTATGCGCGGCGCCCCGTCGGCGAACTTCGCCTGATACTCCGAGGGCGTGACGCCGACCAGCTGACGGAATTTGCTGCTGAACGAACCGAGGCTGCTGTACCCGACCAGCATGCACACCTCGGTGACCGTGACATTGGACGAACGCAGCAGGTCCTGCGCGCGCTCGATCCGCCGCTCCGCCAGATACGCGGCCGGCGTCAGCCCGTAGACCGCGGCGAACGCCCGCAGGAAGTGATACTTGGAAACCCCTGCGGCAGCGGCTAATTCATCGAGACGCAGCGGGTCGGCATACTGTCGATCCGCGAGATCGCGCGCCCGCCGCAGATGCGGCAGCAAATACAGTGCGGGCAATCCACCGTGTTGTCCGCCCATGGTTGAGAACCCGTCGTCGCGTGGGCAAGGCAAGCGTCAGCCTACCGCCGGTGCGTTCGGGGAACCGCAGGTCCTGGCGTCAGGAAAAGGGTGGCAGGTCGTCGGTGCGCATCGACATCCGCCCGGCCGCCCGCCACGCTCGCGCGGTCAGGTCCACGTCCTCGTCGGTGACCAGATTGCCCATCACCCGAACCGCCGTGCGCTGCAAGTACTTCGACCGCATCACCGGCGGCCCGCCGACCGGCACCATCCGCGGATGGGTGGCCAGCCCGGCAATCCGGCGCGCCACCGAGAACGTGCGGCCATATTTCGCGCGCAGCAGCCCGGGCCAGACACGGGTGAGGTCCGGCTCGTCGAGCAGCCCGGCCAACATGTGCCCGCCCTCCAGGCCGTAATCGATACCCTCGCCGTTCAACGGATTCACACAACCCGCGGCATCGCCGACCAGCACCCAGTTGCGCCCGGCCACATTCGACACCGCGCCGCCCATCGGCAGCAGCGCCGAGGCCACCGCGCGCAACGAACCCTCGAACTCCCACTCATCGAAACGCAGCTTCGTGTAGTGCTCCAGCAACGGCTTCAACGCGATGTGCGACGGCCGTTTCTCGGTGGCCAGCGAACCGACCCCGATATTGACCTCACCGTTGCCGAGCGGGAACACCCAGCCGTAGCCGGGGACCAGCACATTGTCGGCGTCGCGCAGTTCGAGATGCGAGGTGATCCACTGGTCGTCGCTGCGGCCGGACTTGATGTACGCGCGGGCCGCCGTGCCGTAGGCGTACTGGCGATGCCAGGTGCGGCCGAGTAGCCGTCCGATCGGCGAGCGCACGCCGTCGGCGACGACGAGCGTCGCGCACTCGATGGTGTGCGTGCCCGCCGCTGTCCGCACGATCACACCCGTGACGCGGTCACCGTCGCGCGTGACATCGACCACCTTCGTGCCGTCGATCATCCGCGCGCCGGACTTCATCGCGGTCTCGCGCAGCTTGTCGTCGAGTTCGGTTCGGGGAACGGCACTTCCGTAGGTCGGAAAGGAACCGGCGGGCCACGGCAGCAGCGCCTCCCTGCCGAAACCGGTCATCCGCAGGCCGTGGTTGACGGTGTGCGCGCGCAGCCAGTCGCCGAGGCCGAGGTGTTCCATTTCGGCCGTCGCGCGCGGGGTCAGCCCATCGCCGCAGGTCTTGTCCCTGGGGAAGACGGCGGAGTCGAGCAGCACCACGTCGCGACCGGCCCGCGCGGCCCAGGCCGCCGACGCGGAACCGGCCGGGCCCGCGCCGATCACGAGCACCTCGGCCCTGGCGGGCAGCGCGTCCCCGCTCGCGGGGGTGACTTCCGGTGAACCCATGGTCTCAATACTTGCAGGGCAATCTTGTTCGTGTCGACGGCGGGCGCGTCACCGGTGCTGCGGCGTGGCGAGGCGCGCGGACGGCAGCGTGCAAAAGTGTCTGATACACCGCATAGTGATGGTGTTCATGGGCCATCGGCTGGGGACACGCTAGGTTCTCTATCGTGGGGTCGGACGGATCGGTGGGAGAAGAAATGAGCACATCGGCTGTGAAGGACGAGAGCACGGTGGTGGCCGGGGTCGACCTCGTCGACGTCGAGCTCGCGGCAACCGTGCGCAACGGCCTGGAAGAGGTCGAGAAGCTCCTGGTCACCGAGCTGTCCGACGGCGAGGAATTCCTGCAGGAGGCGGCGCTGCACCTGGCCAGGGCCGGCGGCAAGCGGTTCCGTCCGCTGTTCACCATCCTCACCGGCCAGCTCGGCCCGCGCCCGACCGATCCCGCGCTGATCACCGCGGGCACCGTCGTGGAACTCGTGCACCTGGCGACGCTGTACCACGACGACGTGATGGACGAGGCCACCATGCGCCGCGGCGCCCCGAGCGTGAATTCCCGCTGGGGCAACAACATCGCGATCCTCGCGGGCGACTACCTGTTCGCGCACGCATCGCGGCTCACCTCGACCCTCGGCCCGGATGCCGTGCGGATCATCGCCGAAACCTTCGCCGAGCTGGTCACCGGTCAGATGCGCGAGACCATGGGTGCCCGCGAATCCCAGGACCCGGTCGAGCACTACCTGCGCGTCGTCTGGGAGAAGACCGGCTCGCTCATCGCGGCCTCCGGTCGATTCGGCGGCACCTTCTCCGGCGCGAGCCTCGACCACGTCGAGCGGCTGGCCCGGCTCGGCGACGCGGTCGGCACCGCCTTCCAGATCTCCGACGACATCATCGACATCTCCTCGGCCGCCGAACAGTCCGGCAAGACGCCCGGTACCGACCTGCGTGAGGGCGTGCACACGCTGCCGGTGCTGTACGCGCTGCGCGACGAGGGCGCCGAGGGCGACCGCCTGCGCAAGCTGCTCGCCAACCCGCTGCAGACCGACGCGGAGGTGGACGAGGCGCTCGACCTGCTGTCCCGCTCGCGCGGCATGGTGCTGGCCAAGGAGAAGCTGCAGGGCTACGCCGATATCGCGCACGCCGAACTCTCCGCCTTGCCCGCGGGACCGGCCAACGACGCCCTCGAACACCTGGTTCGCTACACGATCGAGCGTGTCGGCTGAGTTACGTGGGTAGCAATGGCTACGTTCCGATCAGGAACCTTTGCTCTGCTGTCCTCGTTGACCTCGTGTGATGCTCTCGATGAGAGTCGATGTGGTTTTGGAGCTCGAAGTGACAGCTGATCTGGTGAGCACATGGGTAACTCGCCGGGGACGGGCTTACTGACACGGGCTTCTACCGCCGGGCGCCGACGTCAATCTCGTGGCAGTCGAGTCTGGCCTAGAGACGCGGAGAGGCGGACATGCACGGGTATGCGAACGGACTGAAGACGTTCGGGTTGATGACCGGCCTTTCGGCGTTGATCGTGTTCGCCGGTGCGCTGTTCCGCAGTCCGACGATCCTGATCATCGCTATCGTGCTGGCGGTCGGCATGAACGCGTATGCGTACTTCAACAGCGACAAGCTCGCGTTGAAGGCCATGCACGCGCAGCCGGTCAGCGAGCTGGAGGCGCCGGTGATCTACCGGATCGTGCGCGAGCTGGCGACCACCGCACGCCAGCCCATGCCGCGGCTCTACATCAGCCCGACCAACGCGCCCAACGCCTTCGCCACCGGCCGCAGTCCACGGCACGCCGCGGTCTGCTGTACCAGCGGCATCCTGCAGATCCTCGATGAGCGCGAGCTACGCGCGGTGCTCGGCCACGAGCTATCGCACGTCTACAACCGCGACATCCTGATCTCCTCGGTCGCCGGCGCGCTCGCCGCGGTCATCTCCGGCCTGGCCAACCTGGCCTTCTTCGCGTCCGCGTTCGGCGGCAACCGCAACGGCGAGGGCCCGAACATGCTCGGCGTGCTGCTCGTCTCGCTGCTCGGCCCGATCGCCGCGAGCCTGATCAAGCTGGCCGTCTCCCGCTCCCGGGAATTCCAGGCGGACCAGTCCGGCGCCGAGCTCACCGGCGACCCGCTCGCCCTCGCCTCGGCCCTGCGCAAGCTGGAGCGCGGCGTGCAGGCCGCCCCCTTGCCGCCTGAGCCGCAATTGACCGCTCAGTCACACCTGATGATCGCCAACCCGTTCCGCGCGGGTGAGCGCGCCGCCCGCTGGTTCTCCACGCATCCGCCGATGGCCGAGCGCATCGCTCGCCTCGAGGAAATGGCGGGCGGCGCGAAGAACTACTGAGGGTGTTCGGCGGCGAGCTCTGCCTCGAATGCGCGGAAGGTGTCGACGAACAGTTGGCGTTGTTCCGGTGTCAGCGGTTCGAGCACTCTGCGCCAGGCGCGGACACTGCCGCCGAGCCATTCGTTGACCGAATCCGTATGTGCCGCAGCGATTCCCACGATCTTGCGGCGGCGGTCGCGGTCGTCGGCGGTGCGCTCGAGCAGCCCGTCGCGACTCAGTTCGCTCACCATCAAGCTCACGGTTGTCGGCGCGACCTCCAGCCGCGCGGCGAGGTCGTTCACCGCCTTCGGACCTTCGAAAACCAGGATCGCCAGCAGCGACAGGTGCCGGGGCGCGAGCGCGAACTCCCGGAGTTCCTCCGGGACCCGTAATCGCTTGGCGCGCCCGACAACCCGTGGCATGAGCAGCAGCAGCGTGCGGATCCCCGCGTCGACGTCGATTCCGCCCCGCTGCTGTTCGGTCGACATCGCCGGTACCCGCGAGCTCGCTATCGGTAGTTGACGAACTGCAGGGCGATGCCGAAATCCTCGCCCTTCAACAGCGATATCACCGCTTGCAGATCGTCGCGCTTCTTGCTGCTCACCCGCAGTTCCTCACCCTGGATCTGCGCCTTGACGCCCTTGGGGCCCTCGTCGCGGATCTTCTTGGTGATCTTCTTCGCGTGCTCGGTGTCGATGCCCTGCACCAGCGTTCCGGTGATCTTGTAGGTCTTGCCGGAGGCGACCGGCTCGCCGGCGTCGAACGCCTTGAGCGAGATGTCGCGGCGAATCAGCTTCTCCTTGAACACATCCAACGCCGCCTTGACCCGCTCCTCGGCCTCGGCCGTCAGCACGATCTTGTCCTCGCCGGACCACTCGATGGCCGCGCCGGTGTTGCGGAAGTCGTAGCGGGTGGTCAGCTCCTTCTCCGCCTGATGCAGCGCGTTGTCGACCTCCTGACGTTCGACCTTGCTGACGACATCGAATGACGAATCGGCCACACTTCGCTCCTGTCCTGACGGTCCAACTGCTCGCTCGACCGGTTGATCGGTCACCGTTAGTTGTACCCCGGAGCGCGACCGTAGTCCCGCCGCATGGCCGATGGCCAGCCGGTTTGCATTCAGGGTGCGGGTCCGTTGTATTCTGCTCTCCGCACTCAGTGCACGGCAGATTGCCCGAGCGGCCAATGGGAGCGGACTGTAAATCCGTCGGCGAAAGCCTACGTAGGTTCGAATCCTACATCTGCCACCCGAAGCCCCCGCGGATCGAACTTTCGATCCGCGGGGGTTTTTTCGTTTGCGGCCCTCCAGCACCGGCACTCGCTCCTCGGGTGCCGGAAGGTCCCTCGAAAAGGCTTCTGACCACCCGGTTTGGAGCTCTGACCCTTGGGTGTGTAACCTCGTTCAAGACTTCGCCGCGCCGGGGTCGGGTGTTCGGAGCCTGGTGCGGAAGTAGTCATGCCCCCTTAGCTCAGTCGGCAGAGCGTTTCCATGGTAAGGAAAAGGTCAACGGTTCGATTCCGTTAGGGGGCTCGCCGGATTGCCGGTGGTGACCGACTCGGCATCGCATATAGTTCCCACTCCGGTGGGGCCGGGCGCGGCACTACAGCAATGCGACCCCGTGGCGGTGTAGCTCAGTCGGTAGAGCAAACGACTCATAATCGTTGTGTCGCCGGTTCAAGTCCGGCCATCGCTACCAAACCGATCAGACCAACTGGTTGACCCGAAAGAAGGAATATCGTGGCCGCGAAGTCCACCGATGTCCGGCCAAAGATCACCTTGGCCTGCGAGCAGTGCAAGCACCGCAACTACATCACCAAGAAGAACCGGCGCAACGACCCGGATCGGCTGGAACTCAAGAAGTTCTGCCCGAACTGCGGCACGCACCGGGGACATAAAGAATCCCGCTAGTCCGCCACGCGTGATGCTGCCGCGTGGATCGGCGTCGAGAGCCTGATCGCTCTCGACAATCTCGGATCGTGACAGTGCGAGGGCCGGACGTTTGTCCGGCCCTGACGCATTTCATCGGTCGGGTGACGCGGTATGTGAGGGAGCGCAGCGAGCGAACCATGGATACAGCCGCCCGAGCGGTTACGGCGGAGCCGAGCGTCAGCGAGGCGCAGCCGTAGACGCTCCGCCGACTCCGAATTCGGGGTCAGATAGGTACAGTCCACCCGTGACAATCAACACCGGTACAGACGAAGCGGTTCAGGCGGTCGACACCTTCGACCCCGCAGCACACGCGGCCTCGATGGTTGGTCACCACTACCGCGTCGACGACTACTACGAGGTCGGCCGCGAGAAGGTGCGCGAATACGCGCGCGCTGTGCAGGACTACCACCCGGTGCACTGGGACGAGGACCTCGCGCAGGAGTACGGCTACGACGGCCTGCTCGCGCCGCTGACCTTCATCTCCCTGGTCGGCATTCTGGCCCAGCGCAAGCTCTTCGAGCAGATTGTCACCGGCTACGACCTGAGCCAGATCCTGCAGACCGACCAGATCCTGGAATTCCACCGGCCGATCAAGGTCGGCGATCAGCTGGTCTGCGACGTCTACCTGCATTCGTTCCGGCAGGCCTTCGGCGGCGACATCATCGTCACCAAGAACATCGTCACCGCGCAGAACGACGAGCTGGTGCTCACCACCTACACCACGCTGATCGGCCGCAGCGGCGGCGATATCGACCCGAACCTCAACGATGTGGTCCGCAACGTGCTGATGCACGGCATCGGCGAAGACGCGCCGGACCATCGGCCGCGCGCCAACGCCCCGGCCCCCGTGGTCGCCGCCAAGGTGCCCGAGGTCGCGCCGAGCAAGCGCGCCATCAACTTCGACGACATCGCGGCCGGCGACGAGCTGCCCACCCGCGTCGTCCGGCTGACCCGTGGTGACCTGGTGAACTACGCCGGTGTGTCCGGCGATGCCAACCCGATCCACTGGAGCGACGAGGTCGTCAAGCTCGTCGATCTGGAAGACGTGGTCGCGCACGGCATGCTCACCATGGGCCTCGGCGGCGGTTTCGTCACCTCCTGGGTCGGCGATCCCGGCGCGGTCAAGGAGTACAACGTCCGCTTCACCAGCCCGGTCTATGTGGGGACCGATGAGGCCGCCGAGATCGAATACACCGGTAAGGTGAAGTCTGTGGATCCGGAGACGCGGACCGCGGTCGTCGCCATCGTGGCGAAGTCGGCGGGACGCAAGATCTTCGGGCGCGCGACGGCAACCGTCCAACTGGCCTGACCTGGTCGCTTGACCCTGATTGGCTAACGACGTGGGCGGTAACGTACACTCAGATTTCTGGGGTCACCAGCCGCTGCGCGCTGCTCTGTAGGGCTGGTTCCAAGCGAATCCGCAAGGATTTCGCCGAGGGGCCGGCAACTGCCGGAGTGGCGCGCGTGTTGTGTGACACCAGAACTGAACAACTGAATACCGAACAGTGGTTGGACGGCCAACACGGATCCAACCGAAGGGGCGTAGCTCAACTGGCAGAGCAGCGGTCTCCAAAACCGCAGGTTGCAGGTTCAAGTCCTGTCGCCCCTGCCCTGGATGCCAGCGACGAAAGGATCGACGTGAGCGAGCGGGAAGATCGCCTGGGCGCGCATGCGACCGACGACGGCGATGACTCCGCCGGAGTAGCTCGTCCGAGTGGCAAGCGTTCTGCCCGGCGGACTCGCGGTGCGTCGTCCGACACGGGTTCGGTCGCCACTCTGGATCGACCTACGTCGCGCAAGGCAGCCAAGACCGATCGGGCCGAACGCGGAACGCGTAATCCGTTCAAGCGTTTGATCAAGTTCCTGCGTGAAGTAGTCGCGGAACTGCGCAAGGTGATCTGGCCCAATCGGAAGCAGATGGTCACCTATACGAGCGTTGTTCTGGTGTTCGTGATTTTCATGGTCGCGTTCATCAGCGGGTTGGATATCGCGTTCATCAAGGGTGTCAACTGGCTGTTCGGCTAGCAGAAGCCAGCGCTTGCGACTGCTTGCAGGTCGCTCGAAAGGGTCAGCCCGCCGGCCGATCTCCGGGGCGGACCCGGGCGGAGTAATTCCGCCGCGCGCCCGGCCCCGGCACGCAGAGGATGTACGTGACGACACAGGAAGCGAGTGCCCCAGTGAGCACCCCGGAGAACGACACAAACGAAGAGTTCCCGGTCGAGGACGCGGTGGTGGATCCCACGACCGAAGACGCCGCGACCGTCGAAGACTCCGAGGACGTGGACTCCGAGGACGCCGCTGACGCCGAGGTCGCCGAGTCGGAGACCGAAGACGAGGCCGCTGCCGCCGCCGCTCCGATCGACGAAGCGCCCGCCGACCCGGTCGCGGAGATGAAGTCCGCGCTGCGTCGCGCCCCTGGCGACTGGTACGTCATCCACTCCTACGCCGGTTACGAGAACAAGGTGAAGGCCAACCTCGAGACCCGCGTGCAGAACCTGGACCTGGAGGAGTACATCTTCCAGGTCGAGGTGCCGACCGAAGAGGTCACCGAGATCAAGAACGGCCAGCGCAAGAACGTCAACCGCAAGGTGCTGCCCGGCTACATCCTGGTCCGGATGGAACTCAACGACGAGTCGTGGGGCGCGGTGCGCAACACCCCGGGTGTCACCGGCTTCGTCGGCGCCACCTCGCGGCCGTCGCCGCTGTCCATCGACGACGTGGTGAAGTTCCTCGTCCCCGCCGCCCAGCAGAAGAAGGCGCCTGCCGCCGCCGGTGCCGCGGGTTCGGGCGATTCTTCCGCCGAGTCGGTGTCCAAGCCGACCATCGAGGTCGACTTCGAGGTCGGCGAGTCGGTCACCGTGATGGACGGCCCGTTCGCGACGCTGCCCGCCAGCATCTCCGAGGTCAACGCCGAGCAGCAGAAGCTCAAGGTGCTCGTGTCGATCTTCGGCCGCGAGACCCCGGTGGAGCTCGGCTTCACCCAGGTCGCGAAGATCTAAGACGTTCCGTCCTCGACGGAATGAATCGGCCCGGACCACGGGTTGATTCACCAGGACTTGCAAAGAGCAAGGAAAACAGACACCTAGGAAAGAAAGATGCCCCCCAAGAAGAAGAAGCTCGCCGGGATCATCAAGCTTCAGATCCAGGCCGGCCAGGCGAACCCCGCCCCTCCGGTGGGTCCCGCGCTCGGTCAGCACGGCGTGAACATCATGGAGTTCTGCAAGGCGTACAACGCCGCGACCGAGTCGCAGCGTGGCAACGTCATCCCGGTCGAGATCTCGGTGTACGAAGATCGCTCGTTCGACTTCAAGCTGAAGACCCCGCCCGCCGCTCGGCTGCTGCTCAAGGCCGCCGGTGTGCAGAAGGGTTCGGCTGAGCCGCACAAGACCAAGGTCGCGAAGATCACCATGGACCAGGTCCGGGAGATCGCCAAGACCAAGGCCGAAGATCTGAACGCCAAGGACATCGACCAGGCAGCGAAGATCATCGCGGGTACCGCCCGTTCGATGGGTATCACCGTCGAAGGCTGAGCACATCCGCTCACGGTGGGAGGGCCGGCCAGGCCCGATAACCACGGCTGAAACCAGAAACTAAGGACAGAGAATCATGGCAAAACGAAGCAAGGCGTATCTCGCCGCGGCCGAGAAGGTCGATCGCGACGCGCTGTACTCCCCGCTCGCCGCCGCGCGGCTGGCCAAGGAGACCGCGACCACCAAAACCGACGCGACCGTCGAGGTCGCCGTCCGTCTCGGCGTCGATCCCCGCAAGGCCGACCAGATGGTTCGCGGCACGGTCAACCTGCCGCACGGCACCGGTAAGACCGCCCGCGTCATCGTGTTCGCGGCCGGCGAGAAGGCCGCCGAGGCCGAGGCCGCCGGTGCGGACGCCGTCGGCGCCGAGGACCTGATCGAGCGGATCCAGGGCGGCTGGCTCGAATTCGACGCCGCGATCGCCACCCCGGACCAGATGGCCAAGGTCGGCCGGATCGCGCGTGTCCTCGGACCGCGTGGCCTGATGCCGAACCCGAAGACGGGCACGGTCACCAACGACGTGACCAAGGCCGTCAACGAGATCAAGGGCGGAAAGATCAACTTCCGCGTCGACAAGCAGGCCAACCTGCACTTCGTCATCGGCAAGGCCTCCTTCGCCGATGCCGCGCTGGTGGAGAACTACGGCGCCGCGCTGGAGGAGATCCTGCGTGTGAAGCCGTCGACCGCCAAGGGCCGCTACGTCAAGAAGGTGACGGTTTCGACGAACACCGGACCGGGCATCCCGGTGGACCCGAACCGCACCCGCAACCTCCTCGACGAGGACGCGTAGCGACTGCTTGCAGGTCGCTCGAAAGGGCCGGCTCCTTAAGTAGCACCTGAGCACGTCCGCACGGGCGGGAACGCGAATCGCGTTCCCGCCCTTGCGCGTTCGCGGGATCGGACTAATTCCGGGCGCGGGATCGTTGGCCCTGAGATGACGGTTGTCCTGCTCATCTCCGGGAGCACGCGCAGTGCTTCGACCAATTCCGCGGCCTTGCGCACGGTCCAGGCGCTCGCCGCCGACGGCATCGAGGCGCGGTGGTTCGACGGCCTCGCCGACCTGCCTGCCTTCAACCCGGACGAGGACGGCACCGGACATCCGTCGGTTCTCGCACTGCGCGAACAGCTTTCGCAGGCCGACGCGGTGCTGTTCTGCTCCCCGGAGTACGCGGGCACGTTGCCGGGCAGCCTGAAGAACCTGCTCGACTGGACCGTCGGCAATGCCGATCTCTACGAGAAGCCGACCGCCTGGATCAATGTGGCCGCGCTCGGCCGTGGTGACGGCGCGGCCGCGACCTTGGCGCTCGTCCTCGGCTACGTGGGCGCCGACGTGGACCCCGACATCTGTGCTCGGTTGCCGGTCGGCCGGGACGACGTCGGACCGGACGGTCTGGTCGCTACCGCCGAATTCCGCAGCGGCGCAATCGAAGCGCTGCACAATCTGGTCGCCAGGGCCTCGACCTGAGCACGACGCGGGCCGAGACCCGATCGGATCCCGGCCCGCCATCGGCTGCGTGGGTCAGCTGGTCGAATCCTCTTGAGGTTCCCCGGCTTTGCGCCAGCCGAGCAACACCGACTCGCCGTCCGGCACGCCCCAGGGCAGGAACATCGCCACCACGATCGCGCACACCACCACCGCGGCCGCCGCGACCAGCGAGGCGGTGTGCGAGCCCTCCAGTGCGGCGGTTTTCATGGCGACGATGAGGTTTTCGCGCTGGCTCTCGAAGAACTGGGGAAGCGGGCGCTTGCGGATCTCCAGCACGCTGAGCGGACTGGACTTCACCAGCCCCTTCTCGTTGTCGTTCATCAGGCCGGCGGGCAGCGCGTCGATGCGCGGGGCGATCCGGGTCGTGTAGTACGACGCCACGATCGAGCCGAGCACCGCGACGCCGAGGGTGCCGCCGATCTCGCGGGTGGTGTCGTTGACCGCCGACCCGGCGCCCGCCTCGTTGAGCGGCAGCGAGCCCATGATCGATTCGGTGGCCGGTCCCTGCACGATGCCGACGCCGAGCGCCATGAACACCATGGCGGGCAGCACGTCGGTGACATACGGACTGTCCACCGTTACCTGACCACCTAGATACAGCCCGAGTCCGGTACTCAACAGGCCGGTCACAATAACCGGCGTCGGCCCGAATCGCTGGGCGAGCAGGGTGGCAATCGGTGCGCCGATCGCCACCGAGAACGCGAAAGGCAGTGAGGCGATACCGAATTCGAGCGGTGTGTATTCACGCACGCCTTGGAAATACTGGGTGATGAGGAAAAGAAAGCCGAACATCGAGAAGTAGCAGATCGCAATCGACAAGGCGGGCATCGAGAATCGCCGATTGCGGAACAGTGTCATATCGAGAATCGGTGCGGCAGTGCGCAATTCCCAGACCACGAACGCGATAACCAGCGCGAGGCCGAGCCCGCCGGTGCCCAAGGTCGTCGAGGAGAGCCAGCCGAAGCGCGGCGCCTCGATGATGGACCAGACCACCAGCGTGATGCCCGCGATGGACAGCGCGATGCCGGGCAGATCGAGCTTGCCGACCTGCGAGGAGCGTGATTCGGGCACCCAGAGCAGGGTGGCGGCGAGCGCGACGAGCGCGAGCGGCACGTTGATCCAGAAGACCGAGTGCCAGGTGAAGTGTTCCAGCAGCCAGCCGCCGGAGATCGGGCCGATCGCGATGGCGAACCCGGCCATCGCGGTCCACGCGGCAATGGCAAGGGCCCGTTCGCGTTTGTCGTGGAAGATGTTGATGATCAGCGCGAGCGTCGCCGGGAAGACGGCGGCGGCGAACACGCCCATCGCGGCGCGTGCGGCGATCACGCCGCCCATCGAGCCGGACAGCGCGCCCGCCACCGACATGGCGCCGACGCCGACCAGGCCGACCATCATGACCCGGCGGCGGCCGAGCCGGTCGCCGAGATTGCCGAAGGCGAGCAACAGGCCCGCGAAGGTGAGGGTGTACGCGTCGACGACCCATTGCAGGCCGCTGACGCCGGTGCGCAGCTGCACTCCGATCGAGGGCAGTGCCACGTTCACGATGGTGTTGTCCAGGACGACTAGCAGCTCGGCGAGGCAGATCACGGCCAAGGCGAGAAAGCGCTGGTTACGTCGTTCCAGCAGCACCGGTGGATCGACTATGGAGGTTGCCATAGTTCAGCAGTCAAACAGTAACTGTCACTGTTGGTAACACCTTCAAGCCGCGATCTCGGCCACATGGATGGGTCGACTGTGACGGTTGACACATCGAATCGGGCGCTGAATGGTCCCGATTCGCCTCAGCCCCACCCCGTTTTGGCAGATGGGGGTGGGTCCGGGTACATTGGACAACAGTTATCGACCAGTTCGATTCCTACCCAATCCGTTCTACCGAAGACCGTTGGTCGTCGAGCCCGCATGGGCTCGGTCGAAGGTCCGGCGACATTGCCGGCGGCCCACGCAGGGAGAACCGAGGCCGTGAGTTATTTGTGCGCCCCGGAACGCCTTGCGTCCGGGGCGTTTGTTTTGTCGCCGTCCCCATGATCGGTAGTTCGTTACATACCGACCATCAGAGAGGAGGCGAAGTATGGCAAAACCCGAGAAGGTTACCGCGGTCGAGGAGATCACCGAGCAGTTCAAGAGCTCGACTGCCACCGTTGTCACGGAATACCGTGGTCTGTCGGTCGGCAAGCTCACCGAACTGCGACGTGCGCTCGGCGCCGAGGCCACGTACTCCGTCGCCAAGAACACCCTGGTCAAGCGCGCTGCTGCCGAGGCGGGCGTGGAAGGCCTCGACGACCTGTTCGTCGGACCGACCGCGATCACCTTCATCAGCGGCGAGCCTGTCACCGCGGCGAAGGCCCTCAAGACCTTCGCGAAGGAAAACAAGGCGCTCATCATCAAGGGCGGCTACATGGACGGCGCACCGCTGTCCGTGTCCGAGGTCGAGAAGATCGCCGACCTGGAGTCCCGCGAGGTCCTGCTGGCCAAGCTGGCCGGTGCGATGAAGGGCAACATGGCGAAGGCCGCCGGTCTGTTCAACGCTCCCGCGTCGCAGGTGGCTCGCCTTGCCGCCGCGCTCGTGGAGAAGAAGCAGGCCGAAGCCGGTGGCGAACCCGCCGCTGCCGCTGAATAACCCCCATGCGGGTGAATCGCGCGCGGCTCGCCCTCATAGACAACAACTACCGAAAGGAACAACATCATGGCCAACGTTGACGAACTGCTGGAGACCTTCGGCAACATGACCCTGCTCGAGCTGTCGGACTTCGTCAAGAAGTTCGAAGAGAAGTTCGAGGTCACCGCCGCTGCTCCGGTCGCCGTCGCCGGTCCGGCCGGCCCGGGTGCGGCCGCCGAGGCCGTCGAAGAGCAGGACGAGTTCGACGTCATCCTCGAGGGTGCGGGCGACAAGAAGATCCAGGTCATCAAGGTGGTCCGCGAGATCGTCTCCGGCCTGGGTCTGAAGGAAGCCAAGGACCTCGTCGAGGGCGCGCCGAAGGCCATCCTGGAGAAGGTTGCCAAGGATGCCGCCGAGGCTGCCAAGGCGAAGCTGGAAGAGGCCGGCGCCAAGGTCTCGGTCAAGTAATTCCTGACCGAATCGCCGACGGGCGGTCCCCACTTCGGGGGCCGCCCGTTTGCTATTTGTGGCGACCTGCGCCAACAATCCGGAAATAGCGAATGAAACGGGGTTACTCTTCAGTCAGGTTGGGGTGTGCCCCGTCTCGCTCTTGGGATACAGTGGCCCGACCCACTGTGACGTGACACACCGCGAGACCGAGCACGCGGTTAGCTGGTGGGCAGCTCGCTGAGAAATTGTGGAGGTTGGCGTGGGCGTCGAGGTCAGAACCGAAGGCATTACCAAGTCCTTCGGATCCCAGCGAATTTGGCAGGATGTCTCCCTGACCTTGCCGACCGGTGAGGTCAGCGCATTGCTCGGCCCGTCGGGTACCGGCAAGTCAGTCTTTCTGAAGTCGCTGATCGGCCTGCTGCGCCCGGAGCGCGGCTCGATCTACATCGGCGACACCGATATCACCACCTGCTCCAACAAGGAGCTCTACGAGATCCGAAAGCTCTTCGGCGTGCTGTTCCAGGACGGCGCGCTGTTCGGATCCATGAACCTCTTCGACAACGTCGCGTTCCCGCTTCGTGAGCACACGAAGAAGTCGGAATCCGACATTCGCAAGATCGTCATGGAGAAGCTGGAGCTGACCGGTCTGCTCGGGGCCGAAGGCAAGCTGCCCGGTGAGATCTCCGGCGGTATGCGCAAGCGGGCCGGGCTGGCCCGTGCCCTCGTGCTCGACCCGCAGATCATCCTCGTCGACGAGCCGGACTCCGGCCTCGACCCGGTGCGCACCGCCTACATCAGCCAGCTGCTGATCGACATCAACGCGCAGATCGACGCCACCATCCTGATCGTCACGCACAACATCAACCTGGCCCGCACCGTGCCGGACAACATCGGCATGATGTTCCGCCGCCAGCTGGTCATGTTCGGCCCGCGCGAGGTCCTGCTGACCTCCGACGAGCCGGTGGTCAAGCAGTTCCTCAACGGACGCATGCAGGGCCCGATCGGCATGTCCGAGGAGAAGGACGAGGCCCAGATGGCGCGCGAGCAGGCGATGTTCGACGGTGGCCATCACCACGGTGGCGCCGAGGAGATCGAGGGCATCATCCCGCAGATGCAGGCGACCCCCGGCATGCCGGTTCGGCAGGCCGTGCGGCGCCGCAAGGAACGCGTCCGCGAGATCATGCACACGCTGCCGCACGCGGCCCAGACCGCGATTCGCGAATCACTTGATCAGAACGACGAGACGCAGGTGCTCGCGTACAACAACAGCGACCAGGGTGGTTACCAGGGCGGCGCGTATGAAGCCACTACTTCACACAACACAACTAACGGGTAACATCTGCGATCGTGAATTCCTCCCTGGCGCGATTGCGGACTCCACTGGAGTCGGGGTTCGGCCAGGCCGGCAACATCTTTGCGCTGTTCGTAGACGTGATGCGCAAGACGTTTCGCCGGCCGTTCGAGTGGCGGGAGTTCATCGAGCAGTCGTGGTTCATCGCGAGTGTCTCGATCCTGCCCAGCGCACTGGTCGCCATCCCCTTCGGCGCGGTCGTCGCGCTGCAGACCGGCTCGTTGATCAAACAGCTCGGTGCTGAATCCTTCACCGGCGCAACAAGTGTGCTCGCCACCGTGCAGCAGGCGGCGCCGATTGTCACGGCGCTGATCATCGCGGGCGCGGCCGGTTCGGCGGTCGCCGCCGACCTCGGCTCGCGCACCATCCGTGAGGAGATCGACGCGCTGGAAGTGCTCGGCGTCGATCCGGTGCACAAGCTGGTTGTGCCGCGCGTGCTCGGCATGACGGTGGTTGCGCTGCTGCTGAACGGCTTGGTCTCGGTGGTCGGCATCGCGGGCGGTTACTTCTTCAATGTGCTGCTGCAGGGCGGCACGCCCGGCGCGTACCTCGCGTCGTTCTCCGCCCTCGCGCAGCTGCCGGACCTGTGGATCGGCGAGTTCAAGGCGCTGGTGTTCGGTCTGATAGCCGGCGTGATCGCCTCGTATAAGGGGTTGCACCCCAAAGGTGGCCCGAAGGGAGTTGGTGAAGCGGTGAACCAGTCCGTGGTGATCACGTTCTTGGTGCTGTTCTTCGTGAACCTCATCCTCACCCTGGTGTACCTGCAGGTCGTCCCGGCCAAGGGCGCCTGACCGGTGGCCACTCAGTACCGCAACCCCGCTCTCGCCAAATCGCTTCGCCGGGCGGGCAGTATCGCGCGCTCACCGCTGAAGGTGATCGATCGGGCCGGCGAGCAGATGTCGTTCTACACGCGCGCCATCGCCTGGATCCCGCGCACCGCAGTGCATTACCGCAAGGAGGTCATGCGGCTGCTGGCCGAGGTGACCTTCGGCAGCGGCGCGCTCGCGGTGATCGGCGGCACCATCGGCGTCATCGTGTTCATGTCCGGGTCGGTCGGCGTGGTCGTCGGCCTGCAGGGCTTCAAGGCGCTGGACGCGCTCGGCAGCTCCGTGCTCACCGGCTTCCTCACCGCCTACATCAACACCCGCGAAATCGCGCCGCTGGTCGCGGCTTTGGCGCTGTCGGCGACGGTGGGCTGTGGGTTCACCGCGCAGCTCGGCGCCATGCGGATCTCCGAGGAGATCGACGCGCTCGAGGTGATGGCGGTGCCCGGCGTGCCGTTCCTGGTCACCACCCGGGTCATCGCCGGCTTCCTCGCGGTGATCCCGCTGTACATCGTCGGCCTGCTCGGCACGTTCCTGGCGTCGCGGATGATCAGCATCTGGTTCAACGGGCAATCCAGCGGGTCCTACGACCACTACTTCAGCCTGTTCCTACCACCTGAAGACGTGCTCTATTCGTTCGTCAAGGTGCTGGTGTTCGCGTTCGTGATCATCATGGTGCACTGCTACTACGGCTTCCACGCCACCGGCGGACCGGCCGGTGTCGGCGTCGCTGTCGGCCGCGCGGTGCGTGCCGCGATCGTGCTGGTGAACGTGCTCGATTTCTTCCTCAGCCTTGCTATTTGGGGGACTACGACGACGGTGCGGGTGGCCGGATGAGCGAGCGCAGCGAGCGAATCAATGACACAGCGTCCCGGGGAATGACGGAACCGAGCGCCAGCGAGGTGGAGTCATGAGCCGCGGGGTGCAGGCCTGGCGGTCTACCGAGAAGCTGCGCATCCGAGTGCTGGGTATCGCGTTCTTCGTGGTGGTCGCGCTGTTTCTCGCGACGACCATCGCGATCTACAACAAGCAGTTCGTCAAGACGGTCGACGTCGACCTGGTCACCGACAGCGTCGGCAACGCGCTCACCAAGAACGCGGACGTGAAGGTGCGCGGCATCACCGTCGGCGACGTGCGGTCGAGCAATTCCGAGAACGGCAAGGTGACACTGCATCTCGCCATCCATCCGGACAAGGCCGATCAGATCCCGTCCAATGCGACGGCCCGGCTGCTGCCCAAGACGCTGTTCGGCGAGCGGTACGTGGACCTGGTGATCCCCGCCGACCGCAGTGCGACCCACCTGACCAACGGCGTGACGCTGCGGCAGGACCAGAGCGGCAACGCGATCGAACTCAGCAAGCTGCTCGACGACCTGATGCCGCTGCTGCAAGCGATTCCGCCGCAGGACCTCGCGTCCACCCTCGGCGCGCTGTCCCAGGCGCTGTCCGGTCAGGGCCTCGCGCTCGGCGAGAGCGTGGACAAGCTGGACAACATCTTCCGTCAGGTCAACGGCGTGCTGCCGGATCTGCAGCAGGACCTGCGCAGCTTCGCCGAGGTGGCCGCCACCTACGCCGATGCCGCGCCGCAGCTGGTGAACGCGCTGGACAACCTGCGAACCACCAACGCGACCATCGTGCAACGGCGTTTCGACATCGATGCGCTCTACGCCGTGCTGACCCCGGCCTCCTCGGACACCGCCGATTTCCTGGTGGCCAACCGGGACAACATCATCGACCTGTCCGCCGACTCGCGCCCGCTGCTCGAGCAGCTGGCCACCTACTCGCCCACCTTCCCGTGTGTGATGGCGAACTTCGCCCTGCAGCGGCCGCGCATCGACGAGATCCTCGGCAAGGGCACCAAGAACCCGGGCACCAGGGTGACCATCGAGTTGACCAACCCGCGCGGTAGGTACCTGCCGAACCAGGACGAGCCGCGGTGGCTGGATGACCGTGGGCCGTGGTGCATTCCGGAGAAGCCGCTCGGCGTCGATCCCGGTCAGTACACCGGCGGCGCGAACAACGACGGCTCCTACGCGGTGCCGAGCCGCAACCCCGGTGATCAGGAGACGGGCAAGATGTCGCCGCCGCAGTTCGGCGTCTACCCGGCGAGCAATGTCGCGACGATCGCGGGCTCGCCGATGGAGCAGCAGTCGCTCGGTGCGATCTACGGTGCCGCCCAGGGTGTTTCGCCCGATCAGGTGCCGGGCTGGGTGACCAGGGCCGGTGCGCCCGCGTTCCGTGGCAGCGAGGTGAGCGTTCGATGAAGCAAAAGTTGCGCGGCCTCGGCGGCCCGCTCACCAAGCTGATCATCTTCGTTGTGGTGACGATTTTCGCGACCACCGTGCTCGGCCTGTCCATCGCCAACTACAGCGGCGACGGCACCAAGTTCAAGGCCCGCTTCACCGACGTGACCTCGCTCAATTCGGGGGACGAGGTGCGCGTTGCCGGTGTCCGGATCGGCAAGGTCACCAATATCGCGATCGTCGACAAGCGCCTCGCCGAGGTGAGTTTCGAACTCACCGACCGGAATTGGCTGCCCGCCTCGACCACCGCGAGCATCCGCTACCGCAACCTGGTCGGCCAGCGCTACATCGCGCTCGAGCAGGGCACCGGCGAGCAAGGCCGCAAGCTCAATGCGGGCGGCACCATCCCGCTGGAGCGCACCAACCCCGCGCTCAACCTGACCACCCTGTTCAACGGCTTCCGTCCGCTGTTCCGCACGCTGACCGCCGACGACGTGAACAAGCTCTCCTTCGAGATCATCCAGGTGTTCCAGGGCGAGCAGGGCACCATCCACGACCTGGTGGCCACCACCGCGAGCCTGACCAACAAGATCGCGGACAAGGACGCGGTGATCGGTGAGCTGGTCCGCAATCTGACCGCCGTGCTCGACACGGTCAACCAGCGCCACGACCAGTTCGATCAGCTCATCGTCAATACCGAGGCGCTGGTCAGCGGGCTGTCCGCGGAACGCGACACGATCGGCCGCTCGGTGACCTCGCTCGGCAACCTGGCCTCGGCCACCGCCGACCTGCTCGTCCCGGTGCGTCCGACGCTGCAGGGCTCGATCGCCGGGCTGAGTCAGCTCACCGGCACCATCAACGACCGCAAGGACGATATGAACGACGTCCTGCGCAACCTGCCGATCAAGATGGAAAAGCTCGGCCGGGTAGGCAGTTACGGCTCCTGGTTCCAGTTCTATCTGTGCGGTATCGACATCGTCGTCGGGCCGGGCACGGCGGATGCACCGAACCTGAACCTGCCCGCTGGACTGCCGACGATCAATCAGCCGCTGTATACCAATGCCGCGCCGCGCTGCGCCGGGAAGGCCCGCTGATGGACGACCGGATTCTGCTCGGACGCCGCAGCCCCGTCTTCATGGGCGTGCTCGGCCTGGCCATGGTGCTGCTGGTGACGGTGTCGGCGTTCTTCCTGGACCGGCTGCCGATCATCGGGGCGGGCACCAAGTACACCGCCGAATTCTCCGAGGCCGCGGGCCTGAAGAAGGGCAACGAGGTCCGCATCGCGGGCGTGAAGGTCGGCTCGGTATCCGACGTGCGCCTCGACGGCCCCAAGGTGCTCGTCGACTTCCGCACCCAGGACGCCTGGATCGGCAGCGAGACCACCGCGTCGATCCAGATCAAGACCGTGCTGGGCCAGAAGTACCTGGCGCTGGACCCGAAGGGCTCTCGCGCGGCCGACCCGTCGGCCCGGATTCCGTTGTCGCGCACCGTCGCTCCGTATGACGTGGTGGACGCCTTCACCGACGCGGCCAAGAACATCGACCAGATCGACACCGCGCAGCTGGCCACCAGCATGCGGGTGCTCTCCGACGCGTTCTCGACCACGCCGCCGGAGCTGCGCGGCTCCATCGACGGTGTTGCCCGCCTGTCGGAGACGCTGGCCAAGCGGGACGAGGAGCTGAAGAAGCTGTTCGCCGCGACCAGGCAGACCACCCAGGTGCTCGCCGACCGCAACGCGCAGTTCGAGCGGTTGCTCGCCAACGGCGGCCAGCTGCTCGCTGAGCTCAACATCCGTCAGCAGTCGATCGCGCAGCTGCTCTCCGGCGCCAAGACGGTGTCCGCGGAGCTCACCGCGCTGGTGCACGACAACGAGGAGCAGATCGGCCCCGCGTTGAAGAACCTGCGCGGTTCGATCGATCTGCTGAATGCCAACCAGCAGAACATTTCCAAGACGTTGGAGCTGGCGGCGCCGTTCTACGGGATCTACGCCAGCGTGCTCGGCACCGGTCGCTGGTTCGACGCGGTGATCGTCAACCTGATCCCGCCCGCGCTGCCGGATGTCCCCGGTGCTCGTCCGCCGATCCGCAACATGGGAGGTAACTGACATGGCGGGCCGGCTGCAGGGGCTACGGAATTCCGGGCGCGGCACCAAGATCGCCATCGCGCTCGTCGCGGTGGTGGCGCTGGTCGCCGCCGGGGTGCTGTGGTGGACCTTCGATCGACTGACCACCACCAAGATCACCGCCTACTTCGATCGCTCGGTCGGCATCTACGAGGGCTCGGATGTGCGGGTGCTCGGTGTTCCGGTCGGCACGGTGGATTCGGTGGAGCCGCAGGGCGATCAGGTCAAGATCGTGATGAGCGTCGATCGCTCCTTCGACATACCCGCGGACGCACGCGCCGCGCAGATCACGCCCTCGATCGTGTCCGACCGCTACATCCAGCTGACCCCGGTCTACACCGGCGGACCGAAAATGCCGCGCACCGCGACCATTCCGCGGGACCGCACGGTGACGCCGGTCGAGGTGGACCAGCTGTACAAGAGCATCACCGAGCTCTCGGATGCGTTGGGCCCCAACGGCGCCAACAAAGACGGCGCGGTCAACGACCTGGTGCGCACGGGTGCGGCGAATCTGGACGGCAACGGCGAGGCACTGGCCAACAGCCTCACCCAGCTGTCCAAGGCGGCCAAGTACCTGTCCGACGCGCGCGGCGACATCTTCGACACCGTCAAGAACCTGCAGAGCTTCGTCGCCATGCTGGCCAAGAACGACGCGCAGGTGCGCCAGTTCAATACCCAGCTCGCCGATCTGTCCAGCTTCCTGGCCAGCGAGCGCAGCGACCTCGGCGCCGCGCTGAATCTGCTGTCGGTCGCGCTCGGCGATGTCGCCCGGTTCATCGACAACAACCGCGACCTGATCGCGAGCAATGCCGAGGGCCTGGTCACGCTCACCAAGACACTGTCCGATCAGCGCGACGACCTGGCCGCCGCGCTGCCGGTGCTGCCGCTGGCGCTGAGCAACCTGATCAACATCCACAACGCCGAATCCGGCACCCTCGACATGCGCGCCAACTTCACCGACCTGCAGGACCCGCTCGGTGTCATGTGCAAGCTGATCGACGTGTCCAAGTTGCGGCCGGGTGATCCGCAGTTCGACGCGCTCGGCAGGCAGATGCGCCCGATCCTGGACCACTGCAAGGAGATCTCCGACCAGATCACCGCCGGGGTGAAGACGCCGACGCTGATTCTGCCGTTCGGCATCCTCAGCGGGGAGAACGAGCAGCGGGCTCCGGTGCCGGGCACCGTACCAGGCATTCCGTCGGACCGGACTCCGCCGTCGCAGGGAGGTGAGCGGTGAGTAGCCGAATCCGTTCCGTCACACGCGGTCTCGGTGCTGCCGTGGCCGTCGGGCTGGCCGCGGCCCTGGTCACCTCGTGCGCGTCCGACGGCATCTACAGCGTCCCGCTGCCCGGTGGCGCCGATGTCGGTGACCATCCGATGCGCATCGACATCCAGTTCGACGACGTGCTCGACCTGGTGCCGCAGTCCGCGGTGAAGGTCGAGGGCTTGCCGGTGGGCCGGGTCGAGGAGATCAAGATCGGCAAGGACCAGTGGACCGCGACCGTGCGGGCCGTGGTGAACTCCTCGGTCGATCTGCCGACGAACGCGCGCGCCGAGGTGCGCCAGTCGAATCTGCTGGGCGAGAAGTTCATCGAGCTGTCCAAGCCCGCCACCGATCCGGACCCGAAGAAGCTGACCGACGGTTCGACGATCCCGGTCGACCACACCAGGCACGCCACCGAGATCGAGCAGGTGCTCGGCGCAATGTCGTTGCTGCTCAACGGTGGTGGCGTCGCACAGCTGCAGCCGATCGTCACCGAGCTGAACAAGACCATCGGCGGCCGCGAGGACCGGGTGCGTTCGCTGCTCGATCAGGCCAACATCCTGATCAAGGGACTCGACGATCAGGTCGACGACATCACCAGGGCCCTCGACGGTCTCGACCTGCTGAGCAGCCGGGTGAGCAGGCAGACCGACCAGATCGGCAAGATCCTCGACGAGCTGCCGCAGGGTGTGAAGATCCTGGAGGAGCAGCGTCCGCAGTTGGTCGGGCTGCTCAGCCAGCTGGATCGGGTCGGGCAGGCCGGTTTCGACGTGCTCGATCACTCGAAAGACGACCTGATCCGCGATCTCACCGCGCTGCGCCCGACGCTGCAGGAACTCGGCAAGTCCGCGCCGGATTTGATCACCGCGTTGCCGTTGATCCCGACCTATCCGTTCCCCGACTCCACGCTGGAGTCCACCTTCGGTGGGTCGGTGAACACCTGGCTGTCGGTGGATCAGCAGATCGGCGTCACGCTGAGCAATCTCGGTGTCGGCAAGCCTGATCCGGTGTACATCCCGCCGATCGGTCCCGGCGTGCCGGTGAATCCGACCAACCCGTACTACAACGGCAACGGTCCGCGGCCCGGTTGGCCGACGGTATCGATCCTGCCGCTGCCGCCGAACATGGCGCAGCCGCCCGCGCCGGGGGTGCCGCCGAATCCGGTGGGCGCGATTCTGGAGCAACTCGGAGTGGGTGGTACCCGATGAGTAAACTGGTTCGCTGGCAGCTGATCATGTTCGTCGTCATCGCGGTGGTCGGCGTTGTCTTCGTCGGTGCCAAGTACATTCGGCTCGATCACATGGTCGGCCTCGGTCAATACGACGTGAAGGTGCAGGCGGCGCAGACCGGCGGCATCTACAAGGGCGCCGAGGTGACCTACCGCGGTGTGCCGGTCGGCCGGGTCGGCGAGCTGGAACTCACCGGCGACGGCGTCCTGCTGCACCTGGTCATCGATTCGAGCTCGCCGAAGATCCCGGCGACCGCGAAAGCCGTGGTGGCCAACCGTTCCGCGATCGGCGAGCAATTCGTCGACCTGCAGCCGACCACCGATACCGGGCCGTATCTGCACGACGGTTCGCTGATCACCTCGGCGACCACGCCGGTGCCGGTGGAGCAGCTGGTCGCCAGCGTCGACACATTCACCCGCTCGGTCGACCTGGCCGCGTTGAACACCACCGTGCGCGAGCTCGGCAAGGCGTTCGACGGCAAGGGCGACGACCTGCAGGTCTTCGTCGATTCGCTGAACAAGTTCACCAGCACGTTCAACGAGACGCTGCCGCAGACCATTCAGCTGATCCGCGACGGCAAGGTCGTGCTCGGCACCCAGGCCGAGCAGTCCGGCGCCATCCGCGAGTTCAGCGACGGCCTGGACAAGCTCACCGCCCAGCTGCGCTCCAGCGACCCGGACATCCGGCGGCTGATCGGCACCGGCAACGACGCGGGCCAGCAGATCGACGCGCTGCTGCACGAGAGCGGCGGCGCGCTCACCCAGAACCTCGGCAACCTGCGCCAGCTGCTGCTGACCATCTCGCCCAAGTTCTACGCGATCCGTCCGCTGCTGCAGTTCCTGCCGCAGATGTCGGTCGGCGGCTCGTCCACCGCGCCCGGCGACGGCACCACGCACTTCGGTCTCGTGCTGGAGGCCAACAATCCGCCGGCCTGTACCGTCGGCTACGAGGGCACTCAGCGGATCCTCGAACAGATGAAGGCGCAGAACCCGAACTTCGACGACACCCGCGATGAGTTCCCGTTCAACAAGGACGCGAAGTGCCGTGTGCCGCAAGGTAATCCGTCCGCGGTGCGCGGCGGTGAACGGGCCGACCTCGCCGATCCGAATGTCGTGCAGCCTTGGGATTCGACCCCCAAGACCGACCCGGAGCGGCTGAACCTGACCCCGATCGCCGTGCAGATGGCAACCCTGATGGGAGTTACGCCGAAGCGGTGACCAGCAATGACGACGTTAGGGTGACTGGCGTGACCGCAGATTTGACCAAGCAGCTCGACTCGACCGAGCCGCCGGAAGCACCAGACCCCGCCGACGGCGTGCTGCCATCCGAGGTGGTTGCCGACGCTCCGGCCGCGGCGCCCGACTCGGGTCGCGGAGTCGTCCGCACGGTCGCACTGGTCGCGTCCGCAGCCGTAGTGGTCGTCGCCCTCGTCGCGGCCGTCTGGTTCGGCGCGGGCTGGGTGCGCTCGGCCGTCAGCGATGCCCCGCGCGGCGATGCTCGCGACACCGCGCTCGACGCCGCCCGCCAGGCCGCGCTCAACATGACCTCGATGAACCTCGACGACGTGCCCGGCTCGCTGGCCCTGGCCCGCTCCTCGATGACCGGCGCGCTGCTCGACTCGGCCGACAAGAACAAGGACCAGGCCGAGACGCTGGCCAAGCAGACCGGCGTCGGGATGAAGTCCAAGGTGCTCGGCTCCGCGCTGACCACGCTGAACAGTGAGAAGGACAAGGCGTCCGCCCTGGTCGTGCTGCAGGTGACCGAGCTGGCCAAGGGCAAGCCGCCCGCCGATTACCGCTACACCTGGAACATCGACGTGACCAAGACCGGCGACGTCTGGAAGGCCGAGCAGATCTCCTCGCTCAGTCAGCCGGTGCTGCTCAGCGGTGGCCAGGCCCAGTCCCCGCAGGCGCCGCCCGCCGACCAGCCGCCCGCCGCGCCCAAGCCGGGATCGTAGGAGAACCAGTCATGCCGTCTCGTAAGCCGATCAACCGGGTCACCTCCAAGCGTCGTCCTGCCGGTGACCAGCAGGCCCGGCCCGCCGCGTCGCGCACTACACCGGCCCGCAAGCCGCGGGTGACGAGCACCACCCGGCCCGCGGCGACGCGTCCGGCGCGGGAAGACAAGCGTCCCGAGCAGGCAAAGACAGTGGGTGGCCGGAAGAAGGCGTTCCGCGGTTCCGGCAGCTCTCAAGGTTCCGGCAGCTCGAAGTCGGGACGCTCGTTCTGGTCGATGATCGCCGCCATGCTGATCGCCGCGCTGCTGCTCGGCGGATTCGCGGCGGTCGCCGCGTCCCGCCCCGGCGTCGACGAATCGAACAAGGCGTTCGTCGACAACAAGGCCACCGAGGAGGTGCGGGCGGCCGCCGATCACGCGCTGAAGACCGTCTACGCCTACGACGTGAAGGACATCGACGGCTACCGCAACACCGCGAGCCAGGTGCTCACCGGCAAGATGCTGGCCGATCTGGACAAGTACGCCGACACCACCATCTCGGCGGTAAAACAGGCCCAGACCAGCGCCGATGCCAAAGCAGATCCGATCGCGGTGACCTTGCTCACCGATGATCGGGCCGAGCTGCTGGTCAATCTGGTCGTCAGCGCCACCAAGAACGGCGCCGCGCAGCAGAGCGTCGCGGGTCCGATCGTGCTGCACATGCAGAAGGTGGGCGATCGCTGGCTGGCCAGCGACATCGTCGACCAGTGATCTTCCAGCGGCCCAGGGGATCTCACTTGCTGCTGGTCGGTGCCGCCTACTTGACGAGTTTCGCCGGAGCCGTCACGCTATTCACAACAGCGGCAGCTGTCACAGTGGCTCCATTACGCCCCGTCGTCCCCGACGCAGCCAGCGATTCGGACACGGCGCGCCAGCCACGTGAATGTGCGCACGGGTGGTAGGTTGACACCCCCGTGACGGTTGGTGTACGGTTGGACGTTGCGCTGGCTGCCTCCTGTCCATACCTCGATTTGCACACGTAAGTTCCACCTTCCGGTGTTACTTCTGTTGTTGCCTGTTCGGGTTTCGTTCGGGTTGTAACCAGCGGAATTCGTAGCAGACAAGCGACGGTCGCGGACCACCACGCGGCGCGCGTGAGGTGCTGGAAGGACGCATCTTGGCAGTCTCCACCCAGACCAAGGCAGTTGCCGGAATCCCCGGAGCCCCATTGCGGGTGTCTTTCGCGAAGATCCGTGAACCCTTGGAGGTGCCCGGACTTCTCGATCTACAGACGGACTCATTTGCATGGTTGATCGGTTCGCCGTCATGGCGTGAAAAGGTCGCCCTTCGCGGCGATGTCGGGCTAGTCGGGGGACTCGAGGAGGTGCTCGAGGAGCTCTCGCCGATCGAGGACTTCTCCGGCTCGATGTCCCTGTCTTTCTCTGACCCTCGGTTCGAGGAGGTCAAGGCCTCCATCGACGAGTGCAAAGACAAGGACATGACCTACGCGGCGCCGTTGTTCGTCACCGCGGAGTTCATCAACAACAACACCGGTGAGATCAAGAGCCAGACGGTCTTCATGGGAGATTTCCCGATGATGACCGACAAGGGCACGTTCATCATCAACGGCACCGAGCGCGTCGTCGTCTCACAGCTGGTTCGTTCGCCGGGTGTCTACTTCGACCACTCCGTCGACAAGACCACCGAGAAGGACCTGCACAGCGTGCGCGTCATTCCGTCGCGTGGTGCGTGGCTGGAGTTCGACATCGATAAGCGCGACACCGTTGGTGTCCGCATCGACCGCAAGCGTCGCCAGCCGGTCACCGTGCTGCTGAAGGCGCTCGGTTGGACGAACGAGGAGATCGTCGAGCGTTTCGGCTTCTCCGAGATCATGATGTCGACGCTGGAGAAGGACAACACCGCCGGTCAGGACGAGGCGCTGCTGGACATCTACCGCAAGCTGCGTCCGGGCGAGCCGCCGACCAAGGAGTCCGCGCAGACCCTGCTGGAGAACCTGTTCTTCAAGGAGAAGCGCTACGACCTGGCGCGGGTCGGTCGCTACAAGATCAACAAGAAGCTGGGTATCCACCTCGGCGAGCAGGTCACCGGATCGGTGCTCACCAAGGAAGACATCGTCAGCACGATCGAGTACCTGGTCCGCCTGCACGCGGGTGACCGTGTGATGACCGCCCCCGGCGGCGAAGAGGTGCCGGTCGACGTCGACGACATCGACCACTTCGGTAACCGTCGCCTGCGTACTGTCGGCGAGCTCATCCAGAACCAGATCCGGGTCGGCCTGTCGCGCATGGAGCGCGTGGTCCGCGAGCGGATGACGACTCAGGACGTCGAGGCGATCACGCCGCAGACCCTGATCAACATCCGTCCCGTGGTCGCGGCGATCAAGGAGTTCTTCGGAACGTCGCAGCTGTCGCAGTTCATGGACCAGAACAACCCGCTGTCGGGTCTCACCCACAAGCGCCGTCTGTCGGCCCTTGGCCCGGGTGGTCTGTCCCGTGAGCGGGCCGGTCTGGAAGTCCGCGACGTGCACACCTCGCACTACGGCCGCATGTGCCCGATCGAGACCCCGGAAGGCCCGAACATCGGCCTGATCGGCTCGCTGTCGGTGTACGCGCGGGTCAACCCGTTCGGCTTCATCGAGACGCCGTACCGCAAGGTGATCGACGGTCGAGTGACCGACGAGGTCAAGTACCTCACCGCCGACGAGGAGGACAGGCACGTTCGTGCCCAGGCCAACTCGCCGGTCGACGCCGACGGCCGCTTCCTCGAAGACCGGGTGCTCTGCCGCCGCGGCAACGAGGAGAACGAGCTCGTCGCCGCCGACGAGGTCGACTACATGGATGTCTCGCCGCGCCAGATGGTGTCGGTCGCGACGGCCATGATCCCGTTCCTCGAGCACGACGACGCCAACCGCGCCCTGATGGGTGCGAACATGCAGCGTCAGGCCGTCCCGCTGATCCGTTCCGAGGCCCCCGTCGTGGGCACCGGCATGGAGCTGCGCGCGGCTGTCGACGCCGGCGATGTCGTGGTGAACGAGAAGGCGGGTGTGGTCGAGGAGGTCTCCGCCGACTACGTCACCGTGATGGCCGACGACGGGACTCGCAAGAGCTACCGGATGCGCAAGTTCGCCCGCTCCAACCAGGGCACCTGCGCGAACCAGCGGCCGATCGTGGACGAGAGCCAGCGGGTCGAGGTCGGCCAGGTGCTGGCCGATGGCCCGTGCACCGAAAACGGTGAGATGGCGCTCGGCAAGAACCTGCTCGTCGCGATCATGCCGTGGGAAGGCCACAACTACGAGGACGCGATCATCCTGTCGCAGCGCCTCGTGGAAGAGGACGTTCTCACCTCGATCCACATCGAAGAGCACGAGATCGACGCTCGCGACACCAAGCTCGGTGCCGAGGAGATCACCCGGGACATCCCGAACGTCTCCGACGAGGTCCTCGCCGACCTCGACGAGCGCGGCATCGTGCGCATCGGTGCCGAGGTTCGTGACGGCGACATCCTGGTCGGCAAGGTCACCCCGAAGGGCGAGACCGAGCTGACCCCGGAAGAGCGCTTGCTGCGCGCGATCTTCGGTGAGAAGGCGCGCGAAGTGCGCGACACCTCGCTGAAGGTGCCGCACGGTGAGTCCGGCAAGGTCATCGGCATTCGCGTGTTCTCGCGCGAAGACGACGACGATCTGCCTCCCGGTGTGAACGAGCTGGTGCGCGTGTACGTCGCGCAGAAGCGCAAGATCCAGGACGGCGACAAGCTCGCCGGTCGCCACGGCAACAAGGGTGTTATCGGCAAGATCCTGCCGACCGAGGACATGCCGTTCATGCCGGACGGCACCCCGGTCGACATCATCCTGAACACCCACGGTGTGCCGCGTCGTATGAACATCGGCCAGATCTTGGAGACCCACCTCGGGTGGATCGGCAAGGCGGGCTGGGATGTCGGCGTGGCCGCGGACGGGACCCGTCCCGAGTGGGCCAAGGCGCTGCCGGAGGAGATGCTGGCGGCACCGTCCGACTCGAACATCGCCACCCCGGTGTTCGACGGCGCCCGCGAGGAGGAGCTGACCGGTCTGCTCGCCTCGACCCTGCCGAACCGCGACGGTGATCGCATGGTCGACGACAACGGCAAGGCCACTTTGCTCGACGGCCGCTCCGGCGAGCCGTTCCCGTACCCGGTGGCTGTCGGCTATATGTACATCCTGAAGCTGCACCACTTGGTTGACGACAAGATCCACGCCCGTTCGACCGGTCCGTACTCGATGATCACCCAGCAGCCGCTCGGTGGTAAGGCACAGTTCGGTGGTCAGCGCTTCGGTGAAATGGAGTGCTGGGCCATGCAGGCCTACGGCGCCGCTTACACGCTGCAGGAGCTGCTCACCATCAAGTCCGATGACGTCGTCGGCCGCGTGAAGGTCTACGAGGCGATCGTCAAGGGCGAGAACATTCCGGAGCCGGGCATTCCGGAGTCGTTCAAGGTGCTCCTCAAGGAACTCCAGTCGCTGTGCCTCAACGTCGAGGTGCTGTCTTCGGACGGCGCGGCGATCGAGATGCGCGACGGCGACGACGAGGATCTGGAGCGCGCTGCGGCGAACCTGGGCATCAACCTGTCCAGGAACGAAGCGGCCACCGTCGACGATCTGGCGAACTAGGCGGTCGGCCGGATGTCGTTGGTTTTCAACGACATCCGGCCCCGCGTTCCACCAACTAGTGAACTTTTTGCTCGAATTCGACCCGAATAGGGGAAAGGAAGTTACGTGCTAGACGTCAACTTCTTCGATGAACTCCGGATCGGCCTTGCCTCCGCCGACGACATCCGCCAGTGGTCTTTCGGCGAGGTGAAGAAGCCGGAGACCATCAACTACCGCACGCTCAAGCCGGAAAAGGACGGACTCTTCTGCGAGAAGATCTTCGGTCCTACCCGGGACTGGGAGTGCTACTGCGGTAAGTACAAGCGTGTCCGCTTCAAGGGCATCATCTGTGAGCGCTGTGGTGTCGAGGTGACTCGCGCCAAGGTGCGTCGTGAGCGGATGGGCCACATCGAGCTGGCCGCACCGGTTACCCACATCTGGTACTTCAAGGGCGTGCCTTCGCGCCTCGGGTACCTGCTCGACCTGGCGCCGAAGGATCTGGAAAAGATCATCTACTTCGCCGCCTACGTCATCGTCGGTGTCGACGAGGAGCTGCGCCACAACGAGCTCAGCACCCTCGAGGCCGAGATGGAGGTCGAGAAGAAGGCGGTCGCCGACCAGCGTGACGCCGACCTGGAGGCCCGCGCCCAGAAGCTCGAGGCCGACCTGGCCGAGCTCGAGGCCGAGGGTGCCAAGTCCGACGTGCGCCGCAAGGTCAAGGACGGCGGCGAGCGGGAGATGCGCCAGCTCCGCGACCGGTCCCAGCGTGAGCTGGACCGGCTCGACGAGATCTGGACCACCTTCACCAAGCTGGCCACCAAGCAGCTCATCGTGGACGAGATCCTCTACCGCGAGCTGATCGACCGCTACGGCGAGTACTTCACCGGTGCCATGGGTGCGGAGTCCATCCAGAAGCTGATGGAGAACTTCGACATCGACGCCGAGGCCGAGAACCTGCGGGAGACCATCCGCAGCGGTAAGGGCCAGAAGAAGCTGCGCGCGCTCAAGCGGCTCAAGGTCGTCGCGGCCTTCCAGACCAACGGCAACTCGCCGATGGGCATGGTGCTCGACGCCGTTCCGGTGATCCCGCCGGAGCTGCGCCCGATGGTTCAGCTCGACGGTGGCCGGTTCGCCACCTCCGACCTGAACGACCTGTACCGCCGCGTGATCAACCGCAACAACCGCCTCAAGCGACTGATCGACCTCGGCGCGCCCGAGATCATCGTCAACAACGAGAAGCGGATGCTGCAGGAGTCCGTCGACGCACTGTTCGACAACGGCCGTCGTGGCCGTCCGGTCACCGGACCGGGTAACCGCCCGCTGAAGTCGCTGAGCGATCTGCTCAAGGGCAAGCAGGGTCGTTTCCGTCAGAACCTGCTCGGCAAGCGCGTCGACTACTCGGGCCGTTCGGTCATCGTGGTCGGCCCGCAGCTCAAGCTGCACCAGTGTGGTCTGCCCAAGCTGATGGCGCTGGAGCTGTTCAAGCCGTTCGTGATGAAGCGTCTGGTCGACCTGAACCACGCGCAGAACATCAAGTCCGCCAAGCGGATGGTCGAGCGTCAGCGTCCCCAGGTGTGGGATGTCCTCGAAGAGGTCATCGCCGAGCACCCGGTGCTGCTGAACCGCGCGCCCACCCTGCACCGTCTGGGCATCCAGGCGTTCGAGCCGCAGCTCGTCGAGGGTAAGGCGATCCAGCTGCACCCGCTCGTCTGTGAAGCGTTCAACGCCGACTTCGACGGTGACCAGATGGCCGTGCACCTTCCGCTGTCCGCGGAGGCGCAGGCCGAGGCCCGCATCCTGATGCTGTCCTCGAACAACATCCTGTCGCCGGCCTCCGGTCGACCGCTCGCCATGCCGCGACTCGACATGGTGACCGGCCTGTACTACCTGACCCGCCTGCAAGAGGGCGCGAAGGGCGAGTACAAGGCCGCGGGCAAGGACAAGGCCGAGTTCGGCGTCTACTCCTCGCCCGCCGAGGCACAGATGGCGGTGGACCGCGGTGAGCTCACCGTGCGTTCGCTGATCAAGGTCCGGCTCATCCACCAGCGCCCGCCGAAGGACATCGAGGCGAAGCTGTTCCCGGAGGGCTGGAACCGTGGCGACGCGTGGATCGCCGAGACCACCCTCGGTCGCGTGCTGTTCAACGAGCTGCTCCCGGCGGACTATGCGTTCATCAACGAGCAGATGCCGAAGAAGCGTCAGGCGACGATCATCAACGATCTGGCCGAGCGCTACCCGATGATCGTGGTCGCGCAGACCGTCGACAAGCTGAAGGACGCGGGCTTCTACTGGGCCACCCGTTCCGGCGTGACGGTCTCCATGTCCGACGTGCTCGTGCCGCCGGAGAAGACCGAGATCATGGAGCGCTACGAGGCGCTTGCCGATCAGATCGAGAAGAAGTACCAGCGTGGTGCGCTCGATCACCAGGAGCGCAACAACGCCCTGGTCAAGATCTGGCAGGAAGCGACCGAAGAGGTCGGTACGGCACTGCGTGCGCACTACCCGCCGGACAACCCGATCATCACGATCGTCGAGTCGGGCGCCACGGGTAACTTCACCCAGACTCGTACCCTCGCCGGTATGAAGGGTCTGGTGACGAACCCGAAGGGTGAGTTCATCCCGCGCCCGATCAAGTCCTCGTTCCGTGAGGGCCTGACCGTGCTCGAGTACTTCATCAACACCCACGGTGCTCGTAAGGGTCTGGCCGATACCGCGCTGCGTACCGCCGACTCGGGTTACCTGACCCGTCGTCTGGTGGACGTCTCGCAGGACGTGATCGTGCGCGAGCACGACTGCGCCACCGAGCGCGGCATCATCGTGCACATCGCCGACAAGCAGGCGGATGGCTCGCTCATCCGCGACGCGCACGTGGAAACCTCCGCGTACGCTCGCACGCTCGCTTCGGACGCGGTGGACGCCAAGGGCAACCTCGTCATCGGTAAGGGCGCCGACCTCGGCGACCCGGCGATCGACGCGCTGCTCGGGGCAGGCATCACCGAGGTTCGGGTCCGCTCCGTGCTGACCTGCACCACCGGTACCGGTGTCTGTGCCACCTGCTACGGCCGTTCGATGGCCACCGGCAAGCTGGTCGACATCGGTGAGGCCGTCGGTATCGTTGCCGCGCAGTCCATCGGTGAGCCCGGTACCCAGCTGACCATGCGTACCTTCCACCAGGGTGGTGTCGCGGGCGATGACATCACCGGCGGTCTGCCGCGGGTGCAGGAGCTGTTCGAGGCCCGTGTGCCGAAGGGCAAGGCTCCGATCGCCGAGGTCAGTGGCCGGGTGCGGATGGAAGACGACGACCGCTTCTACAAGATCACCATCATCCCGGATGACGGTGGTGAAGAGGTTGTCTACGACAAGCTCTCGAAGCGTCAGCGTCTGCGTGTCTTCAAGCACGACGACGGCACCGAGCGTCTGCTCTCCGACGGCGATCATGTCGAGGTCGGCCAGCAGCTGCTGGAAGGCGCGGCGGATCCGCACGAGGTGCTGCGCATCATGGGTCCCCGTCAGGTGCAGATCCACCTGGTCCACGAGGTCCAGGAGGTCTACCGTTCGCAGGGTGTGTCGATCCACGACAAGCACATCGAGGTCATCGTCCGGCAGATGCTGCGTCGCGTGACGATCATCGACTCGGGTGCCACGGAGTTCCTGCCCGGTTCGCTCACCGAGCGGTCCGAGTTCGAGGCCTCCAACCGTCGCGTCGTCGCCGAGGGCAATGAGCCCGCGGCGGGTCGCCCGGTGCTGATGGGTATCACGAAGGCGTCGCTCGCGACGGATTCGTGGCTGTCGGCGGCGTCCTTCCAGGAGACCACTCGAGTCCTGACGGACGCGGCGATCAACTGCCGCTCCGACAAGCTCATCGGCCTCAAGGAGAACGTGATCATCGGCAAGCTGATCCCGGCCGGTACCGGTATCAACCGCTACCGCAACATCACGGTGCAGCCGACCGAAGAAGCCCGTGCCGCCGCGTACGCGGTGCCGTCCTACGACGACACCTACTACAGCCCGGACAGCTTCGGCCAAACCACCGGCGCCGCAGTCCCGCTCGACGACTACGGTTTCAGCGACTACCGCTAACCCGGTACCGCGCAACAACATCCGGCCCCCGCTCCCCACGGAGCGGGGGCCGCTTGCGTACCCCGCCGAGGCGCTAATCCCACCACGCTGTCAGCACACCCTCGGTGTACGGCCAGCTACCGAGTGCGTCACCCATCTCGTCCGCGTTGTCCTGCACGATCACTTCGTTTGCCCCCCAACGCTCTTCCTCCGCCACCCGAGCCAACTCCCGCGCCTTGTCCAGGCTCTCGGTCAGCACGAACAGCGTGTCCACGTTCCAGGTGTTGTCGGGTAGATCGCGCAGTTTGATCAACGACATCGGCGCCAGCCAGTCAGGGTGCTCGGCCGAAGCCACTCCGAGCCGATCCATAAACACCGCCACCCACAGCTCCCGATGCCGCTCCAAACTCGCGACTACGACCCCACCATCGAAGTCGTTGAACCGCCGCCGCCGCACCAACTCCAGCTGAATCTCCTGCACCGTCGCACCAGAAAGCATCGGACCAGTCACAGCTACTCCTCCCTCGCCCAGCCGATCGAATCGAGCACACCACCGTAGCCAAACCTCCTGCCACCACAGGAACGACACCGGCAGATCGGCCAGGAGGCGGCGGCGCTCGCAGACGGGGGCGGCTACCTGGTTCGGGGGTGGAAAGAGTGATGGGAAATTTATTTTTGGGGGGATATTTTCTGTAAGAATATTTTCAATTGAAGGGGTTTGGTTGGTGGGTGGTGCGGGAGCACGGCTGGGCCTGCCGAATCCTGGTCCGCCCGTTGCGAAAGCGAGTCGCTTCATGACCGAGTACCACCAGATCTTCGATCTCGGTGACTTCACCACGCAGCATGGTGCCACGCTGCGCGGAGCCTTCCTGGCGTACGCCACCTACGGTGTGCTCAATGCCGAGAAGAGCAACGCCGTCGTCTATCCGACGTGGTACTCGGGGCGACATTGGGACAACGAGTGGTTGATCGGCCCGGGGATGGCACTCGATCCGGCCGAGTATTTCATCATCGTGCCGAACATGCTCGGCAACGGCCTGTCCAGCTCGCCGAGCAACACCCTGCAGCCCTACGATCGCGCCCGCTTCCCCGACATCACCGTCTACGACCAGGTGGCGGCCCAATATCGTTTGGTGACCGAGAAATTCGGCATCGAGCGGCTCGCGTTGGTGACCGGCTGGTCCATGGGCGCGGGGCAGACCTACCAGTGGGCGGTGAGTCATCCGGAAATGGTCGAGCGAATCGCCCCGTTCTGCGGCTCCGCGCGAACAAGCCTGCACAACAAGGTTTTCCTGGAGGGCGTGAAAGCGGCACTGACCGCCGACTCGGCCTTCGCGGGCGGCTGGTACGGCGAGAACTGGCCGACCACCGGATTGCGCGCCCTGGCAAGGGTTTACGCGGGCTGGGGCTTCTCCCAGGCCTTCTACTGGCAGCAGGAGTACGAGAAGCTCGGCTATACCTCCCTGGAGGACTTCCTCATCGGCTTCTGGGAAGGCTTCTTCCTCGACGGCCGCGACCCGAACAACCTGCTCACCATGCTGTGGACCTGGCAGCATGCCGACGTCGGCCGCACGCCCGGCTTCGACGGCGACACCGAGGCCGCCCTCGCCTCGATCAAGGCAACCACCCTGGTCCTGCCCGCCGAGAAGGACCTGTACTTCCCGCCGGAGGACGAGGCCTGGGCGGTCTCGCACATCCCCAACGCCGAACTCCGCGTGATTCCCGGCATCTGGGGCCACTTCGCCGGTCACGGCAAGAATCCCGAAGACACCCAATTCATCGACGCCGCGCTGAGCGACCTACTCGGCAAACCCGGTGGCCTGGCCTGACCTCGGGCCGTGAACTACACACTCGCGGTGGCGCTCGGCGCGCTGCTGCTCATCGGCATCGTCGTGCTTGCGGCCTGGGATGACCTGCGCGACCGAGGCGAAGACCGAACCGGACGACCTGAAGCGGAGCACATTGACATAAAGCGTCCTTGAGCCACCCGAGGATCGCGGTGGTTCCTGGGATTCATTCAGGCGTCACCGCGACGTCGGGGGTGGTCGTCACAATGGAGGCATGCGTCGAACGGGTGCGGTGGGCGTCGCGGCGCTCCTGCTGAGCGGTGTCCTGAACGTGGGTGCGGCGTCGGCGGGTGGGCCGCTGGCGCAGTTCGATCTGCAGGCGCATCGTGGCGGGGCGGCGCTGGTGGTGGAGAACACGCTGGCCTCGTTCACGAATGCGCTGGAACTCGGCGTGCGCACACTGGAATTGGACGTGCAGATCACCGAGGACGGGTTTCCGGTGGTCACCCATGACCGCGATCCGAGTCCGGACAAGTGCATCGACACCGCTGCGGCCTTCCCCGGTGATCCGAAGTTTCCCTATGTGCCGGGTACCAGGTTCATTCGAGACCTGACATTGGCTCAGGTCCGCACCATCGACTGCGGCTCGAAACGACTGGCCGCATTTCCGGATCAGCAAACGGTACCGGGTGCCCGAATGCCCTTGCTATCCGAGGTTTTCGACCTCGTGCACGCCTATCACGCCGACGACGTCATGCTGAATGTCGAGTCCAAAGTCGAAGCGGGTGCGCCGGAACAAACCGCGCCTCGCGAGCAATTCGTACAGGTGATCGCGGCCGAAGTGCACCGCGCGCACCTCGAAAAACAGGTCACCATCCAAAGTTTCGACTGGGGCTCGCTCATGCGGATGCGCGAGGTCGCACCTGAATTGCCGCTCGTCGCATTGACCAACGGGCAGCAATTCCTGCAGGAAGGCCGGCCCGGCGCGTCGCCATGGTTGGGCGGCATCGACATCGACGACTTCCAAGGCTCACTTCAAGAGAAATTCGTCAGCGCCGCAGCATCTTTCGGTGCCGACGCGGTATCGCCGGTACACGGCGACCCGCAGGACGGCAGCATCGAAGACCCCGGCTATCAACCTTTCACCACGGCGGGTCTGGTCCGAGCCGCCCACCAGCGCGGCATACGAGTGGTGCCGTGGACCGTCGACGACCGAGCCACCATGACCGCGATGATCGACCTCGGCGTGGACGGCCTCATCACCAACCGCCCAGACCTGCTGCGCACCATCCTCGCCGAACGCGGCTACCAGCTGCCGAAGGCATACCACCGGCCCTGACCTGATCAGCCACCGAGCACCTCGGCAACGCCGCTCCGCATGGACAACGCGCACCCCACGCGGTATTAAATTAGAACACGTTTCAGTCATGTAGTGGGAGATGCGATGGACAGCGCGGCCATGGGCGAGTTGGTGATGGCGGGGTTCCAGAAGCTGGGGTTCATCCAGTACACCGGGATCGAAGGGGTGGAGTTCGATGCCGGGCGGAACGTGGTGCGGATGACGCCACGGGCCGAACACCTGAATCACAACGGCGACCTGCACGCGGCGGTGTTGTTCGGCCTGGCCGAGACGGCGGCGATGGGCGCGTCCGTCTCGGGCATCGTGGACCTGATGGGGGAGACCTTCATCGTCGCCAGGGACGGGCGGATCGAATATCGGGCGCGCGCGAAAGGTGATGCGGGGCCGTATCTTGCGACGTCCGAGGTATCCGGCGATACCCTGCAGCAGGTGCGCTCGGATATCGCGGCGCGCACATCGATCGAGCTGGAAGTGCCGGTGAACATCACCGACAACACCGGAAAGTCCGTGGCGGCAGCGGCATTCACCGCTGTTATCCGGCCACGTAGGCAGTAGTCGCGGCGTGGGTGCGCTCGGTGAACGAGCGCACCCACCCACTCAGCGCTCGCTGTCGAGCATCGCCATCTGCGCGCTGGCATACCGGTCACCGGCGATCTGATCGGCGGGCACCGCCGCCTCGATGGTGGCCAACTCGTCTGCGGTCAGCGAGACATCCAGTGCGCCTGCGGCTTCGGCCCAGCGCTCGCGCCGCCGCGCGCCGACGATCGGCACGATGTCCGCGCCACGGGTCAACACCCAGGCGATGGCGAGTTGAGCGACCGAAACATCCTTGCCCGCAGCGATTTCCGCGAGCGCATCCACCAGCTTCAGATTCTGACTGAGGTTCGCACCCTGGAAGCGCGGGCTGTGTGCTCGGAAATCGTTGGCGCCGAAGGTGGTTCCGGCCTGCACCGAACTGCTGAGCAGCCCACGAGACAGCACACCGTAGGCGGTGACACCGATGCCGAGCTCGCGGCACAGCGGCAAGATCTCGGCCTCGATGCCGCGCGAGATCAGCGAGTACTCGATCTGCAGATCGACGATCGGATGCACCGCCGCGGCCCGGCGGATGGTGTCGGGACCCACCTCGGACAGCCCGATGTGCCGGACATACCCCGCCTCGATGAGCTCGCCGATCGCGCCGACGGTGTCCTCGATCGGGACATTCGGGTCGAGCCTGGCCGGCCGGTAGATGTCGACGTAGTCGACGCCGAGCCGCTGCATGCTGTACCCGAGAAAGTTGCGCAGGGCCTCGGGGCGGGTGTCCACCCCGCCCCAGGTGCCGCCGGGTCCGCGCAGCGCGCCGAACTTCACGCTGAGCAGCACGTCTTCGCGGGGGCGCTCGGCGATCGCTTTGCCGATCAGTAGCTCGTTGTGCCCGGCACCGTAGAAGTCGCCGGTGTCGATGAGGTTCGCGCCGGAATCGAGCGCGGCGTGGATGGTGGCGGTGGATTCGGCGTCGTCCGCGGCACCATACACGCCGGACATGCCCATCGCGCCCAGTCCGATCCGACTGACGGTCGGCCCGGTCTTGCCGAGCTGAACTGTGGGGATCTTCGATGTCGTCATGAGATAAGCCTGACCCGTCGACACGGATTGCGGCAGAGATCGCCTATCGGGGGATCGCCGATCCCTGGCTGAGTCGTCCGTTCTGAGGGAAAGTGGACATATGGACAGAACCGAGCTCGCCGACTTCCTGCGCCGCCGTCGCGAGTCACTGACGCCCGCGGAGGTAGGTTTGCCGCCCGGTGTCCGGCGTCGCACTCCCGGCCTGCGCCGGGACGAGGTGGCCCTGTTGGCGGGCATGTCCACGGACTACTACACCAGGCTGGAGCAGTCGCGCGGGCCGCGCCCGTCCACCCAGGTGCTGGCGTCGCTGGCCCGCGCGCTGCGCTTCAGCAGTGACGAACGCGATCACCTCTACCACCTGTGCGACCACGCGGCGCCAGGACGCGAACTCGGCGACAAGCACGTCGGGCCGGGACTGATGCACCTGCTGGCCAAGCTGGACGACACCGCGGCCACCGTGATCACCGACCTCGGCGAGGTGCTGGTGCAGAACCGCATGCACACCCTGCTGCTCGGCGACCACGGTAATCGTCACGGTTGGGATCGCTATTACGCCTACCGCTGGTTCACCGATATCGAGTCACGCGCGATGTTCCCCGAACAGGACTGGGATCGCCTCGGCCGCAAGCACGTCGCGGATCTCCGCGCGACCGCCGCACGCCGATCGGGCGACGCCGACGTCGCCGAGTTCATCGGCAAGTTGCGTTCAGTGAACGCGGAATTCGATCGCCTGTGGGACGAACACGAAGTGGCAGTGCGTCTTTCGGATACCAAACGGATCCAGCATCCCCAGGTCGGCCTGATCGATACGATCTGCGAAACCTTGCTCACCCCGAACGCCGCCCAACGCCTGCTGGTCTACCTGCCGCGCCCCGGCACGGATGCCGCCGAGAAGCTGGATCTGTTGCGCGTCATCGGAACTCAGACCCTGGATTCGGCCGACGATATCGACAATCGCGCGCACCGCCCCTCCTCCACCGGCTGAGTGGCACACCGGCGATCTACTCGCCGCGATGTGCTTGCGGCCGTGCCGGATCAGGGTGCGCCGGAGACGTATTCGAGCGCCGCGTCGATCGCGGGCTGACCGCCGGCCATCGCGAGACCGGCTGCCGCGCCGATCGCGGCACCGAGCACCGTGGTGATCGGCACCGTGATGAAGTCGATGACGAACAGTCCCAGCGGGAAGCCGAGCACGAAGCCGATTCCGGCACCGATTCCCGCACCCGCCAACACAATCGGCATGGCCTTCTCGACCTCGGCGAAGAAGCGTTCCTGGCCGGCCACATCGCGCAGTGGCGCCTGCGACATGTTGTCCGGGGCGAGAGTGAGCCGATGGCCCGCCTCTTCGATGACCGGATTCAATGCCACTCGTTTGTCGCCGACGCGCAGTGCCATCGGCAGAGCGGCGACGACATTTCCGTCGGGAGCGGTCAATGTGACGACCCGCCCGTCGTGGATCAGGTCGAAGTGACCGTCCTGGATCGTCGTCACCGCGGCGCGCCGATCCTCGGAAGCCGCGACCTGGTAGGCGATTTCGGCGAAGGATCCGCGCACGTCGAGCGCGGTGTCGGGGGTGGTGGTGGCGGGATCCGCGTGTGTGGCGCTGATGCTGATGACGGTGGCCGCCAGGGCCAGCAGTGCCGTCGCGGAGATTCTGGAAACTCTCATCGTGCTCTTTCGGTAGCGCTGCCCCCTGCGCAGTGTGTTCGTCGGCGACAGTATCAGGCGCAGCCGAGTACGGCACGGCGTTCGGGCGCAATACAACTCGGCTCAAAGTTCGAGTTCGTTACTCAATCGACGCAGATATCCGGCGAACTGCTGCCGGTCGAGTTCGTCCCAGTCGGCGGTGAGTTCGGTGAAGACCTGCCGTTGCCAGTCGCGGGCACCCGCGAGCAGGCGCTCGCCGCTGGCGGTCAGCGCCAATGATGTTCGGCGCCGGTCGTGTTCGGACTCGGCGCGGGAGAGGTGGCCCGCCGCCGTGGCGTCGCGCACCATCCGGCTCGCTCCGGAATGGTCGAGCCCGAGTTGGTGCGACACCGAGGTGATGGTGGCCTCGGCGCCCTGCTCGACGGTGGCGGCCACCGCCTCGACCACCTGGATGTGCTGGGCGTGCCGCAGTTCGTCGGGCAGCTCCGCCGACGTCCGGTTGATCCAGCGCCGGGACCAGAATCGGACCAGCCGAAACAGGGCGGGCCCGCCGTCGGCTGCGGTTCCTGGCCTGGCGGTCGCCCGTCTGCTCATCCTGCCAGCCTAGCCCGCCCTCGATAATAGTATGTGATTTGCATGTATATTTGTATGCGTATCGCATGCTTCTGGAGGTAGTCGTGACCATTGTCTTGAATCACACGATCGTGCCCGCGGCGGATCGGCACGCCGCCGCAACGTTTTTCGCCGAATTGCTCGGCCTGTCGGTGGGTGGGCCGAGTGGCCCGTTCGCGCCGGTGCAGATCAACGCCGACCTCACCTTCGACTTCGACGACCGCGGGCCGGTCCAACCGGGCCACTACGGATTTCTCGTCGACGACGACACTCTCGACGCGGTGCTGGCGCGACTGGCACAGTGGCCTGGCGTCGATTACGGCTCGGGCCCACAGCATGGGTGGGACCGAGCCGTCAATCATCTCGGCGGCGGCCGCGGTGTCTACGTGCACGCCCCCGACGGTCACAGCTACGAGCTGTTCACCGCCGTCCCTTAGTTATTGGGAGTTCTGGCCAGACCGATCCGGCGCTTGCGGGGCTTCAGGTGCAGGCCGGGCAGTGGTGGCGCCGGGATGCGCTGCTCAGGCGGGTGGCCCGCGATGTCGGCGAACCGGCCGAGATCGCGGTTCTCCCAATCGTTTCGGGCCGTCACGATCTCTTCGTGGCTGCGGCCCACGAAGTTCCACCACATCACCAGTTCCTCGCCGAACGGCTCGCCGCCGATCAGCGCGAAATGCGCACCGGCCGTGCTGGTCAGCGCGACCTCGTCGCGATCGGTGCCGAGGTACAGCAGCGGGCCCGCGGTCAGCGGTGTGCCATCGACGGTCACCTCACCCTCGATCACCATCAGCGCGTGCTCGAATCCGGGCTCCAGCGGGAGGGTGGTCTCACCCGGTTCCAGCCGCACATCCGCGCCGACGATCGGCGTGTAGGCGGTGGCGGGGGAGGTGACTGCGGCCAGTGAACCGATCAGCACGATGGCACGGATTCCCGGCGCTTCGTAGACCGGCAGCTCGCGGTGCTGCTCGAAGTGCGGGTCGATCCCGGTCTTGTTGCCGGGCAAGGCGATCCACAGCTGCAGCCCATGTCCGGCGTGGGCACCCGCGACCTTGTATTCGGAATGCGCGATGCCGCGCCCCGAGGTCATCAGGTTCAGCTGTCCCGGCTCGATCTGCACATCCGAGCCGACCGAGTCGCGATGGCGGATCCGGCCGTCGAACGGCCAGGTCACCGTCTGCAGGCCGATATGCGGATGCGGATCGATATCCGGCGACGCCCCGGTATCGGTGACCGTCGGCGAGCCGAAGTGATCGAGGAAGCACCACGCCCCGACGGTCGGCAGATCCCGTTGCGGCAGCACCCGTTCCACGAAAACGCCGCGCACGCCGCCGAGCGGCACCTCCCGCGACGGGTACAGCTCGGCCACCGGGCCAGGCCCCGGCGCGGGCTCGCAGAGCGCCTCCGCCGGCTGCGGATCGAGGTCGCTCACGACTGCGCCTCGCTGGCGCTCGGCTCCGTCGTTCCCGCGGGCGCTGTGTTGTTGGTTCGCTCGCTGCGCTCCCTCACTTCTGGACGCCCTTACCGATGACATGCGCGTCGTACTGCGGGTGCTTCTCCAGGTAAGCCTTGATGAACGGGCACAGCGGCCGGATCACCCGTCCCCGCTCGATCACATCCTCGACGGCGTGCTTGGCCAGCGTGCTGCCGAGGCCCTTGCCGGAGAACGCGCCGTCGATCTCGGTGTGGATGAACACCGTCTCGTCGTCGCGCTCCTCGTACTCGGCGAACCCGGCGAGGTCACCGCCGTAAAACACCTCGTAGCGGTTCTTCTCGTCGTTGCGGACAACCTTGGCTTCCGAGGCGGCTGCGGTCATGGTCGACTTCTCCTTCGATGCGCGGACCGGATGTCTGCTGAGGATCGACACGCGATTGAACGCGCCGATCGTGGTGGCGGCCCAGACGACGACGGACAGCTGATCGTCCGTCAAATACTTGCGAGCGAAAGCGTACTCACGCTCCATCGTGTGCTCGTCCGGCAGCGTGGCGGTGATTTCGGCCAGCGCGAGCGCGGCCTGTTCCATCGGTGTGTACAGCTCGGTGCGCCGCCACGCGGGCAGCACGGCGAGTTGCTGGTCGGTGTTCCCGGCGGCGAGCGCGGCGCGCTGGTGCGTGTCCAGGCAGAAGGCGCAGCCGTTGATCTGGGAAACCCGCACGTTGATCAGCTCGATGAGCTTGCGGTCCAAGCCGACTGCGGCGCCTGCGGCGCGCACTTCGCTCGCGACCGCAGTGAGGGCGCGGAATGCGGTGGGCGTCTGCTTGTCGATCCAGACGCGGTCATGCGGTACATCGGGCTTCACTCCACTGGATATTAGTGGCCCGCGGGACCGGTCGCCCGGCCGGGGCGCGTTCAAACGGACCAAGGTCCGGTGCATTTACACCGGCATACAGAACTCGTAGAGATCGTCCGCCGCCTCTCGCGCGGGGCGATGTCGCGGACGAACATCGAGAGTTCAGCAAAGGAGAAACGTCATGAGGTTCCGCAACCGCACCGCCCCCACCTTGGTCGCCGCCTGCCGCCGCAGCGCGCACCGAATCTGGGCCAGGCAGGATCTCACGCCGCAGGAGCGAGCGAATCTCATGGTCGGCTGGACCCCGCCCGCGATCATCAGCGCGTCACTGGGCGGCCGATCCTTCCACTGAGGCAGCGCCGATCCGGCAGAGACAGCGCCCTCAGTAGAGACAGCGCGGCCTCGGCGATCCGAATCGGATCGCCGGGGCCGCCTGTTATTTCTAGATCTCGGCTATTTCTAGATCTCGGCGAAGCGCCGCAGCTGGAACGGCTCGACCAGGATCTGATCCAGGGCGGCCGCGCACTGCTTCAGATGCGGTGTCTCGAAATGTGCCGCCAGCGCTTCTGCGTCGATCCACTCCTCGAGCAGCACGATCCGGCTCGCATCGGTGGGATGCAGATACAGCTCGTAGCCGAGACAGCCGTCTTCGGCGAGGGTCGGCTCGATCATGTTCTGCAACACCTCGCGCAATTCGGCCTCGTGGCCCGGCTTCGCGGTGAAGCGGACATTGAGCGTCAGCGTGGACACGGTGAACTCCTGATCTGTTGTGGTGCTTGCTATTCCCGGCCGGCGGAGACGAAAGACAGGTCCGCGGACCGGTTTCCGGCCCCATAGAACTCGCTGATTCCCATGCAGCCCAGGCCCTGCACACTCACCTCGATGCCGCTGGCGCCCAGCGTGGTCGTCGGCAGCGTTTCGGCGCTCGTCATACCTTCACTCCTTCAGTGTCTTGCACCGTGATCGTGGCCGGCCGGGCGAGCTGCGCTTTGCCCTCGTAGATGTCGATCTTGTAATCGAGTACGGCCACGGTCTGCTGGAGTTCATCGATCTTGGCGAGCACCTCGGCGCGGGTATTGCGGAACATCTCCAGCCGCTCGGGGAACGTCGATTCCCCTTCGCGCACCAGCTCGGCATAACGGACCATGTCCGCCACCGACATCCCCGTGGTCCGCAACCGGCCGATCAACGCGAGCCACTCCAGGTCCCGATTGCTGAACCGCCGCTTACCGGCGTGATCGCGCCCGATGTAATCCATCAGCCCGATCCGCTCATACCACCGCAACGTGTCCCGGCTGAGGCCCGACCGCTCGGCCACCTCCCCGATCGAAAACCGGGGAAGTTCCCAGTCGCTACCTCGCTCATGCACTGCGGCTTCACCCACGACACTCGCCCTTCTCGTAGAACCCCGTCGACGCTAGTCACCTGGAGTGCACTCCAAGCAACTCCACTGTACGTAAAACCGTGGTCGGGTTCCGGCTGGCTGTGTACCTTGCGTGGGACACTGGGAGCTGACCAGGGGGGACGAGCTGAGGAGCGAGGGTGACGGCACTTCCGGATCCATGGCAGCTGCTGACGATTGCCGACTACATGGCGCTCGGGGAGGACGACGAGCGTTGCCGTAGGGAGCTGCAAGAGGGGGTACTCACCATTTCGCCGTCGCCCACGCCGGAGCACAATATTGTCGGTGGCGATCTGTATGCCCAGCTGAAACTTCAGCTTCCACCTGAGTTGGTCGCCGTGCGCGATGTCGACCTCAACCTGCAGTTGGTTCCTGAAGATGGGCCCGCCACAGTCCGCCGGCCGGATCTGGTTGTGGTCGAACGGAGCGAACTCAAACGAGTCCGTTCTGAAGGTGGGATCCTTCGAGCGCACGCTACCCGTCTTGTCGTCGAAATCGTCTCGCCGGGCTCCCGGCGAACGGATTACGTCATGAAGCGCAGCGAGTACGCCGACGCCGGAATACCGCACTACTGGATCATCGACCTGCACCCGCCGCTCAGCTTGGCGGCATTCCGGCTGACCGAAGAACTCGGCTATGTTGACGACGGCGAGGTGACCGACGTTTTCACAACCACCTCACCGTGCCCGCTGGCCATCCACTTGGATCAGTTCGACCTGTTGGACTGAACTGCGTCCCGTTGAAGGCCGAAAAGCCTGCGCTCAGTTGTACTTCGGCAATTCCTGGATCGCCCACTGATTCCCATCAGGGTCGGTGAAGTAGGTGAACTTGCCCCAGTCCAGGGTTTCCACCGGCTTCGCGTCGACCCCGGCAGCCACCAGCTCCTTGTACGCGTCCTCCGCACTGGAAACCACGATCTGCATCCCACGCACGCTCCCCGGCGCCGCGTCGGTGATCCCCTCACCGATACAAATCGAGCACCCGGACCCGGGCGGCGTGAGCTGTACGAAACGCAGGTTCTCGTTCACCCGGTGATCGTGATCGGCGTTGAATCCGATCTTGGTGTAGAAGTCCTTCGCGCGATCCACGTCGGTTACCGGAATCGCGATGAGCTCGATTTTCCAATCCATCGTCCGAGCATCTCACCGGTCACCGACAAAGTCCGGGCTTCCGGCCTACCCTGGAAACATGCCTGGTAAGGACGTCAACCGGATCAGGGCCCGTTCGGCCCTGGCAACGGTCAAGGAAAGCCCGGTGATCACCGCCATCGCGGTGGCACCGGTGGTACTCGCGCTCGCCGTCGTGTGGTGGCTGCTCGGCGGGTTCGCCGCGTTCGTGCTGCTGGTCGTCCTCGGCGTTGTCGTGGTGGTCGGCGGCAAGTTGCTGCGCTGAGCGCCGGTTCAGCGGGGGATGTGGAAACGCACCAGCTCGCCGGTTCCCGGATCGACCTGCGTCCACGGCCGGTCGAATTCGAGCACGGCCAGCGCCGAGGTGGGGAACTTGCGACTGAGCTCGATAGCGGGCGTCGAACTGCGATTGCTCGCCAACTCCCATGCCGTCCACGGCATTCCGGGCGCATGCCCGATCACCAGCAGCGTCGACACGTCGTCGTCGCTGAGCTGCACCAGCTCGATGAGGCTCTGCGGGGAGGCCTCATAGATGCCCGCCTCGTAGACCACCGGCGCGTCGATCCCGGTGGCCGCCAGCGTTTCTCTCGTGCGAGTCGCGGTGGAACAGCGCACCGCGTCGATCGTCGGCTGTGTCTTGCGCAGCCAGTGGCCCGCCAGCCCTGCCTCGCGTTGTCCGCGCGGCGCGAGCGGGCGTTCGTGGTCGCCGACGCCGTCGGGATACGCCGACTTGCCGTGTCGCATGAGGATCAGGGTCCGCACCATGGAGATACCGTAAGGCCTCCGGTCGCATGGCCTCGAACACACTCGAGGCAAACTGAAAGCGGCGTCACATCGCGGTGGTTCCGCGTCGTGTCGTTTCTGTCCACCTCTGCCCACCGGGTGGCCTACAGCCCACGTACATCTTCGAGGATCTGCACAATATGGCCTACGTAATCACGCAGCGTTGTTGCAACGACGCCAGCTGCGTTTCCGAGTGCCCTGTCGATTGCATCCGTCCGACCCCGGACCAACCGGAGTTCGCGACGACCGAGATGCTCTACATCGACCCCGACACCTGTATCGACTGCGGTGCGTGCGTCGATGCGTGCCCGGTGGAGGCGATCTTCTCCGAGGACGACCTGACCGCATCGCTGGCCAGATACCGCGACATCAATGCCGCCTATTTCGAACGGCATCCGCTCGAATCGAACTTCGATCCGATCGTCACGCCGCCGCGGCCGCCGAAGGAACTCGGCACACTGCGGGTCGCGATCGTCGGTGCGGGGCCTGCGGCCTGTTATGCCGCCGACGAGCTGCTGCGCCGGGCGGACGTGGAGATCGAGATGTTCGACCGGGTGCCGACCCCGTGGGGTCTGGTCCGGGCGGGCGTGGCTCCCGATCACCCGGGCACCAAGACGGTGTCGAGTCTGTTCGAGTCCGCGTTCCGGCGCGAGACCCTGCAGTACTACCTGAATGTCGAGATCGGCACGCACCTCTCGCACGAGGAGCTGCTGAAGCACCACCACGCCGTCATCTACGCGGTCGGCGCGTCCACCGACCGTCGCCTCGACGTGCCGGGCGAGGACCTGCCGGGCAGCCACTCGGCCACCGAGTTCGTCGCCTGGTACAACGGCCACCCCGACTTCGCGGACCGGCAGTTCGACCTGTCCGGCGAGCGGGCGGTGATCGTCGGCAACGGCAACGTCGCACTCGACGTCGCGCGCGTGCTCACCGTCGACCCGGACGAGCTGGCCAAGACCGACATCGCCGACCACGCGCTGGACGCCCTGCGGCGCAGCAATATTCGCGAGGTGGTCGTGCTCGGCCGGCGCGGCCCGCTGCAGGCGGCGTACACCTCGTCGGAGTTCCTCGCGCTGGCCCACCTGAAGGGCATCGACGTGGTCGTCGACCAGTCCGATCTGGCGCTCGATCACGCCAGCCAGGCCCTGCTGGACGATCCGGACGTCGAGCCGTCGCTGAAGCTCAAGTACACCCTCGCCGAGGAGTACGCGGGCGGTCCGCGCGATCCGGGCCACAAGCGGATCGTCTTCCGCTACCTGGCCTCGCCCACCGCGCTCACCGGCACCGAGGACGTCGAGGCGATCGAGTTCGTGCACAACGAATTGTTCGAGGAGAACGGCCAATTGGTGGCCCGCGCGACCGACCGCACCGAGCGGATCGAGGCCTCGCTGGTGCTGCGTTCCATCGGCTACCGCGGCGCGGCCGTCGCCGACGTGCCGTTCGACGAGCGGCGCGGCGTCATGCCGAACGAGCACGGCCGGGTGCTCGGCGCCGACGGAACCCCGCTGTCCGGCGTGTACGCCAGCGGCTGGATCAAGCGCGGCCCGCGCGGTGTCATCGGCTCGAACCGGACCGACGCCGAGGAGACCGTGGAGAACCTGATCGCCGACTTCACCAGCGGCAAACTCGGTGCGCCCGAGGCGGATCGAGCGGCGCTCAAGGCGTTGCTCGGCGAGCGGCAGGCCGATCTGGTGGATCGGGAAGGCTGGCGCGCGATCGATCAGGCCGAGAAGGCCGCGGGCAAGTCCGCCGGACGACCGCGGGTCAAGTTCACCACGCGCGAGGATCTACTGAAGGCCGCGCGCGGCTGAGGCCAAGGTGCTGCCGACCGGAGCCGCTGGGTTCCGGTCGGCGACCTCTTTATTCGGGCGGCAGCGGCATGATGCGGACGACGGTCGTGGTGGTGCCACCGACCACGAACCACAGTCGAAGCACCGGCCGCCCGGTGCGATCGCCCGGCTCGAAGCGGCTGCGGACGGTCACGTGCTGGCGGGCGAGCACCGGCGCCACGTATTCGATGACCGCGCGATGCGGACCGGCGAGCAGCTTGGGGTACTCGACCATGAACTGTTCCACGGCCTGCCAGTAGCAGGCGTTGTTGACGTGGTTGTACTGGTCGATGTCGGTCGCGCGCACCGGAAATGGCATGTCGGTGTCCGACTCCGAGGGCGCGGTGTCGGTCAGATACGGACGCCAGCGCAGCCGGTGCTCCTGCGTGGTCTGCGCCAGATAGGCCAGGCCCTCGTCGCTGATCCGGGCGGGCATCCCGGTCGACTCGCTGATATTGATCCAGAAGCCCTCGGTCTCGATCAGCCCGCCGTTCGCGCTGGTGACCCGCACTCGCATGTTCGTCCAGCGGGTCGACATCGCCGAGCACCAGCGCAGCAGCTGCACCTCGTCCGGCCACAGGATCGGCCGGATCACATCGATCACCGTGCGCCGCACAATCCAATTCGGATCGCTGCGGCTCAAGAACGTCTTATGCAGGTTCTCCCACTGAATGTCCTGCAGGTAGCGGGCGACGGCGTCGAATCGCAGCCGGCCGTAAGGGTCCACATCACCCGCCCGGATGGGCCACGCCGAAGCAAAGCCCATGCCCTCCTGGGGAAGCGGGGCGAGTGGCTGATCGAGTGACACTGGTGCTCCTCGCGCTGCACGGTGTGCCGCGTTCTTCGTGTGGTGCTGTTGTGAGACGACTTTACGGGGCGTACGTCACACCATCGCGCCGAGTGCGTAGGTAGCCGCCGGTATGCCCGCGAACAACGCCGCTACCAGGCATCATGGACGCCATGAGCGATACGGAGCTGCCCGAGAAACTCGGCAAACCCGCTGAACGAGCGCTGGCCGCGGCCGGCATCCGCACCCTCGACGACCTGACCTCCTGGACCGAGCGTGACCTGGCCGCACTGCACGGCGTTGGCCCGACCGCCGTCACCAAACTCCGCACCGCCCTCGCCGCGCGCAACCAAACCTTCGCCTGAGGACCGCAACCGGAATCCGGTCGCCGCCAGGACGTGTCACATGTGCACCGGTACGATCCCGGAACAGGCACGACAGGGGAGGCATACGGTTGAAGCCGCTCGGCCACCACTCGCGGGTGGCCGGCCGCGATCAGCTGGTGGCGGTCATCGGCTTCCGGTTGGACGTGCCGCCGTATAGATTCCGACGGCACGAGTGCGACCGGCCATGTGGTGCGGCCGACTATCGAAGATCGAGGAGAACAGATCGCCGTGACTGAGCAAGGGCCCGCAGGACCGCCCGACGCCCGCGCCACGCAGATCGTCGGAGCGGACCCGGCACGCTATGCGGAGGCCGCCAGCGTCGATGCCTTCGAGCAGCGATTGCAGGCGCTCGTCGAGATCCAGCGGGAGAGTTCGCTGCGCAGGCGGCGCAAGCGTGCCTTGATCGTGACCTCGGCGGTGATTGCCGTGCTCGTCGTCGTGTTCGCGGGAATCGCCCTGTTCGGTGGCGATGACGAGCGGCCGGCCGAGCCGTCGGTGAATCCGCTTGCGGCGCTGAATCTCACGAAGCTCCGGTCGATTGATCTCTGTGCCGCGGTGAAAGATCCGCTGGTCTCGTCGCTGGGAGAGTGGACGAAGACGCCGAGCTCTGCGCAATGGGGCACGTGTGCGGCCGAGGCCGGCGGATATCGGTTCGCCTTCGATATCAAGCGCATCGAGGGCTACCGAGACAATGGTCGGCGTGCGGCAGGCGTCCCGGTGCTGGAGAACGTGGCCGGCGGAACCGACAGCTGCGGACGGGCCCTCCTACCCGCGAAAACGGATCCGCAGTTCGGCATTACTGTCCTGGTGGCGGGCGCGCCATCCGACAAGTTGTGCGGTGTCGCGGACGAGGCGGCCGCCGAGCTCGCTCATCGGATAGCCGAAGGGCCCCCGCAACTTCCGAACATTCGTAATTCGCTCGCCCGCCACGATCCCTGTGCCCTGGTCGATTCGATCGTCGTCAAGCTGAATATCGGCGATCAGGTCCATGGTGCGCCGGATCAGCTGCACACCTGCAAATGGATCTCGACCGGCACGGTCACCGTCGCCCTCGAACGCTCGAAGGTACTGGCGCCGACCGAAAAGCCGATTCCGTTCGATCTCGGCGGCGGCAATTTCGTCTTCTTGGACGAGGCGGAATTGGGCTCGCCGACCTGTGTTCGGCAAGGCCAGTATCGGAGCCTCAACAGCAGTGACGCGGAGGTGGTGACGGTGCAGGTCGACAATCCCACCCTCGCGGAACATCCCGAATTCAGATGTCTGGCAGCGCAACTGGTGCTGCAGAACGTCCTGGACAACCTCCCACAGGTGAGTTGATGAACTGGAATCCACGAGTTGCCACGGCAATCCTCGTTGTCCTCGCCACCGTTGGCGCGGGCGGTTGCGCATCGTCGGTGCAGGGGACCGGAGTTTCCGGCGAGCCCGATGTGCGGGCGTTGGACACCGGCAGGTTTCCGACCGCGCCGCCCAAGATCGCGGCGCACCTGGACGATCTCGGGTACGCGCGACTGGAGGCCGCGCGATTGGCCGACGCGGTGCTGAGTCCCCATGAGGTGGACCCGAAATATGCCATCGGTGCATCGGCTCGCGTGCACACCGACGCCCAGTCGGTGGGGCAATATCTCGCGGAGCCTGCCATCGCGGTATTGCTGAATCACGGTTTCGTTCTTGGGTTCTCGACCGGCTCAGTCGAGGAGGGGGCGCCGCTCACCGACGCCGCCGCCGACAGCCGCCAGCGTGACGGCCTGACCGTGACGGTGTCACGTTTCCCGGACGCGACGGCCGCGAAGGCGGCGGCAGCTGAACTCGACGCCGTCGACCTCGGCCTCAACCCGGAGAATGCCGCCGTAAGTCTGCCCAAATACCCTGACTCGCGCGCACACTGGCGTCCGGCTTTTCCGACCCTGGGCAGCACGACGCCGCATGGAAACTATGTGATCAGTGTGCTGGCGGAGACGCGGACCGCGGATATCAATCGGCTGGTCGACGCGACCCAGAAATATCTCGACGCGGAAGTGGCCGAACTCGACAAGTTCACCGCGACACCGATCGGAAAGTTCAGCACGTTGCGCCAGGACCCGGATGGCGTGCTGGTCCGGGTCATTCATGACAAGGGTGTCGTCCCCCCGCCGGATGGGCAGGGCGAGGTGGTCCTGACGTTGCGTGGGTACCTGAACTATGTGCAGGATCAATCGGGTCGCTTTCCCGTGCTGCGGCGAGCGGGCGTCGATCGGGTCGCGGTGGCGCCCAGCGCTTTCGGATTCCGGGCTACGGATGACGCCGCCGCGGCGCGATTCGTGGCCGAGTCCGCCGAGCTCGGCAACGCGGCGGACCGCCGTGCGGTGGATCCGCCGACGGACGTGCCCGGCGCGGCGTGCGTGCAGGACTATGTCGCGCCGAAGGACGCACAGTTCAGATGCTTTGTTTCCTACCGGAGGTACGCGGCCCTGGTGCTCGGCGGCCGATTGTGGGAAACACAGCAGCGAGCGGCCGCGCAGTACGCGCTGCTCGCCAATGACCAGCGGTAGACGTCAGTAGCCCCGGTATGCCCCACCAGAATTGACCGCAACCACGCCGGGAACATTGTTGACCGATCCATAGGTGTCGATCGAATAGCGAACGCCGGCAATGATGTTGTCTACCGGGTTCCAAATGTCGTCGTGGCCGGGTGCCTTGTAGGCGTTGAAGGTGCCGTCGATCGTCTGCATCAGGCCCTTCGACGGATGTCCCGCCTCCCAGTTGCTGTCCCACCGGTTTTCCGCGTAGGGGTTGCCCGCCGATTCGTGCTCGATGATCGTGGCGATGGCACGCTCATCGATATCCTTGGGGTCGTAACCCATTTCGATGAGCTTCTGTTTGGCCTCCGCGATCCATTTCGCCATATCGCCGCTCGGCATCGGGCCGGTCGGAGCGCTCGAGGTCGGACTTCCCGAACCGCTATGGCTCCCGCTATACGATCCGGAGTTGTTGTGATTCCCCATCGCGTAATTGGGTTTGTTCGATGAATGCGATGAAGGGTTGTTGCTCACGGGAGCAGGCGAGCTGACGCCGGCCGGTGCGGTGGTCGCCGGCGGCGCGACGTTCGCGCTCGGCTCACCGAGCCCGCCGAATGCCTGCTCCAACTTGCCGACCGCCGTGTCCACCTGCGTCTTCGCTTGACCGGCAACGGTTTCCGCGGTCTTCAGCGCATTCGTCAGTTCCCAGGTGCGCGACGCCGCCAGCAGGGATTCCTGGAAAACGAGCCCTTCCACGTTCGCCTTGTCCGAATGTTCACGCAGCGCCGCGATCCGGGTGGTGGCGTTGACGGTGCCGTTGGGCTGCACGTCGAACGGCGGTGCCTGGTTGATCGCGTCGTCGCGCAGCTGTATCACCTTGTTCTTCGCCTCGACCAGGTTCTGCGTCTGGGAGGTGAAAGCGGTCTTCAGCTCCAACAGTGCGGCGCTGACCGCGGAGGCCCTGGTCTTCTCGGTGTCCATCCGCGCGTTCGCGGCGGCACCGGCCGTTCCGGACCACTTGTTGCCGTCTGCCAGCGACTTCGTCTGGGTGGAGCCCTTGCCGACGGCGGTGTCGAGGCCTTGCGACATCGTTCCGGCCTGTTCGCCTGCGGCGGTGAGCTGTTCGGGCTTCCAGTTTTCTACGTCCGGGATGCTGAGGGTCATGACGACAGTCCGATCGCGCGGAGTTTGGCGGCGAAGTCGTCCTCGGCCAGTTCGTATTTCCCCGCGGCATTGTGCAGATTGTCGGCGATGGTGGTCAGTCGGCCACCGATCCGCTGCAGGCAGCGGTTGACCACGTCGTTCGCTTGATTTGCCGCGGTACCGAATTCGGTGCCGGGTAGCGCGGTTGCCGCGGCCGATAGTGCGCCCCCCGCGTTCAGCCCGGTCACCTCCCCGGCCTCGGTGCCGAGTGTTTGCGCGAACGATCGCAGTGCGCCCGGATCTACCTGCACACTTGTCGACGGTGGTTGATTGCGCTCGACCATGAGTCCCCCTTCACGCCCGACCATAGGTCGCGGTCAGCATAGCAAAATGGGATCGGCTGAACAGCGTCCTCGGACTGCCAACGACGATGCGCACCGCGGACAGGGTGCGCACGCCGAATCGATGCGCGTTACGTTGATCACGGCGGCACCGGCGGAAGAAAGGCCGGTGCCACGACAGAGAGGTCGGCAGATGCGCGCAGCCCAGGTCAGCAAGCTGGAGGGACCGGAGTCGGTCGAGATCGTCGACATCCCGGAGCCCGAGTCGTACCCGGGAGGCGTGGTGATCGACGTGCACGCGGCCGGTGTCGCCTTCCCGGATGTGCTGATGACGCGCGGGTTGTATCAGATGAAACCGGAACTGCCATTCGTCGTCGGCGGCGAGGTCGCGGGCATCGTGCGGGAAGCGCCGGAAGGCGCGCATGTCAAGGCGGGCGACCGGGTCGTCGCGCTCACCCTGCTCGGCAATGCCATGGCAGAGGTGGCAGTCGTGCCGACCCAGATGGTGTTCAAGCTGCCCGACAACGTTTCCCTGGAGGCCGGGGCAGGCATCCTGTTCAACGACCTGACCGTGCAGTTCTGCCTGCGCAAGCGCGGCAGGCTCGCCGCGGGCGAGACGGTGCTCGTGCACGGCGCCGCGGGCGGCATCGGCACCTCGACGCTGCGGCTGGCGGTCGCGCTCGGCGCGGGCCGGGTGATCGCGGTGGTCAGCACCGAGGCCAAGGCCGAGGTGGCCCGCGCCAACGGCGCCACCGATGTGGTGCTCGCCGACGGTTGGCTCGCGGCGGTCAAGGAACTTACCGGTGGCCGCGGCGTGGACATCGTGCTCGATCCGGTGGGCGGCGACCGGTTCACCGACAGCGTCCGTTCGCTCGCTTCGGCAGGCCGGCTGCTGGTGGTCGGCTTCACCGCGGGCGAGATCCCCACCGTGAAGGTGAACCGGCTGCTGCTGAAGAACGTCGAGGTGATCGGCGCGGCCTGGGGCGAATGGGTGATGACGCACCCCGGCTACCTGACCGAGCAGTGGGCCGAGGTGGCGCCACTGCTGGCCGCGGGCAAGATCGAGGCGCCGAAGCCGGTGCTGTACCCGCTGGAGCGGGCGGCCGAGGCGATCGCCTCGCTGGACAACCGCACCGCGACCGGCAAGGTCGTCGTCACCCTCCGCTGACGCGAATCATGAAGGTAGGCAACCGAACACTGAATCGCACGCTGCTAGCCCGCCACAGCACTTGCCGGCGCGCTCGCAGCGCACGGTGCACGAGATGTGCGACCATCTCGTCGGTCTGCAAGCGCAGGACACCCCGCCGCCGTTCGCCGCATTGTGGAGTCGGATAACGGATTTCGACCCGGCGGTGGTGTCGGCCCGCAACCCGAGCATGGTCGTGCAGACCTGGCTCCTCCAACTGCCGGTGCTGCAGACCCCGCCGCGGGATCCGTAAGCCGCGGCGCGACAGTCTGTTCGCTACTGCGCCGCGGTCTTGCGGTGAAACCGCAACTCGGGCACCGGACGGCCCGAACCCATGAGTAGATGCTCGTACCCATTGATCGCGACGAGCACACCTGCGGTCAGCCCGACCACGACAATCGCGGGCAGCAACGACGACACCGCCGCGACCGCGATGAGCGCCGCGGCGGTCACCACCCGGCCCAGCGCGGGCGCCCCCACCGTCCGCCAGCGGGTGAACACGAACGTCGCGACGAACAGCGCCGCACCACCCGGCGCCAGCACCGCCGCCACCCCGTGTGCGACGTGCTCCGGATCCGCCGCCGCGTGCCCGAGCCCGACCGCGACCGCGACCAACGCCGCCACCAGCGCGAAATGCCCATAGCTCAACACATCTCGCATGATCAGCCCCGGCGACGACCGGGTCGCCAGCGCGTGCTCGATCACCTTCGACGTGAATTGGAAGTACAGCCACCACAATCCGGCGCCGACCAGGAAACCGAGCACCAGCGCGGTCACCACCGGCAGCGTCAACCCGGTCGACGCGGCCTGCGCACCCGCATCCGCCACCGACTCACCGAGCGCGATGATGACCACCAACCCGAAGCGCTCCGAAAGATGCGAGACGCCAAGGGTTCTGCCACGCAGCGCCCGGCTGTAGAACAGCGGCGCGCCGAGCTGCACGACGAGCGCACCCGTCCATACCCAGAGCCGAAGGTGTTCGGGCAGCGGCGCACTCGCGAAGATCGCCACCCCGGTAACCAGCCCGATGCTGAACGGATTGATCGACGTTTCGAACGTGCCCGCCCGCATGGTCGCGATGAGCAGCACGATCCGCAGCACCAGGTGCGCCGAGGCGAATACCATTGCCGCGCCGCGTGGTTGATCGAGCGCCGCGGGCGCGGCCACCGCCATCAGGAAGATGCACAGGCCGCTGGTGAACAGCACCAGCCGCTGCGCGTGCGTCTCTTCCACATTGTTGACCAGCACGGTCACCCCGACCCAGCCCCACCACAGCGGCGCGAGCAGCACCAGCGCGTGCCCCAGCGAGCCGATCGACGGGTGCTGGGCCAGCACGTGCGCGGTCTGGGTGACCGCGAAAACGAGCACCAGGTCGAAGAACAGCTCCGCCCAGGTGGCCCGGGCATGGGGGCTGGATTCGGTTGTCGTCTCGCTCATCACCGGTCTCGCAGTCGATCTCCCGCGACGGACATCCGCACCGCCGCTCAGCGAGCGTAAACGGCCCGGCTACCTTTCGTGCGCCGCGCGATAGGCGGGCGCCTTCGTGTTCCCCGCCGGATCGAGCGTGCGCAACAGCGGCAGCGTGCGAAACGGCACTACGGTCGACAAGACGATGACGCTGTGCGACCGCACCACCGACGAGGTCCGGTCGATGCTCAGCAAGACCGACTGCAGGCCGGCGTGCGAGTCCGCGCCGATCCGGCACCACACGTCGCCGGTGCCGGTGGTCGCGTAGGCCTCCAAAACCCCCGGGATCGTTTCCAGTTCGGCCGCGACCGCATCCAGCGCGCCCTGCGCGATCTCCAGCGTGACGAACGCCTGTACGTCGAAACCCGCAGCGGTAACGTCGATCTGCGGGTCGTAGGAGGCGATGACGCCGGATTCCTCCATCCGCCCGATCCTGGACTGCACCGTCGCTCTGGCCACTCGCGTCCGGCGAGACAGCTCGAGGATGCCCGCTTTCTGGTATTCATGCATCGCGGTCAGAATCGCGAGATCGAGTTCGTCAAGTTTCGCCGGCGTTCGTGACATGGCGGCCTCCGTTCCGAGCACAGGCTGGGCTTCCAGCCATGGATAGCACCAGCCAGCTGATGCTATTCAAATTGTCCAGCATTTCGGGGGACTTCCTAGCCGAATTCGCCAGAGTGTCTATCGAAAATCGCCGCTGTTGCCTATCGGCCGACCCTGACGATTACTTGGTGCATGACCATCGAGCAGATGCCGAATGCCCGGTCCAGCACGGCGCCGAGTACCGACCCCACCGACACTGAGCTGCGCAAGCTCGTCGGTCTCGTGGACCACGACACCAGCGTCGACAACTTCCCGGTGATCGGCTGGGACGCCCTCGTCTGGGTCGTCGGCAACGCGACGCAGACCGCCCATTTCCTGGAATCCGCCTTCGGCATGCGCCTCGAGGCCTATTCCGGCCCGGAGACCGGCAATCGCGATCACAAGGCGTACGTGTTGCGCAGTGGTGGCGCCCGTTTCGTGGTCAAGGGCGCGGTCGACCCGGACAGCCCCTTGGTCGCGCACCACGACCGGCACGGCGACGGTGTCATCGACATCGCGCTCGAGGTGCCCGATGTGGACCGCTGCATCGAGTGGGCGCGCACGCACGGCGCGACCGTCGTCGTCGAACCACATGACGAGACAGACGAATTCGGCACCGTCCGGTCCGCCGCCATCGCCACCTACGGCGAGACCAGGCACACCCTGGTCGATCGTTCCGGCTACAACGGCCCGTACCTGCCCGGCTACATCACCCGTCGCGCGGGCTATCAGCCGAGGGAGGGCGCGCCGAACCGGTTGTTCCAGGCGATCGATCACGTGGTCGGCAATGTGGAGCTCGGCCAGATGGACGAGTGGGTCGAGTTCTACCGCCGCGTCATGGGTTTCACGAATATGGCCGAGTTCGTCGGCGACGATATCGCCACCGAATACTCCGCCCTGATGAGCAAGGTCGTCGCCAACGGCAACCACCGGGTGAAGTTCCCGCTCAACGAGCCCGCGGTCAGCAAGAAGAAGTCGCAGATCGACGAGTACCTCGAGTTCTATCGCGGCCCCGGCGTCCAGCACATCGCGCTGGCCACCGGCGACATCCTGACCTGTGTCGACGCACTGCGCCGCGAAGGCGTCGAATTCCTCGACGCCCCCGACTCCTACTATGAGGACCCGGAACTGCGCGCCCGGATCGGGCACGTGCGCGTCCCGGTCGAAGAACTGCAGCGTCGCGGCATCCTGGTCGACCGCGACGAAGACGGCTACCTGCTGCAGATCTTCACCAAGCCGATCACCGACCGCCCGACCGTTTTCTTCGAGCTGATCGAGCGGCACGGCTCGCTCGGCTTCGGCAAGGGCAACTTCAAGGCCCTCTTCGAGGCGATCGAACGCGAACAGGACGCCCGCGGCAACCTGTGATCGGTTGTGGCGCTGAGTATCCGGCAGTACGCTCCTGGGGATTCGCCGGATGCTTAGGGGACTGCCGCAGTGCTCGAGAGATCTGCCGCCACCTTCGCACTGGCCGTCGCGCTCGCCCTCCCCGCGAGCGCGACGGCATACGCGGACCCCGCCCCGACCTATTACCCCACTCTCGACGCCTGCCTGAGCGCCATGTCGAAGTACAAGACAGGCCCGGCCCAGTGCACCTACATCGACGCGATAGAGGGCTACGAACTACGCGTCCCCAACGGGTAGTGCTGACAACCGCACCATTGCGCAGGCGTTGACTGCTGTCTCGGCGACGACCCGGGCGGCCGATCCGTGTTGTGGCGCACAGCCTTTGCCATGCCGATATCTGCCTCCTTCGGCGTGATCGGCCGTGCAGGTCGCGAGGGTCCTCGCGCCGGTAGAGTCTCGGGCATGCGGACCAAGTGGGCGATCGTCACGGGCACGGTCTTCGCGCTGCTGCTCTCCGCGTGCGGTTCCGGCGGCGACTCGGACAACACCAGCACTCCGTTGCGGCCGCCGCCGAAGGTGGCCACGCTCGGCCCGTTCGCCGGCGAGTGCGGACACGTCACCGACGATGAGGTGCGCGACCTGGCAGGCCTGGGGCAGATCTCGCAGGTCCTGCGGAATTCCGTCGGGTGCAACTGGCTGTCCGCCGGGGTCGGTTCGACCGGCGTCACTTTCGCGTCCTACCGGGGCAGCCCGATCGCGCGCGAGAAGGCCTGGGTGTCCACCCAGGGGCGCAACCCGGAGACGATCGACGTCGGCGGGCACGCCGGGTGGCAGGCGCTCGATCCGGGCGGGGACATCTGTGACCTGGCGGTGCAACTCGGTGATGACTTCTTCGAATGGTCGATGGCCTTCCAGATTTACTCGGTGCATGACAATCCCTGTAACAGGGTGCACAAATTGGCCGAGTTGACCGTGCAACGGCTGCAGTAGGAGGGCGCGGGATGAAACTACGTCGTGGCTCGATGCGCGGAATACTGTCCACCGTCGCGTTGTTGATGGTTGCGGTCACTTCGTCCGGCTGTGGTCAGACCGTCAATGGATCGGCGCATCCCGCGGGTTCGGGGACCGGGGACACGGTCAACACCAACTTCGACAAGCTGTTGCGCGAGTGCGAAATCGTCTCGCTCGACCAGATCGCGGATGCGGTCGGCGCCAAGGGAACCACGCCGGAGCCGTCGTTCTATGGCGCGGTTTGCATGTGGTACGCGCTCGGCGCACCCGGCGGCGGCGCCATGGTCACGCTGAACTGGTACGAGATCGGCTCACTGAACAACGAGAAGGCCAACAACGACAAGCTCGGCTACAGCACCAACAACATCACCGTGCAGGGTCGGCGCGGGTTGGAGACCCGGCGGCCGAACGATCCGGACTCCTGCGGCGTCAGCGCGGGCGCGGCGGACCAAGGCGTGATCGGGTTCTGGATCAACTACCGGGCCGGCTCCGCGCATCCGGATCCGTGCGCGGGCGCGAAGAAACTCGTAGAGTTGACGTTGAACCTGGCCAGGTAGCGGGGTCTCGAGCCACCCCGCTTTGACCCTGTGTCGCGACCACGAGTATCGTGGATCGCTGTGCCCGGAAGCATACGGGCAAGTTCGTGCGTGACCGTAGGCCAGCGAAAGCGGCTGACACCTCAAGCGTGCCCGCAATTCGGGCCCTACACCGCGCGCGACACGCCCGACCTCGGGGCACGTAAAACGTGGCCGGACGTGCGAGTGAAAGCTCGATGACAAAGACATGAAGTTCCAGACACCGCGTAACTAATAAGGAAAGCCGGTCTATGCCAACCATCAACCAGCTGGTCCGCAAGGGTCGCCGCGACAAGGTCTCCAAGACGAAGACCGCGGCGCTCAAGGGCAGCCCGCAGCGTCGTGGCGTGTGCACTCGCGTGTACACCACGACCCCGAAGAAGCCGAACTCCGCGCTGCGTAAGGTCGCGCGCGTTCGCCTGACCAGCGCGGTCGAGGTCACGGCGTACATCCCCGGCGAGGGCCACAACCTGCAGGAGCACTCGATGGTGCTCGTTCGTGGCGGCCGTGTGAAGGACCTTCCCGGTGTCCGCTACAAGATCATCCGTGGCTCGCTCGACACCCAGGGTGTGAAGAACCGCAAGCAGGCCCGCAGCCGTTACGGCGCCAAGAAGGAGAAGAGCTGATATGCCACGCAAGGGCCCCGCACCCAAGCGTCCGCTGATCAACGACCCGGTCTACGGGTCCCCGCTGGTCACTCAGCTGGTCAACAAGATCCTGCTGGACGGCAAGAAGTCCACCGCCGAGCGCATCGTCTACGGCGCGCTGGAGCAGGCGCGCGACAAGACCGGCACCGATCCGGTCGTCACCCTCAAGCGCGCGCTGGACAACGTCAAGCCCGCCCTCGAGGTGAAGCCCCGCCGCGTCGGTGGCGCCACCTACCAGGTGCCCGTCGAGGTTCGGCCCGGCCGTTCCAACACGCTGGCCCTGCGCTGGCTGGTCAACTACTCCCGCGCCCGCCGCGAGAAGACCATGGTCGAGCGTCTCGCCAACGAGCTGCTCGATGCCAGCAATGGTCTCGGTGCCTCGGTGAAGCGTCGTGAGGACACCCACAAGATGGCCGAGTCGAACCGGGCCTTCGCGCACTACCGCTGGTGACGTCTGCCCGACCCGTTGTTTCGGGTCGGGAGGCACAGTCGGCCGCGGCGGCAACCCACCGCAGCCGGCGTTGAACAGAGACGACCACAGGGTCGTCCCCGAAAATCCCATCTAGCTACGAGCGGGGAAGATTTCCGTGGCACAGGACGTGCTCACCGACCTGAACAAGGTCCGCAACATCGGCATCATGGCCCACATTGATGCGGGCAAGACGACCACAACTGAACGCATCCTCTTCTACACCGGCATCACCTACAAGATCGGTGAAGTCCACGATGGCGCAGCCACCATGGACTGGATGGAGCAGGAGCAGGAGCGTGGTATCACCATCACCTCCGCGGCTACCACGTGCTTCTGGAAAGACAACCAGATCAACATCATCGACACCCCCGGGCACGTCGACTTCACCGTTGAGGTGGAGCGGTCGCTGCGCGTGCTCGACGGCGCCGTTGCGGTGTTCGACGGCAAGGAAGGCGTCGAGCCGCAGTCCGAGCAGGTGTGGCGTCAGGCCGACAAGTACGACGTGCCGCGAATCTGCTTCGTCAACAAGATGGACAAGCTCGGCGCGGACTTCTATTTCACCGTGCAGACCATCAAGGACCGCCTCGGTGCCAAGCCGCTGGTCATCCAGCTGCCGATCGGCGCCGAGAACGACTTCGAGGGCATCGTCGACCTGGTCGAGATGAACGCGAAGGTCTGGAAGGGCGAGACCAAGCTCGGCGAAGAGTACGAGATCGTCGAGATCCCGGCCGACCTCGCCGACCAGGCGGAGATCTACCGCCAGGAGCTGCTGGAGACGGTCGCCGAGTCCGACGAGGCGCTGTTGGAGAAGCACTTCAGCGGTGAAGAGCTCACGATCGACGAGATCAAGGCCGCCATCCGCAAGATGACGGTTGCCTCCGAGCTCTACCCGGTGCTGTGTGGTTCCGCGTTCAAGAACAAGGGCGTCCAGCCCATGCTCGACGCGGTCATCGACTACCTGCCCTCGCCGCTGGACGTGGAGGCCACCACCGGCCACGTTCCCGGCAAGGAAGACGAGCTGCTGACCCGTAAGCCGAGTGTCGACGAGCCGTTCTCGGCGCTGGCGTTCAAGATCGCCGTGCACCCGTTCTTCGGTGAGCTCACCTACGTGCGCGTGTACTCGGGTCAGGTCGCCTCCGGCGCCCAGGTCGTCAACTCGACCAAGGGCAAGAAGGAGCGTCTGGGCAAGCTGTTCCAGATGCACTCCAACAAGGAGATGCCGGTCACGACCGCGTCTGCCGGTCACATCTACGCCGTGATCGGTCTGAAGGACACCACCACCGGTGACACCCTCAGTGACGCGCAGAACCAGGTCGTGCTCGAGTCCATGACCTTCCCGGACCCGGTCATCGAGGTCTCGATCGAGCCGAAGACCAAGTCCGACCAGGAGAAGCTCGGCACCGCGATCCAGAAGCTGGCGCGCGAAGACCCGACGTTCTCGGTCAAGCTCGACCAGGAGACCGGCCAGACCGTCATCGGCGGCATGGGCGAGCTCCACCTCGACATCCTCGTCGACCGCATGCGGCGCGAGTTCAAGGTCGAGGCGAACGTCGGCAAGCCGCAGGTGGCCTACCGCGAGACGATCACCAAGAAGGTCGAGAAGCTCGAGTTCACCCACAAGAAGCAGACGGGTGGCTCCGGCCAGTTCGCGAAGGTCATCATCGCCATCGAGCCGTTCGTCGGCGAAGACGGCGCGACCTACGAGTTCGAGAACAAGGTCTCGGGTGGTCGCGTTCCGCGCGAGTACATCCCTTCGGTGGACGCCGGTGCGCAGGATGCCATGCAGTACGGTGTGCTCGCGGGCTACCCGCTGGTGAACCTGAAGATGATCCTGCTCGACGGCGCCTACCACGACGTCGACTCGTCGGAAATGGCGTTCAAGATCGCCGGCTCCCAGGCACTGAAGGAAGCGGCTCGTAAGGCCGGTCCGGTGATCCTCGAGCCGCTGATGGCGGTCGAGGTCATCACGCCCGAGGACTACATGGGCGATGTGATCGGCGACCTGAACTCCCGCCGTGGCCAGATTCAGGCCATGGAGGAACGCAGTGGTGCCCGTGTCGTCAAGGCGCTGGTTCCGCTCTCGGAGATGTTCGGCTACATCGGTGACCTGCGGTCGAAGACCCAGGGCCGGGCGAACTACTCCATGGTGTTCAACTCGTACGCGGAGGTTCCGGCCAACGTGTCGAAGGAGATCATCGCCAAGGCGACCGGCGAGTAATACCGATGTCGGGGCAAGTGTAAGACTTGCCCCACATCTGCCGGGAGTCAGCACGACCCCAGTAATAACCGCACTGCTGCAACTGCACGCACCAACAAGTCCAGGAGGACACCACAGTGGCGAAGGCGAAGTTCGAGCGGACGAAGCCGCACGTCAACATCGGCACCATCGGTCACGTCGACCACGGCAAGACCACGCTGACTGCAGCGATCACCAAGGTGCTGGCTGACAAGTACCCGGATCTGAACGCCGCGTTCGCGTTCGATCAGATCGACAAGGCGCCGGAGGAGAAGGCTCGTGGTATCACGATCAACATCTCCCACGTCGAGTACCAGACGGAGAAGCGCCACTACGCGCACGTAGACGCTCCGGGTCACGCCGACTACATCAAGAACATGATCACCGGTGCGGCGCAGATGGACGGTGCCATCCTCGTGGTCGCCGCGACCGACGGCCCGATGCCGCAGACCCGCGAGCACGTGCTGCTCGCCCGTCAGGTCGGCGTGCCCTACATCCTGGTCGCGCTGAACAAGTCGGACATGGTCGACGACGAGGAAATCCTCGAGCTCGTCGAGATGGAGGTCCGCGAACTGCTGGCCGCCCAGGAGTTCGACGAGGACGCGCCGGTCGTGCGTGTTTCCGGTCTGAAGGCGCTCGAGGGCGACCCGAAGTGGACCGAGTCGATCGTTGAGCTGATGAACGCTGTCGACGAGTCGATCCCGGACCCGGTCCGCGACACCGAGAAGCCGTTCCTGATGCCGGTCGAGGACGTGTTCACGATCACCGGTCGTGGCACCGTCGTCACCGGTCGCGTCGAGCGCGGCATCGTCAACGTGAACGAGGAAGTCGAGATCGTCGGCATCAAGCCGACCTCGACCAAGACCACGGTCACCGGTATCGAGATGTTCCGCAAGCTGCTCGACCAGGGCCAGGCCGGCGACAACGTCGGTCTGCTGGTTCGTGGCATCAAGCGCGAAGATGTCGAGCGTGGCCAGGTCATCGTGAAGCCGGGCACCACCACCCCGCACACCGAGTTCGAGGGCCAGGCCTACATCCTGTCCAAGGACGAGGGCGGCCGGCACACGCCGTTCTTCAACAACTACCGTCCCCAGTTCTACTTCCGTACGACTGACGTGACGGGCGTTGTGACCCTCCCCGAGGGCACCGAGATGGTCATGCCGGGCGACAACACCGAAATGTCGGTCGTGCTGATCCAGCCGATCGCCATGGAAGAGGGCCTGCGTTTCGCGATCCGTGAAGGTGGCCGCACCGTCGGCGCCGGTCGCGTCACGAAGATCATCAAGTGATTTCCTGAATCACTGAACCGAACGGCGCCGCTCCGAAAGGAGCGGCGCCGTTCGGCGTTTCGGGAGACGAAGTCTAGGACCGACTGCGGGACTCGGGAGTCCGTGTAGCCTTCGGCTCGGCGTAGCGCCGTTGCGACGGCACCGCACCTGCCGCGATGTCCTGGGCTTCGCTCGATATGAAGGTTCTGGCGTTTATATGCTCTCGGTGAGCACAACGGAGACAACCAGCCGCTGGCATGTGCTCCGAACGAATCTTGCGTGGGCGGTCTTTCAATCCGGCTTCTGAGTTCCAAGTCTTGATTCCCACTCTGAAAACCGAACATACGGTTCTATCCGCGGTAGATAAACTGATGATCCGCGGGTGACATATTCCGCCAAGACCTCACCCGCGGCTTGCCTATCTATCATCCGCGGATGTAGTCTTCTCTGTGTTCCGCGTTTATAGGAGGGGCGGCAGTCCCCGCAGTCAAGGAGCTCAATTGCCCGAAACCGTCAGTAGTGCGACCTTTGCCCCCCATATTCAGGTAGGCAAGGGGCAGCCGATCCGCGTGATGCCGGTCAGGGGACATCTGTCGCTCGCGACGATAACTTGGGCGCATCTTTCCCGGATCGTTCCCGATCCGCGGCGTGCCGAAGACCCGAAGGCTTTGCCGTATCTATCGGCTGCGGAACGTGAGCAAGCGGAGATCCGCAACGAAATTCAACGGATGATCCAAGGTACAAAGAAGCGTGAGAATGCCAAGGACTATGCTCGTTACATTGCGGACGGGCTTCGTGGTGCTCGAGGTGAAGCTTGGGCGACTCCGCCCTTTGCATTGTGGGTTCCTGACGAGCTAGAGCATTCATCGGCGGATGGCCCTTTTGGAACTGATTACATCGCATACCTTCCGTTTGATGCGAGCGGCGTGCTGATGGATGCTGAAACACAGCACCTCGCTCATATTCACTTGACGGAAAGTCCGGCGCATTATGGGATTACTCGCGATCAGGTCGGTTCGCGGCTGGTTTGCGTAGAGATCTATCATGGTATCTCGCTGACGGCTGCGCGTCAGATATTCCATGATAGAAATTTGCTCGGCGTTATCCCTAACAAGAATGTCGCACTCAATTCGGACTCAAATGACGCTGCGACGAGTATTACTTTTGGTTTGATGGATCGCGTTATTGTTCCTAGTGCTGTGACGGGAGAAAACGTTCCACTGAAGACTGTGGTTTCAACAAACAAGCGGCAGCTGAAGATAAGCGATCCGGAGTGGTTGACGCTGTCGACTTTGCGCTCGTTTACGATTACCGCCATCTTCGGTAGATCCGGATTCGAGAAGACCAGCGGTGCGGTAGGGGTTGAGGACCTGCCTGTTGGATACGGGAAGGTGGACGTTGAGTCTGCCGTTGCCCGGGTGGCAGAGGCATTGTTTCAATGGTTCGCTGACGAGTTTCAAAATCGTGCGGCTACGGTAATTGCGGCTCCGGCTGTTCTGGCTGCATTGGGCGCCGTGGCTCACAGATGTATGCCCTGGAGTGACGAGCCTCGCCGGTCGTTGAACGAACTGGAACTGATGCTCGCTGATGTGATCTGGGCTCGCAGGCCGGTCGTCTGGGATGGGATCGCTGGAAAGACCACCTCCACAGGTGCGCTTTCACTTGCGGGCGGTGTAAAGGACAACGGCTCCAAGACTGCAACAGCGCTAGAAGACACGGCATCCCAATCGTTCGATCGAGTTCGCGGTCGAGCGGCGCTGTAAGAGTTACCTCATTCCGGCTGTCACTCAGCTGGTCGCTCATGATTAACTTCGAAAGAGAATCACGTGTTTTCATTGTCAAAGTTAGGTGCACCACGGTCGGTGGTCGATCACCCGACGGTGGTGTGAAATGGCGTTGAATATCTCGCTGGAGAGGGCGGCGATCGGGGCGGGGGCAACTACTGGTGTTATTGGTGTAGCCAACTTCGTGTTGGTCGTGGGGCAGCGAGGGCAGGCCAGTGGTGTATCGCTCGGGATGTTGCTACTTACCATTGCGTTGGCGGTGCTAACAGGATCGCTCACGGCGCTGGCATTGATATTGAGGTATATGGAGGGTCGGCCATACCGAGGACTGCTGATCGAGGCGGCGCGAAGACCTGAGCATTCGGATGCTCTTGCTCAAATAATCGATGCCGATTCAAGGCATGAAGCCATCAAGAGCGGTCGCGGCCTGATTGATAAGGAACAGCGTGTACTTTACCGTCCGGATATGGCGTGGCCAGGTTCCGAAGTGCAAGCTCGGTCCGCGATTAGACGGCGCGAACTTATCAACGATAGCGGTCCCGTGAGCGATCCAGTCTCGCGGACCACTACTCGTTCGTGAAACGTTGTCGGACACCCGGCATTCCACAGGTGCTGACCGAATGACACGATCCGGTGAGCTGCGGATGCAGCTGATAAGCAGCCGCTGCTTGTTGACGAGTTCGCTCGCTGACTGACGTCTGGGGGTCGGGTTCGGGCAGCTTTTTGAGGTTGGTCGCAGGCCGAATCCGTCTCCGTTGTCTGAGATGCTCCAGTTTGGTGGTTGGCCTAGTTCTCTTTGCCGGGCTTGATGGCTTCGATGTGGAGCAGGAGGTAGGCCGGTTTTACGCAGGCGTCTGCGGTGAAGGGTTTGGTTACTGCGGTTGGCTGGTTCGGGGGGTGGATCAGTAGGTATTGGGCGGGGGCGCGTTCGCAGTCGTAGTTGCCGGCCTGGGAGTAGCGGAGGGTGGCGTGGGCCGACTCGGTGGGGGCGACGGTGACCGGTGGGGGTGTGGCGGGGGCGGTGCTGTCCGGTTCGGCTTCCGGGCCCAGCGGGGCCGGTGGGTTACCGGCGGCGAGGGATACGGCGGGGTAGCCGGACAGGGCGCAGGGGGCGGGGCCGGTGTTGGTGAAGACGATGGGGACGTAGATGGAGCCTGCGGCTCCACCCTGTTGGCCGAGGGACACGGTGAGATCACCTGCGGCGCAGAGGGGTACGCCATCGGGTGCGGCAACGACCGAGGTTGTCGGCGTGGTGGTGACGGTCGGCGTCCGGTGGCTGGACGCCGCCGCGGGTGGGGTGGTGGCCGTGGTCGATGAGTTCGGCGAGGAAGATCCGCATGCGGTCAGTGGTAGGGCCGCAGCGAGGATGACCAATGCAGTGCCGCGCATGTGGCAACACTAGTCCCGTCCGCCGGGTTTGCGCTGGGTTCGGCGGTCAGCAGCTGAAGGATCGGCCGACCGAGGCCTCCCGCTCCGCTGCCGAGACCTCCTTGAGGCAGCCGAAGGGAACGATGCCGTCGTCGCTCATCTGCACGCCGGTCCTGGTGGACGGGTTGACACAGGTGAGGCCGCTGGTCGCGATGCGGCAGACGTAGTTGCCGAAGGTCAGCTTGCTGTCGTACGGCAGGGTCTGCCCGTCGCCGTGGATGAAAAGGCCTGGGTCGCCACGGAATTGGCCGACGGACAGGCGCTGGCCCGAGTAGTCGACGTAGCCACCGTCCCAGTTTCCGAAACCGTCGCCGGGCTTCGGGATCGGGTTCTTCAGTTTGACTACACAGACGAGTCCGTCGATCTGGTATTCGGTTCCGGTGATGCAGCTGATCTTTCCGGAGGGACTGATGAACGCGACATCGCTCTTCAGGTCGGCGGCGGCGCCGGAGCCGGTGCTCGCGGAATGGTAATGGCTCGCATCGGCGGCGCTGCCCGCCTGCGCCCAGCTGATCCGGTCCTTCAGCTGACTTTCCGGGCTCTGCGGGGTCGAGGAGGCAGGCGTCGAGATCGACGCGACCGGCGGTTGATCAGGGGAGGGCTGTGGCCGACCCGAGGTGGATTGGGAGCAGGCGCTCAGCGCCAGGATTAAGGCAGCGAGTGCCGCGATTCGCATGGCCACAACACTAGTCGTTGTGTCGCAACAGAATCCGGTGGTGGTTCGGCCGCGAGGTGATTCGATGACCTCAGAGGTTATCGCGGAGCGGCGGTCGACTCCGTTAGCGTCGGAAACGAGAACAAGACCAGACGATTCGGAGAACGCATGCGTAAGTCCAGCCTCGCCACCGAGCTCGCCGTCACTTCGGGCGCGCTACGCCACGGGATGCCGTACCTTGCGATGGGCGCCGGGCGGCCGCTGGTGTTTCTGCGATGGTTCACGCCGGACCACGCGAATCCGCACGGATGGATGCGCGACTTCGAGATCGCTATGTTGGCACCGTTGGCCCGGCGCTTCCGGGTGTACGCGGTCGGCCGGGCGCCGGGCATGGCCGCGGGCACCACGATGGCCGATATCGCGACCGAGCACGCGGCCGCGTTGCGCGCCGAGTTCGGTGCGCCGGTGGATGTGCTCGGCGTCTCGTCGGGCGGATCGATTGCCCTGCAGCTCGCGGCCGACCACCCGTCCGCCGTCCGTCGCTTGATCATCGCCTCGTCCGGCTACCGGTTGGATCCCCTCGCCAAGGAAAGCCAGATCCGCTACGGCGAAGCGGCATTCGCGGGTCGCCGTGCATTACATCTCATGGCATCGACCACCGTCTCGTCGCCACTGCTGGCCCGCGTCGCCGGCGCCGGCATGTGGTTGATCGACCCACTCGCTCGCCCGAAGAACCCCGCGGACACCCTCGCCTTCCTCCGCGCCGAAGACGCCTTCGACCTGTCCGACCGCCTCGGTGAGATCGCCGCGCCCACCCTGGTCGTCGGCGGCGAACGCGACGTGGCCTATAGCACCGAGAACTTCCGCTACACCGCCGACGGTATCCCTGACTCCCGCCTGCTCATCTACCCCGGCACCAGCCACGTCGGCGTCATGAAGCATCCGCGCTTCGCCGCCGACGTCACCGAATTCCTCACCGCCGAGCACCCGTTGAGCTAGATCTCAGACCTTCGGTGTCGAAGTCCAGTGCCCGGCGCGGCGGACACCGGCCGCCGCGTCGGCGGCCGCGCGGAGGCGTCTGATCAGGTGTGCGGGATCGGCCAGCTCGGCCCAGGTCCAACGGACCACCATCCAGCCCAGGGCGCGCAACCGATCGTCGCGGTTCTGTTCCGTGGTCACCAATTGCGCAGGCAGGTGAAACTCATTGCGGTGCTCGACCTTTTCGTCGAATTCACCGATGACGCCCATGTCGGCAAACAAGAAATCGACCCGCCCGACGCATACTTCGTCATCGGTAAAGATCCTGGCCTGCAATTCGGGCGCGGGTAACCCACCCTGCTGAATTGCCACGCGGCTGCGGGATTCGCCGACACTCTCGCTGCGGCCATCGAGAAATGCGACCACCCGCGTAGCTTTCAGCGATCCGCGTCGTCGCCGATGCGAGACCTGTTCGCGCAGTTCGTCGGCGGTGGTAAGACCTTGTCGCAGCGCGCTGTCGCCGATCGCGACGGCCTGCTCGAAACTCGCCGAGCGCGCGAGGTCGATGACGGTCCTCGGCACGGTCGTGACGCGAAGCCCGTTGACGAGGGTGATCTCGTCCGGCGCCAGCAGCGCCGCATGCAGGACCAGCTGTTTCCTGATCCGCCCGCCGTTGCTTCGATTGCGCGTCACATGCACCCGATCCAGCGGCAACGACCAGGTGGGCAGCCCGTGAATTACCAGTGCCGAACAATGGCTCGCGACAGCGTCATCCGACATCGCCTCGCAGGTAGCGAGGGCGAGTATCAGATGGCGGCCCGCCGGGGTGAGCTCCGGCTCCGGTGCGGTCAGATAATGGCCGGCGCGCACTCGCCGCCACTGCCCGGAACGACAGAGCCGCTGCAATTCGCTATCGGATATCCCCGAGGCCAGTGCCTGGCGACGCGAGATCAGTTGCGGTGCATCCATACCGCGATCCTGAACGAAGCCTCGGCCGGAAAACACCCGCCGCTCGCCGAATGTGGATAACACGCACCCTGTGGATAACTCGGATATCAGCCGAGCTGTGTCATTCCCGCGGCAACCACCTGGGCGACATTGAGGAGGTCCTCGGCGGTGGGAATGGGCACGCCGTCCAGGGCATGCAGCCGGTCGGTGCTGGCAATGGCGAACATGGCCGAAACCCAGGCGGCGGCGCAGGCGCGCAATGTGCCGGGGCGGACCGGCACCGTCGCGCTCGCCTGCAATACGCGTGCGGTGACATCCAGCAATTGATCACGCAGCCTGCGCAATTGGCGACGCACATCGGGATGGGTGTCGGCCTCGCGCCACATGATCACCCGCAACACCGAGGAGTGATGGTCGCGCAGATTGAGCGCGGCGTCGAGGGCCATCAGGCTCGCGGCCGGGTCGCCGGGCGCGACCACGGTGTCGATGTCGTCGATCGGATGCGCCGGCACCCGTTCGTCCATCAGTGCCGACAGGATTGAATCCTTGGTCGGGAAATAGTAGAAGACAAGACCTTTCGGCACCTCGGCGGCGCCCGCGATGGCGGCCGTCGCGGTGGCGTCGAATCCCTGTGCCGCGAAGAGCTTTTCGGCGGCGTCGAGGATGAGTTGCCGGGCGTCGCCGTCCACCTTCGCGCTACGGCGCCGCCCGGCCCTCGGTTCCTTCCCCGGTCGCTGGGCTGCTGCCCGGCGACCGGGTTTCGGCATCTGCATCAGTGGTGTGTCGCCGCGCCGTGCAGACGTCCCGACACCGTCGGCAGCGCCGCTACCGCGACCACCGCCGTCACTACCCCGACTACCCATGCGGTCCAGGATGCGCCGCGGTAATCGGTGAAGTCCATCGCCCAGGGGGAAATGAACAGCAGTACGCCGAACAGACCCATCGCGTAGTCGGCGTTCGCCCCGAGTGCGGGCCGGTACATCTGCGCGAGGCCGGTGAGCGCGATCAGCACGCCGAGCACGACCAGTGACCACATCGCTTTGTCGGTGGTCTCCAACCACAGGGGTGACAGCGCGGCGAAGATTCCGAGCACTACTGCCAGGAAATCCTGTGCGCGGCTTTCAGTGAACATGGTGTGCCTCCTTGGGCTCAGGAATATGTCCTGTCTCTCGGTATAGACCTGATTGACCGCCCGATCAATATCGGAACGGCTACGATCGCACGGCGATTGCCGAGTGAGCGGGCTCACTCGAGCGCTGAACCAAGCGGACGTTAGGGTGAGCTGCGTGGCACCTTCAGCAACAGATTCCGCGCCGATCGTGATCGTCGGCGCCGGGCTCGCCGGTCTGCGCACCGCCGAGGAACTGCGCCGCGCCGGATACGAGGGAGCGCTGATCCTGCTCGGCGACGAGCCCCGCCTGCCGTACGACCGGCCGCCGCTGTCCAAGCAGTTCGTCCGCGGCGAAACCGACGACACCACTTTGCGTCCCGCCGAGTTCTTCGCCGAGAAGCAGATCGACCTGCGCCTCGACACCGCGGCGATCGGCGTCGACACCGCCGCGCGCCAGGTACGCCTCGCCGACGGGGCGACCCTCGACTACGACCAACTGATCATCGCGACGGGCCTGCGCCCACGCCGCTTGCCCGGCCTGCCCGACCTGAAGGGCGTGCACGTGCTGCGCGGCCACGCCGACGCCGCCGCGCTGCGCGCCGAATTAGCCGAGGCCACAACGGCACTCGTGGTCGGCGCCGGTTTCATCGGTTGCGAGCTGGCGGCCAGCTTTCGCACCCGCGGCGTGCCGGTGGTACTGGTCGAGCCACAGCCGACCCCGCTTGCCTCGGTCCTCGGCGAACAAGTCGGCGCGCTGGTCGCCAGGATGCACCGCGACGAAGGTGTCGATCTGCGCTGCGGCACCGGCCTGGACACCCTGCTGGCCGACGGCGACCGGGTGCGCGGCGCCCGCCTCTCCGACGGCACCGAGGTCGCCGCCGACCTGGTGGTGATCGGCGTCGGCTCGCGGCCCGTCACCGAATGGCTCGCCGATTCCGGCATCGCCCTCGCCGACCCGGCGGCGGGCGGCGGGATCGTGGCCGACGAGGTGGGGCGCACCTCGGCCGAACGCGTCTGGGCGGTCGGCGACGTCGCCGCCTGGCTGCACCAGACCGGCCGCCGCAAGCGGATCGAACACTGGACCAACGCGGGCGAACAGGCCCGCCTGGTGGCCTGCGCATTGCTCGGCGCCGCCCCGCCGACCGCGGCCAGGGTCCCGTACTTCTGGAGTGACCAGTACGAGGTGAAGATCCAAGCCCTCGGCACGCCGACCGCCACCGACGACGTGCACCTCGTGGTCGACGACGGCCGCAAATTCCTCGCCTACTACGCCCAGGACGGCAAGCTCACCGGCGTCGTCGGCGCGGGTATGACGGCCGGGGTGATGAAGACCAGAGCCAAGATCGCCGCGGGCGCTGCGGTGTCGGAACTGCTCACCCCGAGCTGAGTTCGCGGCCCTCGGCCGGTGCCGCGGCGGGCCGCCATGGCCGGTCGAACCGCTGCCGCGCATATCGCGTCGGGGCACTGTAATACGGTTGTCTCTGTGATCGTCGCGCTCATCGATTCGGGTCTCGGGCTGCTGCCCACATCCGCTTGGCTGCGCAAGCTGCGGCCGGACGTGGATCTGCTGCTGCAATTGGACCCCGACGGCGCACCGTGGGGACCCAAGCCGGACCGCTGGACGATCAACCGCGTGGTCGAAACCGCCCGTACATCGATCGAACTGGGTGCGGAGGTGATCGTGATTCCGTGCAACACGGCAAGCGTCACCGCTTTGGAACATGTGCGCGTGGAAGTCGGTCCCGACGTGCCGGTCATCGGCACCGTGCCCGCGATCAAACCCGCGGCCGCCGTCTGCCGCTCGGTGGCGGTCTGGGCGACCGCCGCGACCACCGCCAGCCGGTACCAGGCGGATCTGATCGCCAAGTTCGGCGGCGACGCGGACGTGGTCGGCGTGGCCTGCCACGGTCTGGCGGACTCGATCGATCGGGGCGACCTGGTCGCGGCCCGCGAATCCATCGCCCGCGCCGTCGAGCAGACCCCCGACGATGTCGAAGGCGTCGTGCTCGGCTGTACCCACTACCCCCTGGTGATCGACTCGATCGTTGCCGCGCTGCCCGACGGTGTCCGCCTCTTCGACAGCGCGCAAGCCGTTGCCGCACAGACCATCCGGCGGATGGACGCGCTCGGCCGACCCACGCCCGGCAACGGTGAGGTGATCGTGCGCAACAGCGGCCGCCCAGGCGAGCTGCCCGCCAGCGCCGCCAGCTTCGAATCCGGTCGAATCCTGGGCGCCCAGGCGTGAAGCGCCGCGCCCGAAGAGAGTTCGTTCGATGACCGAGGCCGCGCCGACCGCCGCAGACGTCCAGGCGGCCTTGCGCGAGGTCGCGAATCCCGCGGACGCGATCCATCTACAGCGCTTCTTCAAGACCGGGCCGGGGGAGTACGGCGAGGGCGATGTCTTCATCGGCGTGCGGGTACCGACGAGCCGAGGCATCGCGAAACGCTTTGTGGCACTGTCGCTCGACGAGATCGACGCACTGCTGGACAGTGCCGTGCACGAGGACCGGTTCGCCGGTCTGATCATCCTCAATGCCAGGTTCGCCGACGCCGCCAAGCCGAAGACCTTCGACGACGCGGCCCGCGCGGAGATGGTGCAGCGCTATCTGGCCGCCGTGCGCCGCGGCCGGGTGAACAACTGGGACCTGGTCGATGCGTCCGCCGAAAACATCATCGGCCCATGGCTATTGGACAAACCGCGCGACCTGCTCTTCGAGCTGGCCGCCGCGGAATCGTTGTGGGAGCGCCGCGTTGCCCTGCTGTCCACCTTCGCGTTCATCAAATCCGGCGACGCTACAACCACTTTCGAACTTTCCGCGCTGCTGCTCGACGACCGCCGCGACCTCATCCAGAAGGCGCTCGGCTGGATGCTGCGCGAAGTCGGCAAACGCATCGATCAGCGGCTGCTGACCGGCTTCCTCGACCAGCACGCGGCGAACCTGGGCCGCACCGCACTGAGCTACGCCACCGAACACCTCGACGCCGAACTCCGCGCCGACTATCGCGCGCGGTAACTCCGGCTCAGAACTGGATCTTGAGGTGATCGGTCACCGGATGTGCCTGGCAGCCGAGGATGTAGCCGTTCTCGATGTCCTCCGGGTCGAGGATCTCGGCATTGTCCATGTCGACCTTGCCCTCGAGCACCGTGCACGCGCACGAACCGCATTCGCCCTCCTGGCAGGAGTACGGCACGTCGAGCCCCTTGGCCAGCATGATGTCCACCAGCGTCTGCTTGCGCGGCCATTTCAGCTCGTGCACCTCGCCGTCGAGTTCCACCTCGACCGTCGCCGCGCCGGCCGCCTCCTCGTCGGACACCTCGACCGGCGTCTGATCCGCGAACGGGTCTCCCGCAAGGGAATTGAACACCTCGGCGTGCGTGCGCGAGCGCGGCACGCCGAGCTGGCCGAGCGCGTCGTGCACCCGATCCATGAACGGCTTCGGCCCGCACATGAACGCCTCGTAGCCCTGGTACGGGGTGACCAGGGTGGCCAGCGCGTCGGCGGTCGGCAGTCCCTGCAGGTGTTCCAGCCAGTGGATCACGGTCAGCCGCTGCGGATGCTTGTCCGCGAGCTCGCGCAGTTCGGCGGCGAAGATCACCGATTCGTGGTCTCGATTGGCGTATACCAACACGATTCGGCCGTTGCCGCGGGCCAGCGCCGACTTCAGGATCGACATCACCGGCGTGATGCCGCTGCCCGCGCCGAACAGCAGCAGGTCCGCATCGAGATCCTTGGGCGTGAAAACGCCTGAGGGCGGCAGTACTTCGAGCGAGTCGCCTGCTTTCAGGTTGTCGCACAACCAGTTCGAGCCGTAGCCTTCCGCCGTCCGCTTGACGGTGACCTTCGGCTGATCGTCGGTGAACGGCGAACTGGCCAGCGAATAGCAGCGCGCCACCGACCCGGTCCGCTCGCTGGGGATGCGCAGCGTGAGAAACTGGCCGGGCTGGTAGCGGAAGCGCTCGGTCATCTCGTCGGGAACGTCGAAGACCAGCGAGCAGGTGTCGGCTGTTTCGGTGATGACCGCGGCTACCCGCAGCACCACCGAACGCGAGCCATGTGGAACCTCGACAGTCGGCCCACCCGTCGCCCGACCACCACCCCTCATCGAATCGCTGCGCGATGCTTCCATTTCGTCCTCTCGAACCAGGCCGGGGCGCTGCACCGTGCCAAAACTAGAACGTGTTGCAGTTTTATCGTACGTCGGAGTCCGGCTGCCGGACAAGCTGAGCCTCCAGACCGGAGATCAGCACCTCCATGCCGAAGTCGTAGGCGTACTTACCGCGCAGGTCGGCCATGTGCTTGGTGGCGCGCTCGACCGCTTCGGGCAGCGCGACGTCGGACAGCGGCGCGCGATCGCGCGGGTTCACCCGGCTGCGGCCGAATAAGTAGGTGTGGATCGTGGCGTACGCGGCGAGCACGTTGCGATCGTTGAAGCCCGCCTCGAACAGGATCTCCATGATGGCAGCGATCAGGTCGAGTTGCTTGCCGAGCATCTGCTCGATCAGCACGTCGCCGAGACCGGGGTGCTTGCGCAGCTTGTCGTCGATCTGGTCGATCAGGTCGCGCAGCCTGCGCTGCCACGGGCCGGATTCCGCTGGTGGCGTGCGTACTCCGGTCAGTGCGGCGGTGGCGACCAGATCGAGCAGCTCGCGCTTGTCCGCGACGTAGTAGTACGGCGCCATCGGTGAGACCCCGAGTTCCCGGGAGAGCCGTCGCATCGACAACTTCTCCACGCCGTCCTCGCGGACCACCCGCAGCGCGGCCTCGACGATCTCGGACTCCGACAGGGTATTGCCGCCTCCGCTCGCCTGCATTCGTCCGACTCCCATGCCACCTCTACCACCGCGGGCGCGTGTCGCCCGTCACGTCCTGTTCAGCTGCTTTCCATCCGAAGTCTAGAGGGCGCGGCGCTGGCTGGTTCTCTGTGCGTTCGACTGGGCGGAACCGGCGACCTGCTAGATCTGTCCAGATCCAGTCCCAATTGGTAGAACAGGTTCCATTTTGTCAGCGAATGACGTTATCGTGTGATCGCGGCCACGATCGGGTGGCCGTGGTCACGGATCGCTCGCTCGGAGGTAGAGATGCCGGAATACGGATCCAACGGACACGCCGACACCGACCACTCGGGAACGGTCGGCACAGTCGAGGCACACGAGGACGCCACACCGCTGATCGAGGAGACCCTCATCGAAGAGGTGTCCATCGACGGCATGTGCGGCGTTTACTGAACAGGCGGTGGAGACCATGCTCGATCTCGATACCCGATGGCAGCTGCATCCGCGGGTGGCCCTGCGGCCGGAACCGTTCGGTGCGCTGCTCTACCACTTCGGCACCCGCAAGCTCTCCTTTTTGAAGAGCCCGCGGATCGTCGAGATCGTGCGGTCGCTGCCGGCGCACACCTCGGCCCGCGCCGCCATCCGGGCGGCGGGCATCTCCGACGCCAATGCCGCGCAGTACGTGAAAGCGCTGACACAGCTTGTCGATTCCGACATGATCGTCGGTGCGCCCGCCGATGCTCCGCTGGCGCCCGCCGCCGTGCGCACCGCGCCGGCGCCGTCGACGGCGGGGGTGGTCCCGCCGTCCGACGCGGCGGTGCGCCTGGTCGATCGGTTCGAAAGCGGTCTGGCCGCGCCGATTTGCCTCACCTGGGAACTGACCTACGCCTGCAACCTGTCGTGTGTGCACTGCCTGTCCTCGTCCGGTCGCCGCGATCCGCGGGAGCTGAGCACCGAGCAGTGCAAGGCGCTGATCGACGAGTTCGAGCGCATGCAGATCTTCTATGTGAACATCGGCGGCGGCGAACCGACGGTGCGCCCGGACTTCTGGGAACTGGTCGACTACGCGACGGCACACCACGTCGGAGTGAAGTTCTCCACCAACGGAGTTCGGATCACCCCGGAGGTCGCCGCGCGGCTGGCCGCGAGTGACTATGTCGACGTACAGATTTCGCTGGACGGCGCCGACGCCGCGGTGAACGACGCGGTGCGCGGGCCGGGCTCCTACGACATGGCCATCCGCGCACTGGAAAACCTTGCGGCAGCGGGCTTCCGCGACGCGAAGGTGTCGGTCGTGGCGACCAGGCACAACATCGGCCAGCTCGACGAGTTCCGGGCCATCGCCGAAAAGTACGGCGCCACCTTGCGATTGACCAGGTTGCGCCCGTCCGGCCGCGGCGCGGACGTGTGGGACGACCTGCATCCGACCCAGGATCAGCAGCGGGTGCTCTACGACTGGCTGGTCCGCAACGGCGACGGCGTGCTCACCGGCGACTCGTTCTTCCACCTGTCCGCGTTCGGCCAGGCGCTGCCCGGGTTGAACATGTGCGGGGCCGGCCGGGTGGTCTGCCTGGTCGATCCACTCGGCGATGTGTACGCCTGCCCGTTCGCCATCCACGACCGGTTCCATGCCGGAAATGTGGTGTCGGACGGTGGTTTTCGGGCGGTCTGGCACGACTCGGCGCTGTTCGCGGAACTGCGTGAGCCGAGCGGCGGCGGCGCGTGCGCGTCGTGCAGCCACTACGACTCCTGCCGCGGCGGCTGCATGGCGGCCAAGTTCTTCACCGGCCTGCCCGCCGACGGGCCGGACCCGGAATGCGTCCAGGGTTACGGCGAGGCGGCGCTGGCCGACACTGCGCGGTTGATCCCGCGCTCGTCGGTCGACCACTCCCGGCGGGTGACGCCGCGGACGAGTGCGCGCAAACCCGCGCCGGTGCCACTGACACTGTCCGTGACGCGCCCGAGCGTATTTCCGCCTGTTCGTCCTCCGGCTCGGGCCTGTGACGAGAACCCGCTCGCCTGATGTCATGGGAGTAGCCAGTCGGATGCTGCTTGCCGCGCGGCGGTCGTCTACCGGTTCCGACCGGCCGGTTGCCGCCGCGTTGCCGGATGCTGGTTTCGAGCGAAACTCGGCGCTTCATCGTCTGCCGCAACACGTGTCAGTGGGTCGAGCGGCGCGGTTTCGTGCGGAATTCTGTCCTTTTAACCGAGCTGATGATGCTTACGCGCGAATCTCCGCCTAGCATGCCAGGAATGCGCCATGATCGCCTGCCCGACGGATTCGGGGTGCGGATTGATCCACGGGTACGCGCATACTCCGGAGGGCGGGTGCTGATCGGCGGCTCGCCCGCCCGGTTGCTGCGACTTGCCCCGGAGGCCGCCGAGATGATCGGCGACGGGTACCTCGAGGTGACCGGCCCGAAGTCCGCGACCGTTGCCAGACGGCTGCTCGACTCCGGAGTTGCCAACCCGCGTCCCCGGCTGCTCCCCTCGCCCGAGGACGTCACCGTCATCGTGCCGCTGCACAACAACGCCGACGGCCTGGCCCGGTTGCTCGCGGCACTGCGCGGGCACAACGTCATCGTGGTCGACGACGGCTCGGACCAGCCGGTGCAGATCCCGCGCGACCGCGGCACCCGCTGCCGGGTAACCGTGCTGCGGCACGACGAGAAGCAGGGTCCCGCCGCCGCGCGCAACGCCGGATTGAAGGCCGCGACAACCGACTTCGTCGCGTTCCTCGATTCCGACGTGGTCCCGCGCAGCGGCTGGCTCGAGGTGATGCTCGGGCACTTCAGCGATCCGGAGGTGGCGCTGGTCGCCCCGCGGATCGTCGCGCTCGACCCGGAGTCCAACGCCCTGGCCCGCTACGAGCACACCCGCTCCTCGTTGGACCTGGGCAGGCGGGAGGCCGCCGTGCAGTCGCACGGACTGGTCTCCTACGTGCCGAGCGCCGCGCTGCTGGTGCGCCGCCGGGCGCTGCTGGCCCAGGACGGCTTCGACGAGTCGATGCTGGTCGCCGAGGACGTCGATCTGTGCTGGCGGCTCGAGCAGGCGGGCTGGCGGCTGCGCTACGAACCTGCCGCCCATGTCGCGCACGACCACCGGGTCTCCTTCCGCTCTTGGTTCGGCCGAAAGATGTTCTACGGCACGGGCGCAGCGCCGCTCGGCGAGCGCCATCCCGGCATGGTCTCGCCGCTGTCGCTGCCCTCGTGGACCATGCTGGCCGCGTTCCTGTTCGCCACGCTGTCGAAGTGGGGACTGATCGGCGGGGTGATCACCTTGGTCACCGCGCTGGTCCGACTACGCCGGGTCTTCGCGGAGCTGGACAACCCGACGCGGATCGCGGCGATCTATCTGTCCCGCGGTTTCTTCGCCGGTCTGTGGCGGCTGGCTTCGGCGATGTGCAGGCACTACTGGCCGGTGACGTTGCTGGCGATGGCGATGTCGCGGCGGATTCGGCGCATCGCGATCACCATGGCCGTCGCGGACGGCCTGGCCGACTGGTTCACCCATCGCGATGCCGGTGGCCTCGATCCGGTGCGCTACGTGGCGTACAAACGGCTCGACGACATCGCCTACGGCACCGGCCTCTGGGTCGGCGCGTTCCGCGCCCGCAGCCCGGAATCGCTGAAACCTACTGCGCCGTCACACTGATCGGCGCGGTCACACTGATCGGACAGGGTTCGGATGACCGACACGCTCATCGTCGGGGGCGGTACCGCGGGTTGTGTGCTCGCGGCGCGGCTGAGTGAGAATCCGGACCACACCGTCCGACTACTGGAAGCGGGCAGGCTGTGGCGCGCGCCGGACGGATTTCCCGCGGAACTGCTCGACGCCACCAGCCTGCCGGTCGGCGCGGACGCGCCATGGCTGTGGCGCTATCCGGTCACCCTTTCTGACGCTGGAGTAGCGGGAAACATAGTGCGCGGCAAGGTGATCGGTGGGTCCGGCGCGGTCAACGGGAGTTACTTCGTGCGGGCGACCGCCGCGGACTTCGAAGCATGGAGCCGCGAGCTGGACTCGTCGAAGACGTGGTCGTTCGATTCGGTGCTACCGGCGTACTGTCGTTCAGAACGGGACGTCGACTTCGGCGACCATCCCTGGCACGGACGATCCGGCCCGATTCCGGTGCGCCGCAGCGCGAATCCAGCACCGCTGAGCGAGCAGTTCGCCACCGCCTGTGCGGCAGTTGGCTTTCCGGCCATACCCGATCTGAATGCGAACGCAGACGCCCACGGTGTAGGCGCGGTGCCGTGCAACATCGAGGACGGTCGACGGGTCAGCACCGCATCCGGCTACCTGTTGCCCGCGTTGTCCAGGCCGAACCTCACGGTTCAGGAGGCAACGACGGTGGTACGCATCCGTTTCCGCGGCATGCGCGCGATCGGTGTCGATGTCATGCACGACGACCGGACCGAAACCATCTGGGCAGACCACATCGTGCTCAGCGCGGGCGCGATCGAGTCCGCCGCGCTGCTGCTGCGTTCCGGCGTCGGCGACGCCGAACATCTTCGGGCACTCGATATCCCGGTCGTGCATCCCGCACCGGTCGGCGCCTGGTTCACCGATCACCCCGAGATCGGCCTCGAATACCGACTCGACGCACCCGAACAGGCAACCGTCCCCCTGGAATACGTGCTCGAACTGGACGACATCGAAATCCGGCCGTACACGGTCGCTTTCACACCTGGCGTACAGCGCCTCGGCATCGCCCTGATGCGGCCACAGTCCGCGGGCGTGCTGCGGCTGCGCTCGGCCGACCCAGCGATACCACCGGCGATCGAGCACCGATATCTCTCGGCCGAGCACGATCGGACCCGGCTGCGCGACGCGGTCGCGACGGCAGCGCAGGTGCTGCACCGGATGTCCGCACAATCGCGCACCGACCCGATGCCACGGCCGTCGAAAACCGCGGATGCCTGGCTGCACGCGAATCTGGCTACCTCGCAACATCTCTCCGGAACCTGCCGGATGGGCGGGGCGGACGACGATCGAGCGGTGGTGGACGAGTTGTGCCGGGTGCACGGGCTGACCGGTCTGTCGGTGATAGATCTCTCCGTCGTCCCGGTGCCGCTGAGCCGCGGTCCGCAGGCGACCACGGTGATGATCGCGGAAAACATGGCGGACCATCGCAGTCGAGACGGCGGCGGTCGAACGTCACCTCGTCTTTAAGGGAAAATCGTCCACCTTATTGAGCGAACGCCTAATGTTCGCAATGCACGAGTCACTTCCGTGTGAAGTAGCTGGCAGCCGCGACGGGTGCTCAGCGGCAGTGAAGTTGGAGGAACGATCAAGAGCTGAACAGAACCGTCGGCGGGCCGAATGTGCGCCGACGGGGTGATCCCGGTCACCGATCCCGTGCCTGCCCTGTGTCCGACTTCGCGCGGTGAGATGTTCCTCGCACGCGCCTTGCGCCGATTCGTCTGTGGTGCTCGACGCCATGCACCCGGCCGAGCAGCCTTCGCTATCGGCATGTTCCTGCTGCCCGACGTCGTCGGTCGTTGTCGTTTCGCCAATGAGGAGCTTCTGGTGCACCATACGGAGTTGGGCGAGTTCAGCACGCGGCCCAAGCATCCCCTGAGACCGCAGCGCCGAGCGAGCTGTATCCGTCGGGGGTACAGCTCGCCCGGCATGCACCGGTGCGCTGAAAGATCGCTCACGTCGCCCGAATTTCGGCAATCGACGTCGAATCGCCCGACTTATCGGTGCGCGCAAGTAGGCTGGACACAGGCGTGACCCAGTTCGATCCGCAGCTCGCGGTCACCGACGGACGGCTGGCCACCCCAGACTTCGTCGGTGCCGGACACAGGGAAGGTCCGGCACCGACGAGGATTCCGGCGAACGTCGTTACGCCCCGCTGTGTTCGGCGCATCCGCCGAGAAGACAGCTCCGCCAGCCCACATCCCCTTTTTCGCGGGCGCGGCCCCACCATATTGCGCGACACCCGATCTCGGCGTAGAGCGACAGCAGGCTGCCCGCCCAGCCCCCGCCACGCCGTGATTCGACCATGTCGCCAGCACGCTGCTCTGGAGCTCATCGACACCACATAGGCCCCCAAAAACCCTGACCCAACCAGGAAGAAGAAACCGGAATGAACAACCCTTTCGACGACGACGGCGCCCAGTTCTATGTGCTGATCAACGATGACGGCGAGCACTCCCTCTGGCCGATCTTCGCCGCCGTACCGGGTGGATGGTCCATCGCCTACGGTGCCGCCCCCCGTAAAGCCTGTCTGCACTACGTCGAAACCCATTGGCTCGATATGCGACCCAAGTCACTCATCGAGGCCATGTCCAACGAAAGTCCCTGAGGTTCAGGGAAACCGCCCAAATCCACCCGTATAGGCGGGGTACGTCGGTCCACATCCCCCCTGCTGACCGGCGCGCCCCGCCCCCTACTCGTACTTCGCTGCGCCCCAGTGCATCATGGACGTATGACGAATCAACGGTTCACCCCCTCGCTGCCGGAGACGTTGATCGAAGCGGCCCGTCGCTGGGCGGGCGGGCGGCCGACACCCGCACAAACGCAACAGATCAGCGGCTGGCTGGACGCGATCATGCAGCGCGGCCGCACCCAGGACGCCGCGAAGTCCTAGCGCCACAGCGGCGCCCGGCAGCGGGCCGCCCGAGACCTCACCGACGAGCAATTCCAGCGGTGAGCTCCGGCAGACCCGCCGGTGTCGAATGCCGCTCCGCTATGCCTTCGTTCGCGCCGACTCGATCACCGAGCGGGCATGCTGGCGCCACTCGGTGACCGTGCGCCCGCGAAATCCGGCGAGCGCCGCGTCGAACTGCCTGGCGCGCTTGGTGACGGTCAGCCCGATATAGGTGCTATTACTGGTGATCGCTTGTGTCGCAACGGAACACGCTTCATCGATCTCGCCCGCACTCAGCAACGCGGTGGCGTGCTCGAAGCGGACCAGGGCCGGCTCCATTGTTTCCTGTGGGTCGTACAGGGTGAGTGCGCGGGCCGCGGCCTTGGCGGTTTCGGCCGCACGGCCGAGATTGGAGTAGCCGATCGCCTGATAGAAGGCGAGCTTTTCCGGGCGATAGGAAAAGATCCCCACCGTAAGCTCTTCTTGCCCAACATTTTCCAATGCCCGGCCGGATTTCTCGATACACCGAGCAAACTGGACGGCATTTCCAAGGCTGGCGTGCGCTCTGGCCGCCATTCCCCACAACCAGGCCGCGGCAGGGCCGTGTGCCGGATTTTCTTCGAGACGTCCGCCCAGCAAGTTCAAGACTTCGTTCGGTTTGTCACTATATGTCGGTAAATAAGCCAGACCGGCCAGCGCGATATCCTCGGAATAGCGATCACCGATGTCCTGCGCGGCGTGGATCGCGGTGCCGTACCACATCCTGGCCTGCCCCAAATGTCCTTCGTTGAACAGGATTTCGCCGACCACGTTGGCCAGCCTGCCCGCCGTGCGCACCAGCCGGACCTGATGGTGGGTGGCCTGCCGCTGCGCGAGAGTGCCACGGACAGTACGGAATTGCTCGAGCGTGGTCTGCAGCAGCTCGTGCGGCGGCACCTGCACCACTCGTTTGCCGAGCGTCTCCGCCGACTGCTCCAGCAGGCCGAGGCGCCGCTCGCTGATCGAGCCCGCATCCAGGGTGGCCAGCATCTTCTCCGGCTCGCCCGCGACCAGGTCCGCGGCCTTGCCGGTCAGGCCTACGCCGATGCAGGCCAATAACTCTCGCCTTCTCACGTCGTCATCCTCGACTTCCTTGTCGAGCCCGATGTCCCTACCGAGCTGGGTTTCCGTATCGAGCGCCGAGTCGATGACTTCGGGTTCGAAGTCGGTACCCCGGCCCGCGGTGACGGCCCGCTCGAATCGTGCGACGACGACCGGATCGGCTTCTGACACGACTCGGTCGAGCAGACGTTGGCTTGCGGCATGCATCCGGGTTGTCCGGCCGTTTTCCCACAAGACCACGGTGCGCGGGGTGACGCCCACCAGACGCGCGAATTCGTAACGACTTCGCCGCATCGCGGCGCGAAGCGCACGGACATCCTCGCCCGTCCAGTCGATCTCAACCATAGGTCCTGACTCCTCGCACCAGGCTGATACAAACGGAAACTACCCGCAATTACCGCATTCGGGTCTGTTATCTACCGAATCGCAACATGCACGCTGAATCAGCACCCGGCGCCGGGGTTCTGCCCAAACCCTTACCGGGGCGCCGGCATTCCGGAATCTGACGCACGGTCCTGACACGGCCCGATCCATCCGTGTCGAGCGAGAATCCGGGGGCGCCTTCAGGCGCCGGGTGCACTGACTTTACGTGGAGGTGAACAATGGACGTATTGCACTCGGATGTACGAGAATTGTGGCTGGTACAGAGCCGCGACTGCACACAAGATCCGGTGGGCCTCAGCTACGAACGAGCGCGGTTCATCCTCACCGTGCACGGTGGTCACGGCGCCCGCTGTCGCCAATACCTCGCCGCCTCGGCCTACTGCTTCCACAGGTCCGTCGGCAAATGAGCAAGGCGGGCCCGGCCGAAGCCGAGCCCGCCCTGTTGCGGAGATTGGTTCAGGCTGCTGCGGACAGCGCCTCGAACTCCTTGTCGGTCAGCGTGATCCGCGCGGCGTCGGTGTTCTCCTCGAGATGCGCGATGCTGGAGGTGCCCGGAATGGGCAGCATCACCGGCGAACGGCGCAGCAGCCAGGCCAGCGCGAGCTGTGCGGGAGTCGCGCCGTGTTCCTTGGCGATCGCGTCGAGCGGCCCGCCGGGCTTGGCGAGTTCACCGGTGGCGATGGGGAACCACGGGATGAACGCGATGTTCTCCCGCTCGGCGTAGTCGAGCACGTCCTCGTCGGTGCGGTTGGCCAGGTTGTAGAGGTTCTGTACCGAGACGACGGTGGCGATCTCGCTGGCCTGCCGCAGCTGCTCGACGCTCACCTGGGACACGCCGATGTGGCGGATCTTGCCCTCCTGCTGGAGCAGCACCAGCTCGCCGAGCTGATCGGCCAGCGGGACCTGCGCATCGATGCGGTGCAACTGGTACAGGCCGATCTGCTCGACGCCGAGATTGCGCAGGCTGAGTTCGGCCTGCTGGCGTAGGTATTCGGGCCGTCCGACCGGACGCCAGTCGCCGGGGCCGCTGCGGGTCAGCCCAGCCTTGGTCGCGATCACCAGGTCATCGGCGTAGGGATGCAAGGCCTTTCGAATGAGCTGTTCGCTGACGAACGGACCGTAGGAATCGGCGGTGTCGATGAAGTTGATGCCGAGTTCGGCCGTCCGGCGCAGCACCCGGACCGCCTCGTCGGGGTCCTTCGGATCCCCCCAGACACCGGGACCGGTCAGCTGCATGGCCCCGTAGCCGAGCCGGTGGACGGGGAGGTCACCGCCGAGCGCGAAGGTGCCGGACGCTTCGGCGGGCCGTGCGTGGAGGTTGGTGCTCATAGGTTCGGTTCCTTCCGAAGTGGAATTACGCGAAAGCGGACGAGCCGGTATGACGTCGCGCGGCGACGTTGCTTCCGCAAGCAACGTCTGTACCGCGCCGTCGATTCCCCGCACGGGGGTTGCGTTCGCAGCGAGCGAAACCTCAGCCGATCGCGCGCAGTAGTTCCGCCGCCACCGAGGCGGACGAGGCCGGGTTCTGCCCGGTGATCAGGTTGCGGTCGACGACGACCTTCGGCGCCCACGGCTCGCCCTCCTGGAAGTCGGCACCCAGCTCGACCAGCCGATCCTGCAGCAGCCACTTGGCCTTGTCGGCCAGGCCACCCTGCCGCTCCTCCTCATTGGTGAAGCCGGTGAGCTGGTAGCCCGCGAAGGCGTTGCTGCCGTCGGCGCCGACGGCGGCGAGCAGTGCGGCGGGTCCGTGGCACACGATGGCCAGCGGCTTGCCGGATTGCAGTGCGGCGGTGAGGAGTTCGCCGGACTCGGCGTTCACCGCGAGGTCCTCCATCGGACCGTGGCCGCCGGGGTAGAAGACTCCGGCATAGTCGGCGAGGTCGACCTCGGACAACTTGATGGGGTGCTGTAGTTCGGTGCTGGCAGCCAGTACCGCGGCCCGCTTGTCGGCACCCTCTTGGCCGCCGTTGAAGTCGGGTGACAGGCTGCCCTGATCGACCGGCGGCACGACCCCACCGGGGGTGGCGATGACGATCTCGTGGCCCGCGGCCTTCGCCGCCTCGTACGGCACGGCGAACTCCTCGGCCCAGAATCCGGTCGGATGCGGGGTTCCGTCGGCAAGCGTCCAGGTGTCGGCACCGGTCAGTACAAAAAGTAGTTTCGCCATGTCACCGACACTAGGACTGTCTCCGTAGACTAACCAATGGGATCGCCGATATCAGACATCGGAATTCTGATGGGTCTTGCGCTCGGCGAAGACCGTGCGTGCCACCGCGATTCCGTTGAGCGCGGCGGGGAATCCGGCGTACCCGGCCATCTGGATCAGCACCTCGACCACCTCGGTCTCGGTGCCGCCGACATTGAGCAGGCCGTGGATGTGCACGCCGAGCTGCGGCGCGACGCCGAGCGCGGTGCACATGGCCACCGACACGATCTCGCGCGTCTTCAGGTCGAGCCCGGGCCGGGAGTAGATGTCGCCGAAGGAGAACTCGATGATCAGGCGGGCGAAGTCCGGGGCGATGTCCTGCAGCGCGGCGATGACCTGCTCGCCCGCGTGCCCGTCGACCTCGGCCAGGGCGGCCGAACCGCGCTCGAATCGGTCGCCGTCCGGCGCCCCGGCCGCGGCGGGCTCGGCGGGCAGATCGGTTCGCGTCGCGAACACCTCCTTGGCCGCGTTCAGGCCGTTCAGCGCGGCCGGGAAGCCCGCGTAGACGCTCGCGTGGATGAGCACCTCGACGATCTCCGTGCGGGTGGCGCCGACGTTGAGCGCGCCGTCGATGTGGAACCGCAGCTGCGGTGCCGCGTTGCCGAGCGCGGCCAGCGCTCCCACGGTGGCCAGCTGCCGCTCGCGCAGCGTCAGGCCGGGGCGGGACAGGATGTCGCCGTAGCCGAATTCCACGGTGATGCGGCCCAGGTCGGGGGCGATATCGGCCAGGCTGTCCAGCACGGCCGGACGCTCCTGCCCGCCGATCTGCCGGAGCAGCGCGAGTCCGCGTTCGAAACGATCGTCCTGGCCGGTGGTCTGCTGAGTGCTGGTCATGGGGACGACTGTAGAAGTTGGAGTGCGCTCCAACGCAAGTGCTGACTCATCCTTGTCAGTGAGGTGAGATCAGGGGGAATCTCAGGGTGCGTCCCCGATGTGGGTGCGGCCGTGCGTTTCATAGCGTTTCCGGTATGCGATTCGGACCGATCATTGTCGCCATTTCCGCGGTTGCGCTGCTGGCAGGGTGCACGACGGATAAGGAGGCGGCTACCGTGCCTGGCTTGTCGGACAACAAGATTCGTGCGGTGCAGGCCGATATCGACGGCGTTGTGGCGTCGGGTGTGACCGGGGCGATCGCCACCGTTACCGATCACGGCAAGACGGTCGTGCTCACCAGCGGTATCGCCGATATCGCCACGCGCGCACCGATTCCGACCGATCCGGCGCAGCAGGTCCGGATCGGCAGCATCTCGAAGACCTTTGTGAGTTCGATCGTTTTGCAGCTCGTCGCGGAGGGGAAGGTGCGGCTGGACGAGCCGGTCGATACCTATCTGCCCGGGTTGCTGACGGGTGATGGCATCGACGGGCGTCGGATCACGGTGCGGCAGATCCTGCGGCACCAGAGTGGCCTGCCGGAGCTCACCAAGGATCCGCGCGTCGACGAATATCGTGCGGCACAGGAGAACCGGATCATGACGCCGTCCGAGGGGATGGCGATCGCGCTGGAGCGGCCCGCCGACTTCGCGCCCGGAGCGCGCTTTCAGTACAGCAACACCAACTACTACGTCGCGGCCATGCTGGTCGAAAAGGTCACCAGCGCACCGTATGTCGATGAACTGAACCGGCGGATCCTGCAGCCGCAGGGGTTGGCCGACACCTATCTGCCCGGACCGGGTGATCGCGAGATCCGTGGCCCGCATCCCCATGGCTATGCGGTGGTGGACGGCACGCTCACCGACGTCACGCGCATCGAGCCATCGGTGCCGTGGGCGGCGGGCGGTATGGTCTCGACCGGCGCCGACTTGAACCGCTTCTACTCGGCGCTACTCGCCGGCCAGGTGGTCCCCGCCGCAGAGTTGCGCGAGATGCGCGACGGCGTGCTGATGGATGAGGGCATGCAGATGTTCTACGGACTCGGCCTCGGGCACACAAAATTGCCTTGCGGTGCAGAGTATTTCGGCCACACGGGCGGAATCTTTGGTTACAACACCGTCTCCGGCGCCACCCCGGACGGTCGCGCGGTGACCCTTGCCTTCACCAAATCGGTGGATTCGATGCCCGACCTGGTGGCCATGCTGGGCCACGCGCTCTGCCCATAGAACTTGCTCGTATCGAGGGGTCTCCGCCGTCCGGACGTCTGTCGTCCGGACGGCGGTGTCATGTCGTCGCCAAGGCTCAGATGAGGTTCTTCTGCTTGCGGATTCGGCGTCGCACATCCGCCATCAAACCGTAGGTACCGCCGTGCCGCAGGAAGCGCGGGATGAATCGGTTGACGAAGGCGACGAATACGAAAAGACGCTCGAAGCGGCGCTGGTCGGTGGCGGTCCATTCGACCTGGAGTTGTTCGCGGAAGATGGGCGCGAGGAAGCCGATCGTGAGGAACTTCAACAGGTTTCGGAACGGCAGCCGCAGATACCAGTGGATCATTCGGAGGTTCAGCAGGTCGTCCAGGTATCCGCGTACGAACTCGTCGATCGCGACCTGCTCGCAGGCTTCGTTCCAGTACTGATCGAACTTTGCTCGGGTGGCGGGCCACATCTGCTCGGTGACCTGGAGCGTGGTGCCGAGCGTCGAGGACGATACGTAGAACGCCTCGGCCTGCTCGTCGCTCATCCGGCCCTGTAGCAGTTGATAGGTGTCCTCGAAGCCGATGTATAGGCAAGCGGCGACCCATAATTGGAGATTTCGGTCGAACGCGTTGTACTGCACGGGTGCGCCCGGCGCCGAATGCACTTGCCGGTGTGCGACATTCACCGCCTCGCGATAGGCGAGGCGCTCTTCCTCGGTGCCGAGAATGGCGACGGCTAGATACTGCGTCGTGGTGCGGGCCCGCTTCCACGGGTGCCGCATCAGCGATCCGGACTCGACCTGGCTCTCCGCGACGCCGTACCCGACGCCGGGCCGGGCCATCTGCATCGCGACATTGGCCGCGGCGCCCGCGAAGGACCAGAAGTCCAGCGCGTCGGTCAGCGCGAGCGCCCGCTTGGTGACCGGGCGGTGGGCGGTGCCGATGTGGATCCGCGTGCGGTCCTTCGTCAGCGGCGCGGTGGGCTCCGCGGGGTGGGCGGCGGCGGTCATGAGGGGAGTCCTTTCGTGTCCGGAATCGACTCCGCAAGGCGTGAACAAGATGTGAACTATTGATAACTTAAGTCCAGCGGGAGCTGTCCGTCAACGGGTTCGGCTGCATGGGAATATTCCTGCAAGTCTGGCTATGAATGTCAGCGAAAGGCTTCCGCAAAGTCCGGAATCGTGCGTAACATACGGGCCCATACCGGACCGTGAGGTGTTCGGCTGGATCCAACGGCGGATCCCCATTCGGGTCCCGCCGTGGGTGGCCGGTCACAGTCGACCGGCACGCGAAAGGACGCGCATGCTCAAGAGGCTGGATCGGATATTCAGCTACGAGATGAAGGTCTCGGAGTTCCTCGGGACGCTGATCATTCTCGGCATCCCGTACGGGTTGATCGGTCTGGTCTGGACGTTGACGCACACCGCCCACCTACGCGATATGCACGGCATCGACGTGGTCATCTCGTTCCTCGGGTCGATCGTGTGCTGGCCGGTGCTCACCTTCTCGAATGTGTGCATGACCTGATGACCATCACCGAACGACCGCCGGGCCGGACCGATCTGGAGAAAGCCGTCGACGACCTGCGTGGTCTGTGGCAGCGGCACCCGCAGCGCTCGCTGGAGACGCTGGGCAGGCAGGTGCGGCTCGGTCGCGACGCGGTGCTGGAGATGTTCCGCGCGCTGCTCACGCGCCGGTTCCCGTTCCAGGAATTCATCAAGCAGTGCGCGTTCATGGCCAGTGTGTCCGCCGCGCCGACGGTGTTCGTCGCGATACCGGTGGCGGTGGTGGTCTCGATTCAGTTGGGCGCGTTGGTGAGTCAGGTCGGCGCGACCACCTTCATCGGCGCGGTCAGCGGGCTCGGCATCATTCGGCAGGGCGCGCCGCTGGTCACCTCCCTGATGATCGCGGGAGCGGTCGGTTCGGCCATCTGTGCCGACCTCGGCTCCCGCACGATCAGGGAGGAGATCGACGCCATGATGGTGATGGGCGTCGATCCGATCCGCAGGCTGGTCGCGCCGCGTCTCGCGGCCGCGGTGCTGGTGAGCATGCTGCTGTGCGGATTCGTGGTCTTCGTCGGTTTCGCCACCGGCTATCTGTTCAATGTCTACGCGCAGGGCGGCACGCCGGGCTCGTTCATCAGCACCTTCGCCTCGTTCGCCGTCGCGAACGACCTGATCGTCGCGCTGCTGAAGGCCGCCGTCTTCGGTGCGCTCACCGCGATCATCGCCTGCGATATCGGCCTGCACACCAGGGGCGGACCCGGCGGCGTCGCGAATTCGGTGAACGCGGCGGTGGTCAATTCGGCGCTGATGCTGTTCGCCACCAACATCATCATCACCCAGGTGTACAACACGCTCTTCCCGGCGAAGGTGCTCTGAGATGGGCTCGCGCTATACGCCACCGGCGTTGCAGCCCTTCCGGGTCGTCGGCGGCGCCGTGCGCGGACCCGTGCGGGCCAATCAGCGGCTCGGCCATCAGGCCATCACCTTCGTCGCGGCGATCGTGGCGATACCGTTCGTGCTCGAGCATTATCGCAAGGAAGTCTTGCGGCTCACCGCGGACGTCGGCTGGGGCAACGGGTCGCTGATCGTCGGCGGCGGCACCGTCGGTGTCGTCGTCATCCTGTGTGGCTTCGGCGGGATCACCGTCGGCATGGAGTCCTACACCGCGCTGAACCTGCTCACGATGAACCCGCTGACCGGCGCCATTTCCGGGTTCGCCACCACGCGCGAGATCGGGCCGATCCTGGCGACGCTGGCCTTCGCGATTCAGGCGGGCTGCCGCTTCACCGCGCAGCTGGGCGCGATGCGGATCTCCGAGGAGATCGACGCGCTGGAATCCATTGCCATCCGGCCACTTCCGTACCTGATCACGACCAGGATGATCGCGGCGACGTTGACCATCGTCCCGCTGTACAGCGTGGGGCTCGCGGTCGCGTACCTGATGACCAAGCTGTCGGTGCTGTTCCTCGGCGGCACCTCCGCGGGCACCTACGACCACTACTTCTTCCAATTCCTCAACGGCGCCGACGTTTTCTACTCGGTGCTCAAAGTGGCGGTGTTCGTGCTGATCTCGACGTTCCTGCAGTGCTACTACGGATACGTCGCCACCGGCGGTCCGGAGGGCGTCGGGCAGGCGGCGGGACGTGCGATCAAGATGGTGATCGTTGTCATGGTGTTCGCGAATCTGTTTCTCACACTGGCGATCTGGGGCATCGATCCCGGCATTCGGATCTCGGGATAGGTGGCGCCGTGATCATCGATCCCAGTGGCCGCGGGCCGAGCCCGCGCCAGCTCTCGCTCGCGGGCATCGCGCTCACCACGGTGATACTGCTGCTGCTGTTCCTGCTCGGGTTGCGCTACACCGGCCGTTTCGAGGACAAAGTGGGTGTTGTCGCGCTGCTCACCAGTACCGGTGACGGACTGCCCGAACATGCCGACGTGAAGTTCCGCGGCATGATCGTCGGTTCGGTGGCCGGTGTGCAGGTCGTCGCCAAGGGTGAGCGGCAGCGCGCCGAGATCGATCTGAAACCGGCTGTCGCATCCATGATTCCGGCGGCCGTCACGGCGCGGGTCATCCCCAACAACATCTTCGGCGTGACGGCGATCGAGCTCGTCGACAACGGGCACACCACCGAAACCCTGCGCGCGGGCGCCGAGATCCCCGAGGACACCAGTGCGGGCACGGTTCAGCTGCAGACCACGCTCAGTGTGCTGCGGGATGTGCTCGACCACATCCAGCCGGAGAAGCTGGGCCGGGTGCTCGCCACGCTCGCCGATGCGCTGGACCCGACCGCGCGGGTTCCGGGGTCCACCATCGAACGCCTTGATCGCTGGCTCACCCAGATGCATGCCATCCCGGGCATCGGCAACCTGCTCGGCGATCTCGGCCGCGCCACTACGGCATTGAGCGTGTCCGCGCCCGATCTGGTCGGGGTGCTGTCGGATTCGGTGACCACCGCCCGGACCCTCACTGAACGGCGCGACCAGCTCGTCGCGCTGCTGACCAACGCGAGCGTGGCGGTCGACTCGGTGAATTCGCTGTTCGCCCGCAACCCCGACGCGGGTAAGGAAGTGGTCTCCGGGCTCGGCGAACTGTTCGGCAGCCTGGCCGAGGATCCGCAGGCGCTGCAGCAGACGGCGGCCAATCTCAATGTCTCCCTGCGGAAGTTGCGCTCGGTCTTCGGCTTCGGGCCGAGTCGCCAGATGATCTGGAAGATGGACGTGTCCTTCACCCCGTTCCAGCAGTACACGGCCGCGGATTGCCCGCGTTACGGCAGCATGGCCGGGCCACGGTGCGGCGGCGCCTCGGTGCCGGAAGTCGCTCCACCACAGGAGTATCCGGCGCAAATGACACCGAACTGGTTGGATGCGGCCGGGCCCAAGCCGGTGCTGCCCACGGTGCCCGCCCTTCCCGGTATTCCGATGATTCCGGGACTCACCGCACCGGCCGCTGCGAAAGACCCGATACCGAATGCCCAAGGCCCCAATGGTTTACGGGGACCGGATGCGGTTGCGGCGATCGTCGGCGGTCAGCCGACCGCCGCGCAGTATCTGCTGCTGTCACCCCTGTTGGCCGGCGGCTCGGTTACCCCGGTGGACAAGGGCGGTGACCATGAAATCAGGTAGGGCGCTGATCGGCTTCAGCCTCTTTGCGGTGGTCGCGGTCGTGCTGACGTACACGATCTGGTCCACCTTGCAGCGCTCGGTGACCGGCGACACCGACTCCTACTCCGCCACTTTCTCCGACGTTCTCGGACTGCGCGTCGGCGACGACATCCGGATGGCGGGCGTACGGGTCGGCCGGGTGGACGACATCGACTTCGACGGCGACTACCGTGCCCGCATCGAGTTCCGCATCCAGCGCAGGCAGCGGCTCACCACCACCACGAAAGCCTTGGTGCGCTACCAGAATCTGATCGGCCAGCGCTATATCGCGCTGGTGCCCGGTACGGGCGACGGCCAGGTACTTGCCGCGGGTTCGGCGATCCCGCTCGACCACACCGAGCCCTCGTTCGACGTGTCCGCGCTGCTGTCCGGGTTCGAGCCGTTGTTCAGTGTGCTGCAACCGGATCAGATCAATTCGCTGTCGGAGACGCTGATCCAGGCGTTGCAGGGCAACAATGTTTCGCTCAGCGCGTTGATCACCCAGGCCGCCGAGCTCGCGGGCACCTTCGGGCAGCGCGACAAGATCCTCGGCGACGTGATCAGCAATCTGAGCAGTGTCGTCGCCGGGCTCGCGCATCGCAGCGGCGAGCTGGAAACGCTGATCACCCAGGCGCGTTCGCTGGTCGAATCGCTGTACGCGCAGGGTGAGTCGCTGAAGAGCTCGGTCGGTCAGGTGGCCACCTCGACCGACTCGCTGGTCCGGCTGATCGGCCAGGTGAAGCCGAATATCGCTCGGGCGCAGAACGATGCGACGAGCGGCGTCGCGCTGCTGCTGCTCAACGGCGCCTCGCTGGACCAGGCGGCGGTCGAGCTGCCGAATCTGCTCAACGGCATCGCCCGGTTCACCAGCTATGGCGCCTACGGCAATGCCTACATCTGCCGCCTCGATGTCTCGCTGTGGGGCGTGCTGCTGCCGCCCGGGCTCTTCTCGCAGGTCGGCGGCAATTCGCAATCGGAGGTGTGCCGGTGATGACACGAGCGCGGTCCCTGGTCGGCCGGGTCCGATTGCCGCGGAACAGGCTGCTGTGGCTCGGCCTGCTCGCGGCGGGTTCGGTGGTGCTGCTGCTGGTCGGCTCCAGCGCGCTGTCCCAGGCTCGGTTGGGGGACACGACGATTCAGGCGGAGTTCGCGCAGGCGGCGGGGCTGCGGGCGGGTACGTCGGTGGATGTGTCCGGCATCGAGGTCGGTTCGGTGCGTGCGGTGCGCCTCGACGGTGCGAAAGTCGTGGTGGACCTGAGGGTGCGCCGGGACCTACGGCTGGGTCCGGACGCGCACGCGGCCATCAAGATGACGACCATTCTCGGCAAACTGCACGTCGAGCTGGTACCGGGCAACGGAAAAGGGTTGCCGGGCAACCGGATCGCGCTGGCGAACACCTCGGTGCCGTACAACCTCGGCAAGGTCATTCGTGATCCGGTGTACAAGTCGTCGTTCGAGCGCATCGAGCGGATCGATCCGGTCAAGTTGCGTCAGTCGTTGGACCTGCTCAGCACGCAGATGGGCGATTCGCCGCAGCTCACCGTCGAGGCGCTGAACAGCGTCGGCGCGCTCGCCAAGGTGATCAACGATCGCCGCGACGAGGTCGACGTGCTGTTGAAGGGCATGGATCAGGTCTCGCAGCTGGTGTCGGACAATCGCAACAGCGTGCTGCTGTTGCTGACCCGCGGCGAGGCGATCGGGAATGCCGTCGCGCAGCGCCAGACCATGCTGAAGTCGTTGCTGGACAACGTCGCCGAGCTGTCCCGGCTGCTGCAGCAGATGGGCCTGGAGAACAACGATCAGCTCGGGCCGATGATCCAGAGCCTGAACACCATGTCCGAGGGCCTGGAGAAGAACCGGGACAACCTCGACTCGCTCTACGAGATCATGCCGGTCGCGTTGCGGCAGTTCAACAATGCGCTCGGCAACGGCCCGTACGGCGACGTGTGGGCGCCGTGGGTCTTCCCGGACAACTGGTTGTGTTTCGCGGGCGCGGTACAGGGGTGCAACTGATGAAGATAGGTACTTTTCTGAAAACCGCCGTGTTGTGCTGGGTGGCCGCGGTGGCGTCCGGCTGTTCGCTGCTGCCGGACAGCCTGAGCGGGCTACCGGACCAGTATCTCGGCGAACATCTGCGAATCAGCGCCGATTTCGAGAACGTCGCCGGTCTGTACGCGGGCAACGACGTCGCGATTCTCGGTGTCCCGGTGGGCCGGGTCGACACAGTGACAGCCAAGGGCAGCTATGTCGAGGTGACCATGTCCATCGACAAGAACGTCAAGGTGCCCGCCGACGCGATCGCGGCTCTCGTTTCGCCGCAACTGATCACCAACCGGCACGTCGAGCTCGCGCCCGCCTACGAAGGCAACGGTCCGGTGCTCGCCGACGGCGCGCACATCCCGCTCGAACACACCCGCACGCCGGTCGAACTCGACCGCATCCTGGACAATTTCGATCAGCTCGGCCGAGCGTTGAAGGGCGACAACGAGATCGGGCCGATGGCGAGCCGGGTCCTCTTCCCGTTGCTCGACGGCAACGGCGACAAGCTGCGCGCGACGCTCGACGCGATGTCCTCGGCGTTCGAGGTGAGCCTGGCCAATGGTGACCAGATCTCCAACACCATCGTGAAACTCAACGAGATCACCCAGATCATCGCCGAGAACGACCAGACGGTGCGCGATTTCAGCGGCCGGCTCACCGAGATGGTGCAGCTGATGGGTGATCAGGCGCCGGGGCTGCAGGCGGTGCTGACTCAGCTCAACGACTTCGTCACCAACACGTCGACGGTGGTGGGCACCAATCGTGAGCAATTGCTCGGCGCGCTGACCCGTTTCACCAACCTCACCGCGCAGATGCGGGCCAACGCGCGCTCGGTCACCGAAATCGCAGACGTCACACCGCTGTTCTTCCAGAACTTGGCCAACGCCACCAGCCGGGAACATCAGGCGCTACGTCTGCACGGCCTGCTGGACAAGTCGGTTCTCGACGGCGAGGCCCTGTCGGTGTTCTGCGAACGGATACAGCTGCGCCTGGACGGCTGCCGGACCGGCAAGATCCAGGACTTCGGCCCCGACTTCGGGCTCACCGCCGCACTGCTCGGACTGACCAAGTGAGGATCCGTGCGTTGGCCACAGTGGCCGTCGCGGCAACCATCGCCGCGACGTCGGGTTGTGCGGTGACGGTGGACAACGTGCCGCTGCCCAAACCGGGCATCGGCGGCCCCGGCTACACCTTGCACGCGGTGTTCCGGGACGCCCTCAACCTGCCCGCGAACGCGCACGTCAAGATCGGCGGTACCGACGTCGGCATGGTCTCCGCGATCAGCACCACCGACTTCCTGGCCGACGTGGAGATGCAGATCCGCGAGGACATCCAGCTGCCCCGCGGCACCACCGCCGAGCTGCGCCAGGCCACTCCGCTCGGCGACATGTTCGTCGCGATGACCCTGCCGACCAAGCAGGAGAGCGCCGAGCTGCTGCGGCCGGGCGACACCATCGCTCCCGACCACACCGCGACCGGCGCCTCGGTGGAGCAGCTGATGATGTCGGTTTCGCTGCTGCTCAACGGCGGTGGCCTCAACCAGGCGGCGCGGATCACCTCCGAGATGAACTCCATGTTCGCCGGGCGCGCGCCGGAGCTGTCGCACCTGATCACCGAGATGACCGACGTGCTCGCCGCGCTCAACCGGCGCACCGCCGACGTGGATGGCGTGCTGTCCGGCATGAACGCGCTGACCGGCGAATTAGCCAGGCGCAAAGCCGAATTGGGCGCTGCCGCGGACACCTTCCCGCCGCTGATCGGTCTGGTAGCCGAAAACAACAGGGCCATCGCCGATCTCATCGCCAAGGTTTCGGTGACCATGGCCGCGCTCGGCGACTTCACCGACACCACCGGCCCGGACTTCCTCAGCCTGTTCGACAGCATCCAGCGGCTCATGTCCGGATTCGCCCAGATGGGTGACGATCTCGCCGGCGCACTGGACGGCCTGCACGCCATCTACCCGTCGATCTCGGCCAGCCTGGACGGCCCGGCGCTCGCGGTCGCGGCCACCGTGTCCTACCTCAGCGTCGGCGCGCTGACCGACCCGAGGGGCAGCAGGCCGCCCGAAATCGGTGACGTACCAGCCTTTGTCGGCAGTCTGGCGCAGGTCATCGAGAAGGTCATCGGCCGACTGCAGGGCGGTGGGCGATGAATCCGCCGCTGTGGCAATGGCTGGTCCGGCATCGGGTCGCGGTGGCGAATATCGGCCTGATCCTGGTGCTCGTACTCGGCGTGTCCTATCTCGGCGTCAACGTACTGCGGATCAATCCGCTGCCGAGCACGTACACGGTGCGGGTGGAGTTGCAGAACTCCGGCGGCCTGGCGGCCAACAACGACGTCACCTTCCGCGGCACCCGCGTCGGTCGGGTCGAGGACGTCCGGATCTCCGGCGACGGCGTCGCGGCGATCGCCGAAATCGACAAGACGGCAAGGATTCCGGTGGGCGGCACCGTCGCCGTCGGCCGGCTTTCCGCGGCGGGGGAGCAGTATCTCGACTTCCGGCCGGACGTGGACAGCGGGCCGTACCTGGGCGACGGCTCGGTGGTCGAGCGTGCGCGGACCACAACGCCGGTGACGGTGCAATCGGTGCTCGGCAGCATGAGCGGCTTGATCGGCGGGATGAATCCGGGACGACTCAATGTGATCGTCGACGAGCTCGACAAGGCGCTCGCCGGTGGCCCGGATCGGTTGCGCAACATGATCTCCGGTATCAGCAGGGCCATGGCCGGGCTCACCGATCTGCTGCCGCAGACCAGGCAGCTCATCGAGAACCTGCAGGTGATCGCCGACACCACTGCGCACGCGCAACCCGACCTGACCACGCTGACGACCGGCTCCAGCGCGCTGTTCCAGCAGATGACCGCCGCCGATCATGAGGTGCGCACGTTCCTCGATCTCGGGCCGGGCCAGCTGGCCACCCTCGGCGGCATCGTGCGCGACACCGAGGACCCGATGACCAACCTGGTCACCAACTTCGTCGCGATCACCAGGGCCGCGAAGCTGCGCGCACCGGCCATCGCCGCATTGTTCCCCGCGCTACGTACGGGTTCGGCGGCCATCGGTATTCCGGCGCACGACAACGCCTATCACACCCTCGTCGATCCGTGGCCGCGACCGACCTGTGACTACGACACGATTCCCGTGGTGCCGACCAACAAGACCGTCGACACCAGGGTGCGGCTCTACAACTACTGCGTCACCAGTAATCCGGCGCTGCAGGTTCGTGGCTCGGCCAACGCGCCTCGACCGAACGTGCCGGACAACGGATCCGGCCCGCCGCCCGGCGTCACCGGCAACGAGCTGTCCCGACCGGCACCTGGCAGATAGGAACACATCTTATGAACGACAACGATGGCGAGATCGACGCGCTGATCGAGGATTCGGCGCAGGTGGAGTCGAGTGATGCTGTGACAAAGGAAGTCTTGGTAGCAGAGGATGCGGCAAAGCCGGTGGAGACGAAACGCAGTCGGCTCATATCCGGTCGAGCCGGGCGGATCGCGCTCAGCGCGGCAGCCGCCGTGTTGCTGTGCACCGCAGTGACTTCCACCGTCGTCTTCTACCTGCAGAACAAGGGCAACAAGGCGATCATCGACGCCAACGCGGACGCGCGCACCGCCGCCTGCAAGTACGCCCCGATCCTGGCCGACTACGACGCCAAGAAGCTGGACGCCTACTTCGCGGCCGTCCTGGACGGTGCGACGGGCGACTGGAAGAAGCAATTCGACGGCACCAGCAAGGAATTGCGCGATGTGCTCACCCAGGGCGAGGTGGTGTCGAAGGTCAACGACGTCCAGTGCGCGATCAAGACCGGCGACGAGACCTCCGCCGAGGCCATCGTGGTGATCGGCCAGACCATCACCAGCATGGGCACCCAGGGCAAGCCCGCGCCCGGCCAGCTGTCCATGGTGATGCGCCTGGAGAAGGTCGACGGTCGCTGGCTGGTGAACAAGGTGAACTCGCCACTCGCCCCGCCACCGCAGCAGTAACTACCCGGCCTCGCGACCGAACAGCACGACCCGCATCAGGTGGACCACCCGCTGCCGCGAGCACACCGGGTCGTCGGAGCCGAAGCGCTGGCCCAGATCGACGACCAGGGCCAGCGCCGCGTGCACCAGCAGCCTGGCGTCGGCGGCGGACAGCTCGGGCCGGACGCCGACGAGCAGCTTGGCCCACTCCTCGACGTTGAGCCGCTGGATGTTTCGCAGCACGGTCCGATCGTCGGCGGGCACATTGCTGATCTCGGCGTAGTAGACGAAGGTCAGTTCGCGTTCGGCGAACGAGCCCGCCACGTACAGCTCGATCAGCGTGGTCAGCGCCTGCTCCGGGCCGTCCGCCGCCGCGACCGCAGGACCGATCGCGGCCGAAACCCGTTCCGCGGCACGGCGGAACGCGGCCGCGAGGATATCGCCCTTGCTGCGATAGAAGCGGTACACCGCCGACGAGGCGGGCAGTCCGGCGGCGGTGGCGATGTCCTCGACGCTCACATTCGGGTAGCCGCGCTCATGGAACAGTTCGATCGCCCGCGCGAGCAGCAGCTCGTGCTTGAAGGTCAACGGAATCTCTATTGCCGCAAGGGTTTCGGTGTGCTCAGCGGAGGGCGGCAGGGCACAGTCTGCGACCGTCCGGCAGGCGGCGCCGAGCAGTGTGGTCAAGGCGCGCACCGGGATCGACACATGATGATCACCGATGCTGCTGAGCACACTCAGTACCGCCGCCGACAGTACCGCCCGGTCCGCCTTGTTCAGCTCCGGCCGTGTCTCGGCAAGCAGCGACATGAGGGCCGAATTCACCTTGGCCAGTTGGCTGTCGAGGATCGCGGCATCGGCGTCGTCGAGATAACGGCGCTGCCAGCGCAGCAGTGCGGCGCTGCGGCGATTGGTGATCGAGGACGCGATGAGCGCATCGATGACCTGCCCGAGTCGTTCCGCGGCGGGCAGCCCGTCGGACGAATCAGGCAGGCGCACCGCCGTTTCGCTGAGCGTGCCGAGCCGCAGGGCCTCCTCGCGGAACAGCGCGTACTTGCTCGGGTAGTGGCGATACAGCGCGGCCGAGCTGATGTCGAGCCGGGACGCGATGTCCTCCATGCTCACGCCGTGGTAGCCGAGCGCCCCGAACGCCTCCGCCGAGGCCGCCGCGATCTGGGCCCGTCGATCACGCGGCCGCCGCCGGACCACGCGCGCCGCCGCCGAGGCGGACGCCTTGTCCGTGGCACGGCCTTCCTGGGCACCCATGCCGCGATGGTAGCCGAACCGGACGCTCGGCAGCGGGGCGTTTCCGGCCTGAAATCAAACTGAATGGAAGATCACAATGAGAGTATGATTTGGCTCGCTACCTCTAGATCTTCCGAACCTCATCGGCGGAATACCGGGTAACATAAACGACCGGTCGGTACCTCGGTCGTGCCCGGCTGTCCGAGTGCCTAGACCGCGGCGGGACGCCCGAAAAGAACCACCTGCATCAACAGGCGGACTCGGCCCTGCGCCGCCATCGGCTGGTTGTCGAACGCGCGCCCCAGATCCACCACCAACGCGAACGCGGCGTGGATGAGGAAGCGCGCCTCGGCCGGCGACAGCTCCGGGCGCACCTCGCGCAGCAGCCGCGCCCACTCTTCGACGCTGAGCCGCTGAATGTTTCGCAGCACCGTGCGTTCCTCCGCCGGAACATGCTGGAACTCGGTGAAATACACGTAGGTCAGCGCGCGCTCGGCGAACGACCCCGCCACGTACTGGTCGATCAACGCGGTCAGGGCGCCCTCCGGGCTCGCCGCGGTCGCGACCGCAGGGCCGACCGCGCCCGAAACCCGTTCCGCGGCACGGCGAAAGGCCGCGGCGAGCAGATCGCTTTTGCCGCGATAGAACCGGTACACCGCCGAGGCGGCGGACAGCCCGGCGGCCGTGGCGATGTCCTCCACGCTGACATTGGGGTACCCGCGCTCGTGGAACAGCTCGACCGCTTTGCGCAGCAGCAGTTCGTGTTTGAACGAGTCCGGGATCTCGACCACCTGGAGCGGCTCGGCGGGCTGTTCTGCGGGCAGTTCGGTGCCGATGATCGGCAGGCACGCCGAACCCAGCAGTCGGGCAAGGGATTTCACCGGGAGCGTGGCGTGGTGGTCGGCGATGCTGGTGATCGTGCTCAGCACCGCCATCCGCAGCACGCGAGTGTCGTCCTCGGTCAGTTCCGGTCGCAGCTCGGCGAGTTGGCTGCCGAGCGCGTCGAGCACAACGAACTGCTGATCGTTCAGCAGCGTCAGATCGTCGGGCTCGAGGTAGCGGCCCTCCCAGCGCACCAGGGTGATGGTCGGCCGGTTCTCGATGGTGACGGCGATGAGTGCGTCGAGCACATGGCGCAGCCGCCGTTCGGGCGACCAGGCCGCGGCTTCTTCGGGCAGCTCGACCGACTCGGTCATCGCCCGGCCGACCCGCAGCAATTCCTCCCGGAACAGCGCGTACTTGCTCGGATAGTGGCGGTACAGCGCCGCCGAACTGATGCCGAGGCCGGTGGCGATGTCCTCCATGCTGACGCCGTGATAACCGAGCGCGCCGAACGCGGCGGCCGAAGCCGCGGCGATCTGCGCCCGTCGATTCTTCGGCCTGCGCCGGATCTCCCGGGGTGCCGAGTCGCCGGTACTCGCCTTCCGCGCCGTACGGCGATTGTCGACACTCATGCCGACATCGTACTGATCAGGGCAGGTGGGGCGGGCTACGGCTCGGTGCCGGACCGGCCGGGTGCCCCAGGTCACCACGAATCGGGGGTGGTACCTGCCCGAAGGAGGCAGGCGTCGCCCCGACCCGTAGGCGTGGGTCCGCGCAGGTGAGGGCCGCCACAGCCGCCCGGCCACAGGTGCGCGGAGTGCTGTTGCCCGATCAGTCGCGCGGCGTGACGACCAAGCGGGCCTTGCCTTCGGGGACCGTGGTGATGTTGCGCGTCTTCGCGCGTTCCGGCGCTGCGCCCTCGGGGCGCGAAAGGGCGTGCCGCACAATGATTTCCCGCAGCACCACGGAGCCTTCCATGAGGGAGAAGCCCGCGCCGATGCAGCGCCGGACGCCACCGCCGAAGGGCAGCCAGGTATTCGGCGCCACCTCGCCGGAGAGGAAGCGGTCCGGCCGGAAGACGGCGAGGTCGGGATAGTTGTCGGGGTCGCGGTGCGCGAGCAGGATCGAGGTGTTCACCACCGTGCCCGCGGGCAGTCGCCGGCCGCCGACTGTCATGTCCCTGGTGAGTTTTCGGTTGGTGCCGTTGATGATGACGTGCAGCCGCATCGCCTCTTTCAACACGGCCTCGAGGTACTTGTCGTCGCCGGTGCGCGCGGCGGTGACGGCCGCCTCCTGGATGTCGGGATGCGTCGCGATCTCGTAGAGCGCCCAGGACAGCGCCGATGCGGTCGTCTCATGACCGGCGAGCAGCAGGGTGACGAGCTGATCGCGCAGCTCGGCGTCGGTGAGTGGCGGATCGTGATCGTCGCCGGTGCCCGCGTGCAGCAGCCTGGACAGCACATCGGTGCGTTCGGCCAGGTCCGGCGCGCGCCGACGGCCTGCGATCTCGGCGTAGAGCAGGGCGTCGACCGCGTGCAGATTCTCGGCGAAGCGCTTCCACGGACCGATTCGGCGAAGCAAGGACGACTTGATCCCGAGGAACACCAGCGGATTGAGGTACACGATCCGCCGCAGTCGCGGCGCGAGCTCGGCGCGGGTCTGTTCGTCGGAGACGCCGAACACCACCTGAATCATCACCTCGAGGGTGAGCGCGTTCATCCGGTCGAGCGTGATCAGCGTGGAACCCGGTGTCCAGCGGTCGATCTCGGCGACGGCGATGTCGGCGACCAGGTCGCGGTAGGCGCGCAGCGCCGAGCCGTTGAAGGCGGGCATCAGCAGTCGTCTGGCGCGCGCGTGCTCGTCCTCGTCGGTGAGCAGCAGGGAGTGCTGGCCCATGACCACGCCGAGGATCTGGTTGCCTTCGCCCGCGTGCAGGTCGCGCGGGTTGCCCGCGAAGATCTCCTTGATGTGTTCCGGGCGGGAGTACACCACCGAATGGTCGGCGACCGGCGGGATGCGCAGCGTGAAGACCTCGCCGTACCGTCGCGCGACGGCGGGTACGAAGCGCTGGCGATCGAGCTGGAACAACAGGCTCTGCACGAAGGCGGGCAGTCGCGACCCCGGCGGGTAGGTGGCGGTCTCGTCGCGTTCTCGAACATCCTGTGCGGCCACAGTGCCACCTTCGTTGAGTATGAGACGAACCTGTTTCATACCACGCTAGGAGATATATCCCGCAGAATCTATAACGCGGCAGGTAATCAACCGTACTTGACGCGGCCGCGCCGAGCGGCCATCCTGAATCGGTCAGCACCTCGCTAGGCGAGGCTCCTGCGCGAACACAGGCCACTGATCCGACGACGTCGAGAGACGCCCAGGATCAGGACAGATCGCTTCGGATTAAGGGGCGATCCCAGGTGGCTTCCCGGTACGGGATACGTCGTGCAGTGCCGAAGCTCTGACGAGAGGGGTGCCCGCCCGGCCGTTTCGGTCGGCGTCCCCTGCCTTGCGTGGTCCGACACCGGAATTCGGCGACGCGCGTGTGTCACGGCAGCAAGGAGGTGAGGGACATGAAGTCAGGCGATAGTCCGTATCCGAGTACGGATTCGACCTCCCACTCGCTCCCGGCCCACTGCCGCCGTGTGATCGACTGAACCCGCAGACTTTTCGATCCGGGCGTTCGGTCGTGCCCGAAATCGGTTGTGGTGGTGGGCCTTTCCTTGAAGGAGTCCGTCATGACGTTCGCATTCCCGCGTGAGCTACCGGTGTGGCCCGCGCTGATCCACTCGGCCCGCCGGGTACTGGCCCGGTACCGCCTCACCCCCGAGGAGCACCGCAATCTTGCCGAGGCCCGCGCCGCCCGAGCGGCCATTTTCACGGCCTCGATGGGCGGGCATCCGTATTACCGGTGACCTCGGCACCTAGCGGCCCGTGCGGTGCGGGCCGCTAGCTTCCGGTGCTCGGACGCTGCGCGGAGTACCAGTCGAGCAGGTCCGGGTTGTCGACGGCGCTGCGTTCGACGACCCGGGCCGCGTCGGCACCCTGGAACAGCTTCTTGATCGGGACCTCGAGCTTCTTGCCGGTGCGGGTGTGCGGGATACCGGGGGCGAGGAGGATCTCGTCGGGGACGTGGCGCGGCGAGACCTCGGTGCGAATGGTGGTCTTGATGCGGGTCTTCAGGTCCTCGGTGAGTTCCGCACCGGGCGCGAGCACCACGAACAGCGGCATCCAGTAGCCACCGTCGGGTTGCTCGGCACCGATCACCAGGGCCTCGGCGACCTCGGGGAGGCGCTCGACGGACTGGTAGATGTCGGCGCTGCCCATCCGGATGCCGTGCCGATTGAGGGTGGAGTCGGATCGGCCGTGCACGACGATGGAGTTGCGGTCGGTGATGGTGATCCAGTCGCCGTGCCGCCACATGCCGGGGTACATGTCGAAATAGGCGTCGTGATAACGCTTTCCGTCCGGATCGTGCCAGAAGCGGACCGGCATGGACGGCATCGGCTTGGTGACCACGAGCTCGCCGACCTCGCCCCGGACCGGCTGCCCGGCGCCGTCGAAGGATTCCAGCGCCGCGCCGAGGAAGCGGGTCGACAGCTCGCCCGGCCAGGTCGGGACGATGCGGGACGCACCCATGAAGGCGGATACCACGTCGGTACCGCCGCTGAACGAATTGACCTGGACGTGGTCACCGGCGTTCTCGCCCAACCAGAGCGCCGACGAGGTGGGCAGCGCCGCGCCGGTGATGCCCACCGAGCGCAGCGCGGACAGGTCGTGCTCGGTGCGCGGCACGGCGCCCGCCTTGATGCAGGCGAGCACATAGCCGGGACTGGTACCGAGCACGGTGGTCCGGGTCTCGGCGGCGATGCGCCACAACCCATCCGGTGCCGGGTAGGTGGGGCTGCCGTCGTAACAGACGATGGTCGCGCCGACCAGCAGACCGGAGACCTGGAAGTTCCACATCATCCAGCTCGGGCTGGTGTACCAGAAGAACGTGTCGTCGGGCCCGATATCGGTTTGCAGGGCAACGGCTTTGAGGTGCTCCAGCAGCACGCCGCCGTGGCCGTGCACGATGCCCTTCGGCAGCCCGGTGGTGCCGGAGGAGAACACGATCCACAGCGGATGGTCGAAATCGACCGGCTCCGTAGTGATCACGGCGGGCACGGCTTCGTCGTTGGCGATCGCCTCGGTCCACGAGGTCGCGTCCGCGACGTCGAGACCGAGCTGGGAGATCGCGATCGTGCCGCGCAGCGTGCCGAGACCGGCTTGCAGCGCGGCGATATCGTCACGCTTGTCGTGCGCCTTGCCGCCGAATCGGTAGCCGTCCACGGTGATCAGCACGGTGGGTTCGAGCTGGCCGAGCCGATCCAGTGCGGCCTTGGGCGAGTAGTCCTGGCCGCAGGCGCTCCAGACCGCGCCGATGCTGGCGGTAGCCAGTAGCGCGACGACCGTCTCTGGAATATTGGGCAGATAGCCCGCGACTCGATCGCCCGCCTGCACGCCCATGGACCGCAGGGTGCGCGCCAATGCCGCTGTGTCGTCGATCAATTCGGCCCAGGACACCTCGCGTGATGATGCGTCCTCGGAGACGCCGATGATCGCGGGCCGGTCGCTGCGGAACTGGCGGATGATCTGATCGACATAGTTCAACCGGGTGCCGGGAAACCATTGCGCCCCGGGCATTTCGGCGCTGGCGAGGACCTCGCCGGGGACCTCGCCGAGCTCGAAGTAGTCCCACACCGCGCGCCAGAACTCGGCCAGCTCATCGACGGACCACTGCCAGAGTGTCTGGTAGTCCGGTGCGGCGATACCGGTGCGCCCCTCGACGAACTTCGCGAAGTCGGTGATCCTGGCGTCGGCGATATCCTGCTCGGTCGGCACCCACTGTGGTTGCACCGCGTTCCTCCTGGCTGTTCGAACTGGGTGGTCAGGCGCGCGCTGCGCGCCGCACGATCTGCTCGGCATGCCGCAGGACGGGGGCGTCGACCATGCGGCCCTCGAAGGCGAACACGCCACGATGCTTCGGTACTTCGTCGAGTACCCTGCTGGCCCAGTCGATCTCGTCCGCCGACGGCGCGTAGGCCGCGCGCAGGACAGCCACCTGGCTGGGATGGATGGCGACCTTCGCGTCGAATCCGACGGCGACCGCGTCCAGCGCCTCGGCGCGTAGGCCGTCGAGGTCGCGGATGTCGAGATACACCGAGTCGAGCGCGAACTTGCCGTACGCCTTGGCCGCGAGCAGCGAGGTCGACCGGACATGGCGAGCCACGTCGCGATAGCTACCGTCGGCGTGCCTGCTCGACTTGCCGCCGAGCCCGGCGACGAGGTCCTCGGCGCCCCACATCACGCCGATCGCGTTGTCCGCCGTCATCGCGTCGCCGACCGTCAGCGCACCGAGCGGCGACTCGATCAGCGCGATCACCTCGTACTCGGGCAGCGCCGTAATCTGTTCGGCCGATTCACATTTCGGCAGCATGACGCGCCGATACCGGGTGTCGGCCAGCGCGGCCAGATCGAACGCGTGCTCGTCGGTGCCTGCGGCATTGACCCGGACCACCGTGCACTCGGGATCCAGCGGAGTCCCGACGAGCGCCTTGCGCGCCGCCGCCTTGTCTGCGGCGGCGACACCGTCTTCGAGGTCGAGGATCACCACATCCGCTGCCGCGGCGGCCTTTTCGTAGCGTTCCGGTCGATCCGCCGGGCAGAACAGCCAGGCCGGGCCCGGCAGCTCCCACGTCACGGCCGGCCGGATTCGGGTCGTAGGCGAATCATCGCGTTGCGCACCGCGACCGCGACGATCGTGCCGTGCTGGTTGCGCGCGGTGTGGCGGAAGGTCACGATGCCCTCGCCCGGCCTGCTCTTGGACACCCGCTTGTCCAGCACGACGGTTTCGGCGTAGACCGTGTCGCCGTGGAACAGCGGGGCCGGGAACTTCACCTCGGAGAAGCCGAGATTGGCGACGGTGGTGCCCTGGGTCAGGTGCGCCACCGCGAGCCCGACCATGGTGCCGAGGGTGAACAGCGAGTTGACCAGGCGCTGATGGAACGGCTCCTGGGCCTCGCTGTAGGCCGCATCGATGTGCAGCCCTTGCGGATTCATGGTCAGCGTGCTGAACAGCACGTTGTCGGTCTCGGTCATGGTGCGGCCGGGCCGGTGCTCGTACAGCACGTCGGTTTCGAGTTCGTCGAACCACATGCCGGTCTGCACAACTCGGCGCAAGTTGTCGGTTTCCGTCACAGTCCGAGCTCCCGTCCGATCAGCATCAACTGCACCTCCGTTGTGCCCTCACCGATTTCGAGGATCTTGCTGTCCCGGTAGTGCCGGGCCACCGGGTACTCGTTCATGAAGCCGTAGCCGCCGAAGATCTGGGTGGCGTCGCGGGAATTGTCCATCGCCGCCTCGCTGGCCACCAGTTTGGCGATGGACGCCTGCTTCTTGAACGGCTTGCCCGCCAGCATCAGCGCCGCGGCGTCATAGTAGGCGGTGCGGGCCGTGTGCGCCCGCGCCTCCATCCGGCCTATCTTGAAGGCGATGGCCTGATTGCGGCCGATGACCTGGCCGAACGCCTCACGTTCCTTGGCGTAGCGCACGCTTTCATCGACGCAGCCCTGTGCGGCGCCGACCGCGAGCGCCGCGATGGCGATGCGGCCCTCGTCCAGGATGCGCAGGAAGTTCGCGTAGCCGCGGCCGCGCTCGCCGAGCAGGTTCTCCGCCGGCACCCGGACGTCGGTGAAGCTGAGTGGGTGGGTGTCCGAGGCGTTCCAGCCGACCTTGTTGTAGGCCGGCTCGGCGACGAAGCCCGGGGTGTCGGTGGGCACCAGGATGGTGGAGATCTCCTTCTTGCCGTCGTTGCGGCCGGTCACCGCCGTCACCGTGACCAACGTGGTGATGTCGGTGCCGGAGTTGGTGATGAACTGCTTGCTGCCGTTGATCACCCAGTCGCCGCTGTCGACGATCGCGGTGGTCTTGGTGCCGCCCGCGTCGCTGCCCGCGCCGGGTTCGGTGAGCCCGAACGCGGCGAGCGAACGCCCACTGGTCAACTGCGGCAACCATTCCTGCTTCTGCTTGTCGTTGCCGTAGCGGTAGATCGGCATCGCGCCGAGCGAGACACCGGCCTCCAGGGTGATGGCCACGCTCTGGTCGATCTTGCCGAGCTCCTCGAGCGCCAGGCACAGCGCGAAGTAGTCGCCGCCCATGCCGCCGTACTCCTCGGGGAACGGCAGGCCGAACAGGCCCATGTCGGCCATGCCCGCGACGACCTCGTACGGGAAGGTGTGCTTCGCGTCGTGCTCGGCGGCCACCGGCGCGACCACTGTCCGCGCGAAATCGCGCACGGTCATGGCGAGGTCGCGGTATTCCTGCGGCAATGCGCCGGTGGACAGGAAGTCGGTCATGCGGGGTGTCCTTCTCGCTCGGCGGTATCGGGCGTTTCGGCGACGGGCGTCGCAATGATGCGGGCAAGTACTTGATCGAGGCGCACCTGGGTGCCGGGTGTCACCAGTATTTCGACGGTTCCGGCGATCGGCGCGGCGAGTGAGTGTTCCATCTTCATCGCCTCCACGATGACCACCGGGGCACCCGCGGCGACGATGGTGCCGGTGTCGGCCTGCACCGCGATCACCGAACCCGGCATGGGGCTCTTGATTTCGGCGTCGCCGACGTGTTCGGTGGTGCCGCGCACGCTTGCCTCGGCGACCTCGCGCAGCATCGCGATGCCGGATGGCCCGGCCAGCCACAGTTGTCCGTCGTGTTCGGCGATCCGGTATTCGCGGCGGATGCCGTTCACGGTCAGCGTCAGCAGGGTGTCGTCGAAAGTCGCTGTGATCGAGTTGGATTCGCCGCCGTCGATGCGGGCCGTCGCGTCGGTGGGGGTACCGGTGAGGTAGACGTGCTCGGTCCGATCGCCCCCGGCCAGCCGGATCGAGGTCGGGGCTGCGTTGCCGATGCGCCAACCGGAGGGGACATGCCAGGGATCGCGCTGCGTCGTCGGCCAGCGGCGCAGCCAGCGGTAGGTGGCGGCGGCCAGGAACAGTTCGTCGTCGACCGGGGCGGGGTGGAAGTCCGCGACCCGGCGATCCAGCAGCCCGGTATCCAGGTGTCCTGCCGCGACATTCGGGTCGGCGAGCAGGAAGCGCAGGAACTCGATATTGCTTGTTACCCCGAGCAGCACCGTATCGCCCAGTGCCCGATCGAGTTTCGCTATCGCCGCGGTCCGATCGGCGCCGTGCGCGATGACCTTCGACAGCATCGGGTCGTAGTCGCTGCCGACCACCGTGCCGACCCGCAGGCCCGAATCCACCCGCACCCCAACGCCTTCCGGCTCGGACAGGTCGAGCACCGTGCCGCCGGTGGGCAGGAACCCACGACCGGGATCCTCGGCGTACACCCTGGCCTCGATGGCGTGTCCGATCATCCGGATCTCGGCCTGCTCCACCGCGAGCTTCTGCCCGGCCGCGACCCGGACCTGGGACTCCACCAGGTCGATGCCGGTGACCAGCTCGGTGACCGGATGTTCCACCTGCAGCCGGGTATTCATCTCCATGAAGAAGAACTCGTCCGGCCGGTCGGCGGAGACGATGAACTCGACGGTGCCCGCGCCGACATAGTCGACGCTGCGCGCGGTGTTGCAGGCGGCGGCGCCGATCCTGGCCCGCGTCGCTGCGTCGAGCAGCGGGGAGGGCGCCTCCTCGATCACCTTCTGGTGCCTGCGTTGCAGGCTGCATTCGCGTTCGCCGAGGTGTAGCACGTTGCCGAACTGGTCGGCGAGCACCTGCACCTCGATGTGCCGCGGGCGGGTGACGAAGCGTTCCAGGAACAGGGTGTCGTCGCCGAACGCGGCGGCGGCCTCGCGGCGCGCGCTGAGCAGCGCGTCCGGCAGCTGCGCGGGATCCTCGACCAGCCGCATGCCCTTGCCGCCACCGCCGGCCGACGGCTTGACCAGCACCGGGTAGCCGACCTCGCGGGCCGCCTCGATCAGGTCGGCGTCGGTCAGCCCCGGCCTGGCGATGCCGGGCACGACCGGGACTTTGAAGGCGGCGACGGTGTTCTTCGCCGCGATCTTGTCGCCCATCACCTCGATCGCGCGGACGGGCGGGCCGAGGAAGACGATGCCCGCGTCCGCGAGCGCCGCGGCGAAAGCGGCGTTCTCGGAGAGGAATCCGTAGCCGGGATGCACGGCTTGCGCGCCGGTACGGACGGCGGCGGCCACCACTTTGTCGATGGCGAGGTAACTTTCGCGCGCGGGCGCCGGGCCGAGCCGCACCGCGGTGTCGGCCTCGTGCACATGCCTGGCGTCGGCGTCGGCGTCGCTGTAGACCGCCACCGAGCGAATCCCCATGGCGCGCAACGTGCGAATGACGCGCACCGCGATCTCGCCGCGATTGGCCACGAGCACAGTGTCGAATCCGACGGGATGAGATTTGTTCAGCATCACACTCACATCCGGAAGACGCCGTAGGAAACGGGTTCGAGCGGCGCTTGCGCGCACACTGAAAGGGCAAGTCCGAGCACGGTTCTCGTGTCCGCGGGATCGATGACGCCGTCATCCCACAGGCGGGCGGTCGAGTAGTAGGGGTTGCCCTGGCTCTCGTACTGGTCGCGGATCGGCGCCTTGAACGCCTCCTCGTCCGCCGCCGACCACGGCTGTCCGGAGCTGTCGAGCTGGTCGCCGCGCACCGTCGACAGGACGGAGGCGGCCTGCTCGCCGCCCATCACCGAGATCCGGGCATTGGGCCACATCCACAGGAAGCGCGGCGAATACGCACGCCCGCACATCGAATAGTTGCCCGCACCGTAGGAGCCGCCGATCACCACGGTCAGCTTCGGCACCCGGGCGCAGGCCACCGCGGTGACCATCTTCGCGCCGTGCTTGGCGATGCCGCCCGCCTCGTAGTCGCGGCCGACCATGAACCCGGTGATGTTTTGCAGGAACAGCAGCGGGATCTTGCGCTTGTCGCACAGCTCGATGAAATGCGCGCCCTTCATGGCGGATTCGCTGAACAGCACGCCGTTGTTGGCGACGATGCCCACCGGGTGGCCGTGGATATGCGCGAAACCGGTGACCAGGGTCTTGCCGTACTCGGCCTTGAACTCGTGGAAGACGTTGTCTCCGTGTGGATCACCGTCGACGAGGCGATGGATCACCTCGCGGACGTCGTACGGGGTGCGCAGGTCGACCGGCACCACGTCGTACAACTCCGACTCCGGCGCGTCGGGCGCCACCGTCGGCAGCACCGCCCATGGACTTGCCGGACGCGGGCCGAGGGTCGCGACAATGCGGCGCACGATGCGCAGCGCGTCCTGATCATCCTCGGCCAGATGATCGGTGACACCCGAAGTGCGCGAATGCAGTTCGCCACCGCCGAGCTCCTCCGCGGTGACCACCTCGCCGGTCGCCGCCTTCACCAGCGGCGGGCCGCCGAGGAAGATGGTGCCCTGGTTGCGCACGATCACCGCCTCGTCGCTCATCGCGGGTACGTACGCGCCGCCCGCGGTGCAGGAGCCGAGCACCGCGGCGATCTGCGGAATTCCCTTGGCGCTCATGGTCGCCTGGTTGTAGAAGATGCGCCCGAAGTGTTCCCGGTCGGGGAACACCTCGTCCTGCTCGGGCAGGTAGGCGCCGCCGGAATCGACGAGATAGACACACGGAAGCTGGTTCTGCAGCGCGATCTCCTGGGCGCGCAGATGCTTCTTCACCGTCATCGGGTAGTAGGTGCCGCCCTTCACGGTGGCGTCGTTGGCCACGATCACGCACTCGCGGCCGGACACCCGCCCGATCCCGGTGATGATCCCGGCGCCAGGGGATTCGTCGCCGTACATGCCGGTCGCGGCGAGTGGGGAGAGTTCGAGGAAGGGGCTGCCCGGGTCGAGCAGCTGGTCCACCCGCTGGCGCGGCAGCAGCTTGCCGCGCGCTACATGGCGGTCCCGCGCCTTCTCGGACCCGCCGAGCGCGGCCGTGGCAAGCCGGGCGCTCAGGTCGTCTACCAGTGCCTTGTGGGCGACCCGGTTGTCGACGGCCTCGTCAGTAACGGTCATCACTTGATCCTCGGGGTCAGCGTCGCGGAGCGACTCGATGAGGGCGGTGGTCGGGCGACGGAGGGTCAGTTAGTCGCCGATAACTGGAATCCAGGTTAATCTTGGTTAACCGAGATGTCCAGGAAGCGCTTGCGAGCCGCGAAGGCGCGAGGCCGCAGGTAGGGCGAAAGGAGCGCGTGTGACCAGCACTGACCCCGGCACGCTCACCCGCCGTGAACAGCTGAAGGCGCAGCGACGGGAACAACTCCTCGATGCCGGTGCCCGGCTCATCGCCGACCGGGGGTTCCTGGGAATGCGCCTGGACGACCTCGGCGCGGCCGTCGGCATCAGCGGACCTGCGGTCTACCGCCATTTCCCGAACAAGGAAGCGCTCCTGGTGGAGTTGCTCGTCGGCGTCAGCCAGCGGCTGCTCGACGGCGGCAAGGCGGTGGTCGCGCGCACCACGGACGCGGCGGAGGCGCTGGACGGTCTCGTCGACTTCCACCTGGACTTCGCGCTCGGCGACCCGGATCTGATCCGGATCCAGGACCGCGATCTGGAGAACGTGCCCGCCACCGCCCGGCGGGAGCTGCGCCGGACCCAGCGGCAATACGTGGAAATCTGGGTCACGGTGCTGCGCGAGCTGCATCCCGGACTACCCGAGGAGACGGCGCGGGTCCAGGCCCACGCCGCCTTCGGGCTGATCAACTCCACCCCGCACAGCGCGAGCACGGCGACCGCCGTGCGCGCCAGGCCGATCCTGCGCCGAATGGCACTGTCGGCCTTGGGGTGAGCGCTCGGTCATCGAGCGCTCCACCCACCGTCCATGGTGTAGGAGGCGCCGGTCACCATGCCCGCGTCCGCCGAGGCGAGCCAACCGACCAGTGACGCAACCTCTTCCGGCTCGACCAGGCGCTTGATCGCACTCTCGGTGAGCAGGATCTTCTCCAGCACCTCCTGCTCGGCGATGTTGTGCGCCTTGGCCTGGTCGGCGATCTGTGTGTCCACCAACGGGGTTCGGACGTAGCCGGGGCTGACGCAGTTGCTGGTGACGCCGTGCCGGCCGCCCTCCAGTGCGGTGACCTTGGACAGGCCCTCCAGGCCGTGCTTGGCCGTCACGTACGCGGACTTGTACTCCGACGCCCGAATCCCGTGCACCGACGAGATGTTGATGATTCGGCCGAAGCCCTGCCGGTACATGTGCGGCAGAGCCGCGCGGATGAGCAGGAACGGCGCCTCGACCATCAGGGTGAGCAGCGTGCGGAACTGTGGTGGGGCAAAGTCCTCGATCGGGCTGATGCTTTGCACTCCCGCGTTGTTCACCAGGATGTCCGCTTCGAGGTCGAGCGTTTCCAATGCATCGACGTCGAGAAGATCTACCGCCCAAGACCTTCCGTCGAGTTCGCGGGCCAGCGCCTTGGCGCCGACCTCGTCGATATCGGCAATGGTGACCAATGCGCCGCGGGCGGCGAGGGTCCGTGCACAGGCGGCGCCGATACCGCTGGCGCCGCCGGTGATCAGGGCGGAACGGCCGGTGAGGTCGCTCATTTGGCAGCCACCGTGACGGGCTTGCCTGCCAGGTATTCGGCATCGGCGAGGTCGACGGCTGCCAAGTCCAGACCTTTCGTTTCGCGGGCGAAGAAGACGGCGACCACGGTGACCGCCGCGGCGATGGCCAGGTAGATCGCGATGGGCACCGCGGACTTGTAGGTGTTGAGCAGGCGGACGGCGATGATCGGCGCGAGCGAGCCCGCCACGATCGAGGTGACCTGATAGCCAAGGGACACACCGGAATACCGCATGCGCGTCGGGAACATCTCCGCCATGATCGCGGGCTGACCCGCGTACATGAACGCGTGGAATACCAGGCCTATGATGATGGCGAACAGGATGATCGCGTTGTGCCCGCTGTCCATCATCGGGAAGGCGAAGAAACCCCAGGTGCCCGCGGTGAGCGCGCCGATCAGGTAGATCGGTCGCCTGCCGAAGCGGTCGGAGAGCCGTCCGACCAGCGGGATCGTCGCGAAATGCACGGCGTGCGCGGCGAGCAGCCACCAGAGGATGACCTGGGTGTTGACGTGCACCTGCACCTTGAGATAGGTGATGGTGAAGGTGACCACCAGGTAATACAGGATGTTCTCGCCGAAACGCAGTCCCATGGCGGTGAGTACGCCGCGCGGGTAGCGCTTGAGCACCTCGACGACGCTCAGCGAGGTCGCCTTGATCTGCTCCACTTCCTGTTGCGCGGCAACGAAAATGGGCGCGTCGGTGACCTTCGTGCGGATGTAGTAGCCGACGAGCACGACCACCGCGGACAGCCAGAAGGCAACGCGCCAACCCCAACTGAGGAAGGCCGCGTCCGACAGCCAACTGGTCAGCGCCAGCAGCACCACCGTCGCCAGCAGGTTCCCCATCGGCACGCCGGCCTGCGGCCAGCTCGCCCAGAAACCGCGACTGCGGGTCGGACTGTGTTCTGCCACAAGGAGAACCGCGCCGCCCCATTCGCCGCCGACCGCGAAGCCCTGGATGAAGCGCAGCACCACCAGCAGTGCGGGCGCCCAGTAGCCGATCTGACCGAACGTCGGCAGGCAGCCCATCAGGAACGTCGAGGCACCCACCAGGATCAGGCTGAATTGCAGCAGCTTCTTGCGCCCGTACTTGTCGCCGAAATGCCCGAAGACGACGCCGCCCAGGGGGCGGGCCGCGAAGCCGACCGCGTAGGTGACGAAGGCGGCGAGGATCGCGTCCAGGTCGCTGGTGTCCTTGGCGAAGAACACCTTGCTGAACACCAGCGTCGCGGCGGTGCCGTAGAGGAAGAACTCGTACCATTCGACGACCGTGCCCGCCATCGATGCGGCTACCACCCGTCTCAAGCCGGTCGGCACCCCATCCGGGTCACTCGGCCACAAAGCACTGCGCACGCTCATCGAACTCTCCTTCGTGCCAGGGGTCACATCAGGGTGTAGATGTGATGGCCCCCACAAATCTCGGCTGCAACGAAGTATTAGTGCAGATGGGTTTGTCCGCAATGCCCAGATGTGCAGTAGGTATCTGCGAGTATGCAGATATGAGCGCGGTGTCATCGGGGGTGAACCGCCGGCCGAGCGCGGACGACCTCCTTGTTCTGCTGGCAGTCGGCCGATCGGGCCGTTTCGTCTCCGCGGCCGAGGAGCTCGGCATCAACCACACCACCATCTCCCGCCGCATCGCCGCGCTCGAACACACACTCGGCGGCCGTGTACTGACCCGCGCCGCAGGCGGTTGGGAACTCACCGAACTCGGCAGGGAAGCACTAGCCGCCGCCGAACTAGTCGAATCGGCTGTCAAATCCCTCGCCGCCGACGCGAGCGGCAGCCGAGTCCTCGAAGGCGTAGTACGCATTTCGGCCACCGACGGCTTCAGCGCCTACCTCGCCGCCCCCGCCGCCGCCGAAGTCCAACGCCAACACCCCAAGATCACCGTCGAAATAGTCGCCACTACCAGAAGAGCCTCCAACCAACGCTCCGGTTTGGACCTAGAAGTAGTGGTCGGCGAACCCCAAGTCCACCGAGCCACCGCAATCCGCCTCTCCGACTACTGCTTAGGCCTCTACGGCAGCCGCGACTATCTAGCCGAACGCGGAACTCCAACAGCCATCAACGAACTGGCTGCCCACCCACTCGTCTACTTCATCGACTCCATGCTCCAGGTCGACGACCTCGACTTGGCCTCCAGCTTCGTCCCGGCCATGCGCGAATCCGTAACCTCCACAAACGTTTTCGTGCACCTCGAGGCAACCCGAGCCGCCGCAGGCATCGGCTTACTGCCCTGCTTCATGGCCGACCGCCACCCGGATCTGACCAGAGTCCTCCCCGGCCAGGTCTCCGTCCAACTCGCCTACTGGCTGGTCGCCCGCTCCGAAACCCTCCGCCGCCCCGAAGTAGCCGCCTTCGTAGCCGCTCTCCGCGCAAAGGTCGACTGTGAGCGTGCAGCCTTACTCGGTGTCCTCCCATAACTCCGCGACAGACTGATGATCTGCGAAGACGGCCTCCAATGCGGTGGCGTTGGCGGCGCGGCGGAGCAATGTTTCGACGTGCCCGATATCGAGTACTGCAGGATCGGTGCATTCCTCGAACCGGGCCCTACTTGCCGGTGAGTTGAGCAGCCCCCGCGATTCGAGGATGGTCTCCAGTGCATCGACCTGTCCGCTGGAGTAGAGAACGCGCGAATGGCCACTCCTGAACCTGAATACGCGAGCGGGCATCGGACCTCCAGGAGTGATCGTGAGCTCCTCCCCGAACACCTCGGCGAGGGAGTCGGCAGTGATGGCCTGGTCGAGCCAGGCCGCGAGCTGTTCGATGTCGGTTTGTTCTCCGACTCGTGTTGCGAGGTCTTCGGAGATATCGAACCCGCGTTTCCGAAGGACCGCGAGGAGCGCTTTCGCTGCGGCCTCCGCTTCCCCGGCCAGGAAGTAGTTATGAGCGAAGTCGCTCATGTACTTGGATGCTCTGCCGCGCATCCTGAGACGTTCCAGGAAGCGCTGGCCGGCTTTGGGGAGAACCTGCATCACCAGGTCGATGGCCATTTCGTACTTCACGACGTTGGCTATGGACTCTCCGAGGCCGGCCAGGATCGCGTCACGATCCGGGTGGTTGCGATGGGCGATGGCCGACAGGACGGCGAGCTCGGGGTTTGTCGAGGCCGTCGCTGGGGCAGTGATCACCGGAACATGTTCAGGACTGAGCACGAGCGGGGTGAGTGTGCACCCGGGGGCGATGACGATCGGGTCGCGGCATTGTGCGGCGGTGTGTTCGTCGGCGCAGATCACGAGTAGAACAGCGGGGCACTGCAGATGTGACCGGAGCATGGTCAGGCGGACCGGCCAACTCCACATCTTGCGTTTGTCGGGTTTCAGCAGGACTTCGATCACCACTGCCTGTGTTGGTGTCGTTCCGGCCGTCAGCACGACTACGGCGTTGGCGCTGTATTCCGAAGGGGCGATGCCGAGAGAGTGGTCGGATTCCAAACGAGCGTGGTCGAATTCGGGTAGTGGGGTGTCCAGCGCGGTTGTCAGTAGCTCGACGGCGAGGCGCGGGCGTTGCTCGAACGTGGCGACGAATCCTTCGTGCAGGCGGCTGGGCATGCAGGGAAGCTATCAGTCTCCACCGACAGAAAGATGGCCGGTCTCAGGCCGTGTGTGGAACGAATTGTGTTGGAACGTTCCAGTTTTCGGTGAGATGCCCATCGGTCATGTTGTAGACAGCGGTCATGCGGTGGAGGTGGGTGCGGTCGTGGGTTACCAGGAGGGTGGCCGCTCCGTGGTCGTGGACGATGGTGAGGATTAGGTCGATGATGGCGGCGCCGCGTTCGGTGTCGAGGGCGCTGGTGGGTTCGTCGATGACCAGTAGGGCGGGGTTGTTCATCAGGGCTCGGGCGATGTTGACGCGTTGGCGTTGGCCGCCGGAGAGTTGAGCGGGGCGTTTGGACTGTTGGTCGGCTAGGCCGACTGCGTCGAGGAGTTCCATTGCCCTGGTGTGGGTTTCGCGACGCTTGTGGGTGGAGATGTGCAGGTGCTGGCCTAGGTGGGTCATCACCTCCAGCTGTTCGACGGCGGTGAGGGCGGGGATCAGGTTCGGTTGTTGGAAGACGATGCCGATGGACGAGCGCCGCAGCTCGGCGGCTTCGCGGCGGCCCACAGTCGCGAGATCAACACTGCCGCTTGGTGTTCGGAGGTCGATTCGGCCCGAGTCTGGGTGGATGAGGGTGGAGGCGACGGCGAGCAGGCTGGATTTGCCGGAGCCGGAGGGGCCGGTGATGGCGGCGATCTCGCCGCCTGCGACGCGGAGGTCGACGTGGTCGAGTGCGGTGAGTCTGCCCGATCCGTCTGGGTAGGTGAGGGTGACGTCATCGAGAGTCAGGGTGGTCGTCATAGGTCGAAAGCTCCAGTACGGCAACGAGTCTTGGGTGGTGACGAGCAGGCGATTGTCAGCGTGCGGCGCCGAGGGCGGTCAGGGGGTCGGTGGTGAAGAGGAAGCGGAGGGCGAAGGCGGCGCCTATCAGGCCGAGTGCGATCAGGGCTATGGCGGGGAGCAGGGTGGTGGCGGGGCTGAGGACGAACGGGAGGGCGTCGCCCATGAAAGCGGCTGCGGCTACGGTGATTCCGAGGCCGACAGCGACGCCGGCGGTCAGCACGATGGCGGCTTGGGCGAGGGCGTCGCGAACCAGGGAGCCGGAGGTGGCGCCGAGGGCTTTGAGGGTGGCGATGTCTGGCATGCGCTGGACGGTCCACACGGTGAAGAAAGCGCCGATCACCAGTGCCGAGATGGCGAACAGCAGCACGGTCATCAGGGTCAGTGAGCCGTTTTCGGCTTTGTAGGCACTGAGCGCGGACAGCGCGCCGGATGGATCGGTTGTCTGCGTGTGGGCGGTGGCGTTCACCGCTGTTCGATCGGCGACGCCGGAGACCGCGAGTACGGTGGCCGCGCCGGAGCGGGGGCTCATCGCCTGCCAGTCGGCCAGGGTTGTCCAGACGACCGGTGTGTGGCTGTACCAATCATCGCCGCGCACCGCGGCGACGGTGAAGGCGCGGCCGCTGATGGTGACGGAGTCGCCCGCGGCGGCGCCGAGATCCTTGGCCGCGCCGGTGCTGAGCACCACGCTGCCGTTTTCGGTTGCGGAGCGGTTGCCGAATGCTGTTCCGGTGGTGCCGAAGAAGGCGACCTGCACCGAGGCCCGGCCGCTGGGGTCGACCTTGCCGTGGCTGATGCCGATCGGGTCGACGGTGCCGTTCGGGCCCGCCGCGGCCTGCCAGGCGGTGACCTGTTCCGCGGTCAACGTCGAGGCGTCGAAGGACGGTGCGGCGCCGGTGTCGGCGAAGACGATGGTGTCGCCGGGGAACGATTCGACGGCCGAGATGTTCTGGTGCGCGAGCCCGGCGGTGAGCCCGCTGAGGAAGCTCACCAGCAGCGCCACCAGGGTGACGACCAGGGTGATGAGCAGGAAGCGGCCGCGGGCGGCGCGCAGATCTCGGAGTGCGACGAACATGCCTTCACTGTTCCGCGCGGCGCGCCGTCGGCCATCGCGCGCGGGAAGGAAAGGCGCACCATCGAAGGGTGGGTGGCGGTTTACACCTTTCGATGGATGCCGCCCGAGTAGCCGCACATAAGCTGGCAAGGTGCACTCGTCCCCGCTGACCCCGGTCTTCACCGCGCTGCGGCTCGGCCTGCACGTGCTGGTGACGGCGTTGGCGGTGGTGATCGCCGTGCGTGCGCTGCTGCCCGGTGCGCCGCATCCGATCCCGGTCGTGGTGTTGACGGTGGGCTTCCTGGCGACGTACTTCGCCGGGCACGTGTTGAGCGGGCGTCGCGGCGGCATCGCGATCTGGCTGATCGCCCTGACGGCGTGGTGGCTCGGCTTGGTCCTGCTCGCCCCGGACGCCGGTTACCTGGCCTTCGGCCTGTTCTTCCTCTACCTGCATCTGCTCCCGCGTCCGTGGAACATGGTCGCGGTAGCGGCAGCCACGGTGATCGCGGTGCTCGGTTTCGGGGTGCACCGCGGCTGGTCGGTGGCGGGCGCGGTCGGCCCGATGTTCGGCGCGGCGGTCGCCGTCGGTATCGGCCTCGGCTACCAGGCGCTGTTCCGTGAATCCGCCGAACGGCAGCGGCTGATCGACGAATTGCTCAGCACCCGAGCGATACTCGCGGAGCAGGAGCGCACGGCGGGCAAGCTGTCCGAACGCGAGCGGCTGGCGCAGGAGATCCATGACACCGTCGCCCAGGGCTTGAGCAGCATCCAGTTACTACTGCATGCCGCCGAACAGTCCGCGCCGGATCATCCTGCGCTGCAACGGATTCAGTTGGCCAGAGAGACGGCTGCGGAGAACCTCGCCGAAACCCGAAGGCTGATCGCCGAATTGGCCCCGGCCGCACTCGACGGACAATCACTCGCTCAAGCATTGGAACGAATCTGCCTACGCGCCAATGCCCCTGGCCTCGCCACCCAACTGGTGGTCGAGGGAACCCCCGAGCGGTTGCCGATGCCGATCGAGGCAGCGCTGGTGCGCATCGCGCAAGGCGCGGTCTCGAACGTGGTGCAGCATGCGAAGGCCGACCGAATGCGCCTGACCCTGACCTACGCCGCCGCCGAAGTCCTGCTCGACGTGGTGGACGACGGCATCGGGATCGAACCCGACGTCCTCGACCACTCGCCGTCCGGCTCGTTCGGTCTAGCCGCCATGCGGTCACGGGTGGAGCAGCAGGGCGGCACCATGGCGGTGGAATCGGAGCCGGGCCACACCGCGGTCACCGTCTCCTTTCCGCTCGAACCCGCCGCACCAGAACCGGATTCGGGAGGGCACGGATGATCCGCCTGCTGCTGGCCGACGACCACGCCATCGTCCGGGCCGGCCTGCGCGCGCTGCTCGACGGCGGCGGCGACATCACCGTCGTCGGCGACGTGCCCACCGGCGAGGCGGCCGTCGCGTTCTGCGCGACCACGCCGGTGGATCTGGTGCTGATGGACCTGAGCTTCGGCCCGGGCCGCTCCGGCGCGGACGCCACCGCCGAACTGCGCGCCCTCCCGCAGCCGCCGAATGTCTTGGTGGTCACCAATTACGACACCGACGCCGATATCCTCGGCGCTATCGAAGCGGGCGCCTGCGGCTACATCCTGAAGGACACTCCGCCCACCGAACTGCTCGCCGCCGTCCGCTCCGCCGCGGCGGGGGAGAGCGTGCTCTCGCCCGCGGTGGCCTCGAAGCTGATGACCCGGGTGCGCCGCGCCGACACCACCCTGAGCGCCCGCGAGATCGAGGTGCTGCGGCTGGTTGCCGACGGCCGCTCCAATCGCGAGATCGCCAAGGAGCTGTTCCTCAGCGAAACCACCGTCAAGTCCCATCTGGTGCACATCTACGCGAAACTCGGTGTCCGCTCCCGCACCTCGGCCGTCGCCCGCGCCCGCGAGCAAGGTGCGATCTGAGCGACGAAGTCCGCGACATGCGCCCGCAGCTGCCCCGTTCGACAGCCTGCGTGCCCCTAGGGTGAAGCAATGGCTACTCTCTCGGATCCTCAGGTGCGCGAGTTCCTCTCCGAAGGCACGCGGACGGGCAAGGTGGCTTTCGTCGCGGCCGACGGACGGCCGGTGGTGACCCCGGTGTGGTTCGTACTCGAGGGCGACGAACTGGTTTTCAACACCGGCAAGACCACCGCCAAGGGCAAGGCGTTCGCCCGCGACGGTCGCATCGCGGTGATCGTCGATGTGGAAGCGGCGCCGTACCCGTCGGTGCAGTTGCAGGGCACCGTGACCCTGTCCGAGGATCCGGAAGAGCTGGTCCGCACGGCCACCGAGATCGGCGGCCGGTACATGGGGGCCGACCGTGCCGAGGAATTCGGCAAGCGCAACGGGGTGCCCGGCGAACTCGTTGTCCGCCTGCGGCCGACCAAGGTGCTCGCGCACTTCGACGCGACGGCCTGACCTGCCCGGCGTTTTACACTCACCCGCATGACCGTGCACTTCATCGGCGCCGGACCGGGTGCGGCCGACCTGCTCACCGTCCGCGCGGTCGCCCTGCTCGGCTCGTCTCCGATGTGCCTGTACGCGGGCACCTACCTGGATCCCGAGGTGCTCGGTCATTGCGCGCCCGACGCCGAACTGATCGATACCCAGCACCTGGACCTCGACCAGATCACCGCACACCTGGTGCGCGCCGATCAATCCGGCAGCGACGTGGCCCGGCTGTGTTCGGGTGACCCGTCGCTCTACTCGGCCCTCACCGAACAGACTCGCAGACTCGACGCACACGGCATTCCGTGGGACGTCACCCCCGGTGTTCCCGCCTACGCCGCCGCGGCCGCGTTGCTCGGCACCGAACTGACCGTCCCCGAGGTGGTGCAGTCGGTCGTGCTCACCCGCACGCAAGCCCGCTCGACCGCCATGCCCGGCACCGAGGCACTGGCCAACTTCGCCGCCACCGGCGCCACACTCGTGCTGCACCTCGCGATCACCCGCATCCGCACGCTGGCCGCCGAGCTCGTCGCCGACTACGGCCAGGACTGTCCGGTCGCCGTGGTCTACCGCGCCAGCCAGCCCGACCAGCTGATCCTGCGCGGCACACTCACCGACATCGCCGATCAGGCGGCGGCCGCCGGGCTGCGGCAGGCCGCGATCATCCTGGTCGGCCGGGCCCTCGCGGGCACGGTGTCGTGCGCGCAATCGCACCTCTACGACCCGGCTCGCACCCGTCATCGGTGACCCGCCGCGCCGCCCGCACAGCGCGTCGCGCAGGATGTGAGGTCTGCAACATGAGCCCTGCAAAGTACTGACACCCCGACTGCCTGTGATGATGTCGGTCGGCTATCGAGGTTGGTTGGTTCGGCGCGGGCGACGACGGTAGATTGGTTCGGTGATCTGCAGCGAGATTCCCGGCATCGCCGGTCGGTGGGTAGTGGGCGCGGTCGCGCCTATGTAACAAGGTCACCCTGGCGAACAGATAGTGCCAATGAGCTTTTTTTGCCTGATTGATTAGAGAACTGAACCCCGAGACGCGGGCGCCACGCTGGGATAGGTGAGCGTCCTGTCCGGGTGTCGTCGGGGAGCGCTTGCGTGGTGTTCCGGAAGCGAGGTTACGGTTGGACCGGCTGGATTTCGGCGGAAACGGCGAAGCTGGTGGCGAACGGGCAGGCGCTGGTTCGGGCTACTTCCCGCTGTCTCCTGCGCAGCTGGGCATCTGGTACGCGCAGCATGTCGACCCGCAGGTGCCGGTCAACATCGCGCAGTACGTGGACCTGCACGGTGAGCTGGATGTCGAGATCCTGGAACAGGCGAGCATCGACGCGTCGCACGAGCTCGGTTCGGGCTTCCTGCGCATCATCGAACGCGACGGCGAGCCACTGCAGTTCGTCGATCACAGCATCGCCGACTACGACAAGGTCACCTATGTAGACCTGCGCGCCGAGGCCGATCCGGCCGCGGCCGCGATGGCGTGGATGCGCGCCGAGTACAGCCGCCCGATGGACCTGACCACCGACCGCCTGATCGCGGTCGCGGCGCTGCAACTGGCCGACGACCACTGGTACTGGTACTCGCGAGCGCATCACGTCACGCTCGACGGCTTCGGCGCGATGACCAACCTGAACCGGATCGCCGAGCTGTACACCTCGTACGCGAACGGCACCGAGCCCGCTGTCTCCAAGGCCACCGACCTGCACACGCTCTACGAGCAGGAAATGGCCTACCGCGAGAGCAAGCGGTTCGGCACCGACAAGGAGTACTGGTCCGAGCGGGTCGCCGGACTGGAGGAGGGCACCAGCCTGACCGGCCGGTCCGCCCCGCCCGCCGCGATCAACGGGATCGCCAGCGCGGCACTGTCGAACTACCAGAACGAATTGTTGGATGCGGCTGTGCGGCGCCATGATTCGTCGCCCGCCGGTCTGCTGCTCGCCGCGTTCGCCGCGTATCTGGCGCAGTGGAACGGCGTCGAGGACGTCATCCTGAGCCTGCCGGTGACCGCGCGCACCACCGCGGCGATGCGCCGCTCGGGTGGTGTCTCGTCGAACATCGTGCCGTTGCGGCTGCACGTCGGCCACGACACGACCGTCGGCGAACTGCTCAAGCAGGTGACGGTCGAGGTGTCCGGCGCGCTGCGGCATCAGCGCTACCGGCACGAGGACATCCGCCGCGATACCGCCGGCGACGGCGTGGTGACCACGGAATTCTTCGGTCCGTGGGTCAACATCATGCTGTTCCACGACGAGCTGGTGATGGGCCCGATGGTCGGCCAGCTGCACGTGCTGTCCACCGGCAGCATCGAGGATCTCGGCGTCAACTTCTATCAGTCGGTCGCGGGTACCCGCTCGCACATCGACTTCGAGACCAACCCGAACCTCTATACCGAAGACGAAGCGCAGCGCCATCATTCGCGCTTCCTCGAGTTCTTCGACCGGTTCCTTGCGGCCGCCGACGACGCCGCGGTCTGGGCGCTGGACGTCACCACCGCCGATGAGCGGGAGCGCTCGCTGCTGGAGTGGAACGACTCCGACCAGGACGTGCCGGACACCACGCTGTCGGCGCTGCTCGATGCGCAGATGCCGTTGGCGCCGAACAACATCGCGCTGGATTTCGAGGGCGCGACGCTGACCTACGCGGAGTTCGACGCGCGGGTCAACCGGCTGGCCCGGTTCCTGATCGCCGACGGTGTCGGCCCGGAATCGCTTGTCGCGCTGGGCATGCGACGCTCGTTGGAGCTGGTCATCGGCATGCACGCGGTGCTCAAGGCCGGTGGCGCGTACGTGCCGATCGATCCGGATCACCCGGCCGATCGCACCGCCTACATCCTCGACAGCGCGGCACCGGTCTGTGTGTTGACGCTGTCCGCCGATGCGCTCGACCTACCGGAGTCGGTGCGGCAGGTGCCGATCGACACCCTGGACGTGTCGGCGTACTCCGCCGAGCCGGTGACCGACGCGGACCGCGTCGCGCCGCTGCGGCCGGACAACACCGCCTACGTCATCTACACCTCGGGTTCGACCGGACGCCCCAAAGGTGTTGCGGTCACCCATCACGCGATCGTCAACCAGCAGCTGTGGATGCTCGACGAGTATCGGCTCACTGCGGACGACGTGTATCTGCAGAAGACCGCGACCACCTTCGACGTGTCGCTGTGGGGCTATTTCCTGCCGCTGCTGGTCGGCGCGAAGCTGGTCATCGCCGCGCCGGACGGCCACCGCGATCCGCTGTATGTCGCGGAGATGATCGAGCGGCACGGGGTCACCGTGACCGACTTCGTGCCGTCCATGCTGACCGTGTTCGTCTCGCACGCGACCCAGGCGCAATGTGCCACGCTGCGTGCCGTTTTCGTGATCGGCGAGGCACTGCCGCCGGAGACCGCCGCCGGTTTCCGCGCGATCACGACGGCGGGTCTGCACAACCTGTACGGCCCGACCGAGGCCGCGGTCTCGGTGACCTACTGGGAGGCGACGGCCGCCGACACGGTGACCGTGCCGATCGGTATCCCGGAGTGGAATGTCTCGGTCTACGTGCTGGATTCGCGGCTGCGCCCGGCCGCGATCGGCGCACCGGGAGAGCTCTACCTCGGTGGCCGTCAGCTGGCACGCGGCTACCGAGGCCGCCCGGACCTGAGCGCGGATCGCTTCGTCGCGAACCCGTTGTCCGACAACGGCGAACGCATGTACCGCACCGGTGACCTGGTGCGCTGGAACGACGCGGGCACGCTGGAATACATCGGCCGCACCGACTTCCAGGTGAAGTTCCGTGGTCAGCGCATCGAGCTCGGTGAGATCGAGACCGACCTGCTCGCGCACCCTGCGGTCAGCCAGGCCGCGGTGCTGGTGATGGATACCGCCACCGGCCAGCAGCTGGTGGCCTATGTTGTTCCCGCGCCGGGACATTCGGTCGATCCGATCGAGCTGACCAGGTTCGCGGCCGAGAAGCTGCCCAGCTACATGGTGCCCGCGTCGGTCATGGTGCTGGATGCCTTCCCGCTCAACACCTCCGGCAAGCTGGACCGAAAGGCGCTGCCGGAGCCGGTTTTCAGCGCGGACGCGACGAGCTTCCGTGCCCCGCGCAACCAGGCTGAGCAGATCGTGGCGGGCATCTTCGCCGACGTGCTGAGCCAGGACCGCATCGGCATCGACGACAACTTCTTCGATCTCGGCGGCAACTCGCTGGTCGCGACCCAGGTGGTGTCGCGGATCGGCGTGGCGTTCGGCACCCAGATCGGGGTGCGCGCGCTGTTCGAGTCCCCGACCGTGGCCGGGATCGCCGCCCGCGCGGAGAACGCCGGCCAGACCGAGGGCGCCCGGCCGCCGCTGGTGGCCCAGCAGCTGCCCGAGCGGGTGCCGCTGTCGCTGTCGCAGCAGCGGATGTGGTTCATCAACCAGTTCGACTCGACCGTGCCCGCCTACAACCTGCCGTTCGTGGTGCGGTTGCGCGGCGAGGTCGACCTTGATGCGTTGCAGGCCGCGCTGATCGATGTGGTCGCGCGCCAGCAGTCGCTGCGCACGATCTTCCCCGAGTCCGGCGACGGCGGCTACCAGCAGGTGCTGCCGGTCGACCAGGTCGATCTCGGCATCGCGATCGAGCCGATCGACGAGACCGAATTGCACGGTGTACTCACCGCTTTCGCGTCCACCGGCTTCGACGTGTCGCGCGAGCTGCCGATCCGGGTTCGGGTCTACGCGGTGACCGGTGGCCGGGCGAACGGCACCGCCGATTACGCGGTCGCGTTCGTGGTGCATCACATTGCCGCGGACGGCTTCTCGTTCGGCCCGCTGGCCCGCGACGTAGCCGCCGCCTATCTCGCGCGGGCCGCGGGGCAGGCGCCGAGCTGGGCGCCGCTGCCGGTGCAGTACCAGGACTTCAGCGTCTGGCAGCGCGAGCTGCTCGGCGCCGAGTCCGACCCGGGCTCCATGGCCGCCCGCGAAATCGCCTACTGGCGCCGGGCTTTGGCCGGGCTGCCCGATCAGCTCGACCTGCCCGCGGATCGCCCGCGCCCGCCGGTGCAGAGCTTCAGCGGTGGCCGGGTCTCCTTCGACATCGATGCCGAACTGCACCAGCGGCTTTCGGCGCTGGCGCGGGCCCAGGGCGTCAGCCTGTTCATGGTCATGCACGCCTCGCTGGCCGTGCTGCTGGCCCGGCTGTCGGGCACCAACGACATCGCCATCGGCACCCCGGTCGCCGGACGTGGCGAGCAGGCCCTCGACGACCTGATCGGCATGTTCGTCAACACGCTGGTGCTGCGCTCGGAGGTCGACGGCAGCGAGCCGTTCACCGAATTCCTCACCCGCACCAGGGAAACCGACCTCGCCGCGTTCGCCTTCGCCGACGTGCCGTTCGAGCGCCTCGTCGAGGTGCTCAACCCGACCCGCTCGCAGGCGCGGCATCCGCTGTTCCAGGTGATGCTGTCGTTCCAGGAAATGTCGCACGCGACACTGGAACTGCCCGGCCTCTCGGTCACCGCCGACGAACTCGACGTCGACATCGCCAAGTTCGACCTGCAGTGGACCGTCACCGAAGAACGTGGCGCCCAAGGCGAGCCGGCGGGCATGGCCACGGTGGTCTCCTTTGCCACCGATCTGTTCGACGCCGCGACCGTCGCCGAATTCGGCCGCCGCTACCTGCGCGTGCTCGAGGCCGCCGTCAGCACGCCGCAGGCCGCGGTGCGCGATATCGACATCCTCGACGATGCCGAGCGCACCCTCGTCCTCACCGGCTGGAACCAGACCGCGCACGAGTTACCCGCGGCGACCGTGCTCGACCTGTTCGAGGAGCAGGTCCGCCTGCGCCCGAACGACATTGCCGTGCTGTTCGACGGCGGCACCCGCAGCGCCGGTGAATTCGGCCCGCAGGTCCAGCTGAGCTACGCCGAGTTCTCGGCGCGAGTGAATCGCTTGGCGCGCAAGCTGATCGCCGAGGGCGTCGGCCCGGAAAAGCTGGTCGCCGTCGGCATCCGCCGCTCGGTGGACATGCTGATCGCCATCTACGCCACCATGACCGCCGGTGGCGGCTATGTGCCGATCGATCCGGACCACCCGGCCGAGCGCACCGACTACGTGTTGGCCAACTCGACGCCGGTGTGCGTGTTGACGACTCTGTCCGACGACGTCAAGTCGGCGGACTGCCCGGTGATCGCCGTCGACACCCTGGATTTGAGCGAATTCGGTGACGGGCCGATCACCGACGCCGAGCGCCGCGCACCGCTGCGCCCGACGAACGCCGCGTACGTGCTCTACACCTCCGGCTCCACCGGCCGACCCAAGGGCGTGGCCGTCAGCCATGCCAGCGTGCTCAACCAGATCGCCTGGATCACCGGCGAATACCGGATGGGCCCGGCCGATGTGGTGCTGCAGAAGACGCCGGTCACCTTCGACGTGTCGGTGTGGGAGTTGTTCGGCACCTTGGCCGTTGGTGCCCGGATGCTCATCGCCGCGCCCGACGGGCACCGCGATCCGATGTACCTCTCGGAGATCATCGGACGGCACCAGGTCACCATGACCTCGTTCGTGCCGTCGATGCTCTCGGTGTTCGCCGGTGCCGCGTCCACCGCCGAATGCGCCTCGCTGCGTGCGGTTCTCGTCGCCGGTGAGGCGCTGCCGCCGGCCACCGTCGCCGCGTTCCGGCAGTTCTCCACCGCCGCGATGCACAACCTGTACGGTCCGACCGAATTCACCGTGCACGCCACCGCCTGGCACCTCAACGAGGTGGCGCCCACCTCGGTGCCGATCGGGCGCCCGGTGTGGAACGCGCAGGCCTACGTGCTCGACGAGGGCCTGGACCCGGTCCCGGTCGGCGTGCCCGGCGAGCTGTACATGGGCGGCGTGCAGACCGCCCGCGGCTACCACGGCCGTCCTGACCTGAGCGCGGAACGCTTCGTCGCCAACCCGTTCGGCGCGCCCGGCAGCCGGCTCTACCGCACCGGCGACCTGGTCCGCTGGGTCGAGCCGCACGATCCCGAGGTCGGCGCCGCGGGCGTGCTGGAGTACATCGGTCGCACCGACTTCCAGGTGAAGTTCCGCGGCCAGCGCATCGAGCTCGGCGAGATCGAGGCCGCGCTGCTCGACCACCCGGCCGTCACCCAGGCGGTCGTGCTCGTGCTGGACACCGTGGCGGGCGACCAGCTCGTCTCCTACGTGGTCACCCCGGCGGGCCCGGTCGACATCGACAACATCAAGAACGCCCTGCATCGCACGCTGCCCGCGTACATGGTGCCGTCGGCGATCGTGGTGCTGGAGGCGTTCCCGCTCAATCCCTCCGGCAAGCTCGACCGTAAGGCGCTGCCCGCGCCGGTGTTCGAGGTGCGCGAATTCCGTGCGCCGACAACGCCGATCGAGGAGATCGTCGCGCAGATCTTCGGCGAGGTGCTCGGCATCAACCGGGTCGGCGTGGACGACGACTTCTTCGAACTCGGTGGCAACTCGCTGATCGCGACCCAGGTCGCCTCGCGCCTCGGCATCGCGCTGGACACCCGGGTGCCGGTGCGCATGCTGTTCGAGGCGTCCACCGTCGCCGCGCTCGCGGCCAGGGTGGAGTCGCACGCCGGTGACGGCGCGCGCAAGGCGCTGGTGGCCCGCGTCCGTCCCGAAGAGGTGCCGCTTTCGCTTGCGCAGCAGCGCATGTGGTTCCTCAACCGGTTCGATACCGCGTCGGCGGTCAACAACATCCCGGTGGCCATCCGGCTGTCCGGCGATCTCGACGTGGCCGCGCTGCAGGTCGCGGTCATCGATGTGATCGACCGGCACGAGTCGCTGCGCACCGTGTTCCCGGAGACCAAGACCGGTCCGGTGCAGGTGGTTTTGGACGCGGCGCAGATCGTGCCCGACCTGACGCCGATTCCGGTGACCGAGCACAACCTGATCGACCACCTGGTCCAGCTCGCCTCGATGGCGTTCGACGTGACCAACGAAGTGCCCTTGCACGCAAGGCTTTTCGAGATCAGCGAGACCGAGTACGTGCTCGGCATGGTGGTGCACCACATCTCCGCCGACGGCTGGTCGATGGGCCCGCTGGCCCGCGACGTGATGGTGGCCTATGCCGCGCGCACCTCGTGGGAGGCCCCGGCCTGGTCGGCGCTGCCGGTCCAGTACGCGGACTACGCGCTGTGGCAGCGCGAGGTGCTCGGCTCCGAGGATGACCCGAGTTCGTTGATCGCCAACCAGATTCGCTACTGGGCTCGCGAACTCGCGGACCTGCCAGACGAATTGGTGCTGCCCTCGGATCGGCCGCGCCCCGCGGCGGCGTCCTATCGCGGCGGCACCTACCCGTTCGTGATCTCCGGCGAGACCCAGCGCGCGCTGGTCGATCTCGGCCGCAGGCACAACGCCTCGCTGTTCATGGTCATGCACAGCGCATTGGCCGTGCTGCTCGCCCGCGCCAGCGGCACCGGCGACATCGCCATCGGCACGCCGGTGGCCGGTCGCGGTGAGGCCGCGCTGGACGACCTGATCGGCATGTTCGTCAACACGCTCGTGCTGCGCACCGAGGTGGACGGCGCGGCCAGCTTCGCCGATCTACTCGCGCAGGCCAGGGAAAAAGATCTGCACGCGTTCGCGCACGCGGACGTGCCGTTCGAGCGGCTGGTCGAGGTGCTCAACCCGGCCCGCTCGCAGGCCAGGCATCCGCTGTTCCAGGTGATGCTGACCTTCCAGAACACCAGGCAGGCCAGCCTGGAGCTGCCAGGACTCTCGGTCAACGGCGTCGACTACGACGCGCGCCTGGCCAAGTTCGACCTGCAGCTGACCCTGCAGGAGACCCAGGACGAGCTGGGCGACGCGGCCGGTATGTCGGCCGAATTCTCCTACGCCGAAGACCTTTTCGACGAGGACACGGTCGCCGCGTTCGCGCGCCGACTGGACCGGGTGCTCGCGGCCGTCGCCGCCGACCCGAACGTGCCGATCGGCGACATCGACCTGCTCGCGCCCGAAGAACAAGCTCAGGTACTGGTCGACTGGAACGACACCGCGCACCGGGTGCCCGGCGCGACGCTGGTCTCGCTGTTCGACGCGCAGGCCGCGGCGACACCGGACGCGCCGGCGCTGCTCTTCGACGAGGAGCGGCTCACCTACCGCGAACTGCAGGTGCGGGCCAACCGGATCGCCAGGCAGCTGATCAAGGCGGGCGTCGGACCGGAATCGCTGGTCGCGCTGTCCATCCGCCGCTCCAACGAGTTGGTCATCGCGATGTACGCGGTGCTGCAGACGGGCGCGGCGTACGTGCCGCTCGACCCGGATCAGCCCGCCGACCGGATCAACCACATCGTCGACACCGCGCGCCCGCGGATGATCCTGTACCGGTCCGCGGACGGGTTCGGCATCGACCTGCAGCGCGAGGTCTCGGTCATCGCGATCGAGGGCATCGAGGGCGTGCCCGGCATCGCCGCTTCCAGCGGCGCGCCGATCACCGATGCCGAACGCACCCAACCGCTTCGGCCGGGCAACACCGCCTACGTCATCTTCACCTCGGGCTCGACCGGTCGCCCGAAGGGGGTGGCGGTCAGCCATGCCGCCATCGTCAACCGGCTGCTGTGGATGCAGCACGAGTACCCGATCGGGCCCGGCGACGCCGTGCTGCAGAAGACGCCCGCCACCTTCGACGTGTCGGTGTGGGAGTTCTTCTGGCCCTTGCAGACCGGCGCGCGACTGGTCGTCGCGAAGCCGGACGGGCATCGCGACCCGGTGTACCTGGCGCAGCTCATCGCCGAACACGGCATCACCACGGCGCATTTCGTGCCGTCGATGATGTCGGTGTTCGTGTCCACCCTCGGCAGCGAGAACGGTGACGCGGACGGGTATCCGTCGTCGCGGCTGCGGCAGGTGTTCGCCTCCGGTGAGGCGCTGCCCGCGCAGACCGCGCAGCGTCTCCGCGAGTTGACCGGCGCCAAGCTGCACAACCTGTACGGCCCGACCGAGGCTGCGGTCGACGTCACGTATCACGAAGTGACGGAATCGGATTCGGTCTCGGTGCCGATCGGCCGGCCCGTGTGGAACACCCGGGTCTTCGTGCTCGACGCCCGGCTGCACCCCGTCGCACCGGGTGTCGCAGGTGAGCTCTATCTCGCGGGCGATCAGCTCGCGCTCGGCTACCTCGGTCGCGCGGACCTGACCTCGGACCGCTTCGTCGCCAATCCGTACGGCGCCGCGGGTGCGCGGATGTATCGCACCGGTGACCTCGTCACCTGGACGGCGGACGGCGAGCTGGAGTACTTGGGCCGCACCGACTTCCAGGTGAAGCTGCGCGGCCTGCGCATCGAACTCGGCGAGATCGAGGCCGCGCTGCTGACCCAGCCCGGCGTCGCGCAGTCCGTCGTCGTGGTGCGCACCGACGCGCACGCAGGCGATCAGCTGGTGGGTTATGTTGTCGCCGAATCGGATTCGGTCATCGACACCGACGCGGTCAAGCTGGCGCTGGCCGGCCTGCTGCCGGGCTACATGATTCCGGCCGCACTGGTCGTGCTCGACGCCTTCCCGGTCAACGCCAGCGGCAAGCTCGATCGCAGGGCGCTGCCCGCGCCGGTGTTCGAGGCCAAGCAGTTCCGCGCCCCGGCGACGCCGATCGAGGAGATCGTCGCGGAGGTCTTCGCCGATCTGCTCGGGCTGCCGCGCGTCGGCGTGGACGACGACTTCTTCGAGCTCGGCGGCAACTCGCTGGTCGCCACCCAGGTGGTCGCGCGGCTGAGCGCGGCGCTGGACACCGAGGTCGGTGTGCGCGCGCTGTTCGAGGCGCCGACCGTGGCCGCGCTGGCCGCCCGCGTCGAGTCGCGGGCGGGAACCGGTGCGCGCCAAGCGCTTACGGCACAGGTGCGGCCGGAGCGCCCCCCGCTGTCGCTCGCGCAGCAGCGGATGTGGTTCCTCAACCGCTTCGACGCCGACTCGGCCGCCAACAACATCCCGGCCGCGGTGCGGCTGGAGGGCGCGCTCGATTTGGCGGCACTGCGCGGCGCGGTCGCCGACGTGGTCGCGCGGCACGAATCGCTGCGCACCGTCTACCCGTCGCAGGACGGCGTCGCCTACCAGCGGGTGCTGCCCGCGACCCGGGCGATCCCGGACCTGGAGGTCTTCCCGGTCGCCGAGGGCCAATTGCTCGGCGCGCTCTACGAATTCATCGAGCGCGGCTTCGACGTGACGGCCGAGCCGCCGGTGCGGCTGCGTGCTTACCAGCTCGGCGACCAGGATTACGTGCTGGTTGTCGTGGTGCACCACATCGCGACGGACGGCTTCTCGATGCGGCCGCTGGTCCGCGACCTGATGACCGCCTACGTGGCCCGCACCTCGGAGTCCGAGCCGGGCTGGCCGCCGCTCGCGGTGCAGTACGTGGACTTCGCGCTGTGGCAGCGGGCGACGCTCGGCTCCGAGGACGATCCCACCTCGCTGATCTCCGAACAGCTCGACTATTGGCGCGACGCGCTCAACGGTCTGCCCGACGAGCTGCGCCTGGCCGGGCGTCCGCGGCCCGCGGTCGCGTCGTATCAGGCAGGGACACACCGGTTCCGGGTGCCCGGCGAGCTGATCGACGAGTTGAACCGGGTCGCGCACGCGCACGGCACCACGCTGTTCATGGTGGTGCACAGCGCCTTCGCGGCACTGCTCGCCCGACTGAGCGGTTCCGACGACATCGCCATCGGTATCCCGGTGGCCGGTCGTGGTGAGCGGGCCCTCGACGACCTGGTCGGCATGTTCGTCAACACCTTGGTGTTGCGCGCGCAGGTCGACACCGACGCGTCGTTCACCGATTTGCTCGCGCAGGTACGTGAGCGCGATCTGCAGGCGTTCGCACACGCCGACGTGCCGTTCGAGCGGCTGGTCGAGGTGCTCAACCCGGCCCGCTCGCAGGCGCGGCATCCGCTGTTCCAGGTGATGCTGTCGTTCCAGAACCTGGGCCGCGCGTCGCTCGAGCTGCCCGGCCTGCTGGTGTCCGAGCTCGGCATCGACCAGCCGACCGCGAAGTTCGACCTGCAGCTCACGCTGAGCGAGGTGCAGGGCACGGAGGCGTCGATGGACGCCGAACTTCTTTACGCCACCGACCTTTTCGACGGCGTGTTCGCGAATACCTTCGCCGAGCGCTTCCTTCGCGTGCTCGGTGGCGTCGCCGCCGAACCGACCGCCGCCGTGGGCGATATCGAGCTGCTGGACGTAGCCGAGCGCGAGCTGGTCGTCGAGCGGTGGAACGACACCGAATTCCCGGTGGACGCGGCGCTGACCTCGCCGGTGGGCGATGCCGCCGCGACGCTGGTCTCGCTGTTCGAGGCACAGGTCGCGCGCACTCCTGAAGCGCACGCGGTGACGTTCGAGGGGACAAGTCTGTCCTACGCCGACTTCGCCGGGCGGGTACACCGGCTGGCGCGCTGGCTGAAGAAGAACGGCGTCGGCCCGGAATCGTATGTCGCCCTTGGCATGCGGCGCTCGATCGACCTCGTCGTCGGCATGTACGCGGTGAACGCCGCCGGTGGCGCCTACGTGCCGCTGGACCCGGATCACCCGGCCGAGCGCACCGACTACATCCTGGAGACCGCGCGCCCGGTGTGCGTGCTGACCTCCGGCACCGACCTGGCCTCCACGGGTTCCAGGCAGGTGCGCATCGACGAGCTCGACCTGTCGGAGTTCTCCGACGCGCCGCTGACCGACGCCGATCGGCACAAGCCGTTGCGCCCGGCCAACACCGCCTACGTCATCTTCACCTCCGGTTCCACCGGTCGCCCGAAGGGTGTCGCGGTCTCGCACGCGGCCATCGTCAACCGCCTGGTCTGGATGCACGCGGAGTACGGCCTCGCCGCCTACGACGTGGTGCTGCAGAAGACGCCGGCCACCTTCGACGTGTCGGTCTGGGAGTTCTTCTGGCCGTTGCAGGTCGGCGCGCGCCTGGTGATCGCCAAGCCGGACGGCCACCGCGATCCGGCCTACCTGGCGCGACTGATCATCGAAGAGCGTGTCAGCACAGCGCACTTTGTGCCGTCCATGCTCTCGGTGTTCGTCGCCGAGGAGCGCGCGGCCGAATGTGTCAGCCTGCGTAATGTTTTCGCCTCCGGTGAGGCGCTGCCGGCCGTCACCGCGCAGCGCCTGCGCACGCTGACCGGCGCCAGGCTGCACAACCTGTATGGCCCGACCGAGGCCGCCGTCGACGTCACCTTCCACGAGGTGACCGAGGCCGACACCAGCTCGGTGCCGATCGGCGCCCCGGTGTTCAACACCCAGGTGTACGTGCTGGATTCGCGGCTGCGGCCGGTTCCGGTCGGCGTGCCCGGTGAGCTGTACCTGGCCGGCGCGCAGCTGGCGCACGGCTATGTGGCGCGCCCGGACCTGACCACCGAGCGGTTCATCGCGAACCCGTTCGGCGACGCCCAGCGCATGTACCGCACCGGCGACCTGGTCTCCTGGACCGAGGACGGCGAGCTGGAGTACTTGGGCCGCACCGACTTCCAGGTGAAGCTGCGTGGTCTGCGCATCGAGCTCGGTGAGATCGAGAACGCGCTCACCGCGCTGGAATCGGTCGCGCAGGCGGTGGTGCTGGTGCGCACCGACGAGCGGACCGGCGATCAGCTGGTCGCCTACGTGGTCGGTGACCCGGATCGGGCGTTGGACGTCGAGTCGGTCAAGGCCGCGCTCGGCGCGCAGCTGCCCACCTACATGGTGCCTTCGGTTTATGTGGAGCTCGACGCGTTCCCGCTGAACCCCTCCGGCAAGCTGGATCGCCGGGCACTGCCCGAACCGACGTTCGCGGCCAAGACTTTCCGCGCACCCACCACTCCGGTGCAGGAGATCGTCGCCGATACCTTCGCCGCGGTGCTCGGTGTCGAGCGGGTCGGCCTGGACGACGACTTCTTCGAACTCGGCGGCAACTCGCTGGTGGCCACCCAGGTGGCGGCTCGGCTCGGCGAGGCCCTCGATACCCAGATTCCGGTGCGCGCGCTGTTCGAGGCGTCCAGTGTCGCCTCGCTCGCCGCCCGCGTGGAATCGGCTGCCGGACAAGGCGGCCGGGCGCCGCTGGTGCCGCAGGAGCGCACCGGCCTGGTGCCGCTGTCGCTGGCACAGCAGCGGATGTGGTTCCTCAACCGGTTCGACAACCGCACCGCGGTCAACAACATCCCGGTCGCCATCCGGCTCACCGGCGAACTCGATATCGCGGCGCTCAACGCCGCCATCGGCGATGTGCTGGCCCGCCACGAGGCGCTGCGCACCGTGTACCCCGAGGTGGAAGGCACCGGTTACCAGCGCATCCTGCCGGTATCCGAGGTGTCGTGCACCGTCGCCGCCGAGCCGGTGACCGCGGACGAATTGCCCACGCGCATCGTCGAACTGGCCAGCTTCCACTTCGACGTGACCCGTGAGATCGCGTTCCGCGCGAATCTGCTCAGCCTGGACGAGCGCAATCACGTCGTGGTGCTGGTCATGCACCACATCAGCGCCGACGGCTTCTCACTGCGGCCGCTGCTGCGGGACGTGGTCGTCGCCTACAGCGAGCGCACCCGCGGCGAAACACCGTCCTGGGCGCCGCTGGACGTGCAGTACGCCGACTACACGCTGTGGCAGCGCGACGTGCTCGGCGTCGAGCACGATCCGGAATCGGTTGCCGCCCAGCAGATCGCGTACTGGGTCGAGCAGCTGCGCGATCTGCCCGATCAGATCGAGCTACCCACCGACCGGCCGCGTCCGGAGATCGCGTCCAATGCCGGTGGCACGCACAGCTTCTCGGTCGATGCCGAACTGCACGCCGCACTGGCCGAACTGGCCCGCCGTCGCGGGGTCACGCTGTTCATGGTCGTGCACGCCGCGCTGGCCGCGTGGGCGGGCAGGCTGTCCAACAGTTCTGACATCGCCATCGGCACCCCGATCGCCGGCCGTGGCGAGCGGGCCCTCGACGACCTGGTCGGCATGTTCGTCAACACGCTGGTGCTGCGCAGCGAGATCGATCCCGCCGCCCGGTTCAGTGAACTGCTCGAGCAGGTCCGCCGCACCGACCTCGCGGCCTTCGGCAATGCCGATGTGCCGTTCGAGCGACTGGTCGATGTCATCAGCCCGGCTCGCTCGCAGGCGCACCATCCGCTGTTCCAGGTCGCGCTGACCTTCGAGGCGGCCTCGGCCGCCGACATGGGCACCGTCGAACTGCCCGGCCTCGACCTCGACGTCGTCGAATTCGACGCGGGCACCGCCAAATTCGACGTGCAGCTGACCGTCGGCGAGCACGCGGACGGCTCGCTGGCCATGTCGTGGAACTACGCGACCGAGCTGTTCGATCCGGAGACGGTGGCCTCGTTCGCCGACCGGCTGGTCCGGGTGCTGCACACCATCGCCGAGGATCCCGAGATCGCCGTCGGCGACATCGACCTGCTCGGCGAGTCCGAGCGTCTCGATGTCTCGCAGCGCTGGGTGTCCTCCGGAATGGACGGCGGCGCAGGCGTTTTCGGTGAGGCCGACGCCACCCTCGGTACCGTGTTCGACGCGGCGGTCGCCGCGCACCCGCACCGCACGGCGGCCCGCTTCGGCGTCGAGACGCTGACCTACAGCGAGCTGGACCGGCGCGCGAATATCCTGGCGCGCAGGCTGATCGCGGACGGCGCCGGGCCCGAGTCGCTGGTCGCGGTGATCCTGCCGCGCTCGCTCGACCTGGTTGTCGCGCTGGTCGCGGTGGTCAAGACCGGCGCGGGCTATGTCCCGGTCGATCCGACCTATCCGGCCGATCGCATCGCCTACGTGCTCGGGGATTCCCAGCCGACCAGCGTGATCCTGGACTCGACGGTCCAGGTGACGGTGCCGGTGGACCTGCCGAGCGTGGTGCTGGACGGCTTCGCCGTGGAAACCGGCAATATCGAGGACGCCGACGACGCGCCGATCACCGACGCGGACCGCAACGCGGCGCTCTCGCCCGACCATGTCGCGTACGTGATCTACACCTCCGGTTCGACCGGCCGCCCGAAGGGTGTCGCAGTCGCGCACCGGAATGTGGTGCGGCTGTTCGCGAATACCGATCGCGACTTCAACTTCGGCCCCGACGATGTGTGGACGCTGTTCCACTCCTACGCCTTCGACTTCTCGGTGTGGGAGCTGTGGGGCCCGCTGCTGTTCGGCGGCACCCTCGTGGTGGTCGACTACTACACCTCGCGCTCGCCCGAGCAGTTCCTGGAACTGCTACGCGCAGAACGGGTCACGGTGCTCAACCAGACGCCGTCCGCGTTCTATCAACTGGCGGAAGCGGATCGCAACGCCGCGCCCGACGCCACCCCGCTGGCCCTGCGCTACGTGGTGTTCGGCGGCGAGGCCCTGGAGCTGCGCAGGCTCTCGGATTGGGTTGCCCGCCACGGAGATTCAGCTCCGCTGCTGGTCAACATGTACGGCATCACCGAGACCACGGTGCACGTGTCCTACCGCGCGCTGGATGCCGCGACCATCGCCGCCGCCTCCGGCAGCGTGGTCGGCCGGGCCATCGCGGGTCTGCGGGTGTACGTGCTCGACAACCGGCTGCGGCCGGTGCCGGTCGGTGTCGCGGGCGAAATGTACGTGGCCGGACCGCAATTGGCGCGCGGCTACCTCGGTCGCCCCGACCTGTCCGCCACTCGTTTCGTCGCCAACCCGCTCGGCGGCTCGGACGCGGCGGGCTCGCGCCTGTACCGCTCCGGCGACCTGGCGCGCTGGAACCGCTTCGGCGAGCTCGAATACCTGGGCCGCGCCGACGATCAGGTGAAGGTCCGCGGCTTCCGCATCGAACTCGGCGAGATCGAGTCCGCCATCTTGGCCCAGCCCGGCATCGCCCAGGCGGCGGTCATCGTGCGCGAGGACCAGCCGGGCGATCAGCGGATCGTGGCCTACGTGGTCGCCGAGCCCGAGGTCGTGCCGGTGCTCGACCACGTTCGTGACGGCGCCGCCGAGCGGCTGCCGTCCTACATGGTGCCGTCGGCATTGGTGCGGCTCGAGTGGATTCCGTTGACGGTCAACGGAAAGCTCGATCGCCGTGCGCTGCCCGCGCCCGCCGTGCAGTCCCGCGCGTTCCGCGCGCCGGTCACCCCGGTGCAGGAGACGGTGGCCGCGGTGTTCGCCGAGGTGCTGGATCTGCCCCGGGTCGGCGTCGACGACGACTTCTTCGATCTCGGCGGCAACTCGCTCATCGCCACCCGGGTCGTCTCTCGCATCGGTGCCGCGCTCGGCACCACCGTCGCGGTGCGCGCGCTGTTCGAGGCGCCCACCGTGGCCGCCCTGGCCGCACGGGTGGAATCGCATGCCGACGGTGCCGCGCGGGCCAGGCTGGTCGCCCGGCCGCGCAAGGCCGACGAACTGGTACCGCTGTCGTTCGCGCAGCAGCGCATGTGGTTCCTCAACAAGTACGACACCTCCTCGGCGGCCTACAACCTGCCGGTCGCCATCCGCCTGACCGGCGCGCTCGACGTGGCCGCACTGCGGCTCGCGGTGGCCGACGTGGTGCGCAGGCACGAGTCGCTGCGCACCCGCTACCCCGAGCACGGCGGTACCCCGGTCCAGGTGATCGTGCCCGCCGAGAACATCGCCCTCGACCTGCATCCGGTGCAGGTGGATCCGGCCGAGCTGACCGCTGTGGTGACCGACTTCGTCACCACCGGATTCGATGTGGCCGAACAGGTTCCGCTGCGCACCAGGCTCTACAGCGCGGGCCCGAACGAGCACGTGCTCGTCGTCGTGGTGCACCACATCGCGGCGGACGGCTTCTCGATGGGGCCGCTGACCCGCGACGTGATGCTCGCCTACTCGGCGCGCACGCAGGACAGCGCGCCCGGCTGGGCGCCGCTGGCCGTGCAGTACGCCGACTTCGCCGTCTGGCAGCGCGAAGTCCTCGGCGCCGAAGACGATCCGGACTCGCTGATGGCGCGTCAGGTGGCGCACTGGCAGCAGGTCCTCGCCGGCGTCCCGGACGAGCTGACGCTGCCCGCGGACCGGCCGCGTCCGGCGATCGCCTCGTTCCGCGGCGCGACGCTGCACCGCGAGCTGCCCGGCGACCTGATCGCCGCGCTGGAAGACATTGCGCGCCAACGCGGTGCGTCGCTGTTCATGGTGATGCACGGCGCGCTGACGGTGCTGCTGTCGCGGCTGTCCGGCGCGGACGACATCGCGGTCGGCACGCCGATCGCGGGCCGCGGCGAGCAGGCCCTCGACGATCTGGTCGGCATGTTCGTCAACACCCTGGTGCTGCGCACCGGCATCGACGCCGCCGAATCGTTCACCGAACTGGTCGATCGGGTGCGGCGTACCGACCTCGATGCGTACGGCAATGCCGATGTGCCGTTCGAGCGACTGGTGGAACTGCTCGCACCGGAACGTTCGCAGGCGCGCAACCCGCTGTTCCAGGTGATGCTGGCCTTCCAGAACCTGGACCGCACCAGCCTCGAACTGCCCGGGCTCTCGGTGTCCGCGCTCGATCTCGAAGAGAACGTGGCGCGCTTCGACCTGCAGTTCACGCTGTCTGAGCTGGGTGAACCAGGCACGGCCGGAATGGCTTTGGCGCTCACCTACGCCACCGAACTGTTCGACGAGTCGACCGCCGCGGAGATCGCGCAGCGCTGGCAGCGGGTCCTGGAAGCCATCGCCGCGAACCCGACGATCGCGGTCGGTCAGATCGACGTACTCGATGCGGCAGAGCGGGCGGACCTGACTGCGCGCACCGGCCCGGAGGCCACGGTCGCGCGGACACTGCCCGACCTGATCGCCGAGGCCGCCGCCATCGACCCGACCGCACCCGCGGTCGTGTTCCAGGGGCGCAGTCTGTCTTACGGCGAACTCGATGAACGCTCGAACCGCTTGGCCCGCTTGCTGATCGAGCGTGGCCTCGGCACCGAGGATCTGGTCGCGGTCGCCGTGCCGCGCTCGGACGACTCCTACTTCGCCGAATGGGCGGTCGCCAAGTCCGGTGCCGCGTTCGTGCCGATCGACCCGACCTACCCGGCCGACCGCATCGCGCACATGGTCACCGACTCGGGCTCACCGGTCGGCCTGACCGTGACGTCGGTGCGCGGCGACCTGCCGGACTCGGTCGAATGGCTCGTCCTCGACGAGCTGGACCTGACCGGCGTCGACGCGGCCGCGATCACCGATGCCGAGCGCGTGCGCCCGGTACGTCCGGAACACCCGGCCTACGTCATCTACACCTCCGGTTCCACCGGCGTCCCCAAGGGCGTCGTGGTCACCCACACCGGTCTCGCCAACTTCCGAGACGAGCAGAACGCCCGTTACGACGTCGACTCATCCACGCGCGCACTGCATTTCGCGTCGCCGAGCTTCGACGCGTCGATCCTCGAGTTCCTGCTGGCGATCGGTCGCGGCGGCACCCTGGTGGTCTGCCCGCCCGGCGTGTACGGCGGCGATGAGCTGGCCGAGCTGATCCGCACCGAGCGCGTCACGCACGCGTTCATCACCCCGTCCGTGCTCGCCTCGCTGGATCCGGCCGCGCTGGCCGGCATGCGGGTGATCGTGGCCGGCGGCGAGGCGGTTCCGGCCGACCTGGTCACCAAGTGGGGTGGCGCGCCGGACGGTTCGGGCCGTCGCTTCCACAACGGTTACGGTCCGACCGAGACCACCATCATGACCAACATCAGCGACGCGCTGACGCCGGGCGATCTGGTCACCATCGGCGGCCCGACCCGCGGCATGCAGTCGCTGATCCTGGACGCCCAGCTCCGGCCCGTGCCGGTGGGTGTCGCGGGTGAGCTCTATCTGTCGGGCATTCAGCTGGCCCGCGGCTACCACGCGCGTGCCGGGTTGTCCGCGGACCGGTTCGTGGCGAATCCGTATGTCGCCGGTGCGCGGATGTACCGCACGGGTGACGTGGTCCGCTGGACGCGTACCGGCGAGGTCGAATACGTCGGCCGGTCCGACTTCCAGGTCAAGGTGCGCGGGTTCCGCATCGAGCTCGGCGAGATCGACGCGGCACTGGCCGCGCACGAGAACGTCGACTTCGCGGTCACCGTCGGGCACAAGGGATCCGCCGGCGCCACCTCGCTGGTGGCCTATGTCGTTGCGGCACCGGGCCGGACGATCGATGTGGCGGCGCTGACCGCGCACGTCGAGGACCGGTTGCCCGCGTACATGGTGCCGTCGTCGATCATGGTGATCGACCGGGTGCCGCTCACTCCGGTCGGCAAGCTGGACCGAAAGGCGTTGCCGGAGCCGGTATTCGCGACCGAGGTCGTGTTCCGGGCCCCGCGCACGCCGATCGAGCAGGCCATCGCCGAGGTCTTCGCCGAGGTGCTCGGTGTGGAGCGGGTCGGCGTCGACGATTCGTTCTTCGCGCTCGGTGGCGACAGCATCGTCTCGATTCAGCTGGTGTCGCGGGCCAAGGCGCGTGGCGTGGTGTTCACCCCGCGCAACGTCTTCGAGCAGCGCACCGTGGCCGGGCTGGCCGCGGTCGCAGGCACCGCCGACGCCGCAGCGGCCTCGGCCGTCGTGCTCGCCGAGCTGCCCGGTGGTGGCGTCGGCACGATGCCGCTGACCCCGGTCGTGCGGTTCATGGCGCAGCGGCGCGGCTCGTTCGGCCGGTTCAACCAGACCCTCGCGCTGGAGCTGCCGGTCGGTATCGACCGGGCGGGCATCGTCGCGACCGTCGGTGCGGTCATCGACCGGCACGACATGCTGCGGGCGAGCCTGCGGCAGGTGGACGGCGAGTGGATTCTCGAAACCGCCGCTGCCGGAACGGTCGACGTGGACGCGTTGGTCGATCACCGCACCTTCGACGCCGGTGTCGATGATGCCGAGCTGGTCGAGATCGCTTCCGCCGCACTGGATTCCTCGCTGGATCTGCTGGATCCCGCAGCGGGCGTTGTGGTTCGGTTCGTCTGGCTCGAACCGTCGAGCAGCGAACGCGCCGGACGGCTGATCGTGGTCGGTCATCACCTGGTGGTCGACGGTGTCTCCTGGCGCATCCTGGTGCCGGACTTCGTCGCGGCCTGGGGCCAGCGCACCGCCGGTCAGCAGCCCGAGCTGGTCGCGCCGGCCACCTCGATGCGGGCCTGGGCACACGGGCTCGAACGCGAGGCGCGCAGTGCCGAGCGGGTCGCCGAACTCGAGCACTGGCGCTCGGTGGTCGACGCGGCCGATCCGCTGCTCACCGAGCGGCCGATGGACCCGGCGATCGACACCTCGGGCGTCATCGAGAAGCTGCAGGTCGAGGTGTCCGCCGAGGTCACCAAGGCGCTGTTGACCACGGTGCCCGCGCTGTTCCACGGCGGCGTGAACGACGGCCTGCTCACCGCGCTCGCGCTGGCGACCGCGAAGTGGCGGGCGCGCCGGGCGGGTGCCCGCGGCGATTCGCTGCTGATCCGCCTGGAGGGCCACGGCCGCGAAGAGGACATCGTGCCCGGCGCGGACCTGTCCCGCACCGTCGGCTGGTTCACCGCGATCTTCCCGGTCCGCTTCGACCTGTCCGGCATCGACATCGATGCCGCGCTGGCCGGCGGACCCGCGCTCGGCCAGGCCGTCAAGGCGATCAAGGAACAGCTGCTCGCGGTGCCCGACAAGGGCGTCGGCTACGGCCTGCTGCGCTACCTGAACCCGGAGACCGCCGCCGAGCTGCCCGTCGAGTTGCCGGGCCAGGTGAGCTTCAACTACCTGGGCCGCGTCGCCGAGGGGGATGTGCCCGAGTCGCTGCGCGGCTTCGGCTGGATCCCGGCCGCCGAATTGGGCGCGCTGGGTGGGGCTTACGACGCGGACATGCCCGCGATGGCACCCCTGGACATCAACGCGATCGTCACCGGCGACAAGCTGACCGCGAATATCGGCTACCCGTCGACGCTGCTCGATGCCGCCGCCGTCCGCGAGTTCGGCGAGCTGTGGACGACCGCGCTGGAAGCGGTTGCCCGGCACGCCAATTCGACCGGCGCCGGTGGGCACACGCCGTCCGACTTCGCGCTGGTGCGCAGTACACAGGGCGATATCGACGGCTGGGAGCGGCGCTTCCCGAACCTCGCCGATATCTGGCCGCTGTCCGCGCTGCAGTCGGGTCTGCTGTTCCACGCCAGGCTCGCAGCCTCGTCGGTGGATGTGTACACCGCGCAGGCGGTGCTCACCCTTACCGGCCGGGTCGACGCGGCCCGGTTGCGTTCGGCCGCACAGGCTTTGGTGGACCGCTACGAGAACCTGCGCACCGCGTTCGTCACCGATCGGGACGGCAGCCCGGTGCAGGTGGTGCTGGACAGCGTCCGGGTCGCCTGGTCCGAGCACGACCGGATCGAGCAGGGCGACGGCGACGATCTGATCGCCGCGGACCGCACCAAGCGCTTCGATCTGACCGAGCCGCCGCTGATCCGCTTCACGCTGATCCAGGTGGCGCGCGACCGCTGGCAGTTCGTGGTGGCCAACCACCACATCCTGCTCGACGGCTGGTCCATGCCGCTGCTCATGCAGGACCTGCTGGTGCTCTATGCGGCACACGCCGACACCAGCGTGCTGCCCGCCGTGCGGTCCTACCGGCACTTCCTGGAATGGACTGCGCAGCAGGATCATTCGGCCTCGGTCGCGGTGTGGACGAACGCGCTGCGCGGGGTCACCGAGCCGACGCTGCTGGCTCGGCCGGACGCGGGGCGCGAAATCACCTCGCTCTCGGGCGAATACTTCTTCGAGCTCGACGAGACGGCGACTTCGCGGCTCACCGCGCTGGCCGGTTCGCTCGGCGTCACGCCGAACACCGTGCTGCAGACCGCGTGGGGCATCCTGGTCGGCCGGATGACCGGTCGCGACGACGTGCTGTTCGGCACCACGGTGTCCGGCCGTCCCGCGGACCTGTCCGGCGTGGAGTCGATGGTCGGCCTGTTCATCAACACCGTGCCGGTGCGGGTGCGCTTCGACCCGGCGGAGTCCGCGCAGCAGCTGCTCGCCCGCACCCAGGGGGAGCAGGCGGATCTGCTCGATCACCACTATGTCGGTCTCGCGGACATCCAGTCCGCCGCCGGCATCGGTGGCCTGTTCGACACGCTCGTGGTGTTCGAGTCCTACCCGGTCGATGCCGAGGGGCTGCAGGCGCAGGCGGCGGACATCGACGGCATGGCGGTTGTCGGCCTCGACGCGGCCGATGCCACGCACTACCCGTTGACGCTGATCGCTCAGCTCGACCGGAGCGAGGGGGAATCGGACACCGCGCGGCTGCGGATTCGCGCGGGCTACCTGCGGGATCTGTTCGACGAACAGGCCGTGCGGCGGATCGCCGATCGCCTGATCCGCGTGCTGACCGCGATCACCGTCGAACCCACTGTGCCGGTGGGTGATATCGAGCTGCTCGACACCGCTGAGCGCGAGCTCGTGGTGTCCGGCTGGAACGACACCGCGCACGAGGTGGATTCGGCCGCGACGCTCGTTTCGAAGTTCTACGAGCAGGTCGCGAGCACGCCCGACGCGACCGCGCTCTCGTTCGAGGGGACAACTCTGTCCTACGACGAGTTCGCGAGTCGAGTGAACCAGCTGGCCCGCTGGCTGATCGCTCGCGGTGTCGGCGCGGAATCGTATGTGGCGCTTGGCATGCGGCGCTCGATCGATCTCGTCGTCGGTATGTACGCGGTCACCGTCGCCGGTGGCGCGTACGTGCCGCTGGATCCGGATCACCCGGCCGAGCGCACGGAATACATTCTGGCCACGGCCGATCCGGTCTGCGTGCTGACCTCAGGTACCGATCTCGACATCGATACCGCGCAGGTGCGCATCGATCTGCTCGATCTGAGCGGACTGTCCGAAGCGGCGATCACCGACGCGGATCGCCGGGCGCCGTTGCGTCCGTCGAACACCGCGTACGTCATCTTCACCTCCGGTTCCACCGGTCGCCCCAAGGGTGTCGGCGTCTCGCACGCGGCGATCGTCAACCGCCTGGTGTGGATGCAGTCCGCGTACGAGCTGAACGCCGCGGACGCCGTGTTGCAGAAGACTCCGGCCACCTTCGACGTGTCGGTGTGGGAGTTCTTCTGGCCCTTGCAGATCGGCGCGCGGCTGGTCGTCGCGAAGCCCGATGGTCATCGGGACCCGGCGTACCTGGCCGAGATCATCAGTGCCGAGCGGATCACCGTCACTCACTTCGTGCCGTCGATGCTCGCGGTGTTCGTCGCCGATGCGGCTGCGGCGCAATGTGATTCGTTGCGGTTGGTGTTCGCCTCCGGTGAGGCGCTGCCGCCCAAGCCCGCCCATCGACTGCGCGAGCTGACCGGTGCGGCGTTGCACAACCTGTACGGCCCGACCGAAGCCGCGGTCGACGTCACCTTCCACGAGGTCGTCGAGACCGACACGGACACGGTGCCGATCGGTGCTCCGGTGTTCAACACCCAGGTGTACGTGCTGGATTCGCGGCTGCGCCCGGTTCCGGTGGGTGTCGCGGGTGAGCTGTATCTGGCGGGCACCCAGCTGGCCCGCGGGTACGTCGCGCGGCCGGATCTGACCAGTGACCGGTTCGTCGCGAACCCCTACGGTGCCACCGGTGAGCGGATGTACCGCACCGGTGACCTTGTGTCGTGGAGTTCGGCCGGTGAGCTGGAGTACTTGGGCCGCACCGACTTCCAGGTGAAGCTGCGTGGCCTGCGCATCGAGCTCGGCGAGATCGAGACGGCGCTGACCGCGCTGGACGAGGTCGCCCAGTCGGTCGTCGTGGTCCGCGGTGACCAGCACACCGGCGATCAGCTCGTCGCCTATGTCATTCCCGCGCCGAACGTCCGGGTGGACACCGAGCTGCTGCGCGAGGACCTGGCCGAGCGGTTGCCCGCGTACATGGTGCCGGCCGTGGTGCTGGTGCTCGACGAGTTCCCGCTCAACGCCTCCGGCAAGCTCGATCGCAAGGCGCTGCCCGCGCCGGTCTTCGAGGCCGCGGTGTTCCGCGCGCCGACGACGCCGGTGGAGGAGATCGTCGCGGCCACCTTCGCCGAGGTGCTCGGCGTGGAACGGGTCGGCCTGGACGACGACTTCTTCGCGCTCGGCGGCAACTCGCTGACCGCGACCCGGGTCGCCGCGCGGCTGTCCGCCGCGCTGGACGCCGATCTCGGTGTCCGGGAACTGTTCGAGGCGTCCACCGTGGTCGCGCTCGCGGCCCGCGCGGAGACGCACACCGGTGCCGGTGCCCGCGCGGCCCTGGCGCCGCAGCAGCGGCCCGAACTGGTGCCGCTGTCGCTGGCGCAGCAGCGGATGTGGTTCCTCAACCGCTTCGACCCGGACTCGGCCGTGGACAACATCCCGGCCGCGGTGCGGCTGTCCGGTCTGCTGGACCGGCAGGCGCTGCAGATCGCGGTCGCCGACGTGCTGGCCAGGCACGAGTCGCTGCGCACCTTCTACCCCGAGGTGGACGGCACCGCGCACCAGCAGACGGTGCCGACCGCCAAGGTGATTCCGGACCTCGCGCCCTTCGAGGTCACCGAAGCTCAACTGCCGCAACGGCTTTCCGAGCTGGTGCTGACCGCCTTCGACGTCACCACCGAGGTGCCGTTCCGGGCCAGGCTGTTCGAGGTCAGCCCGACCGAGCACGTGCTCGCCATTGTGGTGCACCACATCTCGGCCGATGGCTTCTCCATGGGCCCGTTGACCCGCGACGTGATGACCGCCTACGGCGCCCGCGTCGAGGGCGGCGAACCCGCCTGGCGGCCACTGGAAGTCCAGTACGCCGACTTCGCGCTGTGGCAGCGCGCGGTCCTCGGCGACGAGGACGATCCGGAATCGGTGATCGCCCAGCAGATCGCGTACTGGTCGAACTCGCTGGCCGGGCTGCCCGATCAGCTCGACCTGCCCACCGACCGGCCCCGCCCCGCCGTCGCCTCCGGTCGCGGCGCGACGCACACCTTCGAGATCGACGCCGAAACCCACGGCAGGCTCACCGAACTCGCCCGCACCAGGGGCGCGACGCTGTTCATGGTCACGCACACCGCGCTCGCGGTGCTGCTGGCTCGACTGTCCGGCGGGGACGACATCGCCATCGGCACCCCGGTCGCGGGCCGTGGCGAGCGGGCCCTCGACGACCTGATCGGCATGTTCGTCAACACCCTGGTGCTGCGGACTCCGATCGATAGCAGCGCGACGTTCACCGACCTGCTTCGTACGGTGCGCGCCACCGATATCGCGGCGTTCGGACATGCGGACCTGCCGTTCGAGCGGCTGGTCGAGATCCTGAACCCGGCGCGTTCGCAGGCACGGCACCCGCTGTTCCAGGTGCTGCTGTCGTTCCAGAACCTGGGCCAGAACAGTCTCGAGCTGCCCGGCCTGACGGTCAGCGGCGTCGAATTGCCGATCGACACGGCGAAATTCGACCTGCAGTTGACGCTGTCGGAGAAGAACGCCACTCCGGCGGCGAACGGCACGGCTGCCGCGCCGGCCGGTATCACTGCCGAATTCATCTACGCCACGGACCTTTTCGATCCCGAGACGATGGCGGAGCTCGGGCAGCGGTTCAACCGGCTGCTCGGCGCGCTTGCGGCGGAACCGGATCGGCCGATCGGCGATATCGCGCTGCTGGACGCGCGGGAGACCGAGCAGGCACTGCGCGGGTGGAACGACACCGAGCGTGACCTCGGCGCGCCGAGCACTCTGGTTGCCGAGTTCGCCGCTCAGGCACAGGCAACACCGGACGCCGTCGCTGTTGTCGATCCGGCCACCGGAAGCTCGCTCACCTACGCCGCGTTCGGTGCTCGCGTGCATCGGTTGGCGCGCAAGCTGATCGAGGCGGGCGTCGGCCCGGAGTCTTTGGTCGCCTTGGGTCTGCGGCGCTCGGTGGACCTGGTGGTTGCCGCGTACGCCGTGCACGAGGCCGGTGGCGGCTACGTGCCGCTCGACCTCGACCAGCCCGCCGACCGGGTGAACTACGTGCTCGACTCGGCCGATCCGGTGTGCGTGCTGACCACGTCCCGCGATGCGTTCGACGCGGGTCCGCGGACCACCTTGTCGATCGACGAGCTCGACCTGTCCGGCTACTCGGACGAGCCGGTGACCGACGCCGAACGCCTCGCGCCGCTGCGGCCGGAGCACCCGGCATACGTGATCTTCACGTCCGGTTCGACCGGTCGCCCGAAGGGCGTCGCGGTACCGCACGCCGCCGTGGTCAACCAGATCCGTTGGATCACAGGTGAATACGGCATCGGCGCCGATGATGTCGTGCTGTTCAAGACGCCTGCCACCTTCGACGTGTCGGTGTGGGAGCTGTTCGGTCCGATGACCACCGGCGGCCGCATCGTGGTGGCCAGTGCGGACGGTCATCGCGATCCGCAGTACCTCGCGGACGTGATCGCCGCCGAGCGCGTCACCATGACCTCGTTCGTGCCGTCGATGCTCACTGTCTTCGCCGGAAACGTCGACATCACCGAAGGCAGCGACGCGCTCGCCTCGCTGCGGACGCTGTTCATAGCCGGTGAGGCGTTCACCGCCGAAGCAGTAGACGCCATCCGCCGGGTCAGCTCGGCCGAGCTCTACAACCTATACGGCCCAACGGAATTCACCGTGCACGCCACGCACGGCCCGGTTGCCGACGACGTGACCGGCGCGGTGCCGATCGGCCTGCCGGTGTGGAACGCCCAGGCGTACGTGCTGGATGCCCGGCTCAAGCCGGTGCCGTCCGGTGTCGCAGGTGAGCTGTATCTCGCGGGCGCCCAGCTGGCGCGCGGCTACTTCGGCCGCACCGACCTGACCTCGGATCGCTTCGTGGCCAACCCGTTCGGTGCCGCGGGCGCCCGGATGTACCGCACCGGTGACCTCGTCACCCGCGACCACACCGGCGCCATCGTCTACATCGGCCGCACCGACTTCCAGGTGAAGCTGCGCGGCCTGCGCATCGAGCTCGGCGAGATCGAATCCGCGCTCGCCGCACACGATTCGGTGGCACAGTCGGTCGCCATGGTGCGCTCGGACGGGCACACCGGCGATCAGCTGGTCGGCTACGTGGTGCCGGTGAGCGGTGCGACGGTGGACGTCGACGAGCTCAGGACACACCTGGCCACCCGACTGCCGTCGTACATGGTGCCCGCCGCGCTCGTCGTGCTCGACGCCATGCCGCTCAACCCGAACGGCAAGCTGGATCGGCGCGCGCTGCCCGAACCCGCCTTCGAGGCAAGGGAATTCCGCGCACCCTCCACCCCGATCGAAGAGATCGTGGCCAACACCTTCGCCGAGGTGCTCGGCCTCATCGGCGCCGATGGCGAACGCGCCGTCGGCATCGACGACGACTTCTTCGAACTGGGCGGCAACTCGCTCATCGCCACCCAGGTGGTCGCCCGGCTCGGTGCCGCGCTCGACACCCGGGTCCCGGTGCGGATGCTGTTCGAGGCGCCGACAGTCGCCGCGCTGGCCGCGCGGATGGAAGCCCACCAGGGCACCGGACGTCGCCGCGAACTGGTCGCGGGACAGCGTCCGGCCCGGATTCCGTTGTCGCTGTCGCAGCAGCGGATGTGGTTCCTCAACCGGTTCGACACGGACTCGGCGGTCAACAACATTCCGCTGGCCGTCCGGCTCACCGGCTCGCTCGACACCGACGCACTGCGCCAGGCCGTCGCCGACGTGGTCGACCGGCACGAGGTGCTGCGCACCGTCTACCCGGAGACCGCCGACGGCCAAGGCGTCCAGGTGGTGCAGCCCGCCGGGCAGGAGACCATCGACCTGACCCCGATCGAGGTGTCCGAGACCGAAATCCAGGACCGCGTCAGCGAACTGGTGCTGACCGGCTTCGACGTCACCACCCAGGTGCCGGTCCGGGCCCAGCTGTTCCGGGTCGCCGGGTCGATGGACGGCTCACAACCGGACACCCACGTATTGGTCTTCGTGGTGCACCACATCTCCGGCGACGGCTGGTCGGTGCGCCCGTTGGCCCGCGACGTGATGATCGCCTACGCGGCCCGCTCGCGCGGCGACGCCCCGGCCTGGCCGCCACTGCCGGTGCAGTACGCCGACTACGCGCTGTGGCAGCGGGAAACCCTTGGCTCCGAAGACGATCCGACCTCGCTGATCGCCCAGCAGGTCGCCTACTGGTCCGGCAGCCTGGCCGGGCTGCCCGACCAGCTCGACCTGCCCTCGGACCGCTCGCGGCCCGCCGTCGCGTCGAATCGCGGTGGCGTGTACGAGTTCTCGCTCGACGCGCAGCTGCTGCACGATCTCAACGCGCTCGCCAGGGAACACGGTGCGAGCCTGTTCATGGTGGTGCACGCCGCGTTCGCCGCGCTGCTCGCCCGGTTGTCCGGCAGCGACGACATCGCGATCGGTACCGCGGTGGCCGGTCGTGGTGAGGCCGTGCTCGACGACGCCATCGGCATGTTCGTCAACACGCTCGTGCTGCGCAGCGAGGTCGACCCGGCCGCGCCGTTCACGGACCTGGTCGCGCACACCAAGGACCGCGACCTGGCCGCCTTCGGGCACGCGGACCTGCCGTTCGAGCGGCTGGTCGAGATCCTGAACCCGGCGCGCTCGCAGGCGCGGCATCCGCTGTTCCAGGTGATGCTGTCGTTCCAGAACACCGGGGAGGCCTCATTCGAGCTGCCCGGTCTCGAGGTCACCGGTGTTCCGCTGGACGTGGTGACGGCCAAGTTCGATCTGCACCTGAGCCTGTCCGACCGGATCGATGCCGACGGCTCCGCTGCCGGTATGACCGCGGAATTCGCTTACGCGACGGACATGTTCGATGCGGGCACCATCGCCGGAGTTGCGGATCGGCTCGTCCGGCTGTTGACCGCTGTGGTCGCGGATCCGTCCGTGGCGATCGGCGATGTCGAGCTGTTGGATTCGGTTGAACACGCGCAGGTTGTCGCGCGCTGGAACGACACCGCGCATGCGGTGGATGGTTCGGCGACGTTGGTGTCGATGTTCGAGGCGCAGGCTGTGCGGACGCCTGATGCGGTTGCGGTGACGTTCGAGGGGACGAGTCTGTCCTATGCCGAGTTCTCGGCGAGGGTGAATCGTCTTGCGCGTCATTTGATCTCGATGGGTGTCGGACCTGACTCGATGGTCGCGCTGGGTATGCGTCGGTCGATCGAATTGGTCGTCGGCATGTACGCGGTCAGCGTCGCTGGTGGTGCTTACGTGCCGCTGGATCCCGATCATCCGGCCGAGCGCACCCATTACGTGCTCGATACCGCGCGACCCGTTTGCGTGTTGACCACTGCGCGCGATGAGTTCGACGCAGGCAAGACACCCGCTGTCGAGATCGATCGCTTGAAGCTGTCGGACTACTCCGATGCACCAGTGACCGACGCGGATCGCCGTGCGCCACTGCGGCCTTCGAACACCGCGTACGTGATCTTCACGTCCGGTTCGACCGGTCGTCCGAAGGGTGTCGCGGTCAGCCACGGTTCGATCGTCAACCGTTTGGTGTGGATGCAGGCCGAGTACGGCCTGGAGCGCACCGACGTAGTGCTGCAGAAGACGCCCGCCACCTTCGACGTGTCGGTGTGGGAGTTCTTCTGGCCCTTGCAGATCGGTGCACGCCTGGTCGTCGCGAAGCCCGATGGGCATCGGGATCCGGCGTACCTGATCCAGGTGATCACCGAGGAAGACGTCACCACCGCGCACTTCGTGCCGTCGATGCTCTCGGTGTTCGTCGCCGAGCAGCGCGCGGACGAATGCACCAGCCTGGTCAACGTTTTCGCCTCCGGTGAGGCGCTGCCCGCAGCCACCGCGCAGCGGATGCAGGAACTCACCGGCGCCCGCCTGCACAACCTGTACGGCCCGACCGAGGCCGCCGTCGACGTCACCTTCCACGAGGTGGACGAGTCCGACGCGGTGTCCGTGCCGATCGGCGCCCCGGTGTTCAACACCCAGGTGTACGTGCTGGATTCGCGACTGCACCCGGTGCCGGTCGGTGTCGCGGGTGAGCTGTACCTCGCGGGTGTGCAATTGGCTCGCGGCTATGTCGCGCGTCCGGAGCTGACCGCGGATCGGTTCGTGGCCAACCCGTTCGGCACGGACGGCGAGCGCATGTACCGCACCGGTGACCTCGTCACCTGGACCGCGCGCGGCGAACTGGAGTACTTGGGCCGCACCGACTTCCAGGTGAAGCTGCGCGGCTTGCGCATAGAGCTCGGCGAGATCGAATCCGCGCTCACCGCACTGGATTCCATCGCGCAGGCCGTGGTGGTCGTGCGCTCGGACGATCGTCTCGGCGATCAGCTCGTCGGCTATGTCGTGCCGACCACCGGCCATGCCATCGACATCGACGGCGTGCGTGCCGAACTCGGCGGCGAACTGCCCGCGTACATGGTGCCCTCGGCGTTCGTGGTGCTGGAGGAGTTCCCGCTCAACGCCTCCGGCAAGCTCGACCGCAAGGCGCTGCCCGCGCCGGTGTTCGAGGCCAAGGTGTTCCGCGCACCGTCCACCCCGATCGAGGAGATCGTCGCGGGCACCTTCGGCGACGTGCTCGGCGTCGCCAGGGTCGGCCTGGACGACGACTTCTTCGAGCTCGGCGGCAACTCGCTGCTGGCCACCCAGGTGACCGCGCGACTCGGTGCCGCGCTGGACACCCGGCTGGCCGTCCGCGACCTGTTCGAGGCGTCCACGGTGTCCGCGCTGGCCACCCAGGTCGAGCGCAATGCCGGATCCGGCAGGCGGCGGCCGAAGCTGGAGACGGGGGAGCGTCCCGCGCGGATCCCGCTGTCGCCGGCCCAGCAGCGCTACTGGTTCCTCAACCAGTTCGACACGACCACTTCGGCGGTCGACAACATCCCCCTGGCCGTGCGGTTGTCGGGCGCCCTCGATGTCGCCGCGCTGGAGCAGGCGATCGGCGACGTGTTCGCTCGCCACGAGGTACTGCGCACCACCTACCCGCGTTCGGCGGAGGGCCCGCACCAGGTGATCCGGCCCGCGGCCCAGTCCGCGGCCGCGCTGACCCCGGTCGACGTCACCGAGGCCGATCTGCTCAACGCCGTCATCGCGTTCGCGCTGACCACCTTCGACGTCACCGTCGAGGTGCCGCTGGCGGTGGCGCTGTTCCGGATCGCGCCGGACGAGCACGTGCTCGCATTCACCGTGCACCACGTGGCTGCCGACGGCTCCTCGATGGGACCGCTGGCCCGCGACGTGATGGCCGCCTACGTGGCCCGCGTGCAAGGCGATGTGCCGCAGTGGCTTCCGCTGTCGGTGCAGTACGCCGACTACGCACTGTGGCAGCGCGCGGTGCTCGGCTCCGAAGAGGATCCGGAATCCCTTGCTGCCCAGCAGGTCTCCTATTGGCAGACCGCGCTGGCCGAGCTGCCCGATCAGCTGGAGCTGCCCGCCGACCGGCCGCGCCCGCCCGCGCAGTCGTTCCACGGCAAGGCGATTCGCTTCGAGATCTCCCCGGAGCGGCACGCCCGCCTGCACGAACTGGCGCGCGCCAACAACGCGTCGCTGTTCATGGTGGTGCACGCGGCGCTCGCCGTGCTGCTCTCGCGGCTGTCCGGCACCGACGACATCGCGGTCGGTACGCCGATCGCGGGTCGTGGTGAACGCGAACTCGACGACCTGATCGGTATGTTCGTCAACACCTTGGTCTTCCGGACCAGGGTGGCGCCGGGCGACCGCTTCGCCGACCTGCTCGCCGACGTCAAGGAACGCGACCTCGAGGCCTTCGCCAACGCGGACGTGCCGTTCGAGCGCCTCGTCGAGGTGCTCAACCCGGTCCGCTCCACCGCGCGCAATCCGCTGTTCCAGGTGGGTCTTTCGTTCCAGAACCTGGCCGAGACCACCTTCGAGCTGCCCGGCCTGTCGGTGAGTGCGGTCAACTTCGACTCGCAGCTGGCCAAGACCGACCTGCACGTCACGCTGTACGACCGCTACGCCGAGGACGGCACACCGGCCGAGATCATCACCGAATTCGGTTACGCCATCGACCTGTTCGACGAGGACACGGTCCAGGGCTTCGCGGACCGCTTCGTGCGGGTGCTGGACGCCGTCGTCGCCGACGCCACCATGCCGGTCGGCGAGATCGACCTGCTGGCCGAGGACGAGCACACCCGCATCCTCAGCACCTGGAACGACACCGCGCACGAGGTCGACGCGGCCGCGACGCTGGTGTCGCTGCTGGACGCATCGGTCGCGGCGAACCCGGACGCGGTCGCGCTCGTCGCCGACGAGCCGACCGGTCAGCAGCAGCTGACCTACGCCGAGCTCGATAACCGAGTGAACCGGTTGGCCCGCTACCTGATCCAGCGCGGCGTCGGCCCGGAGGACCGGGTGGCGCTGGCCATTCGCCGCTCCACCGACCTCGTGGTCGCCATGTACGCGGTCGCGAAATCCGGTGCGGCCTATGTGCCCATCGATCCGGATCAGCCTGCCGAGCGGACCGACTACATCCTCGAGACGGCGGCACCGGTCTGCGTGCTGACCACCGGTCGCGACGGGTTCCGCACCGCCGCAACCGAAACCGTGCAGATCGACGCGCTCGACCTGGCCGTGTTCGCGGCCGGGCCGGTCACCGAACGCCGCAGCACGCTGGCACCGGCGAACACCGCGTACGTGATCTTCACGTCCGGTTCGACCGGCCAGCCGAAGGGCGTCGCCGTTCCGCACGCCGCGATCGTCAACCAGTTGCAGTGGGAGATCGCGACATTCGGCCTCGGTGCCGACGACGCGATCCTGCTGAAGACCGCGGCGACGTTCGATCTTTCGGTGTGGGAGTTCTGGACCGCCGCCGCATCCGGTGGGCGCCTGGTGATCTCGGCGGCCGACGGTCACCGCGATCCGGCCTACCTCAACGAGCTGATGCGCACCACCGGGGTCACCACCCTGCATGTGGTGCCGTCGATGCTGGATTCGCTGCTCACCGAATCCGCCGGCCACCTGACGCATTCACTGCGCCGGGTGCTCGCCATCGGTGAGGCGCTGCCTGCGGCGACCGCGCAGCGGTTCCGTCGTGACAACGCCGCTGAGCTGTTCAATCTGTACGGCCCGACCGAGGCCGCGGTGTCGATCACCAGCCACCTGGTCACCGATGCCGACGAACTCTCGGTATCGATCGGCGCACCGGAATGGAACAGCCGCGTCTACGTGCTCGACGCCAGGCTGCGGCCGGTTCCGGCCGGCGTCTCCGGCGAGTTGTACCTGGCCGGTGCGCAATTGGCGCGCGGCTACTTCGGCAAGGCCGAGCTGACCGCCGACCGGTTCGTCGCCGATCCGTTTGGTGCGGCGGGCGAGCGCATGTACCGCACCGGTGACCTGGTGGCCTGGAATGCCGCCGGAGAACTGGATTACCGCGGCCGCACCGACTTCCAGGTGAAGATCCGCGGCTTCCGCATCGAGCTCGGCGAAATCGAGGCCGCGCTGCTGCGTCAGCCCGCGATCACCGCGGCCGCCGTACTCGCGCATACCGATCCGAGCATCGGCGACCGTCTGGTGGCGTACGTGGTGCCGCGGGCGGGTCAGCTCGACAAGCGCACGCTGCAGGCCGCGCTGGCCGCCGAGCTGCCGTCGTACATGGTGCCGTCGGTGCTCGTCCAGCTGGATGCGTTGCCGCTCAACGCCAATGGCAAGCTGGATCGAAAGGCGTTGCCGCAGCCCACCTTCGAGAAGGCGGTGTTCCGCGCGCCGGTCACGCCGATCGAGCAGATCGTCGCGAACACCTTCGCCGACGTGCTGCGCATCTCGGATCGCGAAGGCGCGGAATCGAAGCGGCTCGGCCTCGACGACGACTTCTTCGCCTGGGGCGGTAACTCGCTGCTGGCCACGCAGGTCGCGGCGCGTCTCGGTGAGGCGCTGAACACCCGGGTGCCGGTTCGGTTGATGTTCGAGGCGTCCACCGTTGCCGCGCTGGCGGTCCGGGTCGAGCAGCATGCCGACGCGGGGGGTCGTAAGGCACTGACCGCAGGCCCACGGCCGGAACACATTCCGCTGTCGCTCGCGCAGCAACGCATGTGGTTCCTCAACCGGTTCGACACCCAGTCGGCGGCCTACAACGTGCCGATCGCGGTGCGGCTCACCGGTGCACTCGACGTGGCCGCGCTGCGCGCCGCGATCGCGGACCTGGTCAGCAGGCACGAGATCCTGCGCACCATCTACCCGCAGACGGACAACGGTCCGGTGCAGGTGATCCTGCCGCCGGCCCAGGCCGTGCCGCGGCTGGAGGTGCGCGTGGTCGCGCCCGCCCAGATCGAATCCGCCGTGGTGGCACTGACGTCGACGATGTTCGACGTCACCACCGAGGTGCCGATGAAGGTCGCGCTGTTCCAGATCGCCGGGGAAGCAACGGAATCGGCTGAGTCTTCGGGTCGCTCCGCAGGTGCCCCTGCCGAGGTCGAATACGTCCTCGCAATGGTCGTGCACCACATCTCCGGTGACGGTTCGTCGGTCGGCCCGCTGACCCGCGACCTGATGATCGCCTACGCCGCGCGTTCGGCCGGCGAGGCGCCGAACTGGGCGCCGCTCGAGGTGCAGTACGCCGACTACAGCATCTGGCAGCGTGAGCTGCTCGGCAGCGAGGACGATCAGGAGTCGCTGGCGTCCAAGCAGGTCGCCTACTGGCGTCAGGCGCTGGCGGAGCTGCCGGATCAGTTGGATCTGCCGTCGGATCGCCCGCGTCCCGCGGTGCAGTCCTTCGCCGGCGGCAAGGTCGAGCTGCGCATCGACGCCGAGACGCATCAGGCGCTGATCGAGCTGGCCCGCACCGAGGGCGCGACGCTGTTCATGGTCGTGCACACCGCGCTCGCGGTGCTGCTCGCCCGCCTGTCGGGCACCGACGACATCGCCATCGGCACGCCGATGGCGGGCCGCGGCGAGGCCGTCCTGGACGACCTGATCGGCATGTTCGTCAACACGCTGGTGTTCCGCACCAAGATCGACGCCGGTGAGGCGTTCACCGAACTGCTTGCGCGCCAACGGGAAACCGATATCCAGGCGTTCGCCAACGCCGATGTGCCGTTCGAGCGCCTCGTCGAGGTGCTCAATCCGGTCCGGTCGACCGCGCGGCATCCGCTGTTCCAGGTGGGTCTTTCGTTCCAGAACCTGGCCCAGGCCGGGCTCGAACTGCCGGGTCTCGCGGTGTCCGGGCTCGATATCGACACGGCGCTGTCGCAGTTCGATCTGCACCTGATCGCGACCGACCGCTACAGCGACGCGGGCGAGCCCGAGGGCATCACCGGTTTCTTCACCTACGCCACCGACATGTTCGAGCGGGACACGGTGCAGGGCTTCGTCGATCGGTTCGCACGACTGATCGGTGCGATCATCGCCGCGCCGCGCACCTCGGTCGGCGACATCGAACTGCTCGACGTCGCGGAGCGCGCCCAGCTGGTGACCGGTCGCAACGCCACCGAGAACGCGGTGGATACGACGGCGACGCTGGTTTCGCTGCTCGACGCCTCGGTGGCGGCCGGGCCGAAGGAAGTCGCGCTGGTCACCGAGGACGGTGCGTCGATCACCTACGGCGACCTGGATGCTCGGGTGAATCGTCTTGCGCGGCATCTGATCTCGATCGGGGTCGGGCCGGAGTCTCGGGTCGCGCTGGCGTTCCGACGTTCGGTCGATCTGATCGTGGCGATGTACGCGGTGTCGAAGTCCGGTGGCGCGTATGTGCCGGTGGATCCGGCGCAGGCTGCCGAGCGGACCAGCTACATCCTCGAGACCGCGGCGCCGGTGTGCGTACTTACGAATGCCGATGCCGAGTTCGATACCGATGTAGCGCCTTTGGTGCGGATCGATGAGCTGGATCTGGCCGAGGTGGCCAAGACTCCGATCACCGATGCTGATCGGGTCGCGCCGTTGCGTCCGGAGAACACCGCGTATGTGATCTTTACGTCGGGTTCGACGGGTCGTCCGAAGGGTGTGGCGGTTTCGCACGCGGCGATCGCGAATCAGTTGCAGTGGAAGGTCACTGAGTTCGGTCTGGATGCGGCTGATGCGATTCTGCTGAAGACCGCTGCCACATTCGACCTTTCGGTGTGGGAGTTCTGGTCTGCGGCGGTGTGTGGTGGCCGACTGGTCATCGCCGCGCCTGACGGTCACCAGGATCCGGCTTACCTGAACGAGCTGATGGCTCGTGAATGGGTCACCACCCTCCACGTGGTGCCCTCGATGCTCGACGCGCTCACAGCCGGTGACTTCCCGAACTCACTGTGGCGGGTGCTGGCGATCGGTGAGGCACTGCCGGGTGCGCTCGCACAGCGGTTCGTGCGCGAGCACTCCCGTACCGAGCTGTTCAACCTCTACGGCCCGACCGAGGCCGCCGTCTCGATCACCAACCATCGGGTGACCAGGGCCGACGAGACCTCGGTGTCCATCGGTCTGCCGGAGTGGAACAGCCAGGTCTACGTGCTGGATTCGCGACTGCGGCCGGTGCCGGACGGTGTCGCCGGTGAGCTGTACCTCGCTGGTGCGCAGCTCGCTCGCGGCTACTTCGGGCGTGCGGACCTGACGGCGGATCGGTTCGTGGCCAACCCGTTCCAGACGGGTGCGCGGATGTACCGGACCGGTGACCTGGTGGCGTGGAACGCTTCCGGTGAGCTGGAGTACCAGGGCCGCACCGACTTCCAGGTGAAGATCCGTGGTTTCCGGATCGAGCTGGGCGAGATCGAGGCCGCGCTGCTGGCCATGCCGGAGATCGCGCAGACCGCCGTGGTCGCCAAGTCCGACCCGAAGACCGGTGATCGTCTGGTCGCGTACTTGGTGGCGTCGAACGGTGATGTCGATGTCGCACAGGTGAAGTCGGCGCTCGTCGCCGGTCTGCCGTCGTACATGGTGCCTGCGGCGTTCGTCGTGCTCGATGCGTTGCCGTTGAACGTGAACGGCAAGTTGGATCGAAAGGCGTTGCCGGAGCCGGAGTTCGAGGCGCAGGCGTTCCGTGCGCCGTCGACGCCGATCGAGGAGATCGTGGCGTCGGTGTATGCCGAGGTGCTCGGTGTCGATCAGGTCGGTGCGGATGACGACTTCTTCGGTCTCGGTGGTAACTCGCTGCTGGCGACCCAGGTCGCCGCTCGCATCGGCGCCGCGCTCGATGCCAGGGTGCCGGTGCGCGCGCTGTTCGAAGCGTCCACCGTCGCCGGTCTGGCCGTGAAGGTCGAACAGCATGCCGGTGCCGGTGGCCGTCGCGCCCTGGTGGCGGGCCCACGCCCGGAACAGGTTCCGCTGTCGCTGGCTCAGCAGCGCATGTGGTTCCTCAACCAGTTCGACACCGCCTCGGCCGTCAACAACATCCCGGTCGCCGTGCGGCTCACCGGCGATCTCGACGTCGCCGCGCTGCAGGACGCCGTCGCCGATGTCATCGCCAGGCACGAGACGCTGCGCACGGTGTACCCGGAGCAGGGGCGCGCCGCAAGCCAGGTGATCATGCCCGCCGAGCGGTCGGTGCCGGATCTGACGCCGGAAACCGTTGGCGTCGAAGACATTCAGCAGCGGATCGTGGACGTGATCACCGCGGGCTTCGATGTCACCACGGAGATTCCGTTGCGGGCCAAGCTGTTCCGGGTCACCGACGGCGAATACGTGCTCGTCTTCGTTGTGCACCACATCAGCGCGGACGGCTGGTCGATGGGCCCGCTGACCCGCGATGTGATGCTCGCCTACGCGGCCCGCTCGAACGGCGTGCCGCCGGGCTGGGCGCCGCTGCCGGTGCAGTACGCGGACTTCAGCCTCTGGCAGCGTGACGTGCTCGGCTCGGAGGCCGATCCGGGCAGCCTGATCTCGCAGCAGGCCGAATACTGGCGGGCCGCGCTGGCCGGGCTGCCGGACGAGCTCAACCTGCCCGCCGACCGGACCAGGCCGACGACCCAGTCGTTCGCCGGTGGACGCGTGGTGTTCCCGATCGAGGGCGAGCTGCATCGCAAGCTCACCGAGATCGCGCGGGAGCAGAACGCGACCATGTTCATGCTGGTGCACGCCGCGCTCGCGCTGTTCCTGGCGCGGATGTCGGGCACCGACGACATCGCTATCGGCACCCCGATCGCGGGTCGTGGCGAGGCCGAACTCGACGACGTGATCGGCATGTTCGTCAACACGCTGGTGCTGCGCTCGCACGTCGAAGGCGACCTCACCTTCGGCGAGCTGCTGGCCCGGACGAAGGATGCGGACCTGCAGGCGTTCGCGCATGCCGACCTGCCGTTCGAGCGGCTCGTCGAGCTGCTCAACCCGGAGCGCTCGACCGCGCGGCACCCGCTGTTCCAGGTGGCGCTGTCGTTCGAGAACCTGCCGGAGACCAGTTTCGAGCTGCCCGGATTGCACGTCGGCGCGGTCGATTTCGAGGTCGACACGGCGAAGTTCGATCTGTCGCTGACGATTCGGGAGGCGGCGGCCGGCGACGACGCGGGCATGTACGCCGAGTTCTCCTTCGCCCGTGACCTGTTCGACGACGCCACGGTCGAGGTCTTCGCGCAGCGATTCACCAGGCTGCTCGACGCCATCGCCACCGAACGCGACCTGCCGATCGGCGACCTGCCGCTGCTCGACGCGGACGAGTACGAGCTGCTCACGCACGTGCACGGCGAAGACGTGATGGCCACCGGGCTGCTGCCGGATCTGTTGCAGCGCGGCGCGAAGCTGAACCCGGAGCAGATCGCGGTCCGCTACCAGGGCCGCTCGATCACCTACCGCGAGCTCGACGAGTACTCGTCGCGGCTGGCGCGAGTGCTGATCGAACGCGGGGTCGGTCCGGAACGCATTGTGGCGCTGTCCTTCCCGCGCTCCTACGAGATGGTCGCGGCGTTCTGGGCGGTGGCGAAGGCCGGTGGCGCGCACGTGCCGGTCGACCCGACCTACCCCGAAGACCGCATGCGGCACATGATCAACGACTCCGGCGCGGTCATCGGTATCACCGCGACCGAGCACGTGGATCGCCTGCCGCGCGATGTCGAATGGCTGCGGCTGGACGATCCGGCGCTCGATGCGCTGATCGAGGCCAAGTCGCCGGATTCGGTGACCGACGCCGATCGCCTCTCGTCGCTGGCCATGCGGCATCCGGTGTATGTCATCTACACGTCGGGTTCGACGGGTATGCCCAAGGGCGTCACCGTGACTCACGCGGGCATGGGTGGCCTGGTCGGTGTCGCCACCGACCTGTACCAGCTCGAGGCGCACCACCGGTTCCTGCACATCTGCTCGCCGAGCTTCGACCCGTCGGTGCTCGAATGGCTGTGTGCCGCTTACACCGGCGCGACGCTGGTGATCGTGCCGTCCACTATCATCGGTGGCCCGGACCTGGCCGAGCTGCTGCGCACCGAGCGGGTCACGCACACGATCATCACCCCCGCGGTGCTCGGCACGGTCGATCCGGCGGGCATGGAGGCACTCGAAGTCGCTTCCGTCGGTGGCGATGTCACCACGCCGGAGCTGCTGGCCAAGTGGTACCCGGGCCGGAAGTACTTCAACGCCTACGGTCCGACCGAGACGACGATCATCTCGTCCTACGCGAGCCTGACGCCGGGACGGCACGTCACCATCGGTCTGCCGGTGCGCGGCATGTCGGCGCTGGTGCTCGACAACCGGCTCAACCCGGTGCCGCCGGGCGTCGCCGGCGAGCTCTACCTCGCCGGTGGCGCGGTGGCGCGTGGCTACCACAACCGCCCCGACCTCACCGCGGAACGATTCGTCGCCAACCCGTGGAGCAATGAGGGCGCGCGGATGTACCGCACCGGTGACGTGGTGCGCTGGTTCGCCGAACCGGGCGAGCGGGCGGGTAATGCCGCCGTCCCCGAGGTGCGCTGGGAGCTGGACTACGTCGGGCGCTCGGACTTCCAGGTGAAGATCCGCGGCTTCCGCATCGAACTCGGCGAGATCGACACTGTCCTCGCGGCCCATCCCGACGTCGAGTTCGCGATCACGCTCGGCAAGGAGACCACGGCGGGCGCGACGATTCTCGTGTCGTATGTGCTCGCGGTGCCCGGCCACGAGATCGACCCGGTCCGGCTCAGCGAGCACGCCTCGCGCAGCCTGCCGCCGCATATGGTGCCGTCGGCGATCGTGGTGCTCGACGAGATCCCGCTGACTCCGGTCGGCAAGCTGGACCGCAAGGCGCTGCCCGAGCCGGTGCTCGCGCCACGCGAGTTCCGGGCACCCGCCAGCGAGGTCGAGGCGATCATCGCCGAGGTGTTCGCCGAGGTGCTCGGGGTCGAGCAGATCGGTTTGGACGACTCGTTCTTCGCGCTCGGCGGCGACAGCATCCTGTCCATCCAGCTGGTGTCGCGGGCCAAGGCGCGCGGCGTGGTGTTCTCCCCGCGCGAGGTGTTCGAGCGGCGCAGTGTGGCCTCGCTGGCCGAAATCGCCACGCTCGGTGCGGGTTCGGAGCAGGTGAAGCTGGAAGAGCTGCCGGGTGGCGGGGTCGGCGAGATTCCGCTGACGCCGATCATGACGCAGATCCTCGCGAGTGGCTCGGCCTACGACCGGTTCTCGCAGACGATGGCGCTGCGGCTGCCGGACGGTATCGATCGGGCGACGCTCGTCGGAACCATCGCCGCGGTGTTCGACCACCACGATGTGCTGCGTACTCGGTTGCGCCGCAACGAGGATCGGTGGGCGTTCGAGGCGCTGGCGACCGGTGCGGTCGACGTGGATGCCATGGTGCATCGGGTCGAGCTGGCCGCCGACGTCGACGACGCGGAGCTGAAGCGGGTCGGCAGCGAGGCGTTCGACGCCGCGCTCGGCCGACTGGATCCGGCGAATGCCGTGATGGCGCAGTTCATCTGGTTCGCGTTCGAGGGCGAGCGGCGCGATGTGCTGCTCATCGTCGCGCATCACTTCGTGGTCGACGGTGTGTCCTGGCGCATCCTGATTCCGGACTTCGCGGTGGCGTGGTCGCAGCTGGCCGCCGGTCAGCAGGTGGCGTTGCCCGCCAACGGCACGTCGATGCGGCGCTGGGCGCACAGCCTGGTCGAGGCGGCTTCGTCGGCCGAGCGGGTCGCGGAACTGCCGTTCTGGCAGCAGGTTTCGACCACACCGGATCCGCTGCTCGGTGCGCGGCCGTTCGACCCCGCGGTCGATACGTTCGCCACGGTCGAGCGGGTCGAGGTCACCTTGCCCGCCGAGGTCACCGACGCGGTGCTCACCGCGATCCCCGGCCTCTACCGCGGCGGTGTGAACGACGGGCTGCTGTCCGCGCTGGCAATGGCCGTCGCGCGCTGGCGTGGTGACGGCGCGGCCGCGCTGGTCAAGCTCGAGGGTCACGGTCGTGAAGAGGAAGTCGTTCCGGGCGCGGATCTTTCGCGCACCGTCGGCTGGTTCACCACGGCCTACCCGGTCCGGCTCGACCTCGGCGGCGCCGACCTCACCGACGCGTTCGCCGGTGGCGCTGCGCTCGGCGAGATCGTGAAGTCGATCAAGGAGCAGCTGCTCGCAGTGCCGGACAAGGGCCTCGGTTACGGGCTGCTGCGGCACCTGAACGCGGCGACCGGGCAGCGACTCGGTGCCCCGGGGCAGATCAGCTTCAACTACCTGGGTCGCATGTCGGCCGGGGAGATCCCCGAGCAGCTCGCCGAAATCGGCTGGGTGCCGGTGGGCGATCTCGGTCAGCTCGACGGCGACATGGACCTGGACATGCCCGCCAACGCGACGATCGACATCAACGCGATCGTCACCGACGGTGCGGACGGTCCGGAGCTGGGCGCGGCGTTCGCGTTCCCGACCGGGCTGCTGACCAAGGAACAGGTGCAGGAGTTCGCCGACCACTGGGTCGCCGCGCTCACCGCGCTGGCCACGCACGCACGCAGGCCGGATGCGGGTGGCTTCACGCCGTCCGACATGTCGCTGGTGCGGGTCGAGCAGACCGATATCGAGCTGTGGGAACGTAACTACCCGGCGCTGGCCGAGGTGTGGCCGCTCTCGCCGCTGCAGTCCGGTCTGCTGTTCCACGCGATGATGACCCAGGCCACCGTCGACGTGTACACCATGCAGGCCGTGGTCGATCTCGGCGGCACGCTGGATGTCGAGCGGCTGCACGCGGCCGCGCAGGGCATCATCGACCGCTACCCGAACCTGCGCACCGCGTTCGTCACCGACTCCGACGGGCAGGCCGTGCAGGTCGTGCTCGATCGGATCGAGGCGCCGTGGCGCGAGGTGGATCTCACCGGGTTGCCCGCCGACGAGCGGACCGTGGAACTGCGCAGGCAGGTCGCGGCCGATCAGGCGACGCACTTCGACATGGCGGTGCCGCCGCTGCTGCGGTTCACCCTGTTCCGCACCGACGAGAGCCAGTGGCATCTGGCGATCACCACCCATCACATCCTGTTGGATGGTTGGTCGATGCCGCTGCTGATGCGGGATCTGCTGGTGCTGTACGCGGTTCGCGGTGATCAGACGGCGCTGCCCAGGGTGGCCTCGTACCGTAACTTCCTCGGCTGGCTGGCCGGGCGGGACCGCGAGGCCTCGCTGCGGGCCTGGGCGACCGCGCTCGACGGCGTCAGCGAGCCGACTCAGCTTGCGCCGCAACCGCGTTCGGCCGAGCAGTACGAGATCGGCAAGCTGGTCACCGAGCTCGACACCGACCGCACCCGCCAACTCACCAAGCACGCCGCCGAATTGGGCGTCACGGTGAACACACTGGTGCAGGCGGCCTGGGGCATCCTGCTCGGACGGCTCACCGGCCGAGGCGATGTGGTGTTCGGCGCCACCGTCTCCGGGCGGCCCGCCGAACTGCCCGGCGTCGAATCGATGGTCGGCCTGTTCATCAACACGCTGCCGGTGCGGCTGCGGATCGATGACCGGCAGACGATCGGCAAGTTGCTGGAGCGGTTGCAGCACGATCAGGCCGACCTGCTCGAGCACCACTACGTGGGGCTCACCGACATCCAGCGGGTGGCGGGCACCGGATCGCTGTTCGACACGCTGCTGGTGTTCGAGTCGTATCCGATGGACAAGGAGGCCATTTCGGCCGCCAGCTCCATCGACGGCATGTCGGTGACCGGTGTCGGCGTCAACGACGCCACGCACTATCCGCTGACGCTGCTGGTGACCGCCGAGGCGACGATCGAGCTGACGCTCAAGTACCTGGGCAGCCGGTTCACCGCGGACGAGGTGGAGATCATGTCCGCGCGGCTGGTCCGGGTGCTCGAGGCGCTGCTCGGCGATCCGGACGGACTCGTCGGCGACATCGACATCCTCGATGCCGGTGAGCGCGCTCGCCTGCTCGTCGAATCCGGTATCACGGCAACCACTTCCACGCCGGAACCGGCAGGCCGGGTCGGCGCGCACACGGTCGCCAAGGTGCTCGCCGAGGTGGTCGAGGAGGATCCGGAGGCGCCCGCGCTGCTCGCCGACGGCGACGAAATCGCTTACCACGTCCTGGATCGACGCTCCTCGCAGTTGGCGCGGGTGCTCATCGATCGGGGTGCGGGGCCGGGCGATATCGTCGCGCTGGCGCTGCCGCGTTCACTGGACGCGGTCGTCGCGGCCTGGGCGGTGCAGAAGGCCGGTGCCGCACTGTTGTTCGCCGGTGACCTCTCCGTCGACGAGATGGCAAGCGCCGGAGCCACCTTCGGCATCACGCCGAATGCGGTGCCGGACAGCTCGATTCAATGGTTGGTCCCGTCCGAGCCACGGATGCAGGCCGATCTGGTCGCCGCCCCGTCGCACCCGGTCTCCTACGCGGATCGGGTCCGCCCACTCGGCGAAGACCACCCGGCCTTCGTCGTCCCGACCGCCGACGGCGTCCTCGCCATCACCCAGACCGAGGCCCTGGCCCGAGCCGAACACGTCCGCGAGGAGTACGGCATCGACTACGAGTCGACCACGTACACCACCACCCCCTCCGGCCGCGTCGCCATGCTCGAGTTCCTGGCCTCCGCCACCGCAGGCGCCCTCTCGGTCCTCCCGACCGGCGAAGTAGCCAACGACCTCGCCGACGGCGAAGTAACCCACTGGTTCGTCACCCCGAGTGAGGTAACCGATGTCGCGGACCCCGAGGTCAAGATCGTGATCGCGGAGTAGGACGGAATGACAATCCGCCGGTGCGGAGCACAGCCAAGTGCTCCGCACCGGCGGTTTCGTCGAGTCTCGGTGAACTGGATTCGTCCGAGATCGGCGGACTCTGGTTCGCATCCTTCGTACAGGAGGTTGTCCCGGTAATGATGCCGGTTCCGCGCGGTAACCGTTGGACAGCGACAGATCTCGACCACTTGCCTGAAAACGGACTGCGATACGAAGTGCTGAACGGCCTGCTGGTAGTGACCGCAGCGCCGAATCTTCGGCACCAGTTGCTGATCCAGGGCTTAGGACGTGCCCTCGACACAGCTCTGCCTCCCGGTCACCTCACGCTGCCCGGTGTCGGTGTCCTGATCGGTGCGGACGAACCGATTCCCGACCTCGTTGCGGCCAGCGGCCCGATCGATTGGGATGCTCGAGGGATCCCAGCTGACCAGGTGAAACTGGTTGTCGAGGTGGTTTCCAGGTCGACCACTCTGCAAGACCGAATGGTCAAGCCCGTTGTCTATGCCGAGGCAGGCATCCCCAACTACTGGCGATTCGAGATCAACTCGTTCAAGGGCCAGCTGCCGGGTGAGTCGTTGCCGGTCTTGTTCGCCCACGAACTCGGCGACGACCAGGCCTACGAGCTGACCCATCGGGTCTCGGCCGGCGACACCGTCACCCTGCACAGCCCTTTCGAATTCGCCATCGATCCGGGGGCTTTGTTGCCCTGATGGGCAAGCTGTCAGGCGGGTCGGTGAGCTGCCGGATCCGAGGTGGCAGCCGGGGCGAGGAGTTCGTCTACTGACAGGCGGGTGATGTCGATGGTTTCGGCCATGGCGCGGTGGCCCGCGTCGTTGAGGTGCATGCCGTCGCCGCAGTCGTAGTGCGGGGCGATGAAGCCGGGGCGGGCGGGGTCTTCGACGGCGCGAGCTACGTCGAAGACCGAGTCGAAAACGGTGGTGGTGCGCAGCCATTCGTTTACTTCGCGGCGGGTCTGCTGGGTTTCCTCGAGTGGCATGCCGGGGTAGATGCAGCCTGCGTAGGGGCCGATGGTGGCGGCGTGGATGGTCAGGTCTGCTTCATGGGCGCGGCGGGCGATCTCGGTGAAGCCGGCGATCAGTTCGTCGGTGGTGGCGGGTGGTTCGCCGGACATGCCGCCGAGGATCAGGTCGTTGATGCCGAAGTTGATCAGGACGGTGCGCGCGCCGGGGACGCTGAGGACGTCTCGGTCGAAGCGGTCCAGTCCGGGCACGCCGATCTCGTTGGCCAGCAGGCGATTTCCGCCGATGCCCTGATTGACGGCCCAGCCGTGGTCGAGGCGGGCGTTGAGGGCGTCCACCGAACGGAGGTTCGCGCTCATCGTCGAGCCGACGCCTTCGAACCATGAGTCGCCGAGTGCGACGGCGATCGGTGTGCCAACGGGCGCAAGCACATCGACGCCCGTGACGAAGAAGCGCGCGGGAACTTCTTCGGGATCTGCGAGATTCGGCTCCGCCGTGACGTTTCCGGTTGCGACGTAGGCGGTTTCGCTCGGCTGATGGGAGAGAGTGGCGAGACCGGTCGGCTCGGGCAGGTAAAGGCTCAGCATGAGATCGGTGCCCGCATTCACGGCCAGCTCGACCGGGTCGCTGACCACGGCTCCGCCCACCGGGATGGTGATCTGGTCCGCGCCGTCGAACCGCAGCACGGCGTCGGTCTCCGTGACGATCTCGCTGCCGTTCTTGCGCAGCGCGACGCGCGCGGCGCCGATGACCAGCGGGGTCTGCCCGAAGAGGTTGGTCAACCGGATCCGGAACTGCTCGCCGCCACCGGCCAGGTGCAGCACCTGACGCACGGTCTCGTCGGCGAACGCCCGCGATTCGGTGAGCTTGACCTGCTCGTACGGGCTGATGACCGCGGAACGGAAACCGGCGACCCAGGCGGTGGTGTCAGACATCGAAAGCTCCAGTAGTTGTCGTGCGGAATATTGCGCTGGCATATTTCTACAGCGGAGTATTCCGCGTGTCAACTATCCTCGAAGCAACTACTTCGGGTAGGTTGGTGGCATGGATGCGACCGAACTGTTCGAGGACCCCCGGCTGACCACGATGGGTCTGCTGTTCGAGGCGTTCGAAGGGGTGGTCACCAAGCTGGAACCGGTCTGGAAGTCACACGGCCTGTCCGGTCTGGACCTGAATGCGCTGATGCGCCTGAGTCGTTCGCCGAATCGCCGGCTGCGGATGACCGATCTCGCCGCGCAGACCACGCTGTCCACCAGCGGCGTCACCCGGCTGGTCGATCGGCTGGCCCGGGCCGGGCTGGTCGAGCGGGAACTCGACCCTGGCGATCGGCGCAGTGCGTACGCGGTGTTGACCGAACCGGGTGCGGCGCGGCTCGAAGAGGTGCTGCCCGACTATCTGGACGCGGTCGAGCGCTGGTTCACCGGGCTGCTGACCCCCGCGCAGCTCGACGGGCTGATCGCCGCACTGCGGGTGGTTCGCGATGTCACCAATCCGGAGGCGACGGTAGGCATCGACCGGTCGGCCGAGGTGTGACGCTCAGTCGGAGGATTCCTCTAGGAGCCGTTCGAGCCCGTCGAGGATCAAGTTCAGTCCGAAGGTGAAATCGGCGATGCCCGTGTGCTTTCCGTCGATCACCAACTGCGACAGCGCGTTCATGTACGGAAACCGATCCGCCGGGATGAGCGGCAGGAACTGCTTTGCGGCCGAAGCGTATTCGTCCGGCTGCAGCGGGAAGTTGACCTGCTGCAAGGTGAATCCGTAGATGTGGCTGTCCATCGCATTCCACGCCCGATCGGCCAGCTGATAGGAGAACCCCGCGGCGCGCAGGCAGCCGACGGTGGCGTCGATGTAGCGCAGCATGGCCGGGCCGACGTTGAGTCTGGTGCCGATCAGTCCGTTGGCCCACGGGTGGCGCAGCAGTGCCTCGTGCGCGGCGGTCGCCCGCGCGCGCATGGTCGCCTTCCAGTCGCCGCCGATCTCGGGCACGCCCATCTCGGCGACCACCAGATCGGCGACGCCGTCGAGTAGGTCGTCCTTGTTGGTGACGTGGTTGTACAGCGACATCGCCTCGACGCCGAGCGTCTGTGCCAGTCGGCGCATGGACAGGGCCGCGAGGCCGTGCTCGTCGGCGAACCGAACGGCGGTGTGCAGCACCTTTTCCCGGTTGAGCGGCGCGCGTGCGGCACCGTTGGCGGACGTTTTGGGCATCGGCCCCTCTCTTGACGGACTTACGGTGTAAGCGTACCGTCTGCGGTGAGTGACTTACGCTGTAAGTATCAGTTTTCAGGCGAGGAAATCCCATGTCCGAGGCCAAGAGTCCGCAATCAACGGTCGATGTCAGCACGATGACGGCGGTGGTCGCGCCGCAGTACGGTGACAGTTCGGTGCTCCGGACCGAGGTGGTGGACCGGCCCGATCCGCGCCCCGGCGAGGTGCTGGTCCGGGTCCGCGCCGCGTCGGTCTGCCAGGGCGATGCGCACCTGCTCACCGGCACGCCCTACCTGCTGCGGCTCGGCTTCGGCCTGCGGCGACCCAAGGATCCGATCATCGGGCACGACCTGGCCGGGGACGTGGTGGCGGTCGGCGGCGACGTGACCGGATTTCGGCCCGGTGACACGGTTTTCGGCTCGGTCAACTCGGGCGCCTTCGCGGAGTACGCCTGCGTCTCGGAGCGGCGGCTTGCCCTCGCGTCGACCGGGCTCGCCATCGAAGAGGCTGCGGCCCTTCCTGATTCGGGCATGACCGCGCTGCAGGGGCTGCGCGACGTCGGTCAGCTGCAGGCCGGACAGACCGTGTTGATCAACGGCGCATCCGGTGGCGTCGGCACCGCTGCGATCCAACTTGCCAAAGCGCTCGGCGCCGAGGTCACCGCCGTGTGCAGCACCCGCCACCTCGAGATTATGCGATCACTGGGTGCTGACCATGTAATCGACTACACCACTGACGATTTCACCGCGACCGGACGGCGCTACGACGTCATGCTCGACCTGATCGGCAACCGATCGCTGCGGGACTGCCGACGGATACTCACCCCGAAGGGCATCTTCGTCTCGTCGGCCGGTGCACCCGGCGGCAATTGGGCGGGCCCGATCACCTGGATGGGAAAGATGGTGCTGGCCAACCTGTTCGTCGGCCAGCAGATCGGCATTCTGCTCATGCGTCCGCGTCGCACCGATCTGGAGTTCCTCGCCGGGCTGACCGCAGCGGGCAAACTCCGGCCACTGATCGAAGAGCGCTATCCGTTGGCTCGTGCGGCCGAGGCGGTGCAGCACATTCTGGACGGGCACGCCCAGGGCAAGACCGTCATCGTCGTCTGAGCCCGACTCTTCCTGTCGAGGGATAGGGAGTCGAAGCGATTGCCGCCGTGCCGGTTTCCTAATCGACCGATTGGGCGAGCCGAGCTGTCAGCTCGCGAATGTGCGCGATGAGTTCCGGCGGCTCGTGCACGCGGAACGGAAAGCCAAAAGTGGCGAGATAGACGGCCAATTCATCGAGTGAGTCCGATCCTGTTCGCAGCAAGCAGGTTTCGTCATCGACGGCTTCGAGGGCGCCGATGGTGGGTGCGATGCGATCGGCGGCGATCTCGGCAGGCACGCCGAGGGTGACGCGGGCGGAATAGCGGTACGGCGAGCTCGCCACTCCGCGGGAGAGATAGCCGGACAGGTCGACGTCGGGTGCTTCGCGCGGGGTGAAGCGGGGACCGGTCGGGATGCGGGGTTGCAGGCGGTCGCAACGGTAGGTGCGCCAGTCGGCGCGGTCGACGTCCCAGCCGATGAGGTACCAGCGGCGGCCGATGTGCGCCAAGCGATGTGGCTCGGTGGTGCGCAAAGATGTTGTGCCGTCATGGCTTCGGTAGTCGAAGCGAAGGCGGTGACTGTCGCGGATGGCGCCCGCGATCGCGGTGAGCGTGTCCGGGTCGACGGTCGGCCCACCGGCCCGGACCGTGACGGTGACCGACTGCAGCAGGCTGACGCGGTGGCGTAGCCGGGACGGCAGCACCTGTTCGAGCTTGGTGAGCGCACGCAGCGAGCTGTCCTCGATTCCGGTGATGGTGCCGCCCGCCGCGGTGCGCAGGCCGATCGCGACCGCCACCGCCTCGTCGTCGTCCAGCAGCAATGGCGGCAGCTTCGCGCCCGCGCCGAGCCGATAACCCGCGACGCCCGGCGTGGCATCCACCGGGTAACCGAGGTTGCGCAGCTTGTCGATGTCGCGGCGCACCGTGCGGACATCGACCTCGAGGCGTTCGGCCAGGTCGGTGCCGGTCCAGTCGCGGGGAGTCTGTAGCAGCGACAGCAGGCGCAGCAGTCGCGCGGAGGTTTCCAACATGGTTTTCAGTCTGCCGGAAAGCTAGGGCAGAAGCTGTCCTAGATGGGTCATAACGTCTATTTCATGAGCAATGAAATCCACGAATTCCGCATCGACATCCCGCAGCAGCAGCTCGATGACCTGCGCACTCGGCTCGACGCGGCGCGCTGGCCCGCCCCACTACCCGGCGACGGCTGGGACACCGGCGTGCCGACTACCTGGTTGCGCGAGCTGGTCGACTACTGGCGCACCGAGTACGACTGGCGGGTGGCCGAGGCGCAGCTCAACGCCTACCCGCAGTATCTGACGGAGATCGACGGGCAGAACATCCACTTCCTGCATGTCCGCTCGCCGGAGGCGGACGCGCTGCCGTTGCTACTGACGCACGGCTGGCCGGGTTCGGTGGTCGAGTTCCTGGACGTGATCGGGCCGCTGACCGATCCGCGTGCGCACGGCGGCGACCCGAAAGACGCTTTCCACCTCGTGATTCCGTCGCTGCCGGGCTTCGGCTTCTCCGGTCCGGTCACGGAGTCGGGCTGGCGGATCGAGCGAACCGCGCAAGCCTGGGTCGAACTCATGCGCAGGCTCGGGTACCAGCGCTACGGCGTGCAGGGCGGTGACGTCGGTGCCGGGGTGAGCCCGGAGGTCGGCCGGATCGTGCCGGAAAGCGTGGTGGGCGTGCACGTCAACGGCGGACCCGGGCCGATGCCGCAGCTGCCGCTGTCCGAGGCGGAACTGGCGAGCCTGAACGAGGTCGAGCGCGATCGGGTTCGCCGGATCGAGGCGTTCATGCGGGAAGAGTTCGGCTACATCGCGATTCAGTCCACCCGTCCGCAGACACTGGCCTACGGGCTGGTGGATTCGCCGGTGGGACAGCTCGCCTGGATCATGGACAAGTTCCGGGAGTGGACGTATCCGCGAAACGTCGACCCGGACAAGATCATTGATCGAGATCGGTTGCTGACCAACGTGATGTTGTACTGGCTCACCGGAACTGCGGGGTCGGCGGCGTATGTCGGCTATGCCCACTCCGATGCGTGGGGAGCGCCGAAGACGAACTCCGGAGTGCCCACCGCCGCACTGATTCTCGCCCATGACGTCGGCATCCGTCGCTACTCCGAACCCGAGAACACCATCACCCGATGGACCGAGGCGGATCGCGGCGGTCACTTCGCCGCGCTGGAGGAGCCCGAGCTGCTCACCGCGGACGTCCGCGAGTTCTTCCGCGACCTGCGCTGAAAACCGAAGCTCGTGGGCCTGTTCCGGCATGTCGCAGTCGGAGCAGGCCCATCATGGGAACAGGACCGTCGGCGAGGTGCAGCCCATGGATAAACCCAAACCGTTCACCCAGGAACACCGGGAAGACTTCTGGCGCCGCTGCGGGTGGTCGCCCGAACTCCCGGAGGCCGAGCGCGCGGCGATCGAACGCGCGTGGGACGACGAGGCGATCGACATGGCAGAGCTGTTCGGCTGGTGAATTCGGGGCTTGCCGTGGCCCGACCGGTGGCGCACCATCAGGTCGGGAGGAATGTCATGGATACATTGGGGTTGCCGAGTCGTAGGAATCGCACGATGGTTTCGTCGCGTGTGGATCCGGTCCTGAACTATTTCGGCAAGTGCCCGCTGTGCGGCTATCCCGCACACGCGGCGCGGATCACCGCGCAGTTCGACGACGACGAGACCGAGCAGTTGGTCGTCGCCACGTGCGGATTGCCTTGTGGCTGGAGCGGACCCGTCGTTGCGACGACGATGACCTGACCGCCGCTATCCTGCGGCGAGTTCACCGGCGAGCTGCCACGAGTTACGCTCGGCGGCAAAGGCTGCTGCCTGTACGGCGCGGAATTCGGTGATGGCCGTGTCATTCTCGGCGAGGAACCTGCGATAGTCGGCGAGCCGGAATTCCCCGTCCTCGGCCCGCACCTCGACGTTGCCCGCGGCGAAATCTGCGCGTAGATCGAGCAATTCGTCGGCCTCGACCGGATACCAGCAGATTCGATCGAAATAGCGCAACAGCCAAGGTGTTTCGTCGCCGGAGGGGTGCCGGTCCGCACCAGGGCGACCGGCGAGCGGACCCGCGTGGTGATTCCACACCTGGGTGGTGCGGCCGACGAACTGATAGCCGCCGGGGCCCTCCATGCCGTAGATGCACAGGTAGGCGCCGCCGATGCCGACCGCGTTCTGCGGGGTCCAGGTGCGGGCGGGGTTGTATTTGGTGGTGACCAAGCGGTGGCGCGGGTCCGTCGGGGTGGCGACCGGGGCGCCGAGGTACACGTCGCCCAGGCCGAGGACGAGGTACTCGGCACCGAAGACGGTGTCGTAAACGTCTGCTACCGAGGCCAATCCGTTCATACGGCGGATGAATTCGATGTTCCACGGGCACCAGGGAGCGTCGGCGCGGACGCCGTGCATGTAGCGGGTGATCGCCTCGCGAGTGGCGGGGTCGTCCCAGGACAGGGGGAGGTGCACGGTGCGGCTGGGGACGACGAGCTGATCGGCGGCGGGCAGGTGCTGTTCGGCTTCGGCCAGCAGATCCAGCAGGGACGGCACGGACAGGAGGTGGGGGTCGACTCGGATCTGCAGCGAGCGGATACCGGGGGTCAGCTCGGTCACGCCGCGCACGCTTGCGGCGAGCAGGTGCTGATGCAGGGCGTGCACGCGGGCGCGTAGCGCGAGATCCAGTGTCATGGCGCCGTATTCGACGAGCACGGCGTCGTCGCCCGCGCGGCGATAGGTCACGCCGGTCTCGTCGTCGACCTCGGTGCGCCGCAGTACGCCGTCGTCACCGTCGCCGCCGGCGGACAGCACGGTCGGCCAGGCGGCTCTGCGCCCGGCGCCCAGGTCGCGAATCGAGGCGGCGCGATCGCTGCGGATCGGCACGAAACGCACTGCGTCGCCAGGGGATAACTGCCCGAGCTTCCAGCGGTCGGCGGCGACCACGGTGACCGGGCAGACAAAGCCGCCGAGGCTCGGTCCGTCGGGGCCGAGCAGGATCGGGGTGTCGCCCGTGAAGTCCAGCGCGCCAACCGAATACGGAGTGTCGTGGATGTTGGACGGATGCAGGCCCGCCTCGCCGCCGTCGGTGCGGGCCCAGTCGGGTTTCGGTCCGATCAGCCGGACGCCGGTGCGGTCGGAATTGAAGTGCACCTCGTAGTCGGTGCCGATGATGGTGTCGAAGTCGGCGCGGGTGAAGAACTCCGGTGCGCCGTGCGGGCCTTCGGTCACCGCCAGCTCCCAGCGGTTGGCCAGCACCGGCTGGTCGTCCATCGGGACGGCCGTCGCGATCGGGTCGCGGAACGGCCCGAGCGGCAATGCTTCCCCGACCCGCAGCGCGTTGCCCGCACTGCCGCCGAATCGACCGAGCGTGAAGGTCGCTGTGCTGCCCAGGTATTCGGATAGCTGGATGCCGCCCGCGAGCAGGACATAGCAGCGCATCCCCGGCCCGCGCACCGCACCGACATCGAGCACGGCACCCGCGGGGATCTGGATGGTCCGCCACTGTTCCACGCGAACGCCGTTCACCGTGACGTCCGTCGGTGCGCCGGTGACACACACCCAAGTAGGTGCCGAAAACCTCAGCGCCGGACCGCCGAGCGCGCACTCCAGCCCGGCCGCGCCCTCGGCATTGCCGAGCACCCGGTTGCCGAGCCGGAACGACAGATCGTCCATCGGACCGGACGGCGGCACGCCGACGTGCCAGTATCCGGTCCGCCCCGGCCAATCCTGCACTGTCGTCAGCATTCCGGGCCGGACGACTTCGACGGACGGGTACCCGGGTGCGGGGTCGGTCGAAGGTTCGCTGGTAGCGGATAGCTCGGTGATGGTCACTTCGACACCACCATCCGCACCGGCGTGGGGTCGAAACCGTTGCAGGGGTTGTTGATCTGCGGGCAGTTGGAGACCAACACCAGGGTGTCGACCTCGGCGCGCAGGGTGACTTTCTTTCCCGGAGCGGACAATCCGTCGACGATTCCGAGCGTCCCGTCGGCCTCCACCGGAACGTTCATGAACCAGTTGATGTTCGACACCAGGTCGCGTTTACCGAGGCCCCATCGCAGCGCCGCGGTGAGGAAGTTCTCCACACAGGCATGCTGGTGCCGGGTGTGCTGGCCGTAGCGGAGCGTGTTCGACTCCTGGGAGCAGGCGCCCGCGATGGTGTCGTGATTGCCCACCTCGTCGGCGACGACGGTCATCAAGGCGGTGCCCGCGTCCGTCAGCAGCACGCTGCCGGTGGTCAGGAAGATATTGCGCTGCGCGGCGATGGTGGCCTGCGCGCTGTAGCGATCGGTGTGGTCCGCCGCCGAATACAACAGGCAGTCCACCGCTTGATTGCCGTGCAGATCGATGATCTCCCACTGCTCGCCGGCCTTGACCACTGCCGACCAGGGGGCACGGGCCGGGACGGTCTCGTCGAGTACGACAGTGCTCATTGCCTTACCTCCAAGGTTAGTGCGGCCGTCCAGGCGCGTTCGGTGTTGTCCACGGCCCGTTGATATTCCGGGTCGGTGTTGTGGATGACGGCGAGATCCTCCGGTGCGGCCCAGGCGACGACATCGAGATCCGTGGTGGCGCGGTCGTCGAGCGGGTGCGCGGCGTTGGCGACGAGCAGGAGCACCGGGAGGTGCGCCAGTAGGTCGACCGAGGAACCGGGGGCCGCGCTGCCGGTGGCGGTCAGCGCGCCGTCGGATTCCACTCGAACCCCGCGGAAGAACGACACCGTCGGCCCGATATCGCGCGGCTCCAGACCGTGCTTGGCGCCGGCCAGATGCAGCAGCTGCCGTGCCTCGGCGGTCGGACCGCACAGGGTGTCGTGGCGGCTCGAGGTATCGGCAAGCACGGTGGCCAGAATGCGACCCTGGTCGGACAGCAGTGGATGGCCGTCGCCGAGATAGGCCTGCCACGGAACCTTCACGGTGTCGGCGACATTCAGCCGCTCCCACGGCGCATCGGGGCGCACCAGCAGCAGATGCGCACAGGCGGCGCCTGCCGGGTCGGTCAATCGGATCCGAGTTCCGCGCCCCAGCACGATATTCACGTAACCGTCCGGCGGAATACGCTGGGCGAAGCTGATTCTGGCCCGCTCGATGCCCGCGGGCAGTTCGGGTCCCTCGATGGTCGCCGCGGCGGCCTGGGATCGCGCGTGTGCCCTTGCGCTTTCGGTGGATGCGGTGCTGCTGGTCATTCGTTGCCCCCTTCGCTGGGTGCGGCCTCGGTCATTCGTCTGGCAAGCGCTTCTCGGCCGGCCGGTCGGATACGAACGGGTGCGCGGTGGCGGTCTGCGCCACCGCGCCACCGATCAGGCGGATTGTGTTGCGGATTCTTGGTTTTCGGTGATACTCGGCGTGCGCAGGACGAACCGGTGCACGACCACACCGGCGGCGATCACCAGCAGCACGAACAGCGGTGCGGCCCAGAGCATCCACCAGTCGCCGCCGTTCGGGGTGTAGACCTCGGCGCGCGGCCAGGCCAGGTTCACCGCCATCGCGACGCCCCACAGCACGGCGAGCACGTTCACCGGAATCCCCAAGCGGCCCAAGCTGAACAGTCCTGCGTCCGCTGCTTCGTCCGCGGGCATCCCCTTGATCCGCCGCACCAGCAGCGGCACGGTAACCAGCAGATACGCCAGGTACAGCGTCACGATGCACACGCTGGCCAACGTCGCGAAGATCGCGGCATTGCCGAGATTGAGCACCAGCAGACCGATGCCGAGCACGCCGATGATGACCGACGGCAATACCGGGGTGCCGAAGCGCGGATGCACCGCGGCGAGCCGCCGGGCGAACGGCAACTTCCCGTCCCGGGCCATCGAGAACATCAGCCGCGACCCGGCCGTCTGAATCGCCAAGGTGCACACCATGATCGCTACCGCGACGCAGCCGAGCAGCACCTTGCCCGCCGGGCTGTCCAGCTTCGAGGTGAGCACGTAGGCCAGGCCCTCGGAGGCCAGCGAGCCGTCGGACAGGCTCGGCGCGGCCATCAGCGCGCCGATCAGCAGCAGCCCGCCGCCGAGCGCGGACACCGCGAGCGCGGTCAGGATGGTGCGCGGCGCCACCCGGCGCGGATTCTTGGTCTCCTCGGAAAGCTCACCGGCGGAATCGAAGCCGACCATCACGTAGGCGGCCATCAGTCCGGACACCAGGAACGCGGCCCAATACGAGCCTGGCACGGCCTGCTCGGTCTGCAGCACCACCCCGGGCCCGCGCTCGGTGTGCGTGAAGAACAGCGCGATGATCGCCAGCACGCCGACGATCTCGACGGTGACGCCGATCGAGTTGATCCGCGACATCAGGTCGATGCCGATCACGTTGACGATCGTGGTGATCACCAGCAGGACGCTGCCGAGCAGTACCGCGTTCGTCGCACCGGAGGACGAGGTGAGCGCGGTGTCGTCGCCGACCAACTGGAAGCCGCTCCAGATCGACGGCAGCACCACCTGCAGTGCGATCGCCGCCGCGGCGGCGGTGACGATCTGCGCGATCACCATCATCCAGCCCGCGAACCAGCCGACGAGCTCACCGCCGAGGCGGCGCGACCACTGGTAGATACAGCCCGAAATCGGGTAGCGCGCGGCCAGTTCGGCGAAGTTCAGCGCGACCAGGAACTGCCCGGCGAACACGATCGGCCAGGTCCAGAAGAAGGCGGCGCCGCCGAACGAATAGCCGAAGCCGAAGAACTGGAAGATCGTGGTGAGGATGGAGACGAACGAGAAGCCCGCCGCGAACGAGGCGTAGCGGCCGAGCTTGCGATGCAGCACGGGCTGGTAGCCGAAGCGGGCCAGATCGGCGCCGTCGCGGCTGGTGTCGGGCGGAGGGGCGGGGGCGAACGTTGTGGCCATGAGGGTCCTTCGGCGAGCGGCCAATACCTATCAGATGACAGTTTTGCGGTGACGATCGCGCTTTCGGTGACCCGCGTGTATCGCTTGCGGTAACCCCGGTAACTTCTGCGTTGCCGAGGTTTCTGTCGAGTGACAGAAACCTCGCCACCGGCTATCGGGGGACCGACCGTAGCGGATCGGCCCAGCGGAGACCTGCCAGAATGGGCCCTGTGGCAAACCTCGGCCCCGGCCGTCCTCGGGTAGAGCAACGACGTCGTCGCGGCCAGACGCCGCGCGCCGAGATCCTCGACGCCGCCGGGGAGCTGTTCACCACCAATGGCTACGCGAACACCTCCACCCGTGTGGTCGCCGACGCGGTCGGCATCCGTCAGGCATCGCTCTATCACCACTTCGCCGCCAAGGATGACATCCTCGATGCGCTGCTTGCCGAAACCATAGCTGCCCCACTGGAACTCGCCGAGCGACTGGGGAATGTGTCGGCGCCGGTGCCAACACGGCTTTACGCACTCGCCGCCTTCGACGTGCGTCAACTGTGTGCGGCGCGCTGGAATCTCGGTGCGCTGTATCTGCTTCCGGAGCTGCGCACCGAGCGGTTTGCGGCGTTCCGGCTGCGGCGTGACGATCTGCGCGGGCACTACGAGACGTTGGCGGCCGCGGTGCTGGCCGAGGCGGGTGGCGCGGGCATCGTCGGTGCCGAGGCGCTGCCGTTCCGGCTGGTCGAGATGGTGATCAGTATGCGCTCGGATGAGGGCGCAGCGCCTGCCGACGCGGAGCGGACCATCCCGGAGGCGGCGTTGCGCGTGCTCGGCTGGCCCGGTGATCTGAACGCGCTACGCGTTGCGGCGCAGCGATTGCTCGATCAACTCGACCCGGCCTGAGCCCTACTTGCCCGCGCTACGTCCCCACTTGAGACCCCAGCCGTAAGCCTGGTCGACTTCCATCTTGCCCCACATCGGACGTCCCGCGGGCGGCCTGATGAAGACGCCCTGGCGGTGAACTACGAACTCGCCGTTGATGTTCTCGATCAACGCGAGCACCATTTCGCGCGAATTGTCGGTGCACCCGCCGACCAGCATCTCGATCGGCGGTGAGCCGACCGGGTACAGCGTGGCGGTGGCATTTACGCCACGGAAGTCGTCCGCGCCGGCGTACAGCGAGGCGAACACCAGGATTCTGCGGAACTTCGCGGTGTGGTCGAGGTTGATGTCGAGGTTCTCGCCTGCGGCGACGGCACCGGTCCGGTCGTCCTGATCGAGCTGGATGAAGGGGGCTTTGCGCAACGAGCCGAAGCTGTCGAGTGGGCCGATCGCGCCCTTGGTACCGTCGGTCATCTCCCAGAAACAGCACAGGTCCAGGTCCAGGCCCGCGCTCTTGCGTTTTCCGAACTTGCGCGGGGCGGCGGAGGCACCGGTCCAGTTCAGGTTGACCCGCATCACGCCGCCCGTGGCGCCCTGCTTGGTCAGTGAGATCGAGGGTGACTCTTTGGTCAGCGAGATCTTGCTGAGGTTGACCGGAGCGCCGGGCTGCTGTGAAAACTGTTGTGGCGGAGCCATGTTCGGTGGTGGCGAACCGTAAGCGCCGGGTGGCGGCGGGTATCCGGACGTCGGCGGGTACTGGGTCGGTGGTGAGAACTGCGCCTGCGGCGGCGCGTACTGCGGTGCGGGCGGAGCCGGAGGCGGCGGCGCGGTGAACTGATGCGGTGGCGCGGCGGGCGGTGGCGGCGGGGTGAACTGGTGCGGCGGCGCGGCCGGTGCCGGAACGTCGTCCACCGAGATGCCGTAATCGGTGGCCAGACCGGCCAATCCGGAGGCGTACCCCTGCCCGACCGCACGGAACTTCCACGCGCCCTGACGGCGATAGAGCTCACCGAGCACGAACGCCGTCTCGGTGGTCGCGCCGACACTGTCGAACCGCGCCACCTCGGCGCCGCTGCCCGGATCCACCAAACGCACATAGAGGCCACGGAATTGGCCGAAGGTGCCGCCGTCCGCGGAAGCCGCGATCACGATGGTGTCGATCTGCGGTTCCACCTGCGCCAGGTTCGCCGACAGCACGTCGAGCACGGTCGGTCCCTGCTGCTTACCCTCGTGCCGGACCGCGCCGGACGGATGGACGGGCTGGTTGTAGAAGACGAAGTCGTTGTCGCTGCGCACCTTCCCGGTGACCAGCAGCAGCGCCGAGGCGTCGGCGTCGGGCACACCGGGCCCGCTCTGCCAGCCCAGTTCGATCCGGACGGCGGACATCGGCACCGCAACGTTGGCGCCCTTCGTCATCGACACACTTGCCAACGTATCGCCAAACGCGCCGAATGGGTACCTGATCAGCGCGTCGGCGGCGCGATCTCCCAGTGCTGCTGCAGCGCGCCCGCGATTTCGGGGAGCACGGTGATCGGAATCCGCTTGCGCCGCAACAGCGCCCGGATCTCGTTCACCTGCTCGCGCTTGCGCAGGTCGTAGGCACCGGAGACCGGGCGCAGCACCGGCGGAATGGACAGCAGCACCAATTCGCCGTGCTGTTCGTCGCCGCCGGACAGGTCGAGCGCCAGCGACCAGCGGGATCGTTCGTCGAGGGTGAAGCGGCCTGCGACCACCCGGTCCCAGTCGATGCTGGATTCGGTCCACGGGGTGCGCCGGTAGATCGCCCGTTCGGTGAGTACGACGGCATCCCTGGTGAACAGCGCCACCACCACCGCGATGCCGGCGACCGAGCCGGCCAGCAGACCGGTGAACACCCGGTTCACGCCGAACAGGCCGACCACCACCGCGCACACCGCGACGGTCGCCAGGATCCCGAGGGCGCTGTACAACGTCGCGCGCCGTGTCGGCACCACACCCGCCCGCACCATTGCTATCTCACCTACCTACTTCCGGCGTGCTGCGGCACACGCTACCGCGCGCCGTAAAGCCGCACACCTGCTGACTTCCCCACACTGATCCGGCCCGGGAAATCAGCAGGTGTGCGGGTTGATCAAGCTTCGAGCGCGACCGCGGCCTCGGCCGTGTACACCAGGAACGTCAGGCTCTGCTGGAAATACAACTCCACCGACTCGGCGTCGTGGGACAGGTAGCCGATGGACAGGTCCTGGCCGATCCGCAGATCGAAATCGCCGCCGCGGCAGGTCAGCACGAACGCGCCGTCGATGGCGGGCGCCCAGATGATCTCGCCGTCCGGGATGAGCCGCTCGATATGGGTGCGGATCGGGTGCCCGTGATCGGAGGTCTCGCTGACGGCGGTGAACAGCTCCGCGCTCAGCAGCACCGAGTACGGTCCGTCGACGCCAGCCAGCCGCAGCGCGGTGAGGGCCTGGGTGACCGCCTCCGGCACCAGCCGGGGATCATTCGGCAGCGCGATCGCCTGGTTGGTCGTACTCGCCCGGATGCCGGTGATATTCGCGGCCGGATAGCCCTCGAAGATGGCCCGGTCCTCGGCGAACGCGATCTTCTTCGCGGCGTCCTTCACCGGATCGAGGTCGGGGTCCAGCGCGCCGCGTTCGACGTTGTCGAGCTCCTCGCGCGACAGCCGGAACGGCACTCGCAGCTCGACCAGCGGCGCGACCACCCGCTGCCGGGCCTGCACGCCCTCGTCGGGCGCGGTGATCGGGGTGGTGTGCCCGGTGCCGACCGCGGAGTAGTCGGCGCCGTGCGGGCCGGACAGATCGACGACGCGGCGCCCGGCGATGTGCCGCTTGAAGGTGCGCGTCGCCTCTTCCTCGATCGCCGACCATGCCTCGGCGGTGATCGGCGCGAGTTCGCGATAGAGGTTGTTCATGCCTGCGTGCTCCTTTTCAACGTGCCGATACCGAGTGAGCCCGAGCCGATGTCGTTGGGCTGCACAGCTTCCGCTGCGCCGGCGTCGTCCGGTGGCGGGGGAAGTTCATCGAAGAAATCGAGGGACGGCGCGAAGAACGACGTGCCGGTGACCGCGAGGGAGAAGTCGAGGATGCGGTCGTAGGCCGCCGCTTCGGTGCCGACGAACATCCGGGTGAGCATCAACTCGGTGACGCTCGGTGTCGCGGCGTAAGCGATGTAGTACGTACCGAATTCGCCGTCCTTGACGCTGCCGAACGGCATGTTGGCGCGCAGGATCTCGCGCTCGGTGCCGTCGGCGTCCACGATGGTGTTCACCGCGACGTGGGAGTCGGCGGGCTTGTCGGCATCGGACAGCTCGAAATCGTCGAGCTTGGTGCGCCCGATCACCTTCTCCTGCTCCTCGACCGACAGCGCCCGCCAATCCGCCATCGGATGCAGGTACTTCTGCACGATGACGTAACTGCCGTCGCGGAATTCGGGATCCTCGTCGCCGACCAGCGCGGCCGAATACGCGCCCTGGCCCTCCGGGTTCTCGGTGCCGTCCACGAAGCCGAGCAGGTCGCGCTGTTCGAAGTAGCGGAACCCGACGGTCTCATCGATGATCGTGGCCGCGCCGACCAGCCGGTCGCCGATGGTCATGGCCAGCTCGAAGCAGGCGTCCTGATTTTCCGCCCTGATGTGGAACAGCAGATCGCCCGGCGTCGCAGGGGCGGTGTGGTGCTTGCCGACGAAGCCGGGGAAGTCGTGCAGTTCGGCGGGCCGTGGTCCGGTGAAGAGCCGGTCCCAGGCCGCGGAGCCGATCGAGGTGACGCAGGTGAGGCCCGCGCCGGGAATGCGGAAGCCTACCGAGCGGCGCAGACCCTGGATATCGGCGAGGGTGTCCCGGACAACCGCCTCGCCGCCCTCATCGATGGTGGCGACGAGAAAAATGGCGGCCGGGGTGAGCGGATCAAGGATCGGCTGCGGCTCACTCATGCCTGCGCTTCGCTGGCGCTCAGCTCCGGCACGCGCGATGCACGCTGTGACATGATTCGCTCGCTGCGCTCACTCATGATCTTCAGCCTAGTGCCCGGCACCGACACGTCGGCCGGGTGGCACGGGCACCAGGGCTACTACTTCGCGACCGTCAGCAGGAACGCCACGTCGTCCACGGCCATCACGCTGTGCCGCGCCTTGGGCACCACGAGCAGATCGCCCGTCGAACCCTTCCATTCGTTGTCGCCACTGATCAGTGTCAGCGTGCCGCTGAGGACCAGCAGGGTGGCCTCGCCCGCGTTGTCGTGCTCGGCCAGGCTCTGGCCCGCGCTGAGGCCGACCACGGTCTGGCGCAGCGAATTCGCGTGGCCACCGTAGATAGTTTGCGAACTCCGCCCGCTGGTGGCGGTGCTCGCGATCTTGAGCTGTTGTCGAGCAACCGCAGTCAGCGATTTCTTGTCCATGGACCGCCTTTCGCAAATGACAACAGCCGGTGCGGGGGCTGGTCGCACCGGCTCGGGACCCGGACGGACGCAGGTCCGGCCCCACTTACCAGGAAGTATGCCCGACGGTGCGTGGTCTCGAGTCGGGTTTGCGCGGCCGTCGTGTTCTGTGATCGAACGGTGTTGTGCGGCTGCGATGATCGATGCGGAGAGTTTGCCGACTAGTCGGATTCGCGGCGGGTGTAGCGGCGGATCCGGTACCGCAGCCCGGAGCTCGACTCGTGCCACGGCTCGTTCTCGTCGGCTGCCCATTCGGGACCGATCTGTGGGGCGTAGGCATCGCCCGCGACGGTGGTGTCCACCTCGGTGACAAGCAGGTCGGTCGCGAAATCCATAGCGGCGCGGTAGATCTCGCCGCCACCGGCGATCCACACGGTGTCCGGCCCGCTCAACGTGAGTGCCTCGTCGACCGACGCGGCGCGTTCGGCGCCCGCGGCCGACCAGTCCGGCTGCCTGGTCACCACGATGTTGCGGCGGCCGACCAGCGGGCGGAACTTCGGTGGTAGCGAGTCCCAGGTACGCCTGCCCATCACCACGGGATGTCCCATGGTGACCGCCTTGAAGTTCGCCATGTCCTCGCGCACGCGCCACGGGATGGTGTTCTCGAAACCGATCACCCCGTCGGGGGTCTGTGCCCAGATCAGCCCGATGGTGCGATTCACACGGCCACCGGTGCCTTGATAGCCGGATGATGTTGGTAGTCAACCACTTCCACGTCCTCGTAGACGTAGTCGAACAGCGACGTCGCGGGGCGCAGCTGCAACGTCGGGAACGGGAGCGGATCGCGGGTGAGCTGTTCACCGACCTGCTCGAGATGGTTGTCGTAGATGTGGCAGTCGCCGCCGGTCCAGATGAAATCGCCGAGTTCCAGTTCGGTCTGCTGCGCGACCATCTGGGTGAGTAGTGCGTAGCTGGCGATATTGAACGGCACGCCGAGGAAGAGGTCGGCGCTGCGCTGGTACAGCTGGCAGGACAGTTTTCCGTCGGCCACATAGAACTGGAAGAACGCGTGGCACGGGGCGAGTGCCATCTTGTCCAGCTCGGAAACATTCCAGGCGGACACCAGCATGCGCCGGGAGTCGGGGTTGGTGCGCAGCGTGTGCAGCACCTCGGAGATCTGGTCGATGTGCATGCCGTCCGGCGTCGGCCACGACCGCCATTGCACGCCGTAGACCGGGCCGAGTTCGCCGTCGGCGCCCGCCCATTCGTCCCAGATGGAGACGCCGTGGTCCTGCAGCCAGCGCACGTTGGAATCGCCGCGCAAGAACCAGAGCAACTCGTAGACGATCGACTTCAGATGCACCTTTTTCGTGGTGATCAGAGGGAAGCCTGCCGCGAGGTCATAGCGCAGCTGATGACCGAAGATGCTGCGCGTTCCGGTGCCGGTGCGGTCCGACTTCTTCGTGCCGGACTCCAGCACCAGCCGGAGCAGATCCTCGTACTGGGTATCGGTCGCCACGCCTGGCCACTCTAGTCTTCGCGCGGCCTGGCAAGCTCGCCGCATGCGCAAGCTCTATGTGATCGGCATCGGCGCGGGCGACCCGGACCAGGTGACGGTGCAGGCCATCAAGGCGATGCGGCAGGTCGAGGTGTTCTTCGTCATCGGCAAGGGCGCCGAGAAGCGGGAGCTGGTCGAGGTGCGGACCGCGATCCTGGCCGAGCACGTCGATCGGCCGTATCGGATCGTGGAGATCGCGGACCCGCCACGGGATCGGGCGCCCACCGACTATCAGGGCGTCGTCGAGGACTGGCACGAGCGGCGCTCCGCGGCGCTGGAAGCGGCTTTCGCGCAGGCCGACGGGGTCGGCGGCATTCTGGTGTGGGGCGATCCGTCGCTCTACGACAGCACCCTGCGGATGATCGAACGGGTGCTCGCGCGCGGGACGACGCAGTTCGATTACGCGGTGATCCCCGGCGTGACCAGCGTGCAAGCGCTGGCCGCGCGGCATCGGATCGTGCTGCATCGCATCGGCGAACCGGTGCACATCACCACCGGCAGGCGGCTGCGCGAGGAGGGGCTCGCCGATGCCGCGGTGGTGATGCTGGACGGCGACTGCTCATTCACGGAGGTCCCCGGCACGGATGTGCACATCTGGTGGGGCGCCTATCTCGGCATGCCGGACGAAACGCTGATCGAGGGCCCGCTGCGCGAAGTGGAGCAGCAGATCGTCGAACGCCGCGCCGGGCTGCGCGCCGAAAAAGGCTGGATCATGGACATCTACCTGCTCAGTCGGAGCTGACTGCCCTGCTCTTGTCGGTATCGGCCGGTAGCCTGAGCAGGTGCCCGAACTACCGGAAGTAGCGGCGCTGGCGCAGTTTCTGCGGGAACACGCGGTCGGCGCGGTGGTGGGGCGCGTGGACGTAGCGGCGTTGAGCGCCGTGAAGACCTTCGATCCGCCGGTGACCGCGCTGTCCGGCCGGGACGTGACCGGGGCCGGGCGCTGGGGAAAGTTTCTCGGAATGGACTGCGGCGGGTTGTGGCTGATCACGCACCTGTCCCGGGGTGGCTGGCTGCGCTGGATCGACGAGCCGAGCCAGACACCGCCGAAGCCGGGCGGCAAGAGCCCGCTGGCATTGCGGGTGCATTTCTTCACCCCGGAGGGTGCGACGCCCGCCTTCGATCTCACCGAGGCGGGCACCAAGAAGCGGCTCGCGGTCTACATCGTCGACGACCCGAAGCTGGTGCCCGGCATCGCGCGGCTCGGGCCGGACGCACTCGAGGTGACCGAGGCGGAGTTCATCGCGATCCTGGGCGGCACCTCGCAGCGGATCAAGACCGCGATCGTCGACCAGACGCTGCTGGCCGGCATCGGCAACGCCTACTCCGACGAAATCCTGCACACGGCGAAGATCTCCCCGTTCGCCAACACGAAAACCCTTGCCGCGAACAAAGGCCCCGAGCTGTACGCGGTCATGCGCAGTGTGCTCGCCGATGCCGTGCAGCGTTCGTCAGGTCAGGACGCCGCCCGGCTCAAGGGCGAAAAGCGTTCCGGCATGCAGGTACACGCACGCACCGGACTGCCGTGCCCGGTCTGCGGCGACACCGTGCGTGAGGTGTCCTACGCCGAGCGTTCCTTCCAGTACTGCCCGACCTGTCAGACCGGTGGCAAGATCCTGGCCGACCGGCGGATGTCGCGGCTGCTCAAGTAGGACTGCCGACGTCAGGTCATGGTCGGTACGCGGATACCTTGCCAAGCAAGACGTTTCGCCTTGTCCGGGTCGTGTTCCAGCCGGGTGGTGGCATCGATGATCAGGGTGCTGCGGCGGGATTCGGAGTAGGCGGGCCACGAGGGCAGCGGTGCGCCGGTGCGGGCGAATTCGAGCCAGTTGTCCTGGAATTGGCTGGTGACGGACTGCAGCCCGCGACGGCCGCCCGCGGCGGTGATGGCCCGGCCGAACGTCGAATCGCCGCCGCCGAAGACCGGAATGAGGTCGGCGGCGTGGGTGGCGCCGAGACCCGCGAGACGCATTGCACGCGGGGCGAAGTCGTAGCGGTAGGCGTAGGTGGGGGCGTGTCGGCTGTGCCCCGCCATGACGGTGACCGACGGGCGCCAGAAGACGAAGTCGCCACCGGCGCGCACGGCGGCCTTCGCGTCCGGATAGCCGGGATAGGCTGCGGCGATCCGGGATTCGGATTCGTCGTCGGATAGTGCGGCGCGCAGCCGGTCCGGCGTGGTCGGCAGCGAATCCGCGAACTTCGCGAACAGCGTGCCTTCGTCGCGGTTCGTGCCGATGATGAGCGGTACCCGGTGGGCGTTGCCGTCGGTGATCGCATCGATCGGGGCCTGCGGCAGCACGACACCGTCGACCACCGGGGAAATCGGGAACAGGCCGCGCCGTTCGCGCAGTACCCGGTTGCTGGTGCGGTCGACGGCGCGCCGAATGTCGTTGGCGCTCGCGGTGCGCAGTGCGTTCGCGGCCTGGTCCGGTGTGCTGCCGAGCGCCTCGACGCAGCGCCGGGCAAACAGGCGCGCATCGTCGGCGGTCATCGCCCAGTCCGCGGGTGGGCTTTGCGAAATAGCCTGGTGGAAAAGACCTTTCGCGGCGGGCGTGGCGAGCAGGCTGAGTACGGCGTGTGCGCCCGCTGATTCGCCGAAGATGGTGACGTTGCCGGGATCGCCGCCGAACGCGGCGATATTGGTGCGCACCCACTCTAGCGCGGCCACCTGATCGCGCAAACCCAGGTTCGACTCGAAAATATGTTCCGGCGTGGAGAATTCACCGAAATCGACATAGCCGAACGCGCCGAGCCGATAGTTCAGCGACACCAGCACCGCGTCCCCGCGTACCGCAAGGCGTGCGCCGGAGTACAGCCCGAGCGCCGACGTACCGGTGAGGTAGCCGCCGCCGTGGATGAACACCAGCACCGGGCGCGGCTTGTCCGACGGCGTCACCGGCGCGGTGACATTCAGTGTCAGCGAGTCCTCGTTGGTCGGCTGGTACTCGCGCGGGCCGATGCGTGCGCCCGCCCGATGCTGCATCGCGGCGAAACCGAACTCGGTGCTCTCCCGCACCCCGGCCCACGGCGTCACCGGTTGCGGTGCCCGAAAACGCAAGTCACCCACCGGCGCGGCCGCGTAGGGCAGGGACCGCCAGCGCGATACGCGGCGGCCGCGACGACCGCGAACGACTCCGTCGGCGGTTTGGATATCTGTCGATGCCACCATCCGCCAATGGTACTTACGCGCGCCGTGTCTCCAACAGGCGTAACCAGAACTCGCTCACCGCGGGAAACGCGGGTACCGCGTGCCACAGGGTTGCCAACGGCACCTTGCCGACCACCGCGATGGTGGCCGCGTGCAGCTGTTCGCCCGCCTCCGGGCCGACGAAGGTGGCGCCGAGCAACGTGTCGGTGGCGGTGTCGATGACCAGCTTCGCGTGGCCAGCGAAGTCATTGCGCGCCAACGAGGAACCGGCCACCGCGATGTCGAGCTCCACTGTTTCCACGGTATGGCCCGCGTCCCGGGCCGCCGCCTCGGTCAGTCCGACGGACGCGACCTCCGGCGCGGTGTACACCACCTGCGGGACCTGCCCGTGGTCCGCGCTTGCGGTGAACCTGGCATCGGTGAGTGGCCTGCCCTCCGCGCGGGCTGCGATCACGTCGCCGCACACCCTGGCCTGGTATTTGCCCATATGGGTAAGGGCGGCACGGTGATTCAGATCGCCGACGCAGTACAGCCAGTCGCCGTCCACGTCACGCGCGGTCAGCTGATCGTCGACCTGCACATAGCCGTCCTTCAGACCGACGGAGTCCAGGCCGAGGCCCGCGGTCGCCGGTGTGCGCCCGGCGGCCACGATGATCTCGTCGGCCTCGATCTCGGTGTCGCCCGCCGCGCTGCGCAGTTGCACGGTGACCGCGCCGCCGTGGATCCGTCCCTCGCCGGTGTCCTTGGCGTCGGGTCGGTGCACGCTTGTCGGTTCGGTGTTGAGCAGGACGTGCACGCCACTGCCCCGCAGCCCTGCGAGCACGCGTTCGCTCGCGAACGGTTCGGCGTTGGCGAGCACCGCTTTGCCGCGCACAATCATGCTGACGTCCGCGCCGAGCGTGGCCAACCAGGTCGCCGCCTCGCAGGCCACCACGCCGCCGCCGATGATCACCACGCGGCCGGGCACCTCGTGCAGGTTGGTGGCGTCGCGGGAAATCCACGGCAGCGCGTCGCGCAGGCCGGGCACGTCCGGGATGCTCGCCTTGGTGCCGGTGGCCAGCACCACCGCGTGCCTGGCGCGCAGCACCTGACCGTCGACCGCCACCTGACGCTCGCCGACGAGCCGCCCGGTACCGCGGACGACGTCGATGCGATGGTCGCGGGCCCATTTCACCTGCGACGCGTCGTCGTGGTTGCTGACGAAGTAGTCGCGTCGCCGCAGCACCGCCTCGACGTCGAGGCCGGTCGCGTTGAGTCCGTCCATCCCCTGCGCGGCGGCGAGCACGTGGCCGGGCCGCAGCAGCGCTTTGCTCGGAACGCAGGCCCAATAGGAGCATTCGCCGCCGACGAGTTCGCGTTCCACGATCACGGCGGTGCGTTCGCTCCCGGCGATGGCGTAGTCGGCGGCGTTCTCGCCGGCCGGGCCGCCACCGATCACGATGACGTCGTATTCGGTAGGTGAGCTCGGCATGGTGGTTATTGCAGGTAGCCCTCGACCTGACCGGCGGAGCTCGGTTCGGCGGTATCCGGCGACTGGCCCTGATCGATCCGCGCCCTGCGGTGCCGCAGCAGGTCCCAGGCCTGGTCCAGCATCACCTCGAGCTCGGCGAGCTGCTGGCGTTCGGCCTTGGGGTCGAGCTCGCCTTTGGCGGCCTGCGCGCGCAGCTCGTGCTCCTGGTCGACCAGTGCCTTGATGCGGGCCAACACGTCCTGTTCGGTCATGGCGACCATGCTACGGCCGCGCGAGGCACGCGGCGGCGATCGGCACCGCCGTGGCCAGGTCGGGCCAGGACAGCGCGGTGTAACCGAGCGTGACGCCGAAATGCCTGCGCTGCGGGCCGAGGTGGTAGCGGGCGAGCGGGTCGAGCGCTACGCCCTGGGCGCGGGCCGCGTCGACGCTGCGTTGCTCCGCTTCGGCCGAGGCGAGCGGCACCACCACGTGTGAGCCCGCGTCGTCGCCGAGTACGTCGAGCCCGCGGCGGCGCAGCTCGGTCACCATGAGTGCCCGGCGCGGCGGTAACTCGCGGCGCAGTCGGCGCAGGTGCCTGGCCAGGTCGCCGTGCGCGGCGAAGGAAACGAACACCTGTTGGCCCGCCGGGCTGGGACTGGTCCCGGTCCGTAGCCGATGCGCGACGACCGCGTCGGCGATCTCCGGCGCGGCGACCAGCCAGCCGACGCCGAGGCTCGGCGAGAGGATCTTGCTGGTGGTGCCGAGATGCACGACCACGTCCGGCGCCATCGCGGCCAGCAACGGCAACGGCGCTGTGTCGTAACGCAATTCGCCGTCGTAGTCGTCCTCGATGATCAGCAGTCCGGCGCGCCGGGCGTGCTCGACGAGCGCGACCCGGCGCGCGGCGGGCAACCGGGCGCCGAGCGGAAACTGGTGTGCCGGTGTGCAGAACACGGCCTTGATGTGCGGTGGCAGCAGGTCGACGCGCAGGCCGTGCGCGTCGACCTGTACAGGCAGCACCCGGACACCGGCCGCCGCGAAAGCCCCTGCGGCACGCTGATATCCGGGGTCCTCGATGGCGACGGCGTCGCCGGGGGACAGCAGTGCAGCGGCGAGTTCGCCTATGGCGGAACTGGTTCCGGCCGTAGCGAGGACCGTGGTTTCACTGCCCGCGCCGAGACCGCGATGCCGGAGCAGGTGTTCGATGATCGCCGCCCGGAACTCCGGCTCGCCCGCGCGGTCTCGGCGCACCAGCGGGGACAGGTCGGCGGCGGCCCGCCAGGCGCGCCGCCAGGCGGGCCGGTCGATCGCGTCGACACACGGCGCGCCGGGCTGCAGGTCCAGCAGTGCCGGACCGGCGCCCGTGCCGTGCGGGTGCAGCGTGCGCAGTGGCGCGGCGGGCGGTGTGGTCGTCAAGTAGGTACCCGAACCGCGTTTGCCGCTGATCCAGCCCTCGGCGTGCAGCTGATCGAAGGCGGCGGCCACCACGGTGCGGCTCACGCCGAGCCGCTCGGCGAGGGAGCGCGACGACGGCAACCGGTCGCCGCCGCGCAGCAGCCCATTGCTTGCCGCCGCCCGTAAACCGTCGGCGACCTGCACCGACAGCGGCTCGGGCAGCTCGCGGTCGAGGAGGAGGGGTAGTTCATCGAGCAACGGTCACCTCGCGAATGGACTGTACGAATTTCCTTGAATTGGCACTTTCATAATGCCACTCGCGACCCGATCCTGGTCATATGACCCAATCGGCCGACCCCAGGACCCCGCTCTCGCCGACCCCGCGCAGCACACTGACGCGGTCGAAGGAACGAGCGCGCACTGAGCGCGCGGACCTGGACGCGGTCCTCGACGCAGGCCTGGTCTGCCACCTCGGCGTGCTGCTCGGCGGCGCGCCGGTCGTGCTGCCGACCATCTACGGACGCGACGGCGACACCCTCTACGTGCACGGTTCGACCGGCGCTGGCAATCTGCGCGCCGCGCTGGCCGGGGACATCTCGGTCGCGGTCACTCTGGTCGACGGCGTCGTCTATGCCCGCTCGGCGTTCCACTTCTCGATGAACTTCCGCTCGGCAGTGGTGCACGGCCGAGCGGTGGAGGTCACCGACCCCGCGGAGCGGCTGCACGCGCTCGAGGTGATCACCGAGCATGCCGCGCCGGGTGCCTGGTCGCGGGTGCGGTCGCCGAACAAGAAGGAGTTGGCCGCCACCATCGTGCTCGCGCTCGACCTGACCGAGGCCTCGGTGAAGGTCAGGGATGGCGGTCCCAAGGACGATCCGGCGGACATCGAGCACGGGGGTGTGTGGGCGGGTGTGCTGCCGATGCGCCAGGTGTGGGGCGAGCCGATCGATTCGGCGGACCTCGAGCCGGGGCTCGCGGTACCGAACGACGTGCTCGCGCGGACGGCGCCCAGCCGCATCCCGGTGCAGTGAGTTCGACACGGAATCTGGTTACCCGGGTGTAGCCGGATAGGTGCTGGTCGGCTATCGGCACGAGATCGGCAAGGGGCGTGCGGAGACGTAAGACGGTGCGGTCAAGGTTCGGGCGCAACGGAATTCGGCCGGTTCTTTGTGCATCCGACGGGGCTGAGTCTTGGGCGCATGCACTAAATATGTTGGCCGGAACTGCCTATTGTGCGGAACGGTTTGTTTATGCAAACAATGTGCGGGTGACTGCTGCCTCCGATCCTGCTCCGCTGGCCGACTTCTCCGACTATGTGCGGGAATCGTTGCCGGAGGTCGCCCGCGACATCCTGGCCGGGGTGTTCGGTGAGGTGCCCTCGTATCGGGAGCTGTCCGCCGACAAGGGCGGCCGGGACCTACCGCTGGCCGCCGAGGCGAATCTGCGGTTGTTCCTGCGGTCGCTGGCCGAGGGCCGGGCGCCGCGGGCGGACGAGTTGACCGAACTGATCGACATCGCCGTCCGGCGAGCCAGGGCCGGGATCCCGCTCGACACCGTGCTTTCGGTCTATCACCACGGCGCGATCGCCGCGTGGAACTCGGTGTCCGCGCAGGCGACGACACCCGAACAGCGCGAACAGCTCTTGGCGGCAGTGCCTTACGTGCTCGGCTATCTCGGGGCGGTGACACCCGGCGTCGCGGGTGCGTACCTGCGCGAGCGCCAGGATCTGCACTGGGAACAGCGCGAGGCCAAACGCGCGGTGGCGCAGGCGCTGGTGCGCGGCACGCCCGTGGATCTGCTTGCCGAGCGGTTCGGGATCTCGCTGGAGGGCGGGTTCGACGTGCTCGTTTTCCGGGTGGCCGAGGCGGATTCGGCGGGTGGAAATCGTCCGGTGCTGCGGATTGTGCAGACCGAGATCGATGCGGTGTCCAGCCGGGTGCTGAGCACGGTCGAGCGCGGCGGTGGGGTGTTGCTCGTGCCGGGTGGAGAGGGTGAATTCGGCACTGCCCTGGACGTTTTCGTCAGCCGGGTCGCGCAGGGTACCGGTGTGCGGACGGTCGCCGGATTCGCGACGGCGGCCGGTGTGGCCGACGTGCCCGCGGCGGCCGAGGAAGCGGGTGAAATCGCCAGGCTCGCTTATCAACTCCGTCGTCCGACGGCGGTGTATCGGATGGCCGATTTGGCGCTGCAATACCAACTCGCGCGGCCAGGTCCCGCGCGCACCTGGTTGCTCACGTTGTTGAACCCGCTGCGGGACCAGCCGCACCTGCTGGAGGCGCTGCGGGCGCTCATCGACAACGACTACAACCGGCAGCAGGCTGCCGCTGCCCTTGTCGTGCACCGCAATACGCTCAACTACCGGCTCAACCGGATCGGCAAGGTGACCGGTTACGATCCCAACCGGCCGGACCATGCCCAGCTCTTTGCGGCCGCCCTCACGGCCAGCGATATCGACGCGATGGAGTAACGGTGTGATGTCACCAAGCACGAACGCGAAGGTCGGCGTTCAGTAGGGTCTGCTGCGCTAAACCTGTTAGTTCGGTGGGGGATTCGATCCGCTTCGGGTCGAGGCTGACCAGGGACAGGATGTAGTCGTCGGCGATACGGCACAGGTAGCCGGACAGACGGGTCCTTGGGAGCTGTGCGACGGTGATGCCGGGATGAATGGCGCGAGCGGCGACGCCGAGGCAGCGGTGCGGCCCCAGGGTGCGCAGGGCGGCGGGCAGGGTTCCGATGTTGGAGCACAGGATGTCTCGTTCACCGGCGCCTTTGGACAACGCGTAGGCCCAGCGGTCCGGGATCACCTGGAGCAGTTCCTCGGGCATGCCGCCAGGGCTGGACATGCGGCGTTCGTAAGCGGCGCGTGACTTCTCGCGGATCGTCGAGGGGGTGTCGGTGCGGTCGATGGTGATGTCGGTCATCGCGAGATCGTTGTCGACGCGGGGTTCGTCGCGAGTGTCGACCGGCAGGCTGGCGTCGATCGCGTCGGGCTGGAAACCGCTGGACCACAGCATATTTGCTATCAGTGAGATGAACAGGCTGTTGGCGGTGCCGTCTTGTGTGGCAGCCACGCGGTCCCAATCGGCCACGGTGCATTGGAGTATCGCGCCGTGCGTCTGCACCGGAGCCGGCGCATCGGTGCGGTCGCGACCCGTCGCTTGGTGCGGTTGGTCGGGAATCCCACGGCGCAACGCCTTTGCGGTACCGCGCAATACGATCGACCACTGCCTGCTCGCGTCAGCCCAGTCCGATTCGGGTGTGGTCGAAGCTGAGCGGGATGTGGTGTCGCGATGTGCTGAGTTTTCCCGGGCTGTGCTCGGTGCCGTGGCATCGGCGGTCAAGGATGTACCGCCGAGTGCGTCATCCGCCGCAAGTACTAATGCCCGCCCATCTGCTAGAGCATGCGAACAGGTAAGGGAGACAAGGAAACCGCCATCGTCCAGCGCGATGGCGGCCAGTCGCCAACCGGGACCGAACTCAGGGTCGAGGTCGGTGCCTTGTGCATCGGCCCATGCCATGAGTGCTGTAGTGGCGATCGGCTGATCGGTGAATGAGAGCGGATAAGCGCGGGTGTTGCGCTGCCACGAACGTCTGGAGCCCGGCACCCGTGGTCGAATTACCCGCCGCCCCAACGGCCCGGTGCTCAGTGCCGTGTGTACCTCGTGCAGTAGCGCCGGGTCGATGCGGTCGGCCGTACGCCACAAACCTTGCAGCGCAATGGGAGTGCCGAGGCCACGGTGGGTACGCAGGAAGATCTCGTCGACGACGCTCAACCGGCCCATCGGGCGCACGACTACCCCTCGCTCTCGACTACGCTCGGTTGCGCTGCGCCCGTGGTTGTTTCATCGAGCGCACGCACGACTCGGTACCATCGTGCCCCATGGCCCGCCGTGTCGTCGGCTCGCCCGGTCACGCCCGCGCGCCGTGCCGACCCGCACCGGAGGCGAAGCGCTGGGCTCCGTCGAGTGCACCGTTGGTCAGTGCGGTCATGCCGTGCCGGAGTTCGTTGCGCAGCGCGGTCTCCTCGTCCATGCCGTCCTGTTCCAGCAGCGACATGCGGTCCGAGCGCAGACACGCTTGCGGCAGCGCGGCCAGTTCGGCGGCGAGTTGTTCTGCGGCACTGCGAGCTTCGCCGGTCGGAACGACGCGGTTCGCCAGGCCGATCTGCAGCGCCTCGGCGGCGTCGACGGGACGGCCGGTGAGTACCAGGTCCATGGCGCGGCTGCTGCCGATGAGCCGAGGCAGGCGCAACGTGCCGCCGTCGATGAGCGGCACGCCCCAGCGGCGGCAGAACACGCCGAAGACGCTGTCCTGCTCGGCAACTCGCAGATCACACCACAGCGCGAGCTCGAGCCCGCCCGCGACCGCGTACCCGGAGACCGCCGCGATCACCGGCTTGGACAGCCGCATCCTGGTGGGCCCCATCGGGCCGTCGCCCTCCTCGGTGACCACGTTGGACCGCTCGGTGCCGAGGCCCTTGAGGTCGGCGCCCGCGCAGAAGGTGCCGCCGTCACCCCAGAGCACGGCCACCGCCGCGTCGGGATCGGCATCGAACTCACGGAAGGCGTCGGCCAACGCGGCCGCGGTCGGCCCGTCTACCGCGTTGCGTGCTTCGGGCCGGTGCAGGATCACGGTGGTCACCGGTCCATTGCGCTCGATTCGTACACTCATGACTCCACCTTCACTGGTCCACTCTGACACGACCCGACCATACGCCGTAAAACCCCCCTTGTGGCAAGAAATGAATTCATGATTCACTTCTTGTATGGCCTACCGCAGAACCCCCGCCGTGCAGGCCCGCCTGGACGCGCAGGCGGGGCTGATCGTGCAGGCCGCGACCAAGGTGCTGTCCAGCGCCGGCTACGCCGGGCTCTCCATGGCGGCCGTCGCGGCCGAGGCCGGCGTGGCCACCGGAACCGTCTACAAGAACTTCGCGGGTAAGGCAGAACTGGTCAGCGCGGTATTCCGCAAAGTGGTTGCCTGGGAGGTGGCCGCGGTGGTCGCCGCGAGCGCCGACGGCACCGCGATCGAGCGGGTGACCGCCGCGGTGGAGACCTTCGCCGGACGCGCGCTGAAGAATCCGAAACTCGCCTACGTGCTGCTCGTCGAGCCCGTCGATACCGTGGTCGACGCGGAGCGGCTGCACTTCCGCCGCGCCTTCGCCGAGGCCTTCGAATCGGCTGTCGTGGAGGGTGTTTCGCGCGGTGAGCTGCCCGCGCAGGATCCGCGGACCAGTGCGGCCGCGCTGGTCGGCGCGATCGGCGAGGTGCTTGTCGGCCCGCTCGCCGCGGCGCCGCATGGGGAATCCGTTATCCCAGAACTCATTACCTTCGCATTGCGCGCACTCGGAGTGCGCGCGGAGTCGAGCGCAGTCGCTCGCCAGGAGTCAGGAGTGTCCGATGCAGACGCATGAAGTCTTCAACCAGGTACCCGATATCGCACCGTTCGATGTCTCGCGGAATCCGGCGCTGATCGAGGGTCTGCACCGCGAGGGCGCGGGCTGGGCCGAGGCCGAGGTGCGCGAACTCGGCGTGCTGGCAGGCGGATCCGAGGCGCAGGAGTGGGGACGTCTCGCCAACGAGCACCCGCCGGTGCTGCACACGCACGACCGTTACGGCAACCGGATCGACGAGGTGGAATTCCACCCGCACTGGCACGACCTGATGAATGTCGCTGTGTCGCACGGCCTGCACGGTTCGCCGTGGCTGGACGACCGGCCGGGCACGCACGTCGCGCGCGCGGCGAAGTTCTTCACCTGGGGCGCCGCCGAGGCCGGGCACATGTGTCCCATCTCGATGACCTACGCCGTGGTGCCCGCGTTGCGGCACAACAAGGAACTGTCGGCGAAATACGAACCGCTGCTGGGTTCCCGGGTCTACGACTTCGGCCTGCGCGAGCCCTCGTCGAAGGCCGGGCTGATCGCGGGCATGTCGATGACCGAGAAGCAGGGCGGCTCCGACGTCCGCGCCAACACCACGACGGCGACACCGCAACCCGACGGCTCGTACCGGATCGTCGGGCACAAGTGGTTCACCTCGGCCCCGATGTCGGACATGTTTCTGACGCTGGCCCAGGCGCCCGGCGGCCTGTCCTGCTTCCTGCTCACCAGGGTGCTGCCGGACGGAACGCGCAATCCCATTCGCATCCAACGGCTCAAGGACAAGCTCGGCAACAAGTCCAACGCGTCCTCGGAGATCGAATACGAGAACGCCACCGGCTGGCTGGTCGGCGCGGAGGGCGCCGGAGTGAAGACCATCATCGAGATGGTGAACATGACCAGGCTGGACTGCGTGATCGGCTCGGCGACCAACATGCGGACCGGCGTGGTGTTCGCCGCGCATCACGCGCGGTATCGAGAAGCGTTCGGGGCCAAGCTGATCGATCAACCCGCCATGCAGAATGTGCTGGCGGACTTGGTGATCGAGTCCGACGCGGCCACCACGGTGATGATGCGGCTGGCCGGCGCCACCGACCGCGCGGGCAGCGACCCGGCCGAGGCGGCGCTGCGCCGCATCGCGTTGGCGGTCACCAAGTATTGGGTGTGCAAGCGGGCGCCGTCGCATGCGGCCGAGGCGCTGGAATGCCTCGGCGGCAACGGTTATGCCGAGGAGTCGGGCATGCCGCGGCTCTATCGGGAGGCGCCGCTGATGTCCATCTGGGAGGGTTCCGGCAATGTCGCGGCGCTGGACGCGTTGCGCGCCATGGGGCGTCAGCCGGAGACCGTCGAGGCGTACTTCAACGAGGTCTCGCTGGCCCGCGGCGAGAATCCGCGGCTCGACGACGCCATCACGCGGGTCGGCAAGGAACTGTCCGACCTCAGCGACATCGAGTTCCGGGCCCGTCGCATCGTCGAGCTCATGGCCCTGGTGCTACAGGGTGCGCAGCTGGTCCGGCACGGTCACCCGGCGGTTGCCGACGCCTTCTGCGCCACCAGGCTCGGCGACGATTGGGGCATCGCCTTCGGCACTCTGCCGACCGGTGTGAACACCGGAGCCATCCTGGAACGGGCACTGGTGTGAGTGTGCCTCGACAGTCGGAATAGCTTGGGCGGCAGTATTTCTGGTTGAAATGTTGGCGCGGTTGTCGGTCTTTGTCGTGGGTACAGCGTCGTACCCGGGCGGCATTGGCGGTCGAAAGCTGTTCTCTGCGAGTGCATTAGATGTCAGCACTGCGGGATCTGCCGTAGATCAACGCGATTGAGATTCGGCATGCGTCTGCGTACAAACTGTTCACCTCACTCTGACGGCAATTGATTCGAAAGATATTCGCGCATAACATTTTACGGGCCGGAATTCAGTGATAGCTCGAAGATTACCAGCCTATTCTCAGCTTTCCCCAGTACTCGTCTCCAGTCGAGTTGCCCGCCCGTATGTGGTTCTACTTGGTCATGAAACCCACACATAAACGGGCGGGACGAAATACCGCCTTTGCGATAATTGCTGTCGGGGCAATGATCTTCGCGTCCGGCCCTGGTGCCAGCGGAGCGCCACCGGCCAGTCCATCAGCACCGGCGGGTTCCGACCTTTCGGCCGTGCCGAAAGAAGTAACTACGGATCAGCAAGGCGCCGTTCAGCAGGTGGTCCCCAAGGAGCCGATCAAGGCGCCCGCGGGAACGGCCGCCGAAGCTCCGGCCGCGGCGGAAGCGCACGCGAACGGTGTGCAGAAGGCGCTCGGCGGAAATGGCGAAACCGCAGGCAATCTGGTCGTGGAGTCAGTGTTCCAAGTTGGTGAGGGATCCACGGTCCGACTGCGTCAGGAAATCGACAAGGTACAGGTATTCGGCGCCTCGGCGGCACAGTCGCTGACGGCCGACGGCTCGCTCATCTCGGTGACCGGCTCGTTGTCGAAGAAGTCACAGGGCAAGTTCGCGACGACCCAGCCGTCCGCCCAGATCCAGCAGGCGGCACTGAAAAAGGTTGCCGAGCAGAGCGAGACGGCCCTCGACAAGCTGTCCGTGAGCGACACGAAGGCCTACTGGTACGACGCGAAACTGGCCGCCAAGGATGAGGCACAGAGCACGGCGGTGCCCGCGTTCAAGGTCGACATCACCGGTGCGACCGCCGAGAAGAAGGGCGAGCCTTCGACCTGGGTCGTCTTCGTCGACGCGAACAACACCGGCAAGGTGCTCGACAGCTGGAGTGAGACCAAGAACCTCAACCGGGTCGTGTGCGACAACGCCAACCGGCGGATCGACCCCAACAACGCCGGGTGTGGCACCGGCAGCATCCGTTCCACCAGGTCGGAAGGCCAGCCCGCCAGCGGAATCGCCGATGTCGACAAGATCTACGACTACTTCGGCAAGACCGAGCAGTTCTACGCGCAGTACACCAAGGTGGCCAACCTGACCAACCTGATCGGGTCGGACACCGGTGACGGCAAAGGTAAAGCGCTGCGCGGCACCGTCCGTCTGTGCACCACCACCGAATGCCCGTACCGGAACGCCTTCTGGTCCGGCAGCTACATGGCCTACGGTTCGGGTCTGACCACCGAGGACATCACCGCACACGAGCTGACCCACGGCGTCACCCAGCACACCAACGGTCTGGTCTACCGCAATGAGCCGGGCGCGATCAACGAGTCCATGTCGGACGTCTTCGGCGAGCTCACCTTCCTGGTGGACACCGCCAACCCGTGCAACACTGCCGCCAATCGGTGGAAGCTCGGCGTGTGCAGCTCCATCGGCGTGATCCGGGATATGAAGAACCCGAAGGCATACCAGGATCCCGACACCTACAAGGGCCAGTACTGGTACGCCGGTAGCGGCGACAGTGGCGGCGTCCACACCAACAGCGGAGTGGGCAACCGGACCGCCTCGATCATCACCGACGGTGGCACCCTCAACGGCGTGACCGTCACCGGGCTCGGCATCCCGAAGACCGCCGCGCTGTACTGGACCACGCAGACCCTGCTGTCGTCCAATTCCAACTACGGCGCATTGTCCACCGCGCTGAAGAACGCATGCAACACCAATGTCCGTAATAACACTGCGGGGACAACGGCCGCTGATTGTGTCCAGGTGGCCAACGCCACCAAGGCCACCAAGCTGCCGCAGCTGGCGACTCGCGACTAACAATCGCTATCGGTAACACCGAACGTCTCACCGCGCTCGACACGAGCTCGGTGAGATGTTCTTTTGTGTGCTAGACCGCGATTGTTTCCAGCACTCGCTCGACCAGTGCCGTGTCGCAGTGTTCGATGACTTCCGTCAATTGCCCGTCGGTTACTCGGAAGAGGAAGCAGTAGGTTTGGTCGTAACGGTCGCCGCGAATTGTGCGGCCGTATCCGCGGGCTTGGACCACGACACGGTCATCCGCCGCGATGACGAAGTCGGCGGCGACTCGATATTCGGTGAACTGGGCCATCAGCGGACGCAGAAGTTCTTTCAGCACAACAACTTTCGGCGCCCAGGTGCCGCTCCACGACCAGTCGCCCGGAAACACCCAGCGGAACTCGTCCGCCATCGCGTCGCTCAGCGCGCTGGTGTTGCCCGCGGCCATCTGCTCGAAGATGTGCTCCAGCAGTTTCTTGTTCTCGATCGCACTCACCCGATCGACGGTAAGAGTGCCGTATCGGTGCGACAAGCGAGAATCTCGCATGCTCGGCATGCGTGATCGGCATGGATGTGGCGGTCATCGAGGCCGCCGACGAGGTGATCCGGCAGTACAGTAACGCGGTGGACAGGGCGTACGCCGAGACTTCGTTGAGCGCGCTGGTCCGACGGGTGCGCGAGCACGCGGACGGCGGCGGCCGATATCTGCTCGGCATCGTCGGACCGCCCGGCGCGGGGAAGTCCACCCTGTCGGTCCGGCTTCGCAATGCGCTCAACGCCGAGTCGCCGATCGCCCAGATCGCGCCGATGGACGGCTACCACCTCGGCAACGACGTGCTGCGCGCCGCGGGAAACCTTGCGCGCAAAGGCGAACCGGATACTTTCGACACCGCGGCCTTCCTCGACAACCTCCGCAGACTCCGGGATACCCCGATCGGTGAACCGGTGCCGTGGCCGACCTTCGACCGCGCCATCGACGCTCCGGTCCCCGCGGGCGTCGTCTTCGATCAGCAGCGGATAGTGCTCACCGAGGGCAACTACCTGCTGCTCGACGATGTCGGCGACCGGGAATGGTCAGCGGTGCGCAAGCTGCTGGACGAGTGCTGGTACCTCGACGCGCCGCGTCGGCTGCTCGAGGATCGATTGCTGCGCCGCCACATTCGCGGCGGCCGCACGCCCGCGGCCGCCAGCACCAAAGTGCGCGAAAGCGACCTGCTGAACGCCGATCTGATCGGCACCACAAAGACGCGAGCCGATCTGGTGCTACGCCAGCGTGGCCGCCGCTACGACGTCGTCGTACGGCCCTGAGTACCGCTACTTCTTGGCGCGGTACCAGCGGATCAGCGCATCGGTGGACGAGTCTCCTTGCGGCTCAGGCTCTTCCGCGGAGGTTAGCAGTGGTGCGAGCGCCAGCGCCTGCTGCTTGCCGAGCTCGACACCCCACTGATCGAAGCTGTCGACACCCCAGATGGTGCCTTCGACGAACACCTGATGCTCATAGAGCGCGATCAACTGGCCCACGACCGACGGCGTGAGCTGTGGCGCGAGGATGGTGGTACTCGGCCGGTTGCCCGGCATCACCTTGTGCGGCACCACCTTCGGGTCGGTGCCTTCCGCGGCGATCTCCTCCGCCGTCTTGCCGAACGCGAGCACCTTGGTCTGCGCGAACAGGTTGCTCATCAGCAGGTCGTGCATGCTGCCGGTGCCGTCACGGGTCGGCAGGTCGTCGGTGGGGCGGGCGAAGCCGATGAAGTCCGCCGGGATGAGCCGGGTGCCCTGATGCAGCAGTTGGTAGAAGGCGTGCTGGCCGTTGGTTCCCGGTTCGCCCCAGAAGATTTCGCCGGTGGAGGTGGTGACCGGGCTGCCGTCGGCGCGCACCGACTTACCGTTGGACTCCATGGTGAGCTGCTGCAGATAGGCGGGGAAGCGGGCCAGATCGTTCGAATACGGCAGCACCGCACGGGATTCCGCGCCGAAGAAGTTCGAATACCAGACGCCCAGCAAACCGAGCAGCACCGGCGCGTTCGCCTCCAGCGGCGCGTTCGCGAAATGCTCGTCCACGGCATGCATTCCGGCGAGGAACTCGGCGAAGCGCGCCTTGCCGATGGCCGCCATCACCGAAAGGCCGATCGCGGAATCTACCGAGTAGCGCCCGCCCACCCAGTCCCAGAAGCCGAACATGTTGGCGGTATCGATGCCGAACTCGGCCACCTTCTCCGCGTTGGTCGAGACGGCGACGAAATGCTTGGCGACGGCGCCCTCGCCGAGCGCGGCGACCAGCCAGCGCCGGGCGGCGGTCGCGTTGGTCAGCGTCTCCAGGGTGGAGAAGGTTTTCGAGGCAACGATGAACAACGTTGTCGCAGGGTCGAGTCCGTCGAGTTCGGCCACCAAATCGGCCGGATCGACATTGGAGACGAACCGCGCGCCGATGCCCGCGTCGGCGTAGTGCCGCAACGCCTGGTACACCATCACCGGCCCGAGGTCGGACCCGCCGATGCCGATATTGACCACGGTGCTGATGCGTTCGCCGGTGGCGCCGCGCCAGTCACCGGAGCGCAGCGCGTCGGTGAACTCGCCCATCCGCCGCAGCACCTCGTGCACCTCGGCGCCCGCGTCGACACCATCCACGGTGAGCGCCTGGCCCTCGGGCAGCCGCAACGCGATATGCGCGACCGCGCGATCCTCCGAGGTGTTGATGTGCTCGCCCCGGTACATCGCGTCCCTGCGCTCGGCGACCTTGGCCTCGCGCGCCAATTCGACCAGCAGGTGCAGCGTTTCCCGCGAGACCCGATGCTTGCTGAAGTCGATGTGCAGGTCCGCTACGTCGATGGTCAGCGCACGGCCACGCGACGGGTCGTCGGCGAAGAGCTCCCGCAGGTGCCGCCCCGCGATCCCGTCGAAGTGTTCGTGCAGTTTCCGCCAGGCCGCCGTGGCGGTGATGTCGCTGCTCACGTTCGCCGAGGTTACTCACCGTCCCACGGCCGCGCACGGCAAACACCCCGCCGGACCCGGTGAGATCCGCTGCGGCGCGGCCTACGCTGGCCTCATGGTGTCCGAACGCGAAGTTCTCGAATCCGTCCCGACGCAACTATGGATCGGTGGGCCGGTGGCCGCCACCGGCGGTGGCACCTTTCCGGTGCACAATCCGGCCACCGGGGAGGTGCTGACGCAGGTCGCCGACGCGACACCCGAAGACGCGGTGCGCGCGCTCGACGCGGCCGTCGCGGTGCAGGCCGACTGGGCCGCGCGGCCGTCGCGGGAACGCGGCGAGATCCTGCGCGCCGTCTTCGAGCAGATCACCGCGCGCGCCGAGGAATTCGCGCTGCTGATGACCCTGGAAATGGGCAAGGCGCTGCCGGAGAGCCGCAACGAGGTGAAGTACGGCGCGGAGTTCTTCCGGTGGTTCAGCGAGGAAGCTGTCCGGGTGCACGGGCGCTACCTGCACGCGCCGTCGGGCACCGGCCGGATCATGGTGCACAAGCAGCCGGTCGGGCCGTGCCTGGCGATCACGCCGTGGAACTTCCCGCTGGCCATGGGCACCCGCAAGATCGGCCCCGCGCTCGCGGCCGGCTGCACGATGATCGTCAAGCCCGCCTCGGCGACGCCGCTGACCATGCTGTTGCTCGCCAAGTTGTGCAGCGAGGCCGGGCTGCCCGACGGCGTGCTGTCGGTGATCACGTCGAGCCATTCCGGCGCGGTGACCCAGCCGCTGCTCGACGATCCCCGGCTGCGCAAGCTCACCTTCACCGGCTCCACCGAAGTGGGCAAGAAGCTGGTGGAGAAGTCGGCGAGCGGGCTGCTGCGCACGTCGATGGAACTCGGCGGCAACGCGCCGTTCGTGGTGTTCGACGACGCGGACATCGACGCGGCCGTGCAGGGCGCGATGCTGGCGAAGCTGCGCAACGGCGGCGAGGCGTGCACCGCGGCCAACCGGTTCCACGTGCAGAACGGGGTGCTGGAGGAGTTCACCAGCAAGTTCGTCGAGGCGATGTCGAGCAGCGTGGTCCTCGGTCCCGGCACGGATCCGGCCACCACCCTCGGCCCGCTGATCAACGAGGAGCAGCTCAACACGGTCAGCGAGCTGGTCGAGGACGCCGTCACGGCGGGCGCCCAGGTGCGGCTCGGCGGCAAGGCGCCCGGCGGTCCCGGCTGGTTCTACCCGGCCACCATCCTCAGCGATATCCCGGCGCGGGCCAGGATCCTGCGCGAGGAGGTGTTCGGCCCGGTCGCGCCGATCGTCGGCTTCGCCACCGAGGAAGAGGGCATCGCCGCGGCGAACGACACCGAGTTCGGTCTGGTCAGTTACGTCTACACCCGCGACTTGGACCGTGCGCTGCGTGTGGCCGAGGGGCTGGAGTCCGGCATGGTCGGCGTCAACCGCGGCGTAATCTCCGACCCCGCAGCACCTTTCGGCGGTGTCAAGGCGTCGGGCTTCGGCCGCGAGGGCGGCACCGAGGGCATCGAGGAATACCTCTCCACCAAGTACATCGCGCTCAGCTGAGCCGAGGCAGAGACGAAACGACCGCCCCGGGGTGATGAACACCCGGGGCGGCCTTGGGGATGCGGTTGTCGTGCTTTTTGCCGCATGGATCTAGGGCCGCGTGCAGCGGCCGACAGGGGAGGGCGGTCAGTGACCGAGGCGGCCGCGGCCGAGGCGCAGCAGCAGCATGGCGAGCGTGTGGCCTTCCTGGCCGAGTTCGCTGAATCGCTCCAGCACCTTCATTTCACGGTTGTGTACGAGGCGCGGCCCGCCAGAGGCCATCCGGGTGCGACCGATGATCCGGGAGATCTCCGTGCGACGCTTGATGGCGGCGAGGATCTCGGCATCGAGGTGATCGATCTCCTTGCGGAGCTTGTCGATCTCCGCGTCGCTCTGCGGCAACGCCGAATCGGACCCGGTCGTTGTGGCGGGGGTGCTCATCATTCATCTCCTCGTGTCAGAACCTGGATCGGCGGGTGAGCCCGGCTCGTTACCGATCGGTTCTTTCACCGTGAAACAGACCTGGTAGGGCCATCGAATTGTCCCCCAGGATGTGCGCTCAGATACAGGTGCCGCGATCACGATATCCGGTCGGTAACCGAAACGGATGTATCGCGCGGGCACTCATCATGTCGCCAGTCTGCCACGGGCCGGTAGGTATGCAAAACATTTCGTTTTGTGAATCTGCTGAGAAGCGGGACACGGAATGGCGCGCGGCGCCTGCCTGGGGAGTTCACCCTCCGTTCGCCGGGGTGGTACCGATCCAGGGGCGCTTGCCAGCCGCGAATGCGCGAGGCCGCACACTGGGATGACCCGGGACTTCAACTCTGTCGGTGTCCGCCGGTAGCGTGGATGGGCGATGGACATCACGGTGGCTCCCAAGACGCAGGCCGGTCGCGCACTGCAGCCGGATTCGACACAAAAACCGCAGGTCACCGGTGGTAACGCCGACGCAGCGGTCCGGCAGCTCGAGGAGGTGCGTGCGGTGCGGGAAACGCAGCGGGCCGCTGTCCCCGAACCACCGCCGTCGGCCCCCGAATTGGAACAGCGGCGTGTCGAACGGGAGCGTCGGCGTGCCGCGGAGGCCGAGCAGCTACTCGACGGCCTGAATCCGCAGCAGCGGGCCGCCGTGGTGCACAGTGGCGCACCCCTGCTGATCGTGGCGGGTGCCGGTTCCGGTAAGACCGCCGTGCTCACCAGGCGTATCGCCTACCTCCTTGCCGCCCGTGGCGTGACGCCGGGCCAGGTGCTCGCGATCACCTTCACCAACAAGGCTGCTGCGGAGATGCGGGAGCGGGTGATCGGCCTGGTCGGTCCGCGGGCGAACAACATGTGGGTGTCTACGTTCCACTCCAGTTGTGTTCGCATCCTGCGCATGCAAGCGGCCCTGCTGCCCGGCCTGAATTCGAATTTCTCCATCTACGATGCCGATGATTCGCGGCGACTGCTCACCATGGTCAGTCGCGACTTCGACATCGACACGAAGAAATACACGGCCCGGCTGCTGTCGACCGCCATCTCGAATCTGAAGAACGAGCTGATCGGACCGCAACAGGCGGTCGCGGATGCCGAGTCCGACGAAACCGAACTGCCCGCCTTGGTCGCCCGCGTCTACGTTGAATATCAACGGCGGCTGCGCGCGGCGAACGCGCTGGATTTCGACGATCTGATCGGTGAGACGGTGGCGCTGTTGCAGCACCATCCGCAGGTCGCGGAGTACTACCGGCGCCGGTTCCGGCACGTGCTGGTCGACGAGTACCAGGACACCAACCACGCTCAGTACGTTCTGGTGCGCGAGCTGGTCGGTCACCATCGCACGGAGACCAGCGAGGATCAGGCGCCGCCGAGCGAGCTGTGTGTGGTCGGCGACGCGGATCAGTCCATCTACGCCTTCCGCGGCGCGACCATCCGCAATATCGAGGAGTTCGAGCGCGACTTCCCGGACGCGGAAACCATTCTGCTGGAACAGAACTACCGCTCCACCCAGCACATTCTGTCCGCCGCGAACGCGGTGATTTCGCGCAACGAGAACCGGCGCGACAAGAAGCTGTGGACCGATTCCGGCGAGGGCGACCTGATCACCGGGTATGTAGCCGACAACGAGCACGACGAGGCCGCGTTCGTCGCGCGCGAGATCGACAAGCTGGTCGATCAGGGCGAGGCCAACTACGGCGACGTCGCGGTGTTCTACCGGACCAACAACAACTCCCGTGCGCTGGAAGAGATCTTCATCCGAATGGGGTTGCCGTACAAGGTGGTCGGCGGCGTCCGGTTCTACGAGCGCAAGGAGGTGCGCGACATCGTCGCCTACCTGCGGGTGCTGGAGAATCCGGAGGACGCGGTGAGCGTGCGCCGGATCCTGAACACCCCGCGGCGTGGCATCGGTGATCGGGCCGAGGCGTGCGTTGCGGTGCACGCCGATCAGCGTGGCATCGGCTTCGCCGCGGCGCTGCGGGACGCGGCCGACGGCAAGGTCGCGCTGCTGAACACCAGGGCGCAGCGGGCGATCGCCGGATTCCTCGACCTGCTGGAGGAGATCAGGGCGGCGGGCGTACAGGAGAACCTCGACTTCCCCGACGTCGGCAATGTCGTCGACGCGGTGCTGGAGCGCACCGGTTACCGGGCCGAGCTGGAATCGTCCGACGATCCGCAGGACGGCGCCCGGCTGGACAACCTCAACGAACTGGTCAGCGTCGCACGGGAATTCAGCTCCGAGGCGCACAACAACGCGGAGGCGGCCCGGGAAGAGGGACTGGTGCCGGAGGCGGCCGAGGGTGAACCGGATCCGGGTTCGCTCGCCGCATTCCTGGAGCGGGTCTCGCTGGTGGCCGACACCGACCAGATCCCGGACGAGGGCACCGGGGTGGTCACGATGATGACCCTGCACACCGCCAAGGGCCTGGAATTCCCGGTCGTCTTCGTGACCGGCTGGGAGGACGGCCAATTCCCGCACATGCGGGCGCTCGGCGATCCGACCGAGCTGGCCGAGGAACGCCGACTCGCCTACGTCGGCATCACCCGGGCCAGGAAGCGGCTGTACCTGACCCGAGCGGTGGTGCGCTCCGGCTGGGGTCAGCCCGTCTCCAATCCGGAATCGCGCTTCCTACAAGAGATTCCGGATCACCTGATCGACTGGCGGCGGCTCGAGCCGACCGGTTCCGCGGCCACCCGCGGCATCCGCCGGCGCGGTGACGACGACCGAATGGAACGTGACTGGACCCGCGGCGACGGCTGGTCCGAGCAACAGCGCCCCGGTGTACGCGGCGGCGACCGCAGCTCACGTCGCCCCGCCCCCGGCGGCGCCGCCCGCAACAACGCCAATCTCGTTCTCGCCGTAGGCGACCGAGTCAGCGACGACAAGTACGGACTCGGCAAGGTAGTCGCCGCCGAGGGCTTCGGCCCCCTGGCGACAGTCACCATCGACTTCGGCACCGCAGGCAAGATCCGCCTCATCCCCCAGTACAGCCGGACACTGGTGAAGCTGTGACCCGGTAAGCATTTCGAGTCGAGTCATATGGTCGTTAAACGATCTTCAACAGCGACCATATGACTCGGCTTGATGACGCCAACGACCCTTTGGCTCGGCTCGATGACGCCAACGACCGTTCGGCTCGGCTCGGCGGCACCCGACGACCCTTTGGCTTGGCTTGGCTCGAGGACGCCAGCGACCCGTTGGCTCGGCTCGACGGCACCGACGACCACACTCGGCTCGGTTTCCCCAGCCTCTTTCAACCGGGCCACAGCCAGTCCTCACGCTGGAACTCGAGCGTTGCCCATCACAGGCTGCGGAAGAGAAAGCCGGGGACCC
>NZ_JBEYZJ010000007.1:0-656936 GCF_040645995.1 Nocardia sp. NPDC046473
GGTCGATCAGGCCCGCCGGGTGGTCCGGGGGGCGGTGTGCCCGAGGATCTGCACTCTGTCTCGGGATCTGCACTCGGAATAGGGCCCTAAAGTCTCAGTGCAGGTCCCGAGTGAGGGTGCGGATTCTGCTTTTGGCTGGGTGAGGTGGGGTGCCGGGCACTCGTGGCGGGTGCTGTATCCGGTTTCGACCACGGATCCGCGCCCTCTCTCGGAATCGGCCCGGCGCTGGCCCTGGTCCGGGTGCACAACCCCGACACGGGGTGCGGATTCTGCTGCCCGCGTGGGGGATTGGCGGCCGCTCACTCTTTGTGTGACCTGCTCACCAGGTATACAGAGTGAGCGGGTTACGCAAAGGGTGAGTGGTTCAGGTTGTTCGCCGTCGAAGCGCTCGCGGGCGCGTTCCACCCATCGCTGTGCTTGCCTCGGCAAAGGCTTCAGTCAGCACACCGCCGCGGTCGGCTAGCCCAAATCTGTGTCAGCGCGCTGCTGTACCCGGTTTCGACCACGGATCCGCATCCTCTCTCGGCATCCGCCCGGCACTGGCACTAATCCGGGTGCACGATCTCGACACGGGGTATCGATTCTGCTGCCCGCGTGGGGAATTGGGGACCGCCCACTCTTCGCGTGACCCGCTCACCCGGTATGCGAAGTGTCCGGGTTACACAAAGGGTGAGGGGGGCAGGTTATTCGTCGTCGATGTGCTCTCGGGCCCGCTTCACCCATCGCTGCGCTCGATCGAGTTGTTTTTGGGCAGAACGCAATTGATCCTGGGCTGTGCGTTCGGCTGCGCGGTTGAACTGGCGCTCTTGTTCGGCCTGTGCGAGTGCTTCTTTCAGGTCGGCGATCCGAGAGTCGATGTCGCTCCGCTGATCTGCTGTGCTCTCGGCGTCTTTGTGCGCTGAATCTCTTGCCGCGCGGGCGGATTCGAGTGCTTCCAAAGCGTCGTTCAGTTCCTGGCGCGGGTTGTTCTCGGTGGGGGCAGGAGGGGTGGGTGCCTCCTTTTCGACCGCGACCAGGCCGGGGGCGGCGGGGCCGAACCCGTCGTAGGTTGCTGCGGTGGCCAGTGTCCCGGAATGGACCTGCTCGGCGACGTCTGGGTCGGCCAGTGCTGCGTTCAGTGTCTGCCCGACCTCGCGCAACACGCCCTCGTTCACCGGGTGCTTGTGCTCGGCGGCCAGCGTGCCCGCCTTCTTGGCCAGGGCGTTGACTGCCTGTTGCCGCTGCGCGGTGAGGGTGCGCAGCTCGGCGCCGGACAGTTTTCGCTGCGCCGAGCGCAGCGCCGCACCCAGTTGTAGCAGCGCTTCGACGTCGTCGGGCGCCTCGCGGGCCAGCAGATTCACCGTCCACGCGGTGACCGTCGGTTTGCGGAGTTTGCCGATGGCGGCCGCGAGTTCCTTGTCGCCCGCCTCCTTGGCTGCGTCGACCTGGGCCGTGCGGGCAGCGACGAACTCGCGCGGAGCGAGTCCGTACAAGTCGCGGGCAACATCGTCCAGCGTCATACTGGCCAAGCGTAACGACTCGGTCTGTCGAAGCGAAAGAACTCACGTGTTGGACGAATGTCCACGTTATGGGTGATACGCGAAAGGCATTGCTAGTGAACTCTTTTGGATTCCAATTGCTCGGCCGTCTGCTTCCGAGCATCCTCGGATACGCCCTCCTCGGCATGTGGAGCACCTGGTAGTCCGCGCTACCCCGCAGTTCGATATCACCCGTAGCGCCGATGCGGCCGTACTCGGCGTCCGGGTATCCTCACCGCGTTCGCGAGCGGCGTGAATGTGTTCGGTGAGAGAGGTTTTCAGGTGAAGTTTCCAGGAGCGAGGCTGCTGGCACGCGTGGTGCTTGCCCTCGTAGCGGTGGCGGCGGTGATCGTCACGGTCGTCGGTTGTTCGTCGGCCAAGGAAGACAGCAAGTCGGGCTCGGCCAAGGTCGGTGACTGCATCGTCAAGGGCGCCTCGTCCGACGCCAAGGCGGAGACGGTCGACTGCTCGTCGGAGCAGGCCGTCTACAAGATCGCACAGACCTCCGACAAGAAGATCGACTGTGCGACGGACTACTCCGGCTACCAGACCGGCGGCGCCTTCCTGTGTCTGGCGCCCAATTTCAAGCAGGGCAGCTGCTACAACGAGACCAGCAGCACCGCCGTCAAGAACGTGGACTGCGGTTCCACCGAGGCCACCTTCAAGGTGGTGAAGCGGATCGACGGCCAGGCCGACGAGCTGCTGTGCGGGGCCGACGCGGACAGCTTCCGCCTCATCTCCGAGGCGCCGAAGACCACCTTCTGCCTCGCCAAGCCCAAGGCCTGATCATTCCAGCAGGGCGACCGACGCGATCCGGTGCAGCGTGAAGTGCCGGATCGCGCCCGTCACCGGGTCGAGCGCGTCGAGCTGGCCGTTGCCGACCTTGAGTGGTTCCACCACGCGCTGCGTCGCGACGCCGGATGCGTCGACATAGCCGATATTCACCGAGCGCCGCACCCGCGCGGCCAGTTGCAGCAGGGCCAGGGTCGCCGCGGTGTTGGTGCGGGTGCCGTCCATCCGCACCGACTGCCCGGAGCGCGCGCTGGTAGCGCGTTCGGCCGCGCGTAGTTCGGTGACGAGCAGTTCCAGCTGTTCGGTGCTCGGCGGCGTCGGCCGCCACGGCGGCCTGGCGTTGGGCCGGGCCGAGATCCGGGCACCGCGCTGGCGCAGATCGACGATGATGCCCGCCGAATCCTCGCCGGCCGGTGCGAAACCGGCCGCGCGGAGCTGCTCGAGCACCTCGCCGAGTGGTGCCTGGGCGATGGCTACCGTCGGCGCGATGGCCCGCAGCGCCAGCGTCCCGGCCACCGGCGCGGCCAGCACCTGGGCCAGCAGCGCCGGGTCGTCGCTGCGCAGGAACGACTGCGCCATCCCGGCGCGCAGCTGTCCGTGCCTGCGGGCGACGTCGTCGATCAGGTAGGTCAGGGCCTGCGGAATCGGGGTCCGCGAGTGCTTCGTGAACAGCGCGTGCAGTTCGGCGGCGGTGAGCCCGGCATCGAGCGCGCGCCGTACCGACGTCTCGCTGATTCGGTAAACCGTTGCCGCACCGGCGGATTCGACGTCGGCGACCAGCTCGATCCGCTGCTGCAGATCCGCGGTGAGCGGGCCGGGGGCGATCACCGTCAGGTCCGCCTGGACCAGCACGTGATCGACCGGTGCGGGCAACGCCGACTCCATGGCCGCCTCGGCATCGGCCGCGCTGGTCGGCGCGCCGTGCAGCAGCGCGCGGGCCGGCGAGCCGAGCGCGCCGCGGCCGACGAAGCCCAGCGCCTCGGCCTCGCTCAGCGTCTGTTCCACCGCCTCCAGCCGAAAGTGCCTGCGCCAGCGTGGTTGTCGCCAGGCGAGCACGCGACCGATATCGGCCGGAGTGAGCGCGTTGCCGGACGGATATTCGGCGAGCAGGCCGAGGATGGCGTGCCGGTCGCGTGGCGCGTGCGGGGTGCGCAGCTCCAGCGAGAGGGCCGCGAGGGGTTTGTCATTGGCGTCGCGCAGGCCGATCATCCATGGCATCCGGTCCAATTCGAGCCACGCAAGGGCCAGCACGGTCCAGCGCCGGGCCAGCGGAGCCTCCAGCCAGGCGTCGATCGCGGGCGTCGGCGCCCAGAAGTCGTCGGTCGAGTCGACCTCCGGCGGTGGGTCCGGCAAACCCTTTTCGATCAGTCGCGCGGCCGCCAGCAGTTCGACCAGCAAACCCGCTCGCGGCTCGTCGACGCCGGCCTGCTTGGCGATGCGGCGCAACTCCCGCACGCCGAGTCCGCCTGCGCGCAAGGCGGGTGCGGGCGCCTGACCGAGGATGTCCAGGATCGCGGCGCAGTGCCGCAGCAGTTCGCCCACTTCGCCCGCGGCGACCGCGTTCACGTCGGCGGCGGTCTGCTTCTTCGGCTTCGGGGTGGGTGGGGTCAGCGCGTGCGGATGCGTGACCGGCTCGTTGCGCAGCACCTGACCGACGGTGACGGGCAGTTCCACCGTCTCGTCGTCGATCCGGTTCAGCAGCCTGCGGGTAAGTAGCTGCTGGACCGGGCGGTCGGCCGGGGTGCCCGGCGCGGCGTCCCTGGTGCGGCCGCGCGGACCGGTGGTGGCCAGCTTGTCCAGCAGGGCCCGCGCCGCCGAGGTGAGTTCGGGCAGCGCGTCGCGGACCTCGGGTTCGGTGAGCGAGTCCGGGATCTCGGTGGTGCTGCCGATCGGCCACGGCAGCGCCTCGACCGCGGCCGTGATCAGATGCAGCCCATCGTCGCTGGTCCACACCAGTGCGCGGGCGGTCAATCGCTTGATCGCCGCTTCGATCGCGGCGGCAGGCACGCGTTCGTTCAGCTGCACGTGCAACTCGTCGCGGGTCAACGGAGCGCCGTTGCTTTCGGTCCGCGTCACCCCGTGCACCGCAAGGGTTTCCAGGATCGCGAAATCGAGCGTGTCCAGGTCATCGGTGGCGCGCAGCACGGAAGCGCGCTGCTCGGCCCGCGCGGCCAGCACGGCCATCGACGAGGGCAGCGGCACAGCCAGATCAGGCCGGAGTTCGAGCAGTGTCACCAACTGGGCATCACTACGTGCACCGAGCCATCCGGCAAGGGAGGTCGCGGTCATCCGATCCAGCCTACGGTCTTGCTCGGTGGCCCGCCGGTGCGGAGCCGGGCGCACGGCGGATGCCCAGGTCACGATCGATTTCGAGCGCACATCGGTAGCCCGTCGAACACCGGCTGACGCACGCCCTCGGAACCGTCGATTTGCCAACGCGAAGAGTTTGCCGACTAGGTCCAGCCTGACGGGTCAGCGAGACCGCGAGCCGCTAGCATGTGGTTGTGGTGAACAAATCGAAGAAACCTTATGTCGACAACGGCTGGCCGAAGGTCGCCGAAGGTGACCACGCGGTCACCGAACTCTCGTCGACCCGTTCCGGTGGCCTCTCGCCGTACGGTGAGGACACCGAGTTTCCGGTCCCGGCAGATCAGCTGCCTTACATGCACCCGAACACGGTGATCAACCGCTGATTTCCGGACGGAAAAGTCCGAAGATACGAATAAGGCCCCGCATCCGAGGATGCGGGGCCTTATTCGTGAGTGGATCAGGAAGGCAGCAGACCCTTGTTCGCCTCGTAGAAGTTCACGATGGCGGGATCGAGCTTGGTGTTGCTCGCCTTGGCGGCGTTGAAGAAGTCGAAGGCTTCCTTGGGCACCTGGACGCCCTGGTTCTGCACGACCTCGAGTGCGCGGTCGACGGCCGAGAAGACCTGCTGGGTGCTGTCCGGCGCGGCCTGAGCGGCCTGCGGCGCGGGCGAGGGGTTCCAGCGCGGGGATTCGCTGGCGGCGGGAGCGGAGCGCGGGGTGGGCGCGCTGCTCAGACCCAGTTTGGAGGAGCAGCTCGGCCAGGCTCCCCAGCCTTGGGAGGCGAGAACCTTCTCGGCCACTGCGATCTGCTGCTCGCGGGAGGCCTGGTTGGCGGTGGCCGCGTACTCGCCGCCGCCGTGGGCCTTCCAGGTGCTCGGGGAGAACTGCAGTCCACCTTGGAAACTGTTGCCGGTATCGATGCCCCAGTTACCGCCGGCCTCACACTGTGCGAGGCGATCCCAGTCGGAGTCGGGTGCCGCGCTGGCGGTGCCAGCGAGGGCCACACCTGCGGTCCCCATGATCGCACCGGTCACGGCAACCTTGGCTACCGTGCGACCGGTGGAGCTTGGCTTGCGATGGCGTCCACTCATATCGGGTTCGTCTTCCTCTCGACGCACCTACGAGGTCATCGGTATGGGCTGGACTGAGAGGTCGTCATGCCCGCCCTCGCCCCTACGTTTCCGTCGGGTTTCCGGTGCCCGCGGGGCGAGGTTCGGTGCGGCGGGCCGGTGTGTGCCGGTTGTCCCGGCTCGCTAAGAACGGTACGACGATCGGCGGGAAAAATCACCATTTGGTAACCGGCGTGTACGAGCGGGTCTCGGTGCGGTCTCGGCCCGGAGGTCGGTCCTTCTTTGCAGCTAGAAGCGGTGCGCTCAGACCAGTGCCCGGTCGTCACCGGCCCGTGACCTCTCCGTTATGTGACGAGGATCACAACCAGGATTTGGTAACGACAGACTCGGGTAACCCGTTCGCAGCGCATCGGTGACCTCCGGGTCAGATCGGCGGTTATCGCCAGGTCGGATCCCCAGGTGACGACCGGGTAACTCAGCGCGAACGCCTACCTGAACGCAGCGCGTACAGCACCGCGACCAGGAATCCCAGCGGCGCGAGCATCGCGGCGAAGTAGAGCCACAGCCCCGGCGATCCGTCGGACAACACCGGGATCAGGAAGATCGCGATGATCGCCAGCAATCCCAGCGCGAACAGGCCGAGCGCGAGCTGTAGCAACCAGTCACCCGGCCTGCGCTGCCCGCCCCCGGTCGACGAGGGTTCGGCGTCGTGCGGCGGTGGTGGAGCGGAAGGGTTCGTCACCGGACGACCGTAAAACTGATGTGCTTGCGTTATAGGCACCGGGGTAGACTCGTAGGCAAGCGCGTCCCGCATCACTGCTGGGCGCGTTCTTTTCGCAAACAGACGTGAACCTGTGCGCGGCGTTGTGCCGCACTGGGTTCCGTGGACAGATGTGCTCGGGCCGGTGGGGTTCGAGTTTTTCGATGATGAACAGGTGAGCGCAGTGCCGACCGGCAGGGTGAAGTGGTACGACGTCGAAAAGGGCTTCGGCTTCCTTTCCCAGGACGAGGGTGAGGACGTCTATGTCCGTTCGTCCGCGTTGCCCGAGGGTGTCGAGGGACTCAAGCCGGGCCAGCGCGTCGAATTCGGCATGGCCGCGGGCCGTCGTGGACCGCAGGCGTTGAGCCTGAAGCTGCTCGAGGCCCCGCCGTCGGTTCGACAGGGGCAGGAGCGTCAGGAACGCGAGCGCGTCCGCAAGGAGCCCATCGCCCGCAAGCACACGCCGGACGAGCTGCACGGGATGGTCGAGGACATGATCACCCTGCTCGAGGCGACGGTGCAGCCGGACCTGCGCAAGGGTCGTTACCCGGATCGCAAGACGGCGCAACGCATTTCAGAGGTCGTCCGCGCGGTCGCACGCGAACTCGACCACTGAATTATCGGCCGCGTGGCCGCGGCGTGTTCGCGGCCACAGGGGCCAGCATCGCGTAGCGATTCGATCAGGGGTGGTGGTCGGGCGACGGGTGGGCCTCCCGTCCGAGCGGCCGAGACTCGCGCCTACGGCGCATGCGCTTCGGCCACTCGGACGTGAGACGGGCCGCGAACGGCGCTCGCAAAACTCGCGCTGTGCTTGCTCGGCTTGTCGAGTGACGTCGCCAGTCGGTCGTATGCCCTAGGCCGCGGTGCTGATCGACCAGGCCGCGTGCGGGAGGTAGAACTCCTTGCCGGTGTCCTTGTCCCGCGCCAGGATCGGCAGCTGCAGCTCGACCCCGACCAGGCGCAGGTCCGGTTCCGGATGCGAGTCGATGCTGACCGCCAGCACGCCCGCCGCGAAGTCGGTGTGGCTGATCACGCGGTCGATCCGGTCACCGTTGGGCAGTGCGTAGACCAGCTGCGCCAGCCACGGTGCGTCGGCGATCTGCTTCGGCAGCGACAGCTGCAGCGGGTAGTCCTTGGGCACGTCCAGCGCGACGGTCTGCCCGTAGCGGCAGTCCTCCATCCGCACCGAGCAGTACACGTACGGCGTGACATTCACCGTCTTGCCGTGGGCGTATGCGGTGATCACCGGATCGTGCTCATCCGCGTTGCGGACCAGCACCACCAGGACCCCGACGAACGCGACGGTGACCACTAGGAGCGCGGCAAGGATCAGCGCGCCGATCGCGCGCGGGCTGAGCTTGGTCACACCGCCACCCCGCGGACAGTCGGCTCCGCAGTGAGCACAGCTGCTGTGTCGATGGTTCGCTCGCTCACTGGCTGGGGTCTCCTATTCCTCGTTGGATGCGGGTCGTCTCGCTGCCGCTCGTCCCGGGTCGACGGTATGCGTTCGAAGTCTGTGGCATCGGCCGGGTCTGCGGAACTTCCTGTTCCGCGTGTTGCGGACGATTTCCGCCGAGGCCGGGCAGCAGCGAATGACCGCGGTAACTGACGAAGGTCTGCACCAGGCCGATCACGAGTATCGCAGTGACGACCGCGAACCCCTTCCAGTAGTCGGTCGGCAGCAGCACGCCCGCCGCGCCGCCGACGACCCAGCTGAGCTGCAGCACGGTCTCCGAACGGCCGAAGCCGGACGCGATCGACTCGGGCGGCAGATCGTCCTGGATCGAGGCGTCCAGCGACACCTTCGCCAGCGCGCTGGTGCCCGCCGCGACCAGGGTGGCCAGCGCGGCACCGAGCAGGTTGTTGGCGAACGTCGCGAACAGCGCGACCAACGCGCAGGCCGCGGTACAACCGAGCACGATCAGCGTCGGCTTGCCGAGCTTGAGCCTGGCGCCGGTCGCATTGCCGGCGAAGTTGCCGATCGCCGCCGCCGCGCCGACCACGCCGAGCATCGCGGCCTGCTGGGCCGGGCGGTGCTCGGTGGCCTTGGCCACGAACGCGACATAGAAGGTGAGGAACCCGGTCAGCACCCGGATGGCGCTGTTGCCCCACAGCGAGGTCACCACCGAGCGGCCGAGCGGCTGCCTGCGTTTGCGCGGCGGCGTCGCGGCTTCCTTGTCCGGGGAGAGCGCCTCGGTGGGCGCGTGATAGCTCAGCGTCGCGGGCACCTCGCCCTCGGTGACCTCGACCCAGGACGGGATGCGCAGGCTGAGATACGTTCCGGCGCACGCGATCACCGTCGCGAAGATCAGTGCGCCGCTGGAGCCTGCGATCGCGGCGGCCAGCGCGGCGATCCCGCCCGCACCGATGGTGCCGCCGACCAAACCGAAGACCGTGAGCCGAGAGTTGGTGCGCACCAGGTCGATATCGGGTGGCAGCACCCGCGGCGTCACGGCGCTCTTGAGCACCGAGAACGATTTACTGCCGATCAGCATGCACAGCGCGAGCGGATACAGCGCCCAGCTGTCGAATTCGAGGATCAGCACCACCGCGACCACCGCGCGCAATGCGAACGAGGTGGCCAGCGCCACCCGGCGCCCGTGCTGCAGCCGGTCGAGCATCGGGCCGATCAGCGGGGCGATCACCGCGAACGGGGCGATCGTGATCAGCAGGTACAGCGCGACTTTCGTCTTGCTCTCCGCGGTGGCGCTGGCGAAGAACAGGGTGTTGGCCAGCGAGACGGCGACCGCGGCGTCGAGGGCGAAGTTCGCCATCGTCGCGTAGGTCAGCGCGGTGAGGCCGGATTTGTCGGCGCCGTCCGCCTTCGCCGCGCGCTGGAAGGTGGCGATGCCTTTTTCGGTCAGCTGGCGGCCGCGCATGGCGGCGACGCGGGTGACCGTGAGTTTGCGCGGAACACGTTGCGGAATGGGAGTTTCGCCGGCGGAGTCCGGCTGCTCGGGCAGCGGCGCGGTGGGCGGCGGCAGCGCGGCCTTCGGCTCCGGGCGCGGCGGTTCTTGGTGGCGCGGCGCTTCCGGAAGACGTGGCGGTTCCGGACGATGCGGGAAGACGCGGCGCGGGGTAGTGGCGTCCGCTGGATCGGGCACATGGTCGTCGTCGCGCCGGGCTCCCCACTGCGGTGCGCCGTGACGACGGGTCTTGGCGTCCGCCGGATCGGGCGTGGCGTGTCGGCGGGTCTCCGCTTCGGCGAGGTCGGGTGATTCGGCGCGCCGGGCCTGCGGGTCCAGCCGGTCGGGGTCGAGCGGTGGCAGCGGCCCGCGGCCGGACGGGGTGTTGGGTGGTGGATATCGATCGAAACCGGGGTGCCGTTCGATCGGTGGGTACTCCGCGCCGTCCCACCGATCACGGTCGGGACCGGAAGGTTCGCGGGGAGTAGTCACGTCTTCAATTCTGTCGTACTTCGGTGCTGGGCGTTCACTCGCTCTCGAAGGTGTCGGCGGAAGGTGACGTTCATCGCGTCGTAGACGGCGGTGCATGTCACCGGACTTCCCCGCACAGCGAATCGCATGCGAATCGTTGTGCGGGAAGTCACGGCGATCCGGCGGGCACGAAGCGGACCTCGAAGGTGGTCGGCCAGTTCTTACCGGCCAGCAGGAACCGATCGGTGCCGGGAATCTGGGCGATCCCGTTGAGCGTGTCCTCCCCAGTCGGGATGATCGTGCGCGGCAGCAGACCGCTCGCGTTGATCTGCGCGAGCACCTCGCCGGTGTCGGGATCGATGCGCAGGATGTGGTCGCTCGGCCAGTCGTTGGCGTAGACCGAACCGTCCTCGGCGCAATCGAGTTCATTGAGCCGCGCGTTCTGATGACTGGTGAGCCGGATCGAGCCGGTCGGCGCGAAGGTGACCGGATCGCGGAAGGTGAGCGTGTCGGTGCCGTTGCTCATCACCAGCCGGCCGCGGCGGGTGCACAGGCCCCAGCCCTCGCCGTCATAGGACACGCGGCCCACTTCGGCCAGCGTGTGCGGGTCCCTGGCGAAGGCCGTGTGGTCCTGCCAGGTCAGTTGCCACAGGATGTCCCCGGCGCGAGTCAGTCCCTCGCCGAAGTACGGCGCGGGGAGATCGACCCGGGCGAGTTCCTCGCCGGTGTCACGGTTCGTCGCCCGCACGCTCGACGCGCCCGGCAGGCCGGTGCCTTCGTAAAGCACGTTGCCATCGATTTCCAGACCCTGAGTGAATGCGTGCGGATCATGCGACCGGGTGGCCACGACCTCGACATTCATCGCGGGCGACGCATCTTGCGCGGCCCCACACCCGCTGAAGATGACCAGACCGACCAGCACACCGATGGCCAACGTCCGCCGATTGCGTTTCATACGGCAAAATGTAGGCCGTGAGCGCAGTTTCTGTTTCTGAGTCCGGTGTCAGGCCGATTCTGGCCGATGCCGTCGATCTGGCCCGCCGTGCGCTCCTGGAGTTGGAACCAGCCGGAGTCGGGGCGCACCTCGGCGTGGCTACCGAGGACGACAGCGCGGCAACCCACCGCTTCGAGGCCACGCTGCCCGGCTATCGCGGCTGGCAGTGGGCGGTCGTGGTGGCGGCCCCACCGGAGGCCGACTATGCGACGGTGAGCGAATCGGCGCTGCTGCCGGGGCCGGACGCCCTGGTCGCGCCCGACTTCGTGCCGTGGGACCAGCGGATCAGGCCCGGCGATCTGGCGCCGGGTGATCTGCTCGCCCCGCCGCCGAACGATCCGCGCCTGGTGCCCGGCTACGTCGCCAACGGCGACCCGGCCGTCGACGAGGTCGCCCTGGAGATCGGCCTCGGCCGCACCCAGGTGCTCAGCCTCGAGGGCCGCGAGGAGGCCGCCGAGCGCTGGTACGGCGAGTTCGGCCCCGACGCCGACATGGCCAAGGCGGCCCCGTCCACCTGCGGCCTGTGCGGCTTCTACCTCCCACTCGCCGGTTCCCTGCAGGCCGCCTTCGGTGTCTGCGGCAACGCCATGGGCGCCGACGGCCATGTCGTGCACGCCGCCTACGGCTGCGGCGCCCACTCCGACACCGTGGCCCCCACCGGCGGCGGTTCGCCGCTGTACGAGGCGTTCGACGACGCGGCCGTGGAAATGATCCCGACCGAAGCGCTGGCCGCACCGGTCGAGGAAACTCCCGCGGCCGACACCGAATCTGTGGACGCGCCTGTCGCTGAGGTCGCTTCGGCGGTAGCGGATGTCGACGCGGCACCCATTGCGGAGGGTCCCACCGCCGAGATCGATGCGTCGGCAGTGCCGGATGTCGAGGCCGTTCCGAATGCCGAAGCCACTGTCGCCGAGGGCGAGTCGACGGACGTAAGTGTCGCGCCGACTGCGGAAGCAAACGGCGTCGTCGAATCGGCTGCGGCTGTCGTCGATGCGCCGAGTGCGGACGTCGAGTCGGACGGTGTGTCCGCGAACGCGGACGTGCCAGCCGGTGACGAAGGTGGCGCTGCCACCGTGAGCACCGGGTCTGCCGCGGACGGTGCGGTAACCGCGGAAGCCGAGTCCAGCGTCGAGGTTGTGGCGGAGCCGAGCGTGGAAGAGGCGGTGCTCGCCGATAGTGGTGACTCCGTTGTTGCTCCGAGTGCGGATGCGCACGTTGGCGACGAAAGTGGCTCGGCCACTGCGAGTATCGCTGCACCTTCGGCCGACGCGAGCCAGGCAGACGCCGAAGTCGCAGCCAGCCCGGCCGACGCCGGCGTGGATGCGGCGCAGGCGGCTTCAGGCGACGAGCCGGTCGTTGACGGCGATGGCCGGGCGGTCGAGTCATCGCCGCAGAACTGACCGAGACGGCCGATCCGTTCGGCACCTCGGGGTTGCGGGCGGGAGTTCTTGCCGCGTGGCGTGATTCGCCGACTCGGTTGCGGGAGGACGCGGCGACCGAGGCGGATCTGGTGCGCGCCGGTTATCGTGATCGGCTGCTGACCGAGCTGGCCCAGAACGCGGCGGATGCCGCAGCCAAGGCTGGTGTCGCTGGTCGGCTGGTGGTGCGGCTGGTTGGCGACGCCCTGCATATCGCCAATACTGGTGCGCCGCTGGATCTTTCCGGCGTGCACGCGCTCACCGCGCTGCGGGCGTCCGGGAAGTCGGAGGTCACGGCCGTCGGCCGGTTCGGTGTCGGCTTCACCGCGGTGCTCTCGGTCAGTGACGAGATCGAACTGCGTTCGGCCACCGGCTCGCTCGTATTTTCTCGCGATTTGACCTGGGATGCGCTGCGGCAGCACGACATCCGTATCCCCGACAGCTCGGCCGGCGACACTGCGGACGGGTTCGCGCCGCCGGTGCTGCGGATGGCCTGGCCGTCCGAGACCGCGCCGATGGACGGCTTCGACACCGAAGTCGTGCTGCGCCTGCGCCCGGACGTGGACGCCGACGCACTGCTCGCGGGTATGCACGCGGAAGCCATCGACCTGTTGCTGGAACTGCCCGCACTGCAGCACATCACGATCGATACCGCGGAATTCACCAGCACCACCACCGATCTCGGCAACGACCTGCAGGAGATCCGCGTCGACGGTCCCGACGACGCGCACCGGGCCTGGTGGCAGTACCGCGCACCGCACGCCCGCTGGCTCCTCCCGCTCCGCAACGGCAGGCCCACCGCCGCCGCCCCGGATGTGCTGCGCGCGCCGACCCGCTCCGACGAGGAACTGTCCCTGCCGGCCCTGCTGATCGCCGACATCGCCATGCAGCCGGACCGCCGCCGGCTCCTCCCCGGCGCCCGCCTCACCGAATTAGCCCTCGGTTACGCGGATTTCGCCCGCGCCCTGCCGCCCCGCGACCGCCTGGTCCTGGTCCCCACCCCCGCCTTCGCCCGCAGCGAGGCCGACGGCCTGCTCCGCGAGGCTCTCGTCCGAGAGCTCCAGACCCACCCCTGGCTGCCGATCGTGGTCGCGCGTCCCGTGACCGCCGATGCGGGCGACCAGGCGGCTGAGGACCCGACTGGGGGCCTGTATGACCCAGTGCCGCAAGGCGGCCGGCCCACAGCGCCCAGCGGGCATCAGTCCGCGCCTGCCGAATCTCCGGTCGACCAAGGGTTGTTCGACGCCGCGGGTGATCCGTATCCGCCAGAGAGCGGTGCTGGACCGGCGTGGCCCGATGAGTCGGCCGACCGTGCGGCTGCCGAAGTGCTCGGTGGCGCAGACTTGTTCGACGTATCGGCCACCGAGTCGGTCGATGTAGCCGTGCCGACGCGGGCGAGTGCGCTCACCGGACTGACCGAGGAATTGGCGCGCCTGCTCGACGATGTGGTCGGCCTGTTGGTGATTCCGGAGTTGTCCGGCAGCGGGCATTCCGAGGCACTCGGCGTGCTGGATGTGCATCGACTCGGACTGGCGCGGCTGGCGGAGGTGTCGAGCGGTCTGCAGCGGGCACCGCACTGGTGGTATTCGCTGTACGAGGCGCTGGAGCCGTTCGTGGTGGATCCGCTGGCCGCCGAAGAGCTTGGGGCGCTTGCGGTTCCGCTGGCCGACGGGCGGTTGGTGACCGGTCCGCGGACGACCGTGCTCGATGATCAGCTCGAGGTCGCGATTCCGGTGCATTGGGCCAGGCTGGTGCATCCGGAGGCCGCGCATCCGCTGCTGGCCAGACTCGGCGCCCGTTCCGCGACTGCCGAAGATCTGTTGAGTGAACCCGATCTACGCGCCGAGCTGGAAGATCACCCGGAGGACGCGGACACCATCGACGCGGTCCTGCGCCTGGCCGTGTTCGCCGAGCCGACCGCGCTCCCGTCCTGGCTGAGCCTGATCGAATTGCCCGACGTCAACGGCGAATTGCGCCCGGCCGACGAGCTGCTGCTGCCGGACGCGCCGCTGCGTGAGCTGCTGATCGAGGATTCACCGTTCACCGCGATCGACCCTGCCGTGGTGGAAGGCTATGGCGCGCAGGCGCTGCGGGCCATCGGTGTCGGCTGGGACTTCACCGTGGTCGCCGAGTCCGATCCGACCGGACCGGACCACGATCTGGACGACGAAGACCGCTGGTGGTCGACGCTGTCGGACGATCCGCCGGAATTCGCCGCGATCCGCGATCTCGACCTGGTGGACGATGCCGCATGGCCGGAGGCGTTGTGGCAGTTGGCTTCCGCGCCGCTCACTCGCCGTCTGCTCACCGACCGCGACGGTTACACCGCCTGGTGGTTGCGTACCAATGCGCGCATCGACGGTACGCCGCTCGGTGTGCTCCGGCACCCGTCGGACACCGAATTCGCCGAGCTGCTGCCGACATTCACGGTCCCCGGTCTCGCCGACGACGCGACTGCCATGCGCGCGATATTGGCCGACCCGGCCGTGCTCACCCCCCAGCTGGCCGCGGCCCTGCTCAACGCGCTCGCCGATCCGTCGAAAACGCCTACTCCCGAGGTGGTTTCGCGTACGCACGCGAGGTTGGCCGGAGCCGTCGCCGCGGAGCAGCTGGATCTCGGTGATCTCGACCTGCCCGATCGAGTGCGCGCACTGTCCGGTGCCGTCGTCGATCCGGCGCAGGCTTTCATTCTCGATCAGCCATGGTTCGGCTTCGCTATCCCGCCGGATCGCCTGGTAGCGGGCGACATCGACACCGCGCCCGCCTTGGCGACCCTGCTCGACCTGCCGCTGGTCTCCGAGTCCGTCACCGCCGAGGTCCTGACCACGGGCCGTCGTACCACCTGGTCCGCCGAGCCACTGGGAGTCGTACTGCGACAACTCTTCTCGTTGCCACCGCAGGTCGGCGACCTGGTGCTGCACGATGATCTGACGGTGCGCCTGTCCGGCGCGATCGACATCACCGCTTCGGTTCCCTGGTGGCGCGAGGGCGACACCGTGCACTTCAGGGTGCAGCAGTAGTTTTCCGGGGAACCGGCGAATCCGACTGTGCCGCAGCTGTTATGCCGCGTACTCGGCGATCATCTGGCTGAGCAGATCGAGCTGCGAACGCACGCTCTCGCTGTCGTTGTCCACCAGCCAGCGCAGCACGACTCCGTCGATCACATTGAGGGTGAATCGGCTCAACGACTGCAGCGGCACCGACCACTGGTTCGCGGTCGCGTCGCGCGCGTGTTCCAGGATGTCGGCGACGGTGGAGTCGTTGAAGTTGTACTGCTCGCGGGCGATCGCGAGTTTCGCCGGAGTTTGCTCACCCTCGCGCAGCGCGTAAGTGGTGGTTTCGTAAGTGAGCAGCTGACGTTCCGGAGTGGCCTCTATGTTCAGCCACATCAGTTCCAGTCCGGCCCGGATCAATTTTTGAAGTGCTTCTTTTCCACTTCCGACGTCTTGCCATACCGTTTCATTGGCGTCGACAGAATCACGTAATTCCATCGACAACGCCTTGACCAGCTCGGTCATCAGCGCGTCCTTGTTTTCGAAACAGTAATGCACCACACCAAGCGAGACGCCCGCCGCTTGGGCGACATCGCGCGTGGTCACGCCCGCAACGCCCTTTTTTTCGGCAAGACCGATAGCGGCCTCGATAAGGTGGGCCCGTCTTTCTTCGACGCTCAATCGGGAGGACACCCCAGGGAGTTAAGCGCCCAGGGAGCGTGCAGTCAATTCGCCGGTAGAAAAATCTCGACTGGACGAGTGACCAGTTGTATGGTTCGCTGCCATCAGGATCGAAGGAGACGCGTATGCCGCTGTCGCGCAGAACCGTTCTTGCCCGAACCGTTGTCGGTTCGGCGACGCTGGCCGCCGCGGCGGCGGTGCCCGCCATGTCCGGCCCGCTCGGCGCACCGGCCGCGGCCGCCCCTGGTTCCGGTGGCTATGAGATCGGTGTCGGGATTTCCGACATCACCGGCCCCGCCGCGGAATGCGGAATGATGGGTTATTCCCAGCTCGAGCAGCAGACGGCCGGTATTCACCTGCGTCCGAGGGCCAGGGCGTTCATCATCGGCAGCGCCGGACAGCGCGTGGTTTTCGTGGTCGCCGAGAACGGCATGATCTTCCAGTCCGTGCACCGCGGCGTGCTAGCGGAGCTGGCCCGCCGGTTCGGCGATCGGTACACCGAGCAGAACCTGGTGCTCACCTCGACGCACTCGCACGCGACCTGCGGCGGCTCCAGTAACGATTACGCATACAACCTGTCCATCTTGGGTTTTCAGCAGCAGGTGTACGACGCGGAGGTCAACGGCATCGTGGAGGCCATCGCGGCCGCCGACGCCGACCTCGGCCCCGGCTCGCTCGCGCTCGGGCACGGCGAGCTGCACGACGCGAGCGTCAACCGGTCGCGGGTGGCCTGGGAGCTCAATCCCGTTGCCGACAAACAACACTTTCCCGAGGCTATCGACCCCGCGGTGACGGCGCTGTCCCTGGTCAAGGGTGGCCGGCCGGTCGGCGCCATCACCTGGTTCTCCACCCACTGCACCTCGATGACCAACGAGAACCGGCTGATCAGCGCGGACAACAAGGGTTACGCGTCGTTCTCCTACGAGCACATCGAGCACGGCGTCCGCTACCTCGACGGCGCACCGGATTTCGTGGCCGCCTTCGCGCAGACCAACGCGGGCGACATGTCCCCGAACCTGAACCTGCGCCCCGGCTCCGGCCCCACCGAGAACGAGTTCGACAACACCCGCATCATCGGCGAACGCCAGTACCAGGCGTCGAAAGACGCGCTGGCCCAGGCGCGGTCGATGGGCGGACCGATCGACTCGATGCTCTGTTACATCGACCTGGCCGACATCGCCGTCGACGGCCGATTCACCCCCGACGGGCAGCCGAGGCACACCGCGACCGCAGCTGCGGGCGTCTCGCTCATCGCGGGCAGCGTCGAGGACGGACCGGGTTTCCCCGGCGCGCCCATCCCGGAGGGTGTGCGCAATCCCTTCCTGGACGCACTCGGCGGCGCCAACACCCCGACGCCTGCCTGGCTCGCGGATGCCCAGGCGCCCAAGGCCATTGCCGCGCCGCTCGGCCTGATGCCACCGGTGGCGTGGATTCCGAATGTGCTGCCGATTCAGATCGTTCGGCTCGGCGAGCTCTACTTGGCCGCCGCCGGTGGCGAATTCACCATCACCTCTGGGCTGCGGGTGCGCCGCGCGGTCGCGGACGCGCTCGGCGTGCCGCTGGAGCAGGTGCTGATGCAGGGCTACGCGAACGCCTACCACGAATACGTCACCACCCCTGAGGAATACGACTCGCAGCAGTACGAGGGCGCCTCGACCATGTTCGGCCGCTACACACTCTGCGCCTATCAGCAGGAATTCACCCGGCTGGCAACGGCATTCGCCGCCCGTCGGCTCGTCCCGCGCGGCCCGGCCCCGCGCGACGTGTCCAACCTGCAGCCGAACTTCCAACCGGGCGCGGGCCCGGACACCACTCCGCCCGGCCGCAACTTCGGCGACGTTTTGACCCAGCCCGCCCCGGCCTGTGCCCGCGGCACCCAGGTCGCCGCCGAATTCGTTTCCGCCCACCCGAAACACAACACCCGCCGCAACAGCACCTTCCTGGAAGTGCAGCGGCAGCATGCGTCGGGGGAGTGGGTGCGGGAGGCCAACGAGGGCGAATGGGCGGTGAAGTTCTTCTGGAGCAAGCGCGGCGCTGCCGAATCCGTGGCGCGGTTCACCTGGGACATCCCCGCCGACGCGACGCCGGGGCGGTATCGGTTCCAGCACTACGCCGACAGCCTGAGCCCCGACGGCGTGCTGCATCCGTTCACCGGTACTACCAACGACTTCGAGGTCGGCTGACGCCGGTGCGAGGTCTACAGCCCGGTCTGCGCGCCCTTGTCGCCGCGGCGCGCCCCGCGCCGCTGGATCAGGAAGATCCCGAGCGCGAGCACGCCGACCACCAGGCCCATCAGGCAGACCGGCAGCACCGATGCCCATCGGTCACCGCTGGCCCACACCACCAGGGTGGCCACCAGCCACAGCGCACTGCCGACCGCGAGCACCGGGCGCGGATCGGTCAGCCGCGGCGGGATCTGCGGCACTTTCTCAGTCACGGCACCAGCGTAGCTGCGAGAACGCGCGTCCGACGCGCACCCGTCCCGTATCGTTCAGCTCTGTGACAACGCCATCCGATGTTCGAGCCCTCGCCGGTGAGCTCTCACTGGCAGTGGTTCGACTGACGCGTCATCTGCGCGGCCGCCGCGCCGACTCCCAGATTTCGCTGACTCAGCTCTCCGCCCTCGCGACCCTGGCGCGCGACGGCGCGATGACACCAGGGGCGCTGGCCGCCAGAGAACGCGTGCAACCGCCGTCGATGACGCGTGTGATCGCCTCGCTCACCGACCTGGGCATGGTCGAACGCAAGCCGCACCCGACCGACGGCCGCCAGATCATCGTCTCGCTGTCCGAGGCGGGCAGCGCGCTCATCGCCGACGAGACGCACGCCCGCGAGGCCTGGATGACCGATCAGCTCTCCAACCTCACCGAAGAGCAAATCGTGGTGCTCACCCGTGCTGTCGGCATCATGAAGCAGATCGTTGCCGAATCCGAATGAGCTGTTTCAACCCCTAGCGCGCGCCGAACGGCTGGTCACTGTCCACGATGTCGCGCCCCAGCGGGAACAGCGACAGCGGGATGAGCTTCAAATTGGCCCAGCCGAACGGGATTCCGATGATCGAGATGAACAGCGGAATGCTGGTCAGCAGGTGGCCGAGGGCGAGCCACCAGCCGGCCACGATCACCCAGATGATGTTGCCGACCAGCGATCCCGCGCCCGCACCCGGCTTCTCCACCGTGGTCCGGCCGAACGGCCACAGCGCGTAGGCCGCGATCCGGAACGACGCGATGCCCCACGGGATGGTGATGATCAGGATGCAGCAGATGATCCCGGCCAGGATGTAGCCGAGCGCCATCCATATCCCGACGAACACGAGCCACAGGACGTTGAGGATCAAACGAATCGGCGCCATATGCACATGGTGCCAGCCGGACCGAGAACTGGGCATCAGGGTTTCCCCCTAGCCCAGAACCCGCTTACCCAGCCGCCGACAACGACGAGCGGGCGTCGAACCTTCGACCGGTGAGGTCCGTCACAAGCGGACCGCGACAGGGCGTTCCGTCCAGGTCGTAGAACATCGCACTCGCCGAGCCGAGGAACTCGTCGTCACGCACGGTCACCTCGAATCGCACAACACCCCGGCAGATCGATTCCGGATGCGCGCGGTCGACGGTGAACTCGATGAACGCGCCCGACACCGTCGTGCCATCCGCCTGCCAAGTGCCCATGCCATTGCTGTCGCTGGTGTTCCGGTTGCCGTGATCCGGATTCGACTGGAGCATCGTGCCGTCCGCGTGGAACATCATGACGTGGTGCGCGAACGGGGCATCGTCGGCGCGCACCTCCCACACTCCGACGATGCTCATCGCGTCGCGCACAGGTCGGCCAATATCGTTATGCCACGCTCGATCTCGGCGTGGGATACGTTCGCGAAACTCAGCCGGATGCTGTTGCGTGGTGCGTCCGCCGCGGCGTAGAACATGCTGCCCGGCAGGAAGGCGACGCCGGCGTCCAGCGCCCGGCCGAGCACGAGCTCGGCGTCGAAATCCTCAGGCCCCTCGACCCATACGAACATTCCGCCCTCGGGCTCGGTCCACGAGAATCCGGCCGGCAGGTGCCCGCGCAACGCCGCGGTGAGCGCGGCCAGCTTCGCTGCGTAACTCTCGATTGCTCGCGCCAGATGGGCGGTACCGTCCGCGCTGCGCAGGAAGGCCGCGGCAATCGCCTGGTTGAAGGTCGAGGTCTGCATATCGATGCCTTGCTTCAACGCGAGCACATGTTCCAGCAGGTGCTCCGGCAGCACCGCGATGCCGGTGCGCAGTGCTGGGGCAACGGTTTTCGACAGTGACGTGATGTAGACGGTGTTGTGTGGTGCGTAGGACCAGAAAGCGGGCAGCGGGTCGCCCTGATACCTGAGGTCGACATAGACGTCGTCCTCCACCACCGTCGCACCGTGTCGCACAACAACTTCGGCGATCTGCCTGCGGCGCACGGCCGACATGGTTCGCCCGGTCGGGTTCTGGAAGGTCGGCAGCAGATAGACCATTGCCACCTCCTGACGGGTCAGTGCGGCATCCAGTGCCGCGGGCAGGATGCCCTCGTCATCCGACTCGACGCCGGAGACGACTGCCCCGTGACTGCGGAACACCTTCACCGCGGGCCCGTAGGTCGGAGTCTCCACCAGCACCACCGCGCCTGGATCGAGTAGCGCCATGCACGCGCTGTGCAGGGCGCCCGAGCCGCCCGTGGCGATATGCGTCAGCCCCGCCGGGGCGGTGATCCCCCGTTCCCGCAGCAGCAACTGTGCCTGGTCGAGCAAGGGCGGAAAGCCCCGGGTCATCCCGTACTGCAGGGCCGAAGTCCCGTATTCGGCAACGACATCGGCGGCTAGCGTGGCCACCAACTCGCCAGGCAGCAAGGCCGGATCCGGCGCGCCGACGGCGAACGAGATCACCTCCGGCCGCAGGGCCAGCGTCGTGAAGATATCGTCGATCGGCCCGCTGCGCACCGCGGCGGCGCCGCGACTGATGACGGCTGTCACAGACCCGCGCCCACCGTCGCCAGCTCACGTCGCAGCCGGGCGACCGCGTCCGCGACAGCACGGTCGTGCTCCGGGGTCAGCACCACGTCGTCGTTGAACATCGGATCCGTGCGCATCTCCACCGCGACGAGATCCTCTGTGTCACTGAGGTTTACCGCGGCATGCACCACCCCCTCAGGGATGTACACGAACTCCCCGGGGCCGTGCGGGTGGGGCGTCAGATCCGGGCCGGCCAACGTCGCCGCACGGCCGCGCAGGCAGATGACGATGATCTCGCTGTGCGCGTGGTAGTGCGCCTTGGACACCTTCCCGGGCGGCATATTCACCATTCCGGCCGAAATACGTTGACTCCCAGCTATTTCCCGAGTGATATATGGGACGAGATGCTGCCCTTGCCTGCCGATCTCGTTCGCGACATCGGTTGCGGCGACTACTCGTACTGCTCTCGGAGTGTCAATCATCAGCTACCCCATACTGTTCGGTCGGATGTAGCTGAACTTAAGGGATTGGTACCGTGCGGAACTAATCCAGAAACCGAGTTCATCCAGCATTCTCCGGCGCGTCTCCGCCCGTCGATCTACCCGCTACCGTCGGCCACGGGGCACCGGCGTAGTCGCCCTCCGCAAACGCTCAGAAGAACCAGCCGAGCACAGCGTCGCGCTCGGTGCCGAAGGCCTCGTCGATCGCGCGTGCCTTGGCGGAATCCTTGGCCTGCAGGCGGTTTGCCGCCGTGAAGACGCGCGCGGGGTAGGCGCCGAGGTACATGCTGGCGAGGACGTCGATGCCGAGCTCGATATCGGCCGAACGCGTGGTCGGCGTGCATTCGGCGATGCCGTCGCGGATGGTGAGGGCGAAGGTGCCACCCGCGTCGCGGAACGGATCCGCCACCGCGAGTACGACATCCAGGTCGCGCTGGTAGGTGCGGGCGGTCAGCGCAGCGGGAATGTCCATGAGCCGCAACCACAGTGCGTCATAACGCGCATTGGTCCGGACCAGTCGGACGTCGGTGAGCAGGTAGGGCAGCGGGTCGTTGTCGCTCAGCGCCGCGTCGACCCGCTGCACGAGCTCGAGCCCGACCAGCGCCCGCCACAGCGCGACGTGCGCGTCGGGGGTCACCGCCCGCAGCTCGACCACCTCGGCGATGTTGACGTTCTCGGCACGGCGGTAGCGGTACAGCGCATATCCGTCCGGATGCAGCAGCGCGAACAGATCGGTGCCGCCGCCGCGTACCGCCACCGGGTCGGCGAACAGCATCGCCCAGCTGGCCTCCGGGCGCACCTGGGCGCCGGGCACGATCCGGCGCCACCGGTCATAGATCGCCTGCACCTGATCGGTCACCTCGGCGAGCGTGACGAGTTCGACGCCACCGGGATCCGGTGCCGACGGCCGGAATTCGGCGAACCGCCGATCGATGCTCACCGCGTTCTCCCGCACCGTCGGCCCGTAACCGAAGCGCCCGTAGATGGTGCCCTGGCTCACCGTGAAGATGGTCAACGCCACCCCGTCCGCCTCGGTGCGCCGATGCTGCTCGGTGTACATCGCTCGCAGGATGCCGCGCCGCCGATGCGTCGGCGCGACACAGACTGCCGCGATGCCGCACGCCTCGACCGCACGCTCACCCGGCACCGTCAGCGTCATCCGTGTCGCCTTCGTCGCCCCGACCACCCGTCCGCCGTCAACCGCGACCACGGCATTCTCGATGGCGAACACCCTGGCCTCCGGCGCCAGCGTCGCCGAGGGCGATCGCATGCCGAAGGCGGTATCGGCGAGCCGCGTGATGGCCGCGTCGTCGGCCGCGGTAGCCGACCGAATGGTGATTCCGTTTGGCAGCGTCATGGCACGACCTTCGCACGTCCGCACCGCTGCGCGCATCCGCATTTCGTGGCGTCGGTCCGCCGCCCGCGCTGTCCGGTCCGTCCATCATTCAGGCCCGAGAACAGCGATTTCGTCAACTTTGCCGCCGCTGCCGGTTGCCCGGCCGGAATCGGTGCGTCGCTCATGTCGGGCCCATGGGTGGTGGGCCGTACAGGCCGGGCAGGATGAAGCGGTGGCCGAAGTTATCGACATCGACGATCCCGCCGATCCGCGGGTAGTCGATTTCCGCGACCTCAAGTCGGCCGATCGCCGACCCGATCTGCCGGGCCGTCAGGGCCTGGTGATCGCGGAAGGGGTGGTGGTCGTGCAGCGGATGCTCGATTCGCGATTCAGGCCGACTGCGCTGCTCGGGGTCGCGCGCAAATACACGGAACTGGCCGAGGATCTCGCCGAAGTCGACGTGCCGTACTACCGGGCGACGGCGGAGGTGATGGCCGAGGTGGTCGGGTTCCATCTGAACCGCGGCGTGCTCGCCGTCGCCCGCCGTCCGGCGACGCTGAGCCTGGACGACGTCATCGACAAGGCCCGCACCGTCGCGGTGCTCGAGGGCGTGAACGACCACGAGAACCTGGGCTCGATGTTCCGCAACGCGGCCGGCCTCGGTGTCGACGCGATCCTGTTCGGCGATCGCTGCGCCGATCCGCTGTATCGCCGCTCGGTGCGGGTGTCCATGGGGCACGTGCTGCGGGTGCCGTTCGCGCAGGTGCCGGACTGGCCGGACGGCTTGGATATCCTCCGGCGCAAAGGGTTTCAGATGATCGCGCTGACGCCGAGCCCAGCGGCGGTGAACCTTGCCATGGCGATGACCGGCGAACGAGTGGCGCTGCTGCTCGGTGCCGAAGGGCCGGGGTTGACCGAGGAAGCCATGCGGGCCACCGACGTTCGGGCGCGGATCCCGATGTCGCCGGGCACCGATTCGCTGAATGTGGCGACGGCTGCGGCGATGGCGTTCTACGAGCGCGTGCGGACTGCGTGACCTCCCTGCCGAAACGCCGGGCAGTACTGGCTTGTCGCTGTGATGCTGACGCCGCAATACGTATGGTCGTGGAGAAGGTGGTCGGCAGGGTCGGATTCGTTCGCTCCTGGCGACATCGGTGCCCAATCGAATGTCTGCGACGTCGGCGTATGTTTCGTAATTCGAGACGAGTTCGCGGTTGCGTTGCTTATATATCGGACTTTCGGCTGAGTTCAGTTCGCCGCGGGCGCATAAATGGTCGTATAGGTTACAGAGGTAGCGCTGTGTGTGCCGGAACAACTGATGCAGTCGGGCTGATCCGAGGACGTAATGCGCTCCGCCCCGGCGGCGCCATCGACTCGAATTTCGGCCACGCCGACATAGGTGTCGTAGTTCGAGATCAGCTGCCGGATCCTGGTGGTGCTGCTCATATCAGATACCTTTCTTGCGATCGAGTGCTCGGTTCGATGCCGTGCCCGAATGCTCAGTGCGCAGCGGAGACATCGTGGGTGACAACAATCGTGTAGCCCGGCGCAGAACTCCAGTGTCGAGGTGAGAAGCGTGGTCTGTGCATCGTCCACGGTGGTGCCGATTTCCATTTCGGCAATATCGGCGTAAGTGTCGTAGTCGGCGATCAGCGCAGCTGTATGGCTCGCCTGTTCATGATGGTTGCCCTCCCTTTTGTGCAATCCATGGCCGAAGCTGTCGCGCCGGGATATCTGGCCGCAATGATTCGACGCGGGGAATCAGGGAATGGGGCTGGTCGAGGCTGGATATCGATTGTCCTGACCGGACAGCGCGTTCGTCCGGAGATTGCCCGGCGGCCTGGATATACTTCGCCGCGAAGGATTCGAAGCCCTTCCCGCCCGCGCGACCCGGTGCTGCAGCCCGGTCGGCCGACGGCGGGCAGGGCATTGATGGTCGACACCGGCCCGTTGCGACTGGCCAGTACGGTCGCGATGGAGTTCGATGAGCAGGTGAGGACTTCGTGACTGGTTACTATCAGGGCCCGACACCGTGGGGCACGGGCATCACCGTCGCGATCATGGTCGGGCTGCTTGCCGCGGTCGCGGTGTTCTCCTTCGGCCGGGCGCTCGCCGAGGTGCATCCGCTGCTGGCGGTGGCGGTGAACCTGATCGCGGCCGGTGGTGCGGCGCCGACCGTGTGGCGATGGCGGTGGACGCCGGTGACCAGGTGGGTGGTCGGCGGTGGCGCGGCGGGGGTGCTGCTCGGCTGGGTGGCGCTGCTGATCAACGGGTTTGCGGGTTAAGAGACCCGGTCGTGGCCGCGTAGCCAGCCGAACAGGCCGCGTCTCGGGCGCACGCTTTCCGGCTCCTGCTGCGGCGGGATGCGGGTGGCCGGGTCGGGCGCTTGGCCTTTCGGATACAGCGTGAACCCGCACACCGCGACGTCGCCGGGCACCAGCGCGCCCTCGGCGGCGGGGGAACGATAGTGGAAGCCGAGCCATTCGTTGTTGGCGGCGTCGGCGAAATCGGGTGGATCGAACGGCAGGGTCTGTGGGTCGGGCAGCTCGCCCGCGCGCCAGCGGACCGGATGATCGCCCGCCCAGTACGGCCGCTCCCACACCAGCGGCAGGCCTTCGTCCTCCAGGATGTTCACCCGGCTGGAACTGAACGCCCTGCGGAATTCGCCGCGCTCCCAATGCGCGAACGCGCCCCAGCCGTGCGCGGTGTCGAACGACACCAGATAGGTGTGCTCGGAGGCCAGCGGGCGGACCAGCAGTTCCGGGATCTCGGTCGGGTGGATCCGCGCGGCCTGCGCCGAGCACACGACCGTCACGCCCGGGTAGCAACCGATGTAGACCTCGTCGAGGTCCGGGCCCGCACAGCCCGCGAGGGTGCCGACCATGATCGGCAGCACATCCCGGTCGCTGTACAGCTGCTTCGCCAGCGCCAGTGCGGCATCGGGATCTGGATCATGGTTGGCCCGCAGGACCGTCAGCGGATCGGGTGCGTCGACGTACCAGAGCGACGAAGCTTTCGATAGCATTTCCGGCACCTCCCGATGGTTGCACGAATCAGCTCCGCGAACTTCGAGCAACGCACAGTGATATCGAGCGATTCACCGACCAGGTGCCTCGCCCGCTACTTTGCGCGTCGTCGACCACACCCTAAAAATCTACTCTGTTCCGCCTCTCCGCGTATTCAAGCCAGACTTAGGCGCGTTGCGAGTTGCGTTGGCGGCCAGCGGTGATGTGGGTGAAGGCGTCGGCCAGTCCCCCGACGAGCTACCCATGTGCTCACGAAATCAGTTGCCAGGCGGGGAATTGCCTGTCACCCCTGCCGGGCAGCGCGGACATGACAATGCGCTGCGGACAAAGCCTTCGTACCGTGCAGCTCCACGAGGAGAGCAGCTGGCGATCTCAGTGCCCCGAGCTTCGCACCCCGAGCAGCACGTCCTCCCAGGACGGCATAGGCGCCTTGCCACGCTTGGTGCGGGCGGACTTCGCAGGCGCTTTGGCGTTCGCAGCGGGCTTGGCGGGTTCCTCGGCGGCAGGCTTCGCCGATGCGGCAGGCGCGGCCGGGGCGGTCTCCGCAGGGGTGCTCGGCGCCGTCGGTGCGGGTGCGCTCGGTGCGGGCGCCGGGTTTGCCGCAGCAGGCGTCGCAGTGGTTGCGGCGGTAGGGGTTGCGGTCGCGCCGGCCGTGATGGCAGGCGTGTTCGCGCCACCGGCCGCGACGGCACGCTGCTCGTAGTACTCGTCCAGGGTGGGCTGGCTCTGCTGGCGTGCCGCGGGACGCGCGGGCGGCGCCGCGGGCGCGGGAAGCGGTTCGACGGTGGGTTCCGGCTGCGGCGCGGGGGCGGCGACCTCCGGCTCGGCGGGCAGGATCGTCGCGAGGCCCCGTAGCGCGCGGCCGAAGTCGGGATCGATCAGGTCGGAGGCGGGGTCGTCGAGCGGGGAGACCGATCCGCCGTGTGCGTCGGGCTGGTAGCGCCAGTGTGCGGCGATCTCGGAACGCCCGTTCTGCCATTGCAATTGGGCGACCCAGAAGCCCTTCTCGTCCTTCCAGGCGTCCCATTCGGCGCCCTCGATGTTGTGCCCGCGCTCGGTGAAGGCTGCGGTGACGACATCGATGAGGGTTTCCACGGCGGGGCCGTCGGGGCGGACGGGGTGCGCTTTCTGCGCGAGTTCGGCTGCGCGGGCCCGTTCCAGCAGCACGGGGTAGGCGAACCGCTCGACACGGCTGGCCGGCATGCCGGATTCTTCGGTGACCTGGTCGACGGAGGCGCCGGCACGGATACGAGCCTGAATATCGCGAGGACGCATAGTTGCTTCCATTTCGATCTCGATCTGGCCGAATCGGGCAAGGTCTCCGCGCGCTGCGGCTCGTAGCTTGTCGTCGGCGGGAAGCCGGTATTTCGCGCCGGACTCGGTGTCGATACACACGATGTGCGTGGAGTCGGGCGTCACCCCGATCACTCGAAGTTCACGCACCGTTACCTCCTTACCGCGTCGACCCGCGACACCGCCCACTTTCCGAAACAGTAGTGCACTTCTGGGATTCGTGGGGCGAGACACGCGGGGCGGAAATCTCCGAAGAGACTCCCGCACCCCGCTAATCTGCTCTGTTCGACTTACCGCAGTTCTCGGTGCGGCGTGTCATCTGTGGCGTGTCGCGCTCGATCCCGGTGTGTCAGCCCAGATTCTGCACGACCCAGTCGATGCTGCGAGTGAGCTGGCTGACGTCTTCGGGGTCGATGGCCGGGAACATGCCGACGCGCAGCTGGTTGCGGCCCAGCTTACGGTAGGGCTCGGTGTCGACGATTCCATTGGCGCGCAGCACCTTCGCCACCGCGGCCGCGTCGACCGAGTCGGCGAAGTCGATGGTGCCGACCACCTGCGAGCGGTGTGCCGGGTCGGCGACGTACGGCGTGGCGAATTCGCTGGACTCGGCCCAGTTGTACAGGCGCGACGAGGAATCCAGCGTCCGCTTGACCGCCCAGTCCAGGCCGCCGTTGCCGTTGAGCCACTCGATCTGGTCGACGAGCAGCAGCAGGGTGGCCAGCGCCGGGGTGTTGTAGGTCTGATCCTTGGTGCTGTTGTCGATCGCGATCGGCAGCGACAGGAACTCCGGCGTCCACCGGCCCGAGGTCTTGATCTCGTCGACCCTGGCCAGCGCGGCGGGGCTCATCAGCGCGACCCACAGGCCACCGTCGGCGGCGAAGCTCTTCTGCGGCGCGAAGTAGTAGACGTCGGCGTCGGCGATGTTCACCGGCAGACCGCCCGCGCCCGAGGTGGCGTCGATCGCGATCAGCGCGTTCTCCGAACCCGCCGGGCGCTGCACCGGAATCGAGACGCCGGTGGAGGTTTCGTTGTGCGCCCAGCCGATCAGGTCGACCGACGGATCCGACACCGGCTCCGGCGCGCTGCCCGGCTCGGCCGAGACGACGATCGGGTCGCCGATGAACGGGTTGCCCTTGGCCACACTGGCGAACTTCGAGCTGAACTCACCGTTGGTGAGGTGCAGCGAACGCTCCCGGATCAGGCCGAACGCGGCCGCATCCCAGAACGCGGTGGTACCACCGTTGCCGAGCACCACCTCGTAACCGTCGGGCAGCCCGAACAGTTCGCGTAGACCCGAGCGCACCCGGGCGACCACATCCTTCACCGGCTTCTGCCGATGACTGGTTCCGAACACCGAGGCGCCGACGGTCACCAGGGACTGCAACTGCTCCGGTCGCACCTTGGAGGGGCCACAGCCGAATCGTCCGTCGGCGGGCTTGAGGTCGTCGGGGATCGTCGGGAACGCAGTGGTCATGCCAACAGGGTAAAGCGTGTCGGACCAGCCCGGTTCGTGCGGGTCGGCACCTGTGCTCGAGGCCACGGGCGCCCGCGTGGGCGCGCCACGCCGGATTCGGCACGGTCTGCTCGGGTTGCGGTGGTATTGCTGTGTCGCCGACCACACGCCAGCTAACCTTTGCGCCCATGAACATGGCGTCGACGAACTCGGGGTGGCGATTGCTCGGACGACGGCCACGGACCTTCGGACGGCACATCGGCGCGATTTCCGATGGTGCGCGGCGCGAGTTGCTGATGCGTGGCGCGCTGGGTTCGGCGACGATCCTCGGCGTGCGGCCGAGCGCCAAGGCGACGGCGGGCGAACTCGCGGTGGGCGGGGCGCCGGGGCAGGTGTTCTGGGTGCGGGTACTGGTCGACGGCATACCGCCGTACGAGACCAGGGTGCGACAGCGGGTGTCCGAGGCGAATCTGGAATGGATGCAGCCCGGCGATGTGGTGTGCTGCCGAGTCGATCCGGGCGATCGGGATCGATTGGTGCTCTACGTGCCCGATTTCGCGGAGACCGGCCGGGTCAGCCTCTCGAAGATCCTCGCCGACGGCCGCCGCGCCGACGCGACGGTGCTCGCCGCGACCCCGGTCGCCGCGGACTACTCCGGCCGCGACGATCCGGTGCTGCGCCTCGACCTCGAACTGCGCGCCTGGGACGAGCCGAAGCCGTGGCTCGTCCGCCTCGTCCAACCGGTGCCGCTGGCCGCGATCGGCCTGGTCGATCTCGGCCAGCACCTGGAGGTCGCCTTCTTCACCGTCGACCACGGCGAATCCGTGGCGGTCGACTGGGCCGCCTCGCTCGGCGAGGACTGACCCCGCACGCTTGCTGATTCCCCGCACCGAAGATCGCATGCGATTCTCGGTGCGGCTCGGCGAAAGGCGTGTGGCTCAGAGGTGCACGAAGGTAAAGCCCATGTCCCGGATGGTCGGCAGGGCGGCGATCATGCCCGCGCCGGTGCCGGACTGCGGCCGGTGCATGTGCGCGAGTGAAATCGCCCCCGGCGCAGCGGCATTCATCGCGGCCTGCACCTTGGCGGCGGTCGCGGTCGCGCCGTAGTCGGCGTTGATGCTGAAACCGACCGGGGTTTCCCCTAATTCGTTCACGATGGCGACGGCGACCTCGTCGTAGTGCGCCGTGCCCGCGCGGAAGAACCGCGGTGGCTTGCCGACCAGTCCGGTCAGTCGCTCGTGATTGGCCCAGACCTCGTCGGCCGCCTCCTGAGCCGACCCGGTGCCGTTGATCCCGTAGGCGGCGCGCCCGTTCACCGACAGTGGCCGGTGTGCCACACCGTGATTGGCCAGTTCGAACAGCGGGCTCATCGCCAGTTGGGCGGCCCGCCCTTGATTCGCGTCGATCCAGCGCTTGTTCAAGAACAAGGTGGCCGGAATCTCGTGGGCGATCAGGAAGTTCACCAACGATTCATCTATGTCGTTGTTGCCCGGCCCGCCGCACGCGTCGAAGGTCAGCGCCATCTGCTTGCCGGTGGCCGCGAAAGTGCTGATGATGCCCGCCAACTCGACGCCCCACTGCTTCGGCTGCTCACCGGCGTGCCTGGCGGCCACGGCGGCGGGGGAGTTGTTCGGCGCGGGTGCGGCCTTGGCAACCACCGGGGAATCGCCCGCGACCGGGTAGGGACTCGTCGAATTCGACTGCGCGAACGCCGTATCGCTTTGTGCCGTGCCACATCCGGTGGTGGCGAACCCGGCGGCCAGCGCGGCGCCGACGCCGAACATCCGCCGTCGCGACAGTCCTCTTTCGAACATCCGTCAACCCCTCTTCTCGAAGTCAGCCACGGATGCTACGCGAGCCGAACGTCCAACTGGTGCAGGACATTCGGCTCGCGGTCATATCATCGAACTATTGCTATGCGTGCGAGATGGCTGCCCAGCCCGCGACGTCCTCCGGGCGGCGCGGTGCGGGCCCGGTGTAGATGGCCGCCGGACGCACCAGCTTGCCGAGCTGCTTCTGTTCGAGGATATGCGCACACCAACCAGCGGTGCGGCCGCAGGTGAACATGGCGGGCATCATGTGCGCGGGCACCTCGGCGAAGTCGAGGATCACCGCCGCCCAGAACTCGACGTTGGTCTCGATCGCCCGATCCGGGCGACGCTCGCGCAGCTCGGCCAGCGCGGCCTGCTCCAGCGCGGCGGCCACCTCGTAGCGCGGCGCGGCGAGTCGCTTGGCGGTGGCGCGCAGCACGCGGGCCCGCGGGTCCTCGGCCCGGTACACCCGGTGCCCGAAGCCCATCAGCTTTTCCTTGCGGTCCAGGATGCCCTTGACCAAACCACGGGCGTCGCCGGTCTTTTCGACCTCTTCGATCATCGGCAGCACGCGGGCGGGCGCGCCACCGTGCAGCGGGCCGGACATCGCGCCGATCGCGCCGGACAGCGAGGCCGCGACATCGGCGCCGGTCGAGGCGATCACCCGCGCGGTGAAGGTGGAGGCGTTCATGCCGTGCTCGGCGGCCGACACCCAGTAGGCGTCGATCGCCTCGGTGTGCTTCGGGTCCGGGTCACCCTTCCAGCGGGTCATGAACCGCTCGGTGACCGTGTGGCACTCGTCGATCTTCTTCTGCGGGACCGCGGGCTGGTAGATACCGCGCGCGGACTGGGCGACGTAGGACAGCGCCATCACCGAGGCGCGAGCCAGGTTGTCGCGTGCGGTCTCGTCATCGATGTCGAGCAGCGGCTGGTAGCCCCAGATCGGGGCGAGCATGGCCAGGCCGGCCTGCACGTCGACCCGCACGTCGCCGGTGTGCACCGGCAGCGGGAAGGGCTCGGCGGGCGGCAGGCCGCGGCCGAATTCGCCGTCGACCAGCAGGGCCCAGACATCACCGAAGGTCACCTGGCCCTCGACCAGGTTCTCGATGTCGACGCCGCGGTAGCGCAGCGCGCCGCCGTCCTTGTCGGGCTCGGCGATGTCGGTGGTGAAAGCCACCACGCCCTCGAGGCCACTGACGAAATCACTGGGTACGGCGGTCTGCCCGGTAGGCACCGCGGGGGTGGTAGTCATGGTGTGACTTCTCCTTGCAACTTCGGGCCGCATGATGCTCGCGTCGATCAGGGGTTGATGAGGCTCGCCGAGCACATGCCGATCACCATCACCTTAGATCCTTGCTACCGCGGAGTAACGTCTGGCCCATGCGTGACCTGGACAATTCACCCGGCGGCCAGGAGACGGCCGATATCCCGCCGAGCACCGATCTCGCGGGCATGCGCGCCGACTACGGCGGCGCCCCGTTCGGCAGCGGCGAAGACGTTGATTTGGACGAAACCTGGCTGGCCGGCGGCTGGGAGCCGTTGCTGCGCCACTGGATCGAGCAGGCGACCGCGGTCGGCGTCGCGGAGCCGAACGCCATGGTGCTGGCCACCGTGTCACTGGCCGACGGCACGCCGCGACCGGTGGCCAGGACGGTGCTGTGTAAAGGGCTCTCACCGGAGGGTGTGACTTTTTACACCAACTACGACTCGGCCAAGGGCGGCCAGCTCGCCGCGGTGCCGTTCGCCGCCGTCACCTTCGTCTGGCCCGCGCTCGGCAGGCAGGTGCATGTGCGCGGCGCGATCGAGCGGGTCGCCGCCGAGACCACCGCGGTGTACTGGCGTTCCCGGCCGCGTGATTCGCAGCTCGGCGCGTGGGCCTCGCACCAGTCCCAGCCGATCGGTTCGCGCGCCGAGATGGACCGGCTGATGGCCGAGACCGTCGCGCGCTTCGACACCGTCGACGAGATTCCGGTGCCGCCGCACTGGGGCGGCTTCCTGCTCCGCCCGGACGAGGTGGAGTTCTGGCAGGGGCGTCACGGCAGGCTGCACAACCGGATTCGGGTGCTCATCGATCAGGACGCGATGACGGTGCAGCGACTACAGCCCTGAGGTATTCCCGACGCGCGGGTGACAAATATCAATTCGAATCAACCGGCGTCGACTGGCTACGCTGCCGCCGGTGAGACTGCTGGCCGACACCACACCGCTGCGCAATCCCGACTATCGACGCCTGTGGACCTCGGGTGTCGTCACCATCATCGGTGCGCAGCTGTCCATTGTCGCGGTGCCGCAGCAGATCTTCCAGATCACCGGCAGCTCGGGCTATGTGGGCCTGGCCGGGCTGTTCGGCCTGGTGCCGCTGATCGTGTTCGGCCTGTGGGGTGGCGCGCTCGCGGACGTGATGGACCGGCGCAAGCTGATGCTCATCACCAATGTCGGCACCGGGCTGACGGCGGTGGCGTTCTGGGTGCAGGCCGCGTCGGGCATCGACAACGTGTGGGTGGTGCTCGGCCTGTTCGCGGTGCAGCAGGCGTTCTTCGCGGTGAACCAGCCGACGCGCAGCGCGACCATCCCGCGGCTGCTGCCGGAAGACCAACTGGCCGCGGCCAATTCGCTGAGCATGACGGTGATGCAGTTCGGCGCCATCGCCGGACCGGTGCTGGCCGGCGCGCTGATCCCGGTGGTCGGGCTGGCCACGCTGTACCTGATCGACTCCATCGCCCTGCTCGCCACGATCTGGGCGGTGTGGCGGTTGCCCGCGCTGCCGCCGACCGGATCCGCGCGCAAGGCCGGATTCCGCACGGTGCTGGACGGTTTCGGCTACCTGGCCACCCAGCGGATCCTGCTCGCCTCGTTCGCGGTGGACGTGATCGCCATGGTGTTCGGCATGCCGCGCGCGCTGTTCCCGCAGATCGCGCACGAGACCTTCGGCGATCCGACCACCGGCGGCGTCGCGCTCGGCCTGCTGTTCGCATCCATGTCGGCGGGCGCGGTGCTCGGCGGGGTGTTCTCCGGCTGGATACCGCGCATTCGTCGCCAGGGCCTTGCCGTGCTCGTCTGCATCGCGCTGTGGGGCGTGGCCATGGTCGGCTTCGGCGTTGCCATCGGATTCACCGGACACGGGCTCGGCCTCGGCGTCGGGCTCTGGCTCGCGCTGATCTGCTCGGCCTTCGGCGGCGCGGTGGACATGGTCTCGGCCGCGCTGCGGGTGACCATGCTGCAGCAGGTCGCCACCGACGAGATGCGCGGCAGGCTGCAGGGCGTGTTCATCGTGGTTGTCGCAGGTGGGCCGCGAATCGGTGATGTTGCCCACGGTTTTGCGGCAGCGAGTCTGGGTACCGCCGTGGCGGCGGCCGGTGGTGGCGCTTTGGTGGTGATCGGCGTCGTGATCGCCGCCGTCGCATTCCCGGCATTCGTGCGATACCGGGTAGGCCGCGCACATGCGGAAATGGTGGCACCATGAGCGCGGCGAACATTCGGCAACTGTTGTTGGACGAGTTGTTCGGGCCTCACTCGGCCACGAGGTGATTGTGAGGTGCCGCAGGACTACCCTCCTGGTTGTCCGTGTCGGTGAACGTCTAGCGTTGAGACAAGTGCATCGTGCGCCGACCGCGACGATGCCTACGGTTCTAGCCTGAGAGGGATCCTTCCGTGCCCGCTGAGAACATCATCAACGTCGACGAAGACGCCAAGCCGGTGCTTACCTACCCCGGCGGGGAGTTCCCGATGACGGTCGCCAAGGCCGCCGAAGGCAACGACGGAATCGAGCTGGGAAAGCTCCTGGCCAGCACGGGGTACGTCACCTACGACCCGGGCTTCATGAACACCGCCCCGACCAAGTCGGCGATCACCTACATCGACGGTGAGGCGGGCATCCTCCGCTACCGCGGTTACCCGATCGACCAGCTCGCGGGCACGTCGACCTTCATCGAGGTCAGCTACCTGCTGATCTACGGCGAGCTGCCCACGCAGACCCAGCTGGACGACTTCACCGACCGGATCCGCAGGCACACGCTGCTGCACGAGGATCTGAAGCGGTTCTTCGACGGCTTCCCGCGCAACGCGCACCCGATGCCGGTGCTGTCCTCCGCGGTGAACGCGCTGTCGGCCTACTACCAGGATTCGCTGGACCCGCGCGACCCCGAACAGGTCGAGCTGTCCACCATCCGGTTGCTGGCCAAGCTGCCGACCATCGCGGCCTACTCGTACAAGAAGTCCGTCGGCCAGCCGTTCCTCTACCCGGACAACTCGCTGAGCCTGGTGGAGAACTTCCTCCGGATGACCTTCGGCTTCCCGGCCGAGCCGTACGAGGTCGACCCCGAGGTCGCCGCGGCGCTGGACATGCTGCTCATCCTGCACGCCGACCACGAGCAGAACTGCTCCACCTCGACGGTCCGGCTCGTCGGCTCCTCCGACGCCAACCTGTTCACCTCGGTATCCGGCGGCATCAACGCCCTGTGGGGTCCGCTGCACGGCGGCGCGAACCAGGCTGTGCTGGAGATGCTCGACGGCATCAAGGCCGACGGCGGCGACGTGAAGGAATTCATCCGCAAGGTCAAGAACAAGGAAGACGGCGTGAAGCTCATGGGCTTCGGGCACCGCGTCTACCGCAACTACGACCCGCGCGCCGCGATCGCCAAGAAGCACGCCGACGCGATCCTGCAGAAGCTCGGCAACGACGAGCTGTTCGACATCGCGCAGGCGCTGGAAGAGGCCGCGCTCACCGACGAGTACTTCGTCGAGCGTCGCCTGTACCCGAACGTCGACTTCTACACCGGCGTCATCTATAAGGCCATGGGCTTCCCGACCCGCATGTTCACCGTGCTGTTCGCGATGGGCCGCCTCCCGGGCTGGATCGCGCACTGGCGCGAAATGCACAGCGAGCCACTGAAGATCGGCCGGCCGCGGCAGATCTACACCGGCTACGGCGCGCGCGACTACCGCGAGATCACCAATCGTTAGTTCCACCGTTTCACCCACCATCACCTAATCGAAGGGGATACGCCGAATGACCAAGCCGGAGATCGAGTTCCAGGGCGGCCCTGCGCCGGCCGAGCTGGTGATCAAGGACATCATCGAAGGCGAAGGCAAAGAAGCCGTGCCCGGCGGCAACGTCGAGGTGCACTACGTCGGTGTGGAATTCGATTCCGGCGAAGAGTTCGACTCCTCGTGGAACCGCGGCGAGGCCATCAACTTCCCGCTGCGCGGCCTGATCCAGGGCTGGCAGGACGGCATCCCCGGCATGAAGGTCGGCGGCCGCCGCCAGCTCACGATCCCGCCGGAGCTGGCCTACGGCCCGGCCGGTGCCGGACACCCCCTCGCGGGCAAGACGCTGGTCTTCGTCATCGATCTGCTGGACGCCAGGTAATTTGCCGCGTGGCCGCGGCGTGTTCGCGGCCCCCTGGTGTCTCGTGTCCCAGCTGTCGAGACTCGCGCCTGCGGCGCATGCGCTTCGACAGCTGGGACACGAGACGGGCCGCGAACGGGTCGCTCGTAGGACTCGCTCCGAAGTGGCTGGGTTGTGTGGTCCGTGTGCCAGCTCTCTGGGACGCGGGCCATCGCTGTTTCTACTGCCGGACGACCTCGACCGGATCGGTCAGTGCGAGGGCGAGCGCGGACTGCTGGGCTGTGCTGCGCTGGGGGAGGGTATCGACGGCCTTGTCGGTCTGCGTGCTCAGGTTGCCGACGATGGTCTGCAGCTGGGTGATGCCGCCGGTGAGTTGGCTGATGGCGCTGACCAATTGGGCTCCGCCCTGGTCGGCCAGCCGGGGCAGGTCCGCGGCAAGCTTCGCGCCCTCGTTCAATTGCGCACTGGCACTGGTCAGCCGGTCGACCACGGTGTGCAGCAGGGTGCCCAGATCGGTGTTCGGGTCGACCGCGCCGCCGACCAGCGAGCCCAGGCCGGTGAGCTGAGAACCGGCCTGGCCCGAAATGCCCTGCAGGGCTTCGAGCTTCTTGATGATGTCGGCCAGCGCCGGATCATTGGCGAAGGGCAGCGCGCGCAGCGGCGGGAGGATCTGGTCGAGGCCGGAGCTCACCGTGTTCGCCGTCTGCTCCACCTGCGCGATCGTGATACCGGTCGAATCCAGTGCGGCGGCAAGCTGATTCGCCTGTGCGGTGGCGCCGCCGACGGTCGAGTTCAGCAGGGCGATGGCCGAGGTCAGTTGCGCGGAACCCTCTTTGGCAAAGTTCAGGAAGCCGAGCAGCTGGTCGGCGCCCGAGCTGAACTGCTCGGAGCCCGCGGCGGCCGCGTTCACCCCGGCCTTCAGCAACTGGGCGGTGAACTGCGCCTGCGTCATCTGGCTGCGCGCCTGCCCGACCGCGGACAGCGCGGCATCCACCCCCGCCGCGCCGACCCGGTGCGTCACCTCGGTGACCGCGCCATTCACCAGGCCGGTATCGGCGCCCTTGTGCGTGTCCACGGTGACCTTGGCCCGGCGCGGCTGCGCACCGGCCAGCGTGCCCATGGATTCGGTGAGGTCGGCAGGCAAGGTGATCACCGCGGCGTAGTCGTCGGTGCGCGCCTCGCCCGGCTTGGCCGCGGTCCACTCGTACCCGCCCGCATCCTGCAACGCCTTGATCACCTTCGCCCCCGTCGGCCCGGTATCGGCGTTGACCAGGGCAATACCGGTGGGCCCATGGTCGGATCGGCTACACGCGGTGAGCCCGGCGCCGAGCGCGCCAGCACTGACAAGAGCAACGGCGAGAAGACCCCAACAGGCGCGTTTTCCGATCACAACCCCGACCATAGAACCCCCACATAACCCACCCACTGGCGTTTCCATGAGAGTTCACTAAGGACCCCCGCGCACGATTCTGCGCCTCGCGCACAAATTCGCCAGCGATTTCGTGCGCGGCCCGACAAGATGTGCGCCGCGCACGAAAACCTACGCGGCGCCGTGATCGGAGTGCCGCGCACGATTCCGCGGGTTGCGCACGGATTGGCGGGCTGCGCACGGATTTGTCGGCTGTTTCGTGCGCGGGGCGAGGAGATGTGCGCGGCGGTCAGGGGGCGGGGAGGTCTAGGACGAGGCGGATGCCGCCTAGTGTGCCGTCGTCGAAATAGGCTCGGCCGCCGTGTAATTGGGCCTGCTGGGCGACCAGGGCCAGGCCGAGGCCGGAGCCGCCCTTGCTCGCCTGGCTGCCGCGGAAGAAGCGGTCGAAGACGGCCTGCCGCTCGTGCGGCGGGATGCCGCGACCGTTGTCGTCGATGCTGATGACGATGTGCCCGTTCGGTGCTCGGTGCGCGGACACCAGGGCCTCGGTGGCGCGGCCGTGCTTGACCGAGTTGGCCAGCGCGTTGTCCACCGCGAGGCGCAGACCCGCGGGCAGGCCGCGGGTGACCAGCTCGGTGTCGCTGTCGATGCGAACCTTCAACCCGGGGAAGTGCCGCATGGCGTCGTGCGCGGCCTGGTCGCACAGGTCGCCGACATCGGTGGCGACATGGTCGCGCTCGTTGGTGAGATCGCCGGTGGCGAGCCGCTCGAGCGCGGCCAGGGTGGTTTCTACCCGGCCCTGGCTGCGTTGCAGGTCGGCGAGGATCTCCGCGCGCTGCGCCTCGTCCAGATCGAGGGTGCGCAGCACCTCCAGATCGGTGCGCATGGCGGTGAGCGGCGTGCGCAGCTCGTGCGCGGACACCGCGGCGAAATCGCGCGCGGTCTCCAGCGCGGCGGCCGTCGCCGATTGTGCCTCGTCCACCCGCTGCAGCATCGTATTCACCGCCTCCGCAAGCTTTTCCGCCTCGCGCACGCCCGACCCGTCCACCGGTGTCTGCGGGTTCTGCGGATCCGGCAGGCCGCTGCGCGCGCCGACCTGACGGGTGAGCCGCACGATCGGACGCACCGCGCGCCCGGCCAGCAGCCAGCCCAGCGCCGCGGCGGCCGCGATGGCGAACAGGGCGCCGCCGAGCACCCAGCGCTGCTGCTCGGCGGTCGCCGCGGCCGACGAGGCGGCAGGCAGACCCATCGAAACCACCCGGCCCGCAGGCTGATGCTCGGACGTCGAAAGGATGCGGTAGGGCGTGCCGCCGACCGGGACCGTCCGCGAACCCGGTGCCAGATCGGGCAATTGGGTCGGGGTGCTCGCGATAACGTTGCCGTCGTCGCGCACCGTGACGGCAATGTCGTTGTCGAGTCCGGGGACCAGGCTGATGAACCGGACCACGATGACCGGCTCGATCAGCACGATGCGCGAGGCGACCTTCAGCTGCTGATCGGATTGCCGCACATTGTTGCGCTCGATCGCGTGGATGCTGATCACGCTGATCACCGAGACGATCACCACCGCACCGGCGGCCGCGGCGCCCGCGACCCGGGTCCGTAGCGAAAAGGCCGGGCGCCGACGGGTTTTGGGCGCGGTGACCGAGGTCATTTGGGTGTCCGTAAGACGAACCCGACCCCGCGGATCGTGTGCAACAACCGGGGCGCGCCGTCCACCTCCAGCTTGCGCCGCAGATAACCGACGAAAACATCGACCACATTGGTGTCGGCCGCGAAGTCGTAGCCCCACACCAATTCCAGCAGCCGTTCCCGGCTCAGCACCACGCCGATATTGCGCGCCAGCGTGGACAGCAGCTCGAATTCCCGCTTGGTGAGCTCGATTTCGGTGCCGTTCAGCAGCGCGCGGTAGCCCGCGACATCGACCTCCAGCGGGCCGACGGTGATCGCGCCCGGCGTGGTCGGCGACTGGGTATCGGTGCGCCTGCGCAGCAGCGCCTTGATCCGCGCGACGAGCTCGGCCAGCACGAACGGCTTGACCAGATAGTCGTCGGCACCTGATTCCAGCCCGGAGATGCGGTCGTCCACCGAGGCCCGCGCGCTGAGCACGCAGATCGGCACCTCGTTGCCCATCGCGCGCAACGCGGTCACCACCCCGGCGCCATCGAGCACGGGCATGTTCATATCGAGCACGATCGCGTCCGGCGCGTGCTCGTTCACGCTGCGCAGCGCCTGCCCACCGTCCCTGGCCACCAGCACGTGGAAGCCAGAAAGCCGCAGCCCGCGCTCGACCGACGCGAGCACGTCCTCGTCGTCATCGACGACGAGGACGGTCGGGGTCGTAGTCCGCTCGGTCACGTCGCTCATTCTGCTCTCGCGGGGACTAAGGATCGGTTAGGCGACCGAGCGATTTCGTTTGCACATGGGTAACTCACCGGGTACCGGCTAACTTGCCTGCCCCGCTTACCGCCGGGCGCCAACGCCACGTCCGTGGCACCTGAGTCCGGCCTGAAGGCGCGCAGAGGCGGGGGAGTCAGTAGTTGTGGCACGAATCGGCGACGGCCTGGATGGTTCCGCGCAGTTGGGCGAAGCGCGGGTCGTTCTGGGCCTGCTGGACCGCGTTCGGATTCTCGTCGATGGCCCGCTGCAGTTCCGCCCGGCGCTGCTCGACCGGCTGATCGAACTTGCGCTGCAGTTCGGCCTTCTGCGACGGGTTCGAGTCGAGCATCGAGGCGAGCTGCGGCGCCTTGTCGTGCAGTGCGGCGTCGACCTGGGCGAACGTACAGTCCGAGTTCAGCAGCGGACCGGCCAGCTCCATCGGACCGGCCGACGCGATCGCCGGGCTGAGGAACACGGCAACGGTGGCCAGCCCGCCCGCGGCGAGTGCGGCGACGGCGGGACGGCCAACAGAACGCTTCATGGGTGTGACTCCAGTTCGTCGAGGGGTTCGTACCTAGCGCCCTCGACGCTAGGCGGCCGCACTGGCACCCGTGTGAACGTTCCCTAAGGAATCTCTGAGCACGCGCCAATCCTTAAGCGGGACGAACGATTTCGTGAAGAGGTCAGGCAGGTGAGCCGACGTCCGGTGTCGCTACCGGGTCCTCGGTAGCCGGTGTGGCGCCGTTCGCGGCGTGAATCTGTTCCTCCAACGCCTCGAGCACCGCCGGGTCCTCGATCGTCGACGGAATCTCGTACTGCTCACCGGAGGTGATCTGCCGAATGGTCTTCCGCAGGATCTTGCCGGACCTGGTCTTCGGCAACGCGGTGACGATCACGGCGTCGTGCAGCGTGGCGATCGCGCCGATCTGCGAGCGCACCCGCTCGATCAGCTCGTCGCGCAGCTGCGCCGGGTCGACCTCGACGCCCGACTTGAGCACCACGTACGCCAGCGGCCGGTGCCCCTTCAGCTCGTCGGGCAGGCCGATCACCGCGCACTCGGCGATCGCCTGGTGGCCCGAGATGGCCGCCTCGATGCTGCCCGCCGACAACCGGTGCCCGGCCATATTGATCACGTCGTCGCTGCGGCCGAGGACGTAGAGGTAGCCGTCTTCGTCGAAGTAACCGGAGTCGCCGGTGAGGTAGTGGCCGGGGTAGGCGGACAGGTACGAACGCTTGTAGCGCTCGTCGTCGTTCCACAGCCCGGTGAGCGTGCCGGGCGGCAGCGGCAGCCCGATCACGATGTTGCCCTCGATATTCGGCGCCACCGGGTTGCCCTCGGAGTCGAGCACCCGCAGCCGGTACCCGGGCACCGGCACCGACGCCGAACCCGCCTTGATCGGAAGTTGTTGCAGGCCGAGCGGATTCGCGCAGATCGGCCAGCCGGTCTCGGTCTGCCACCAGTGGTCGACCACGGGGCAGTCCGTGCGATCGGCGAGCAGGATCTCGTCGGCCCAGGCGTAGGTCGCCGGATCTAGTCGTTCGCCCGCGCAGAACAGCGCGCGCAGCGACGACAGGTCGTGGCTGTGCGCCAGCTCGGCCTCCGGATCGGCCTTGCGGATCGCCCGCAGCGCGGTCGGCGCGGTGAACAGCACGCGAACATTGTGTTCGGCCACCACCCGCCAGTAGGCGCCCGCGTCGGGCGTGCCGACCGGCTTGCCTTCGTACAGCAGCGTGGTCGCGCCGACCAGCAGCGGCGCGTAGACGATGTAGGAGTGCCCGACGACCCAGCCGACATCGGAGGCCGTCCACATCACCTGGCCGGGGCCGATGTCGTAGATATTGCGCATGGACCAGGCGAGGGCAACCGCGTGTCCGCCGTTGTCCCGAACTACCCCTTTGGGTTTCCCGGTGGTGCCCGAGGTGTAGAGGATGTAGAGGGGATCGGTCGCGGCGACCGGGACCGGCTCGGCCGGTGGCGCATCTCGGACAGCGTCGTCCCAATCAAGCCACTGTGCCGCGACGGTCTGTGCGGAACTCGGCAGTGATTCGGTCGCGGCCTGTGGCGCGGAGAAGTGGATCGTCGGGAACTGCGGGCGCTGCTTCACGATCACCGTGCGCGGCGCGGTGGTCTCGGCGAGGTCCAAGGCCTGCAACACAATCGGCGGATATTCGAGCTGTTTGCCCGGTTCCAGGCCGCCCGACGCTGTGATGATCAACACGGGTTGCGCGTCGTCGATGCGCGCCGCGAGCTCGGGCGCCGCGAAGCCGCCGAACACCACCGAGTGCACCGCGCCGATCCGCGCGCAGGCCAGCATGGCGATCACGGCTTCGGGGATCATCGGCAGGTAGATGATGACGCGGTCGCCCGCGACGACCCCGAGCCGGCTCATCGCACCCGCGAATGTGGCTACCTTTTCGAGCAATTCGGCGTAGGTGAAAACGCCTCTGGTGCCGGTCATAGCGGAGTCGTATATTAAGGCGGGCTGATCAGCTAAGCCCCCCTCTGCCGCAGAGCCACCGTGCACATGCCGGTCGAGGGCGTTGAAGGAGGTGTTGAGGCGAGCGTCGGTGAACCACCTGGCCACCGGACGTGCTGCCGGGTCGAGGATCTGGGTCGGTGGCACCACCCAGTCGATCGTTTCAGCCGCCCCGGCCCAGAACTCGGCGGGGTCGACCAAGCTGGTCTGATAGACCGGTCGGTACTCGTGCCGCACGTTCAAACCCGTGACTCCCTAGCCTCGCCTCGATGCCCGCCTCGATAGATCTGGTTGATTGTGGCAGACTTCACGCGACGCCCGGGTGGGTGTTGTGACCTTTGGTTTTGCCTGGAACGGCCAGGTCAAGGATCGCATGCTTACTCGGAGTCACCCAAGAAGTTATTGATCCGTTAGAATCTGATGTCACTTATTTGGGCCGTCGTAGACGCAATTTCTCGGCCAGCCGCAGTTCTCGGCCAGCTCCGCCTGTCGAGCCAGTATGCGTGTGGAGGTTCGCTGATGGCGCGTGGTTGGGGCCAGTTTGGAAAGTGAGTGGGAGATGCGTGAGGCCGCTAGGTCCGGCAGAAGGCGCTGGGCGCTCGGCAACTGGGACCTGCGCTGGAAGGTGACGGCAGTTCTCGCCGTCCCCCTGGCAGTCGCGGTAGGCCTTGGCGTGTCCAGGATTTCATCGGAGTTCACCAACTCGGGTCGGCTCGCCGACGTCGCGGAGAACGTCCAGGCGATCCCCGCCGTCACCGCGCTCAGTGCGCAGACGGCGACGGTGGTCGGCTCGCAGATGATCGCTGTCGCGGACAACGTGTCCGTGGTGACCGATCAGAACCTCGCCGATCTCGACAAGGCGATTGCCAACGCGGACAAGGCCGCCGACAAGCTCAATGGCGTGTCCGGTGCCCGCGCGGCGTTGGACAGCATGCTCACTCAGGCGAAAGCCGTGCGTCAGCAAGGCAAGGGCGTCAGCACCGGGCGGACCGAGGATGCCATCGCGCTGATCGACCGGGTGCGTAACGACAGTGTGCGGATCGTCGAGACGACGGTCGGCCAGGTCAGCGACACTGCGGTCGACACGGCCAAGTTGCGCCTCGTCGATTCGCTCAACACCCGTGCCACGCTGGTCGGTGAGGTCGCCGCCTTCCCTGCCGTATTGAAAGATCTGAAGACCGGTACGCCGGGCTTCCTTACCGCGGCCAACACCGAGCGCTCGCTGCTCGGGGTATTGGCGCACCGGTTCTCCGACGGCGACACATCTATCGCTGATCTGCGCGCGGGCATCGATACTCGCGTAGCCCTGCTCAACGGTACTGAGGCACAGGCAGGCCGGGTGCCGGTCGGCGATCTGAAGAAATCGCTGACCGACAGCCTCGCGGTGTACGAGCTCGTGGTGAGCAAGGCGACCAAGGACATCGACGGCGCGATGAACTCGCTGGTGTCCACGGCCCAGCGGGACGCATGGACCTACACCGCGGTCGTCGTCGCGACCATCCTCGCCGCGCTGCTGCTCGCCGTGTTCGTCGCGCGCTCGATGATCGTGCCGCTGCACCGATTGCGCCTCGCGGCGCTGCGGGTCGCGGAAAGCGATCTGCCGCACGAGGTGGCCCAGCTCCGCACCGGCGCCTCGCCGGAAGAGGTTCCGCTCGAGCCGATGCCGGTGCGCAGCACCGAGGAGATCGGCCAGCTGGCCCGCGCCGTCGACGACATCCACGGCCAGGCGCTGCGGCTCGCCAGCGACCAGGCGCAGATGCGTTCTCAGGTCAACGACATGTTCGAGACGCTGGCCCGGCGATCCAAGTCGCTGGTCGACCATCAGCTCAGCCTGATCGAGGCGATGGAGTACGACGAGAAGGATCCGCGCCTGCTGGAAAACCTTTTCCGGCTGGACCATCTCGCCGCCCGCATGCGCCGAAACGGCGACAACCTGCTCATCCTCGCCGGTACCAGGCAGCGCCGCGCCAAGTCCGCCCCGGTCGAGATCGCCGACGTGCTGCGCGCCGCGATCTCCGAGGTCGAGGACTACGAGCGAGTGAAACTGGGTGCCACACCGCGTGGTTCGCTGGTCGAGCCCGCCGCCTCGGATATGGCGCACCTGTTCGCCGAGCTGTTGGACAACGCGCTGCGCGCCTCCCCGCCGGAGACCGACGTGAAGTTCACCTTCGCGCAGGCACACGACCAGGGCATGCTCATCGAGGTGGCCGACCGGGGCATCGGTATGCCGCCGTCGGAGATGGCCGATATCAACCGGCGGTTGGAACAGACCGCCGAGCCGGGGCCCGATACCGCTCGGCACATGGGTCTTTTCGTGGTCGGCAGGCTGGCCGAGCGGCACGGTCTCACCGTGCGGCTGCGGCCGACCTTCGACACCGCCCGCGATCCCGGTGTCACGGTGACCGTGCACGTCCCCGGCGGCCTGATCGTCGCGGGTAAGCCGATCACGGCGCAGCCCGTCACGCCGTCCCCGCAGGCCCCGGAGCGGCCGCGGCCGGCCGGCCCGTCGTCGATGCAGATGCGGTCGGTCACCCGTACCCCTGGTGGCAATGTCATGGTGACCGTCGATCCCGGCGTCAGCGGACCGATCCCGGTCAGTAATCCGAATGCCTCGTCCAGCGGGCCGATTCCGGCCGGTGGTGGCCTGCCGCAGCGGCAGCCGGGCAATTCGATGGCGTCTGGGCTGAACGCGCAGCAGTCGGGTCCGACGCTGCGACCCGCACCGGGTCAGCAGTCCAGCGGACCGCAGCGCGGCAAGCTCGCCGCCGCGAACCTACCCAAGCGCAATCTCAATCCGGGCGGTCCGCCGCCGCGCCAGCCGGGTGGTCCGGCCGAGCCGACCGTGACGGGTCTGCCGCCGCGGGACGCGAATTCGGGCGAATTGCCGAAGCGTCAGCCGGGTAGCAACGGCGTGCCGCAGCCGAGCATCAGTGGGCTCGCGCAGCCGCCGAGCGGTCTGCCGCAGCGTCAGCGTGGCGAGAACGGGCTGCCGCAACGGGATTCCGCGCCCGGCGTGCTGCCGCAACGTGACCCGAGCGCGGGTGGGCTGCCGCAGCGCGACAGCGGTTCCGGTGGCCTGCCGCCACGGCAGACCGGCCCCAATGGCCTGCCGCAGCGTGAAGGCCTGCCCCAACGTGACCCGAATGCCGGTGGTCTGCCGCAACGCGATTCGGGTGCCGGTGAGCTGCCGCAGCGCGAGTCCGCGTCCGGTGGCTTACCGCAGCGTGATCCGAGCGCGGGTGGTCTGCCGCAACGCGATTCGACGGCCGGTGGTCTGCCACGGCGTCATCGTGGCGAGAACGGGCTGCCGCAGCGCGAATCCGCGTCCGGTGGTCTGCCGCAGCGTGACCCGAGCGCGGGTGGCTTGCCGCAACGTGATTCGAGTCTGCCGCAGCGTGATCCGAGCGCTGGCGGGTTGCCGCAGCGGGAGTCCGCGTCCGGTGGTCTGCCGCAGCGTGACCCGAGTGCCGGTGGTCTGCCCCAGCGTGACCCGAGTGCCGGTGGTCTGCCCCAGCGTGACCCGAGCGCGGGTGGCTTGCCGCAACGTGATTCGAGTCTGCCGCAGCGTGATCCGAGTGCCGGTGGCCTGCCACAGCGGCACGCCGCGGCGGCGAGCCTGCCGCAGCGGGACGCGACGCCCACCGGGCTGCCGCAACGCCAGCCGGGCACCCAGGTGCCGCCGAATCTGCCGCAGCGCGAGCCGGGTGACGGCCCGCCGCAGCGGGACGCATCGCCGGGTCTTGGTCTGTCGCAACGTGGTCGGGGTACGCTGCCCGGCAACGACGAACAGCCGAAGGACGCGGAGGCCGCAGGAGGCGATCCAGGCAGGCACAGTTACCGGGCCAACCCGACCAGGACGGCGTCGTTCTTCCAGACCAGGCTCCAGCCCGCCGTCGAAACCGGTGATTCCGTGATGGGCGGAACACCAATTTTCGCGGAAATGATGTCGGCATGGCTGTCAGACCCGAATATGGACAGGTCCACCGTGGCCGCCTCCTTCGAATCACCGGGTGATGAAGGTTGGCAGGCGGCCCGCGCGGCCAGCGAGGCACAATCCGAAACAAGGACGGCGGCCGGGTTGCCGCAACGCAATCCGGGCGGAAGGCTGGTCCCGGGCGCCGTCAACGGTGCGGTGGATCGGGCACCGAGCCGTGATCCAGAAACGATCAGGTCCAGCTTGAGTCGCCATCAGCAGGGCGTCCGGGATGGCCGCGCAATGAGAGCAATGAACTTAACCGGAGATAAAGGAGACCGATGAACCCCGATCTAGGTGGTACGAATCGTCAGCTGGATTGGCTGGTTTCGAACTTCGCCAACGAGGTTCCTGGCGTAGCCCATGCCGTCCTGGTCTCGGCTGACGGCCTACTCATGGCCGCGAGTGCTCAGCTGCCCGTCGACCGTGCCGAGCAGCTCTCGGCCGTCACCGCCGGACTGGCCAGCCTCTCGGTCGGTGTCTCGAACCTGTTCGAGGGCGGCACCGTGCTGCAGTCCGTCGTCGAGATGGAGCACGGCTACCTGCTACTCATGGCTGTCGGCGACGGCTCGTACCTTGCCGTGTTGACCAATACGTCGTGCGACATCGGTCAGGTCGGCTACGAGATGGCGTTGTTGGTCGAGCGGGTTGGCCAGACAGTCCAGGCCACGCCACGTGTCACGATGGGTTCCTGATGGTGGGATGGACATAGAAGATCACCGCTTGGGGAGCGCCGAGCCCAGTCTCGTTCGCCCATACTCGTTGACCGCAGGCCGAACGAGGCCCGCGGTCGAGTTGGCGTTGGAGGCACTCGTCGCATCGCATCCGGTCGCCCTGGAGCGGCAGTTCGAACTGACCAACATCGAGACGTCAATCGTGGAGTTGTGCAGAGAATCGCCGTCCGTCGCTGAGGTAGCAGCCCGATTGGGTATCCCCATCGGGGTGGCTCGCGTGCTGGTTGCCGACCTGATCGAGGCCGGGCATGTACGCGTTTCGGCGACTTTGAAAGACGATTCCAGCGACGATGAACGTCGCGAGCTGATCGAAAGGGTTCTCAGTGGACTCCGGCGTATTTGATTCGACGGCGCAGGTCGACACCCGTACCAGCAAGCCAACGTCGGCGAAGATCGTTGTCGCGGGTGGCTTCGGTGTCGGTAAGACCACGATGGTCGGTGCTGTCTCGGAGATCGTTCCGCTGCGCACCGAGGCATTGGTCACCAATGCCAGTACCGGAATCGACAATTTGACGGGCATTCCGATGAAGTCGACCACCACCGTGGCGATGGACTTCGGCCGGATCAGCCTCGCCGACGACCTGGTGCTGTACCTCTTCGGTACGCCGGGCCAGTACCGATTCTGGTTCATGTGGGACGACCTGATCCGCGGTGCCATCGGCGCCGTGGTGCTCGTCGACACCCGCAGACTCGAGGACAGCTTCGCGGCCGTCGACTACTTCGAAGCGCGCGGCCTACCATTCCTGGTGGCGCTCAACGAATTCGACGACGCGCCGCGATACCCGATCGAGGACATCCGGCAGGCCCTCGCGGTGCCTGCGGACGTGCCGATCCTGTCCATCGATGCCCGGCGTCGCGAGCCGGCCAAGCAGGCCTTGGTCGCGCTCACCGAGTACGCGCTGCGCAAGGTGATGCAAGGCTACTGAGTGCGCGCGCGGCAGCACGCCCGTCCGAATGCGAGTGGATAAGCTCCCTCGGTGAGGATTTCGGCGCGCGAGCTGCTCGGGCAACTGCTCGACACCGACTCGTATGTCAGCTGGGACCGGCTACCGATCACGGTGGCCGCGACCCCGCGGTACCGCGAGGCGTTACACAAGGCTGCGGTCGCGGCGGGCACCGATGAGTCGGTGCTCACCGGCGAGGGACTGCTGCGTGGCCGTCGGGTGGCCGTAATCGCCTGCGAGTTCGGCTTTTTGGCGGGTTCGATCGGCGTCGCCGCGGCCGAACGGATCGTCACGGCGGTCGAGCGCGCCACCGAGCTCGGGCTGCCACTGCTCGCCTCGCCGACCTCCGGCGGCACCCGCATGCAGGAGGGCACCGTCGCGTTCGTGCAGATGGTGAAGATCGCCGGTGCTGTCGCCGCGCACAAGGCCGCGGGCCATCCCTATCTGGTCTACCTGCGCAACCCGACGATGGGCGGCGTGTTCGCCTCGTGGGGTTCGTTGGGCCACATGACTTTTGCCGAGCCCGGCGCATTGATCGGGTTTCTCGGACCGCGCGTCTACCGAGCTCTGTACGGCCAGCCGTTCCCCGAGGGTGTGCAGACGGCCGAAAACCTTTACCGCCGTGGCGTTATCGACGGTGCCGTGCCGATTTCCATCTTCCGCCGTATCGCGCATCGCGCGCTCAGCGTCTTCGGCGGTATCCCGGTGCCGGATTCGACTGTGGGCGAACAAGTTCCGCTCGGTGATCAGCGGCGGGCGGCCGCGGAGGTCTCGGCGTGGGAGTCCGTGCTGATTTCGCGACGGCCGGACCGGCCGGGCATTCGTGACCTGTTACGCCATGTGACACAGCGGGTTCCGCTGAGTGGCACCGGACAGGGCGAGTCCGATCGCACCGTGGTGCACGCGCTGGCGCGCTTCCGCGGCCAGCCGTGCGTGGTGTTCGGACACGACCGTGCCGGACAGCAGGGCGGGTACTCCATGGGGCCCGCCGCACTGCGGGAAGCGCGCCGCAGCATGGCGCTTGCCGAAGAGTTGCGGTTGCCCCTCGTCCTGGTGATCGACACTGCGGGCGCGGCCTTGTCGAAGGAGGCCGAGGAGCGCGGATTGGCCCCCGAGATCGCCCGCTGCATCGCGGATTTGGTGACCTTGGACACCCCGACCATCTCGGTGCTGCTCGGCCAGGGCACCGGCGGCGGTGCGCTCGCCCTGCTGCCCGCCGACCGCGTCCTGGCCGCCACCCACGGCTGGCTCGCCCCGCTGCCCCCGGAGGGCGCGAGCGCCATCGTCTACCGCGACACTGAACACGCGCCAGAACTGGCTCAGTCGCAACGCATCCGCGCCGCCGACCTCCTCGTCGACGGCGTAGTCGACCGCATAGTCCCCGAATTCCCCGACGCCGCAGACGAATCGGTCGACTTCGCCCGCCGCATGGGCAAAGTCATCGCCGACGAACTAGCCCGCCTACGTCAGCGACCCGCCACCGAACTACGCGCGCTGCGCAAGCAGCGCTACCGCCGCCTCGGCCTCCCGAACGCGCTCAACGGCTGAGCCCGGCGCCCTACGCCACGATCAGCGCGCAGGCTTCGGCAGATAGTCCGAACGCAACAGACCGAATTCGAAGTTCATATCGAGTCGGAGATGCGTGGGCCGATCAGTGCTCGGTGACAGTGGCCAACCGAACGCGACATCCGGCCTCGGCTGCTGGCCGCAGCGCTCGCCGGGATCGATCGCGCGCTGCACGCGGAGGTCCGCCGCCGGGGCACGGCCGACGACGCCGTGCACTCGGTTCGCCGCGACATCGGCAAGGCCGCGGGGGCATTCGACGCGGTGGCGGACCTGGGTGCTTAGAGCGACTAACCGAGTCCCTTAGCAACGCTTACCGAGTCGTGACCGTCACTGTCAGTCGGCGAGAAAGTGCAGGTCGAGCGGTAAACCGGGGGCCAACACGCCAAGGGCCAGCGTTGACGGCTCGCCGCCACACTTCTACCGTCGCAGGGTGACCTTCAGAAGCGAGACCTCCGCTATCCCCTCGATCGTCCTGAACGACGGCAACGTGATCCCGCAACTGGGCTTCGGCGTTTTCCAGGTGCCCGACGACGATGTGACCCCCGTGGTGACCGCGGCGCTGGAGGCCGGCTACCGCAGCATCGACACCGCCGCGATCTACGGGAACGAGGAAGGCACCGGTCGCGCGATCCGCGAGTTCGGCCTGCCGCGCGACGAAATCTATGTCACCACCAAGCTGTGGAACTCCGAGCAGGGCTTCGACTCGACGCTGCGTGCGTTCGACGCCAGCATGAAGAAGCTCGGCCTGGACTACCTCGACCTGTACCTCATCCACTGGCCGGTGGCCGTGGCCGATCGCTATGTCGACACCTTCCGCGCCTTCCAGGCGCTGAAGACGCAGGGGCGCATCAAGTCGATCGGTGTGTCGAACTTCACCGCCGCCCACCTGGAGCGGCTCATCGGTGAGACCGGGGAGACCCCGGTGGTGAACCAGATCGAGCTACATCCGCGGCTGGCCCAGCGCGAACTGCGCGACTTCCACGCGGGTCATGCCATCGCCACCGAGGCGTGGAGCCCGCTCGGCCAGGGCACCCTGCTCGACGACAAGACCATCGCCTCGGTCGCCGCCGCGGTCGGCCGCACCCCGGCCCAGGTGATCATCCGCTGGCACCTGCAGCTCGGCAATATCGTCATCCCGAAGTCGGTCACCCCGTCCCGGATCGCGGAGAACTTCGACGTCTTCGGCTTCGAACTCACCAGTGACCAGATGGACGCGATCAACGCGCTGGACACCGGCTCCCGCGTCGGCTTCGACCCGGACGAGATGACCGCGGGCTGGACTAACCCAGACTGAGATAGTCGGTGAGTTCCACGGCCGCGGCCCGCCCCGCGCGGTTCGCGCCGATCGTGCTCGCGGACGGTCCATAACCGATCAGGTGGATGCGCGGATCGGCAGCCACCTGGGTGGCGAGCCGTCCGGTCATGGTGATGCCACCGCCGGGCCCGCGTAGTCGCAGCGGCGCCAAATGGTCCAGCGCGCTGCGGAATCCGGTGGCCCACAGAATCACCTCCGCGTGCTGGAACGAGCCGTCCGCCCAACGCACCCCGTCCGGTTCGATGTGGTCGAACATCGGCAGCCGGTGCAGCACGCCGCGCGCCTTGGCGGCGCGAAGTCGATCGTCGAGCCGCAGCCCGGTCACCGAGACCACCGACCCGGGCGGCAGCCCCCGGCGCACCCGGTCCTCCACCTTGGCGACCGCGGCGCGCCCGTCCTCCGGGCCGAACGACGCGTCGCGGAAGATCGGTTCGGTCCGCGTCACCCAGGTGGTCGAGGTCACCTGAGAGATCTCGTCCAGCAACTGCACCGCGGAGATGCCGCCGCCGACCACCACCACGTGCTTGCCCGCGAACTCCGCCGCGGTGCGGTAGTCCCGGGTGTGCAGCTGCCGTCCGGCGAAGGTCTCCGCGCCGCGATAGCGCGGGATGAAGGGATGTTCCCAGGTGCCGGTCCCGTTGATCAGGCCGCGCACCCGGATCGTGCCCGCCGAGTCGGTCTCGACATTGAGGATCGGGCCGTGTTCGGCGGGACTGCCGTCCTCGGCCCGATCGCACACCACGGTGACCGAGACCTGCCGACGTACCCGCAGGTCGAAGCGCTTTTCGTAGAGCTCGTAGTAGTGCGGCACCGCAGTCGCCGCAGGCGCGGCCGCGGAGCCGGGCGGCAAGGTCTCCGCGAACGACATGCCCGGGAGGTCGTGCACCCGATTGACCGTGGTCAGGGTGAGCGACGGCCAGCGGAACTGCCAGGCCCCGCCCGGTCCAGGTGCATGGTCCACGATGAGAAAGTCCTGCTCGGGGCGCAGCCCGAGGCGCTGGAGGTGATACCCGGCCGACAGCCCTGCCTGACCAGCGCCGATCACCAGGATGTCGAAGTCTGTCGGCACAGCCGAAGATCGTATCCGCTTCAGCGGTCTGCGCCGTCGGCTGTGGCAAAGTGAATGTAACTAGACGGATCGTTCAGTTGGGGAGGTCGCATGCTCGGAGTTAGCCGAGACGGTGACGTGGTGACCATCGAACTGCAGCGGGAGGAACGGCGCAACGCGCTCAACCTCGAGCTCATCACGCTGTTGCGCGAAGCCGTTCTTGCCGCGGTCGCCGACGACGCGCGGGTAATCGTGATGACCGGGCGCGGCCCGATCTTCAGCGCGGGCGCGGATTTGTCCGGCGTCTACTCCGACGAGTTCCTCGCGGGCCTGCAGGACATGCTGCACATCATCGAGTCGGTCCCGGTGCCGGTGATCTCGGCGATCAACGGCGGCGCGCTCGGCGCTGGCGTGCAGCTGGCGCTCGCCTCGGATCTGCGGGTCATCGCCCCGGACGCCTACATCGCGATTCCGGCGGCCAAGCTGGGCATCTCGGTGGACCGGTGGACGGTGCGCAGGCTGGCGTCGCTGATCGGCGGCGGCCCGGCCAGGACCATCCTGCTCGGCGCGGAGTCGGTGACGGCGGCCGACGCCTACAGCTTCGGCTTCGCCAATCGGCTCGGCTCGCTGGCCGACGCGCAGTCCTGGGCCAAGCAGATCGCCCAGCTCGCGCCGTTGTCGTTGCGGCACATGAAGTTGGTGCTCAACGACGACGGCACCCGCGAGCCGGACACCGCGCAGCAGCGTGCCGCGCTGGAGGCGGCGTGGACCAGCGCCGACGCACAGGAGGGTCGATTGGCCAGACAAGAGAAGCGCGCCGCGAAATTTGTGGGGCGATGATGAACCTGCGCAGCATTGTCGGCACAGCGGCGGGCGCGCTCGGCCTCACCTGGGTGGTCCGCGCGGCGTGGGGCATCCCGTCCGCGATGGGCGCCTCGATCTCGGCCATTCAGCCGTACGCGACCGGCGCGACCACCTACCGCGACCGTCAGTTCCACAACACCGAGCCGAGTAGCCAGCTGGCTGCGGGATCGGCTCCGTCGCTGTTGATTTCGGCGCTCACCAAGCGCAACGCGGGCCGCCCGACCGGGGTGATCCCGCTGCAGACGCCGCAGCTGCCCGAGACTGCCGCCGATCTGGCCGTCACCTGGTACGGACACGCCACCGCGCTCGTCGAGATCGACGGCTACCGGGTGCTCACCGATCCGGTGTGGAGCGAACGGGTTTCGCCGTCCGCGCTGGTCGGCCCGAGCCGGATGCATCCGGTGCCGACGCCACTGACCGAGCTGCCCGCGCTCGACGCGGTGCTCATCTCGCACGACCACTACGACCATCTGGACAAGGACACCGTCCGCGAGCTGGTGCTGCGCCAGAACGCGCCGTTCCTGGTCCCGGTCGGCATCGGCGCGCACCTGCGGCACTGGGGCGTGCCGGAGCATCGGATCATCGAATTGGATTGGGGCGGTTCGGTTTCGCTGTCCGCACTGGGCCGGGCGCATGAGGGCTCGGATCTGGTGCTCACCTGTACCGAGGCGCGGCACTTCTCCGGGCGCGGCCTGGTCCGCAACACCACGCTGTGGGCGTCCTGGTCGATCGTCGGCCCGACCAAACGGGCGTACTTCGGCGGCGACACCGGATACACCAAGGCGTTCGCGGAAGCCGGTGCGGCACTTGGCCCGTTCGATCTGACGCTGCTGCCGATCGGCGCCTACGACGAGCGCTGGCGTGACGTGCATATGAACCCGGAGGAGGCGGTCCGCGCGCACGCCGATCTGTGCGCCGGCGAGCCGGGTCACGGCCTGCTGGTGCCGATCCATTGGGCGACCTTCAATCTGGCGTTCCACGGATGGTCGGAGCCGGTGCGGCGGATGGTGACCGCGGCCGAAACGGCTGGTACCGCGATCGCGGTGCCGATGCCCGGTCAGCGGGTCGACCCCGGTAGTGCCCCACCACGGGATTCGTGGTGGGAAGATGTGGGTTGACGACATCCTGCTAGTGGGCTAGAGGAAGGAACGAACGCTATGAGCTTCGCGGATACTCTGAAGGGCCTCGTCGGCAAGGGCAAGGACGCGGCGGCCAAGAACGCCGACAAGATCAACGACGCCATCGACAAGGGCGGCGACTTCATCGATCAGAAGACCCAGGGCAAGTACTCGGACCAGATCGCGAAGGGCAAGGAGGCCGCCAAGAAGGTGGTCCCGCCGGAAGATCAGCCGGGTGCGCCGGGCCAGCCGGGCGGCGCCGGTGCGCCGGGCACCACGCCGGAGTCGCCGAGCGCCACCGATACGACGAGTAGCGACACGTCGGGCACCGACACGTCGGGCTCGCAGATCTGACGAGCGGCGGGGAACCGGCAACTTGTCGGTCCCCGCCTCTAAAATCGGACACATGGCATCCCGCCGGAGCTTCGGTGGCATCGAGGTTGAACTCAGCAACCTCGACAAAGTGCTGTATCCGGCCACCGGCACCACCAAAGGCGAAGTCATCGCCTATTACTCGGCCATCGCGCCCGCCATGCTCCCGCATATCGCCGGTCGCCCGGTCACCAGGAAGCGCTGGCCCAACGGGGTAGACGAGCCGTCCTTCTTCGAAAAGAATCTGCCAGCGCACGCGCCGTCCTGGATCGAACGGCACACCATCCAGCATTCCGACCGCAAGGTCACCTATCCGGTGATCGATTCCGAGGCCGGGCTGGCCTGGCTCGGGCAGCAGGCGGCGCTGGAAATCCATGTGCAGCAGTGGCGTTTCGACGGGGACGCGGTGGGTCCGGCGACCAGGCTGGTGTTCGATCTCGATCCGGGGCCCGGCGCCGAACTGGCCGATTGCGCGCGGGTCGCGCTCGCGGTCCGCGACATGGTCGAGGACATCGGCCTGCGCGCGTTCCCGGTTACCAGCGGCAGCAAGGGCATTCATATCTACGTGCCGCTGGAACGCGAGGTGAGCTCGAGCGGCGCGTCCACCGTGGCCAAGCAGGTGGCCACGAATCTCGAACGGCTGCACCCGGATCTGGTCACGGCGACCATGTCGAAATCGGTGCGAGGCGGCAAGATCTTCCTCGACTGGAGCCAGAACAACGCGTCGAAGACGACGATCGCGCCGTACTCGCTGCGCGGGCGCGCGCAACCCAATGCGGCGGCGCCGCGCTCGTGGAAGGAGATCGAGCATCGGAAGAAGCTGCGGCACTTGCGGTTCGACGAGGTCCTGGCCCGCTGGCAGGACGACGGCGACCTGCTCGCCGAGCTCGATCCGCCACTGTCGCAGAGCGCTGCCGGGTCGCCGGAGTCGGGTGCCGACGCGCTGGCCAAGTATCGGTCGATGCGCGACCCGGCGCGTACGCCCGAGCCCGTGCCCGCCGATCGGCCGCAGCCGGGGGAGGGCAATCGCTTCGTCGTGCAGGAACACCATGCGCGACGGCTGCATTGGGATGTGCGGCTGGAGCGCGGCGGCGTGCTGGTGTCCTGGGCGGTGCCGAAAGGGCCGCCGACCAGCACGGATCAGAATCGGCTCGCGGTGCACACCGAGGATCACCCACTGGAGTATCTGGACTTCCATGGCGCCATCCCGAAGGGGCAGTACGGCGCGGGGGAGATGACGATCTGGGATTCCGGCACCTACGAGACCGAGAAGTGGCGCGACGACGAGGTGATCGTCGAATTCCACGGCCAACGGCTCAACGGCCGTTACGCGCTGATCCAGACCAACGGCAACCAGTGGCTGATGCACCTGATGCGCGAACAGCACGACAGTACGAAAGCGCTTGGCACAGAGCCGAACACGCCGTCCGGCCGGATCATCCGGGTGCCGAGCGGACCGTCGCCGTTTCCGCGCGGACTCGCGCCCATGCTCGCCACCCCCGGCGATGTCGCCGACCAGGATGTCGGCGAATGGTGCTTCGAGACGAAGTGGGACGGATTCCGGCTGATCGCCGAAATAGAGTCCGGCACACTGACTTTGCGCAGCCGGGTGGGTAATGTGGTGACCGCCAGGTATCCGGGCATCGCGGCGCTCGCCGACGAATTGGCCGGGCACAGCGTGGTATTGGATGGCGAGGCGGTAGTGTTCGACGATCACGGTGTCGCCAATCTCGGCCTGCTGCAGGCGGATGCGGCGCGCGCGGTGTTCGTCGCCTTCGACGTGCTCTATCTGGACGGCACTTCGCTTGTCCGCAAACGGTATTCGGATCGGCGCCGGGTGCTGGAGGCGCTCGCCGCGACGGTGCCATCGATGATCGTGCCACCTCGGCTGGACGGTTCCGGCGCTGACGCGGTGCGCTACAGCCAGGAGCACGGCATGGAGGGCGTGGTCGCCAAGCGCAAGGACTCGGTATACCTGCCGGGCAAGCGCGGCCACTCCTGGGTGAAGCAGCGCAACTGGCGCACCCAGGAGGTGGTCATCGGCGGCTGGCGGCGCAGCGACGCGCGCAACTTCAAGTCGCTGCTGGTCGGCATCCCATACGAGGGCAGGCTGATCTATGTGGGCCGAGTCGGCACCGGATTCAACGAATCCGATATGCAGGACCTGGCCAAGCGACTGAGCCCGGCAGAGCGCAAGACCAGCCCGTTCGACAACGACCTGACCGCCGAGGAACGCAAGGAAGCGGTCTGGGTGACGCCGAAAATCCATGGCACGGTGCGTTTCATGAACTGGACCGAAACCGGCCGCCTGTGGCACCCGGCTTGGTTGGGCGCCTCGGACTGAGCGGCGGGCGACTCGGTTCCGCCGCGCCTATTACAGTGATCCCCGGCGGGACCGATCTCGAACGAGGAGTACACGGTGGACTTCAAGAACTTGGCGAACAAGGCGCTCGACCTGGCCCAGCAGAACGCGGACAAGGTGGAGACAGTCATCGACAAGGCGGGCGATCTCATCGATCAGAAGACCGACGGCAAGTTCGCCGGTCAGGTCGACTCCGCCCAGGAAGCCGCCAAGAAGGCGCTGCGCCAGGAGAAGTGACCGGGTACCTGGCTGCGGCGGATGGCTCTGGAACTCGACTGCGCCAAGGGCACTTTCGATACTTCGGCCAACCGCCGAAGGACATCCGCGGCGATAGTGCTGACCATGAATGACCGCTGCCGGGCCCGCTGATCTGCCGGTACCGTGAGTGCCCCGAGGCCGGAGCGCATCGGCGGCAGCGTGGCACCCCGCCGTACTCCGTCGCGCCTCGCCGGACAGGGGAGGCCTCCATGTGCAGCATCCACGGAGCGGCCGGGGTCGATTCGCCCGCGCTAATCGTGCGGGTCGGCCGAATGTGTCGTTCCGGCAACAAATTAGGGGTGTCGGCGAAACGGCGAGCGAGTGCCGACCGGTTCGGCCACCGGCAAGGTAGGTTGCCTGCCATGGCGACTCCGGACGGAATCGGTAGGGGGACATCGCTCCTCGGCAGCACGGCAAGATCCGAGACGCCGGTCCGGCGTATCCGCGCGGCGCTAACGCGAGTCGGCTCGTCGGCGGCTGTCGCCGCGACGTTGGTGCTGGCTTCGTCGCTGATCACAGCACCGGCCGCGCACGCTCAGGTGCCACCGCCGGACGCTGATCCGTTCTACGCCGCGCCCGCCGACCTCGCCGCCTATCCCGAGGGCGCGATCGTGGACTCGCGCCAGACCGCGTTGTTCGGTCTGCCGCTGCCGGTTTCGACGTGGCAGGTCAAATACCGCAGCACCGACGCGAGCGGCGCCGCGGTGGCCGACGTGGCCACCGTCATGGTGCCGATGGTGCCGTGGTTCGGGCCGGGCCCGCGGCCGCTGCTGTCGTATCAGATCGCCGAAGACAGCCTCGGCTCCCGCTGTGCGCCGTCGTACGCGCTGCGCGGCGGCGGTGACCCCGGCGGCACCCAGGCGTTGATCGACACCCCGTTCATGGCCGACGCGCTGATCCGCGGCTGGGCCGTGGTGACCAGCGATCACGAGGGCCCGCAGTCGCGGTTCCTCGACGGTGTCAATTCCGGACGCGGCGTGCTCGACGGTATCCGGGCCGCCCGCGACCTGCCTGCCGCCGGCCTCGGCCCGGCGACTCCCCTTGCCGCGTGGGGCTATTCGGGCGGTGCCTTCGCCACCCTGTGGGCCGCGCAGATGCAGCCGCAGTATGCGCCGGACATCCATTTCGCGGGCATCGCCGCCGGTGGTGTTCCGTCGAACTGGCCCGCCATCGCCCAGCACGTCGACGGCACCATGCAGGCGGGCTTGGCCATGCTGATCGTCATCGCGGCCACTCGCGACAACCCGGGCGCCGGGATCTTGGACCTGCTCAACGACCGCGGCCGCGCGATGATCGCCGCCGACCGCGCCGCCTGCGGTCCGGACCTGGTGACGAAGTACATCAACGCCCGCGTCGACGACTACGCCACGGTCCCGAACCTGTTGGGGCAACCCGCCTTCCGTGCGGCGACCGACCCGCACGAACTCGGCGCTCCCGCACCGAACGTGCCGATGTACCTGTACCACAGCACCAGCGACGACGTGGTCCCCGTTGCCGGGTTCACCGACCTGCTCGGCCGGTACTGCGCCCAGGGGGCCGCCATCACCTCCGCGCATTCCGTACTGCCCGGCCACAATCCGACTGCCGTCGGCGAGTCGTTCGGCGCGATGGCCTATCTCGCGGACCGGGTCGCGGGTGTACCGGTCGCCCCCGGCTGTCACGAGCGGTAGCGCCCAGTTCCGAGCGGTCGGTATCCCGATTGTCTTGGCGCACAGACAAAGACGCGGCCCGTACCGAGGATTCGGTACGGGCCGCGCCGGTAGGTGTGCGTCAGTTCTTGGCGCGGCCGGTCTCGTCCATCCACTTGGTCGTCCCCGGCGCCGCGGTGAGCGTGCTGATCAGGTCGATGCCCGCCACGATCAGCGTCGGGCCGCCCGCGACGATGGTGCCGATGATCCCGCCGACGGCGGCCCCCGCCAGCACGCTGGCGATCACGGTCGGTCCACCGAGGATGCCGGTCAGCCCGACCAGGGCGCCGATCGCGGTGCCGATGAAACCACCGATCGCGGTGGCGATGCCGAACGAGGACAGGAACGCGTCCTGCGCGCGCTGGTTCTCGAACGGCGAGGCGATCGGGGTCGCGGTGACCGGACGCGCCTGCGCGACGTCCTTGACCACGGTCAGTTCCAGCACTCGGCCCGCGTCGCTGACCGTGTGCGGCAGCGGGAACTCCAGCCCGTCCTGCCGGAACGTCAGCGGCATGCTGACCACCGTGTTCCCGGCCTGGTCGCGCACGTCGACGACGTTGCCGACCACTTCGAACGATCCGTCGGTCAGCGTGGTGATGATCTTGTCCCCCACCAGTTTTGCCTCATAGCCGATCTCGGGAGTCGACGCCACGGCAGGCTGAGCATAGGCGGTGCCCGCGCCGACCGCGACGGCGGCGACGAGGGGCACGGCTGCCGCGGTGATTTTGCGGAGAATCATTCGGGTGTTCCATTCTTCATCAGGTTTCAAGCATTGGAGAACGCCGCGCACGTCGAATTCCTTTCCCCCACTGTGGTGCGCGGTCGAGATGTGATCCAGAGAACAGCTACTCCGTAGATAACTCTACCTCTAGAAAATAGGTTTAGCCCCTGAAATAGGGGGCATAGGCCCCCTTTGAAGACCGCGAATCCAGTTATAGCAGTTGGCTATTCGGTTCGATTCAGTGCAACACATTGATGGCGCGCGCGATGACCAGTGCCGCCAGAATCAGCGAGATCGCCGACTGCGCCATCATCAACACCTTCGCCCAGCGCGACATCGGCATCACGTCGGTCGGGCTGAACGCCGTTGCGTTGGTGAACGACAGGTACAGGTAGTCCATGAACTGCGGCTCCCAGTCCGGGCTGGTCAGTTCCGGGTTCTGCATCTGGACAAACATGAAGTCCGGCAAGGGCTTTCGGGCATGCGCGCGGGCCGCCGGGCCGCCGCGGTCGAACTCCCAGTAGCCGAGGCCGAACACCACAACATTGGTCAGCCAGACCGCGCCGCCTGACCCGAGCAGCCGGGCCGGATCGTCACTGAGCGTCCCGTCGATCAGTCCGACCACCAGTCGGTCCGCCGAGTACGCCGTCGCCACCGCGAGCAGTCCGACCAGGCCGAGCCCGAGCCAGCGCAGCCAGGTCTCCTCCCGGTCGGCCCGCACCGGGTTCGCGACCACCACGACCACCAAAAGCAGCGCCTCCAGCCCCGGCAGCAACCATCCAGGCTCGGGCAAGAATCGATCCGGCAACATCAATTGCAGCCCAATTATGGCCAGCACGGCGGCGGTCGCCGCCAGCCGCGACTCGCCCGCAGTCCGCCGCTGCCAAGCCGGTACTTCGTCGCCGTCGCCCACCCGGCCAGTATCGTCCGCGACGGTCGGCTCGTGCGTTAGACATGCGGCCTCGGACATTCGTCCTCGCAAGCGCTCCCTGCGGCCTCGGACATTCACCCTCAGCGCATCCCGGCGGCGCTACAGCAGCGACATACCGAGCGCGAAGGCGCCCGCGCACACGGCGACGACGATGACCAGCGCGATAGCATCGCCACGCCCGGGCGAACTGGGGTAGGCGGCGAGCTCACCGGTACCGCCGCGCGCCGTGATCGCCTCACCGAGTTCGCCTGCGCGGCGGGTGGATACGGCCATCGCGGCGGTGAGGATGTCGATGAGCGGGTTCTCGGTGGCGAGGTAGAGCGGGTTGTCCTTGGGGCGCAGCTTGCGGGCCGCGCGCAGCACCCGGATCTCGTCCATCAGCAGCGGCAAACCGCGCAGGGTGAGCGCGACGACGACGGCCCATTCGTCCACCGGCACCCGGAGTTTGCGCAGCGGCGCGCCTAGTTTGGCCAGTGCGGGCGCGATATCGCTCATCGGCGTCGTCCACGCGACGACGAACGACGCGGCCACCATGATCAGCGCGAAGACCACCGTCTGCGCGTAGCGCACCACAGCCTGGGGGCCGACCGGCACGTTGATCGCGCCGGCGAGGATCAGCAACGCCCAGAACCACCACGGCAGCCGCGGCAGGGTGCCGAGCGGCAGCCGGGCGAGCACCCCGATCAGCACCAGGAACACGATCATCACGCCGAGCACCGGCCAGGTCGGCAGGAACATCAGCAGGAAGCTGATCAGGAACGCGCTGATCATCTTGGTGCCCGCCCACAAATTGTGGATCGGGCTCGACACCGGCACCCGCCGAAACAGCACCATGCTCATGATCGGCCTCCGCGCTCGAGCCGCCAGGCGGCGTCTCCCGGCTGCCGCAGCGGTGCGGCAGAATGTGAATCATGCTGATGCGCCGCATCATTGGGGACAGCGGCGGCGTCGGAGGTCGAGTCGGCGGCGAGTAGTCGTCCGGCGCGCAGGTGCACCGTCCGATCGACCACCGCGGCCATGTCCTCCACATCGTGCGAGATGACGATCAGCGTTAATCCGGAATCCCGCAGCCGCGCAAGCAGTTCCACGATATCCGCGCGCCCCTCCGGGTCGAGTCCGGCCAGCGGCTCGTCGAGCACGACCACCTGCGGGTGGCTGGCCACGATCGCGGCGAGCACCACCCGCTTGGCCTGTCCGCCGCTGAGTTCCTCGATGGACCGCGCGGCCAGCGACCGATCCAGGCCGACCGCGTCCAGTGCCCGCCCGACGGCGCCGGACCCGGTGGCCCGCCCGCCCCAGTCCGCGATCTCCGCGCCGACCGTCTGCTTCTGCAGTTGCAGCCGAGAGTGCTGGAACGCCAGCTCGACTCGGCCGATCTGCTTGGTGACCGCCTTACCCGCGAGTTCGCAACGGCCGGAGCTCGGCGCGATCAAACCGGCCATGATCCAGGCCAGGGTGGACTTGCCCGACCCGTTGCCGCCGACGATGAGCAGCGCCTCGCCGCGCCGCACCGTCAGGTCGACCGAGTGCAGCGCCGCTGCCTCCCAAGGTGTTCCGCGGTTGTAGGTGTATCGGACGTCGCGCAATTCGAGGATCGTCTCGCCCATCGGCCTGCGCCGCACATCCCGCACCGGACGCGGCCAGGCGGCCAGCCGCTCGACCGCGCGGCCCTGGGCCAGGTGCACCACCCGGTCCGCCGCGGCCGCATCGGCCTCGTGATGGGTCACCAGCACGACCGCCATCGAATGCCGTTTCGGCAGTGCCGCAAGCAGTTCGACGAGCTCGCGCCGTCCCTCCGGATCGATCATCGAGGTGGCCTCGTCGGCGATGAGCAGCGCGGGCTTCCTGGCAAGCGCCGCGGCGACCGCGAGCCGCTGCTGCTGCCCGCCGGACAGCGTCGCGGTTTCCTTGTCGCCCATGCCGTCCAGGCCCACCTCGCCGAGCAACGCGTCGACCTCGACGTCGGCGGCGAGCTCGGTCGACAGCCCCCACACCACGTCGTCGGCGACGAGCACGCCGAGCGTCTGACTCTCCGGCCGCTGCAACACCAGTGCGGTACCGCCCTGATGCCCGAGTCCCGCGGAGCCTGGCCGTTCGACCGTTCCCGCAGTGGGCGGTAGTCCGGCGAGCAGCCGGGTCAGCGTCGACTTCCCGGAGCCGTTGTGCCCGACGACCGCGACGAATTCGCCGACCTGCACGGTGAGGTCGATCTCGCGTAGCGCGTCGCGCACCGTTCCCGGGTAGCGGAAGGCCGCTGCGCGCAAGGTCACCGGCAGCGGCGCGATCGCGCGATCGTCCGGCGGCGCGTCGAGCCGGTCCTGACCGGGCAGCCAGGTCAGCCGGTCCAGCACCGAGCCGAGCACGAACCAGGAGAAGATCGCGGTCGCCACCATGCCCGACGCGACGCCGCCACCGACCCAGGCCCACCACCAGCGCAGCACCGAATCGGTGAGGTCGGCGGCCGCGCGCCCGAGCGGCTCGAGCTGCTGCTGGCGCGCCGCGAGATCCTGAATACCGCGCGAGGTGTTGCGCAGGGTGTCGAACAGCAGATTCCGCCCCGCGGAGAACAACTGCAGCAGGCCGACCGCGAACCCTGCCCACACCAGGCCTGCGATGGTGGAAAGGCCGAGCACCGAGACGAATCCGCCGCCGCGCCGTTTCGTGGTCCCGATGATGCCCGCGATCGTGGCCGTCGCCATCAGCCCGGTGGTGGCCAGCAGGCCGGTCGCGACAAAGGTGACCACCGTCGCCGCGACCGCGGCGGTGACCAGCGCGCGCAACCGGTAGCGCTGCGCGATCAATCCCATCGGCACCGCGGCCACCAGGTTCAGCGCGGCCGCGAACGGCATGACCGAGCCGACCGTGACCAACCCGACGGTGGCACCGCCCAGCACGGCGCCGACGGCCAGCTCGATCGGTCGTAGCGGCCCGTGTTCGGCCGTTCCGTCAGCTATCGGGCGTCCAGTCACGGCACAAGTCTGCCAGTGTGTGCACTCGGCGCGCCGTCAAGCGGCGCTGCGGCCTCGGACATTCGTCCTCGCAAGCGCTACTAGGTAAGGATGTAGTCATCCGGGTCCAGCCTGCGGATGCGGCGGCGGTAACTGGTCTGCGAGCCCGGCCAGTTGTTGGTGATGCGGCCCGCGGCGTTGCGGTACCAGCTGGAGCAGAAGTTCCAGGGCGTTCGGGCGAGGCGTCGCTGCAGGGCGGTGTTGAACAGTTCTTCCTGGTCGGCGCGGACCTCGAGGGAGTGCCCTCGGTGTTGGGCGAGCAGTTCGACGGCCTGCCTGATGTAGCGGGTCTGCGATTCGATCATGTAGATGATCGAGCCCGCACTGAGATTGGTGTTGGGCCCATAGACAAGGAACAGATTCGGGAAGTCCGGCACCGAGATGCCGTAGTAGGCATGCGCGCCGTCGGTCCACGCGTCGGACAGCTTGTGGCCCGCGCGGCCGTAAATGTTCATCGGCCATAGGAATTCGGTGCCCTTGAACCCGGTGCCGTAGATGATCACGTCCACCTTGTGCACGGTGCCGTCGGCGGTGCGCACGCCCTCGGGCGTCCCCTCCGTGATCGCGGTGGTTTCCACCCGCACGTTCGGCTGTGCCAACGCGGGGTAGTAGTCGTTGGAGAACAGGGCGCGCTTACAGCCGATCGGATAGTCGGGGGTCAACTTGGTCCGCAACGCCGGATCGGCCACCTGTTTGTGCAGATGACGGTCGGCGATCCGCGCCACCAGCCGGGCGATGGCCGGGAATTCGACGAGGCCGAGGGACACGAAATCCGCGATGGCCCACCAGCCGAAGCGCTCGACCAGCAGCGCGCCGGGCAGCCTGGCGAACAGCCGGTGCTGAATCGGCGAGTAGTCGGTGTCGAATTTGGGGATCACCCAGGCCGGGGTGCGCTGGAACAGGGTGAGCTGGGCGACCTTCGGCTGGATCTCCGGGATGTACTGGATGGCGCTGGCGCCGGTGCCGATGCAGGCGACGCGTTTGCCGCTGAGTTCAACTGTGTGGTCCCAGGTGGCGGAGTGGAACGCCGGGCCCGCGAAGGTGTCGAGGCCGGGGATGTTCGGCAGCGCGGGCCGCGACAGCTGGCCGACCGCCGAGATCAGGACGTCCACGGTTCGGGCTGTGCCGTCGGTGGTGCGGATGGTCCACTGCCCGGCCGCGTCGTCGAATTCGGCGTCGGTCACCTCGGCGCCGAACCGGATCGCGTCGAGCACGCCGTTGCGTTCCGCGACACCGCGCAGATAGCCGTGGATGGCGTCGCGGCCGGAGTAGCGCTGCGGCCAGTCCGGTTTCGGCTCGAACGAGAAGGAGTACAGCGGGGACGGCACGTCGCAGGCGGCGCCGGGATAGGTGTTCTCCCGCCACACCCCGCCGAGGTCGGCGGCCCGCTCCAGGATGGTGATGTCGTGGAAACCGTTGCGGCGCAGTTCGATCGCCATGGCGATGCCGCCGAAGCCCGCGCCGATGATGAGGACCGATGGCCGGCTGCCCGTTGTCATGTGATGCTCCTCACAGGACTGAAGATAATTCCACTGTAGGGGGCGTCTGGGTAATCGATCGAGAAATTCGGCCAAAGCGCGCTTGCGAGTCGCGAATGCGCGAGGCCGCATACTGGGCGGCGTGGAGCGGGTGCAGGATCCGGGAATCCGCGACTGGAACTTTCCGCGCGGGATAGCCAGCGTGGCGCTGATGGTCGGCTACGCGGCCGAGCGCGGCGTGCCGGTCGGGCGGATGCTCGCCGGAACGGGATTGTCCGAGCCGGTGCTGCGCGACCCGGACGCGCAGATCGACGCGCACATCGAGCTCACGGTGGTCCGCAATCTGGTGCGGGAACTCGCCGACTGGCCCGCGCTCGGCGTCGAGGTCGGCCGCCGCTATCGAATCACCACCTTCGGCATCTTCGGGTTCGCGTGCGTCAGCAGCCCGACCCTCGGCGAGGCGATCTCGTTCGCGCTGCGTTATCTGGAGTTGAGCTTCACCTTCAGCCTGCCCGTCGCCGAATGGCGCGAGGGGGAGTTCATCGCCTGGGTGCACGACGAGCTGATTCCGGCCGATGTGCGCCAGTTCCTGGTCGAACGTGATGTCACCGCCATGCATCAGGTGATGAGCGATCTGCTCGGCAGGCACCTGCCGCTGGCCAGGGCCGAGTTCCGTTTTCCGGAACCCGATTACGCCGATCGGATCGAAGCGGTCACCGTGGTGCGCCCCAAGTTCGGGCAGCCGCGCAACCTGTTCGCGATCGAGCCCGCGGTGCTGGATCAGCCACTGCCGCAGGCGAATGAGCAGACCTGGGCGATGTGCCTGGCCCAGTGCCGCGACCTGGTGCACCGCCGCCGCGCCCGCACCGGCATCGCCGCGGAGGTGCGCGAACTGCTGGTTCCGGGCGGTGTCGACGGATTCGCCGGGCCGCCCGGAATCGACTCCGTCGCACGCGATCTCAACATGAGCACGCGCACCCTGCGCCGCCATCTCGATGCCGCGGGCACCAGCTATCGCGCGCTGCTCGACGAGGTGCGTCGCGCGCTGGCCGAGGAAATGCTCTCCGCTACACCGCTTTCGGTGAGCGACGTGGCGATCCGGCTCGGCTACGCGGAATCCTCGACGTTCATCTACGCGTTCAAGCGCTGGACCGGCGCGACACCCGCGGCCTATCGCCGCGAGCGGGCCATCCGCCGCTGACCGGCCGCGTTCGGCTCAGCTCGGCAGTGCGCCGAGCCGGCCGCTCATCGGGACGGTGCGGAAATGCGTTGTCAGGCTGTGCTTCTCATCGATCAGATGCAGCGCGACGGCCGGGTCGGGCGCGTAGTCCATCACGTGGTCGGGCAGCTCGAGCTCCCAGACGCCGCCCAGGACCGACGCGGTGCTCGGTGCGACCAGTAGCGGCCGTCCGGCGAATGTCGTTGTCGCCGAGGAATGGGCGTGGCCGGTGAGCACCGCGATGATGCGTTTGTCGCCGGCCACCAGTTCGGCGAACTTCTCCGGCTCCTCGAGCGAGATCTCGTCGACGACCGGGCTGAACAGATACGCGGGCGGATGATGCAGCGCGAGCAGTATCGGCTTGTCCGCCGGGGCGGTGGCCAGCACGCCGTGCAACCAGGTGTACGTCTCGTCGGCGATCCGGCCGCTGTCCGCACCGGGAATGCTCGAATCCAGCAGCGCGACGGTCAGATCCCCGATGCGGTGGGCGTGGTTGATCGGCGCGGTCGAGGCGGATTCGCCGAGCAGCGTGCTGCGGAACGTGGCGCGATCGTCGTGATTGCCGGGGATCGCGTACACCGGAATGTCGATGTCGAACGCGAGTCTGGCCTCGGCGTATTGCTCGGACTTGCCGGAATTGGTGACGTCACCGGTCACCAGGATCGCGTCCGGCTTGCGGCGTAAGCCTGCGAGAAAGGTCATGACCCGCTCGACCCGTTCGGCGTTGCGGGCGCCGAGATCGAAATGTGTGTCGCTGACCTGAGCCACCAGGATCATCGGCATTCGCTTTCTCTGGGGGATCGCTCCGTTGCGTCAGAGTGTGCCCGCCACCCGTGCGCGACACGTACTAAGGCTAGTTGACCTGCGTGTTACACGTCGCCATGAGGCTCACCACCAGCGGAAACCTGCGCGGCGGTCTGTGTTCGCGCTCACCGGGACTGCTCACCGACGGTCACCGACAGCGTCTGTAGCGACCGCAGGAAGGCCCGCCGATCCGCCGCGGGCAGCTGCGAAAGCAGGCGGTTCTCCTGCTCCTGGATATCGGCCTGCACCCGGTCGCGCAGGGTGCGCCCGGCCTGGGTGATCGACACCAGGTTGACCCGCCGATCCGCCGGATCCGGTGTGCGCTCGATCAGCCCGCCCTGTTGCAGTTCGTCGAGCACCCCGATGATCCGGGTCTTGTCGGCATTGATCGACTTGGCCAGCGCCGCCTGCGTATAGACGGGTTCCTTGCCGAGCCCGAGCAGCACGGAATATCCCCACATCGACAGCGCATGCCGTTCGAGCACGGGCAGTTCCGCCGCGATGAGCTCCCGGATCAGCGGGGCCATCATCGCGGCGAGGTCGGGACGGGGAGCTTCGGACATGGCTAGAAAATACCGCTCGACAGATGATAAGCGCATGCATACGATATGCTCGTACTTATCATTATGAACCGAGTGGAGAGAAGCCGACGATGGCGACCGAACCGAATATCAGCGCTGAACTGCGCACCCTCGACACCTTGCAGCGCACCATCGACCTCGTCGCGTTGGACGCGCAGGCAGTGCGGGCGAGCATCGGCCTGGTCGAGCAGTTGACCAGCGCGGACCTGAGCAAGCCGACGCCCTGCGCCGGCTGGACGCTGCACGGGCTGCTGACGCACATGATCGCCCAGCACTACGGATTCGCGGCGGCGGCCCGTGGGGACAGCGACCCCGTCCTGTGGAAACTGCGCCCGCTCGGCGCGGATCCGGTGGCGAGCTATCGAGCCGCGGCTGAGCACGTCATCGAGGCGTTCGCCGAGCCCGGCGTGCTCGACCGGACGTTTTCGCTGGCCGAGTTCAGCGCCGGCTACGAGTTCTCCGGTGCGCAGGCGGTGAGCTTCCACTTCATCGACTACGTCGTCCATTCCTGGGACGTGGCAAAGACTTTGGGGCTGACCGTGCACTTCGACGCGGAACTGGTCGAGGCAGCGTTCCCGGTGGCGCAGGCGGTTCCCGGTGGTGACATCCGACTCGCTCCCGGCGCCGCGTTCGGCCCGGAGGTCCAGTGGTCCACCGAGGACCGGCTCGACCAGATCATCGCGATGCTCGGCCGGTCACCGGAGTGGCCGCGCTGAGCTAGCCGATTCCGCCGAGCAATTCGCCTGCGCGGCGGAGCAATTCGTCGTGCTCGGCCGGCTCGGCCTGGATCGGACGCCAGAAGTCCGCGTCGGGTGTCGCTTCCAGAGCGAGTTCCGGCGGGGTGCGCCAGTCCGCCGTCAGGCCGAGCCGCCACGAATGCAGGTAGGTCCGCTCGTGCGCGCCCGACTTGTCGAAGAGCGGATCACCGACGATCGGGTGGCCGATCCAGGCCAGCTGCACTCGAATCTGGTGGCGCCGCCCGGTGATCGGGCGCAGCGCGAGCACCGCGTGCTCGTCGCGGCGCAGTACCGTCACGAAGTCGGTGCGCGACGGATAGTTCTTGGTATCGAGCAGATCGGCGTCCTCGACGAACCAGCGATCCGCCGCGCGCCGAATGCTCTCCCGCGGCGCCGCGATCCGAACACGGTTCTTGCGCCCGACGCTCAGCGGCAAGTCGATCGCGCCGGCGTCGGGTAGCTCGCCCGACGCGACGATGGCGAGATACGCCTTCTTCGCGGTCTGCTTGTTGAACTGTCTCGTCAATTGCCCATGCGCGCCGAGCTCCTTGGCGAGCAACACCAGCCCGGAGGTCACCTTGTCGATCCGGTGCACCGGGTAGAGCGTCTCGCCCGCGGCGGCCGCCAACTCGACGAGATCGGTGTCGTGCCGCTCCCCGGTGACCGAGATCCCGGCGGGCTTGTGCAACGCCAGGATCGCGTCGTCCTCTTCGACGAGGAATCGCGCGCGCAGCTCGGACCAGTCCATTTCCACTGGCATGAGCCTAGATCGCGGTAGTGGCGAGGCCGGAACGCGGTGGCCTCAGTTGTTCTTCTCGTTGCGGCGCAGGATGTGCGGGCGCAGGCGATTGAAACCGCGGACGCGGACGCTGCGCAGGTTCTTGATGATGAACTCGGGGTCGCCGTCGAGCGCGAGGGCGGCCTCGTCATCGACGAGCACCGTGCCGGGCCGGGCGACGCCGGTGAGGCGGGACGCGATGTTCACGACCGAGCCGTACAGGTCGCCGAACCGCTGCAGCACCTCGCCGTACGCGATGGCGACGCGCAGTTCGGGTGTGCCGCCGACCATCATCGTCGACTCCTGGATGGCCAGCGCGATGCGGGCCGCGTTGGCGGCGCTGTTCGCCGCGAACATCACCTCGTCGCCGACGTTCTTGACCACCCAGCCGCCGTTCTCGGTGATCGCGGCGGTGGTGGTGGATTCGAACGACTCCAGCAGCAGCGAGAGCTCGTCGGGGTGCAGGTGTCTGGTCAGCCGGGTGTAGCCGACCATGTCCGCGAAGCCGACCGCCAGCTCGCGGATGGTCTCGCCGGCCGAGGTGCCCGGATCGAGGGACCGGGACAGCGCGGCGGCGAGGTGCCGCCGCCAGGCGTAGGTGTTGAGCTGTTCGAGCGTCGCGATGGTGCCCTCGGTGGCGGTGCGAATGGTTTCCTCCGGATCGGCGGCCGGATCGGCCGCGGCGATGCGTTCGCCGATCTCGGCCAGCACCAGGTCGACCTGCCACTCCGCCAGCCGGGCCATGCCCTGGCCGAGCGTGCGCGCCGTCGCGGCCTGCTGCCTGGCATCGGCGGAGGAGAGGATGTTCAGGTCCCGGAAATTCCGCAGCGCCGAGATATCGGCCTCGGTGTAGTCGATGGCGTCGTCGTCCAGCCCCGCCGGAAAGCCGAGCGCCGTCCACAGCCGCTTGGTCAGCGCCGTGGTCGTCCCCGCCTGCTCGGCCACATCGGTGCGGCTGTACTGCCGGTTCCCGTCCAGCAGATACGACTCGACGATCGACTGCACCAGCTCGGACTTCTCGGTGGGCACCATGCCCGTACCTTACGACGACCACCCGCTGTCCGCCGTGAACACCGCCACCATTGGGCGACCGCACCGGGAGCGGCTCACTCCGGCTCGGCGGATTCGCTGCGATAGGCCGCAAGGGAATCCCAGGACCAGGTCAGCGTGCCTGCGGCCAGGTCGTCGACAACGCCGTCGACCCAGCGTAATTCGGCCGCGGTGACGGCGCGCAGGTATTCGTCTTCGAGCATCACCACCCGCGGCAGGCTCATGGCTGCCGCCTGCTCGGCATCGGCGGCCATCTCGGCCAGCTGTTCGCGCAAAGTCTTTGCCCGCCGGGCCAATTCGGTGCGGGCGCCGTCCGGGCCGAGCAGCATCAGGAACGACAGCGCGGCCGGGAAGTCGGGGTACTCGTTGCGTGGCACCGCGATCATCTCGGCCAGCCAGGTGGTGCAGGCGGCACGGCCCGCGTCGGTGATCTCGTAGACGGTGCGCTCCGGGTACTGCTGATCGCGTCCGGTCTCGCGGACCGCGACCAGCCCGGCCTCCTGCAGCCTGCCGATCGTCTTGTAGAGCGCGGCGCGCTGGGACACGTTGACGACCTTGTCCTTGCCCCACTCCTTGATCCGGCGCTGGATGGCGTACGGGTGCATCGGCTCGAGATTCAGGATGCCGAGCACGACCATCGCCAAGGGGGAGCGCTTGAACTGCGCCGATGCCGTCATATGACCCATTCTAATGGTCGCCGGATAACTAGGGTTCGAGAAACTAGTTGCCAAGAAACTAGTTCTCATGTCACTATTGATTCAGCAGGAGGAACCGCCCCGAAAGGACCCCCGACATGACCACCAAGACCCAGATCCACGTCGATCACGGCACCACCAAGCGCCTCGGCGACTGGACCGACGCCACCGCCTTCGACGTCACCGTCCGTTACGGCAGCGCCGTCATCGACCTGCGCTCGCCGCAACTGGCCGGCGACGGCGATCTCGAGGTGCACGCCAAGCTCGACCACGCCATGGTCAAGCTGCTCGTCCCCGACGACGCGGTCATCGACCAGTCGGCACTGCACTGGACCGGCCGCGGTCGCGTGAAGGACTTCGCCCGCCCGCAGCACGCCGCAGGCCGCGTAATCCGGCTCACCGGCACCAGCACGACCAGCGAATTCCGCGTCCACCGCGGCGGCATCGCGGTGCTGTCCGCGATGTTCTCCCGCGAGTTCTTCGAGGACGCCCGGCGCGCCAACCGCGAGGGCCGCACGCCGACCCTCGCCGACCCGGCCAACGCCCCGCGTTGATCGAAAACGCAAGAATGCCCCGGACTTTCGAGTCCGGGGCATTCTTGATTTCGGTGTCGCTCAATAGCGTGATCAGACGGCGACCGGCGCGCGGCTCGGATCCAGTTTGCCGTTGGCGCGCAACGTAATCGGAGGTACCCCGCTCGGCACCTCGCGCGCTCCCTCGGCGGACACCAGCTCGACCGCGAGCAGGCCGCCGATGACTGTGCCGCCGGCGCCGAGCACCTCGAACGGCGCGATCACATCCAGCGGGTCGAATCCATCGAACAGCACGAACTGAGCGAGCATCGAAATCTCCTTCTACCTCGGTGATTACGACGCTAGGTGTCAGGCCGACGGTCGAGAAGTAGCTCGATCGTCAGCTTCCAACGGATTCTCGCCAGATCGGTTGTGGCCGAACCGGTTACTTGACGCGGGCTAGGAAAGCGTCGATGGCGGACCACATCTGCGGGTTGAGCTGGGTGTGCGTGCCGGTGCCCGTGACGGTTTGGAAGTCGACGCCGTTGGCGGCGAACTGGGCCGCCAGGGTCGCGTGCAGCGGCGACGGGACCGTCGTATCGGTGGCGTTGAGCAGCAACAGGATCGGGGCGTCGTAGCCGGCGGCAGGCACGGTCAGGTAGGACTCGTACGCGGTGCGAACACGGCTGTCGGACAACGGTTTCGACAGCAGCTCGCCGATGCCCATGCCCTCCACTCGCGCTTCGATCTCCGGCTTGCACATGGTGGCGATCTCATCGAGCAACTCGTGCCCCACCGGGCTCAGGTACTGGTTGAAGTCGATGTCGGTTCGCGTGGCCCGCAGGCCGGCGAAGATGGTCGATATGAAGCCGAGCGTTTCCGCCGTGCCCGGCACCGTCGGGATCGCGGGTCCCGCGATGGGCAGTGCCTTTTCGACGTCCGACGCCGGGTCGATCGCGACCGTGCCGCGGTAATCGAGGTCAGGCGCGTAGCTCGACTGCAGGTAGCCGGTGCCGAGTGCCGCGTGCCCGCCCTGCGAGGGGCCGAGCGCGGCCCAGGTGCGCGACAGTTCGGGATGCGCGGAACGCGCGGCGCGCAGCAGGTCGATGGTCGCGGTCGCCTCGGTCTTCAGCTCGAGGTACGGGTGCGGCCCGGTATCGAACAGGCCGAGACCCAGATAGTCCGGCGCGACCACCGCGAAGCCCTGCTCGATCAGGTGCTGCATGATGCCGTCTTCTTCGGTATGCCAATGCGAGTTCGGTGCCGTGCTCGGATCGGATTCGCCGCCACACCCGCGGCCGAGTCCGGTTGTGCCGTGGTCGAACGCGATGACCGGCCACCCGCCGGGCGGCGGCGTGCCATTCGGAATGAACAACGCCCCGCTGGCCTGCCGCGGCGAGCCATCCGACCCGGCCATCCAGTAGGTGATCACCGACCCGTTCGGCATCGGCCGCCAGCCATCGGCCTGTGGCGTCGCGGAGATCAGCATCCCTGGAGTTTCCGCGACCGCCGGAGCTGCCTGCAACCCGAGCATGACGCTTGCCGAGACCGTGGCCACTGCCACAGAACTCTTCCAACCACGATTTACGCGCATCGAAGACTTCTCCTTGATGCTGGACGGTCGTCCAGTTGAAGAGCAGCTTAGGGCGGGTTGTGTAGCTACCACATCTAGCAGTGGCGAATTGTAAGCAAACCCACGTTACCCCGCGCTGCCGCAGATAAGAGGAAGGCGGGCGAGTAACTCCGCGCGGCTACTGAGGCACGTCCAGCTCGATCGCGGCGGCGCGGAGTGCTTCGGCGGTCCTGGCCGCCGCCTCGCTGAGCGGGGACGGCAGCCGGGCGAGCACGAGTCGCCGATGTTCCTGCGGGCCGCCGCGGACCGGGAGGACGCGCACGCCGGGCAGTGCGGCGGGCGCGAGCACGGCCGGGATGGTCGTCAATCCGCAACCGGCGGCGACCAATTGGAGTTTGGCGAGCCAGTCGCGGGCGGTGTGCGCGATCTCGGGGCGTTCGTCCAGGCCGGGCCAGACGCCCATCAATCGGTCGTCGCTGGTGTTCGGTCCGGCGATCCATTGCTGGCCGTGCAGGTCGGCGACGTCGATGTAGTCGCCGCGCGCGAGCGGGTGCGTTGCGGGCACGGCCACGCACAGACTGCGCTCGGTGAGGGTGCGCAGGATCAGTGCGGGCGACTCGGTGTCCGGCGGCCGGAACGGCGGCTCGGAGCCGATCAGCGCCAGGTCGATGCTGCCCGCGCGCAGTGCGCGGACCAGCGCGGGCGTGCTGCCTTCCCGGCTTTGGACATGGATGCCGGGATGGCTCTGCCGCAGCGCCGTGATGGCCTTCGGCAGCAGGGCGGCCCCCGCGCTGGGAAACCAGCCCACCCGTACCGTCGCGGCCTGAGCGGGCAATCCCGACAACTCGCGGGCGGTCGCGTCGATCTGATCGAGCACGGCGGTGGCCCGCCGCAGCACGAGATGCCCTGCCGCCGTGAGCTTTACGCCCTCGCGATGCCGCTCCAGCAGTTCCGCGCCCGCCACCCGTTCGATCGAGGCGATCTGCCGCGATACCGCGGACTGCGTGTAGCCGAGCGTGCCCGCCGCCGCGGTGAAGGTGCCTTGCTCGGCAACGGTGCGGAAGACGCGCAGCGCGGTCAGCGAGACATCGGTGAAGTCCATGAGTAGTACGCATACCATGTGTTCCTGAATCTCGTTGGACTCATGGATGTCCAGTGCCTAATTTGGAGTCATGAACAACGCACGCATTGCCCTGGTGACCGGAGCTAATCAAGGTCTGGGCCGGGCACTCGCCGAGGGCCTCGCCGCCCGAATGAACCCTACGGATCTGGTGCTGCTGACCGGACGTAACCCACAGCGGGTCGCGGACGCCGCGGCCGAGATCGCCGCAGCGCCCGACACACGCAGCCAAGTGCAGGGCCGAGTCCTCGACGTCGCCGATACCGAAAGCATCACCGCACTCGCCGCCGAACTGCGGGAAAGCCACGGCGGGGTGGACATCGTCGTCTCCAACGCCACCACCCGGGTCCTGCCGGATCAGTCCCAGTCCGCGCTGGCGGACGAGTACATCGACGTCGCCAACACCGCGACCCACACGATCCTGCGCTCCTTCGCCCCGATCCTGCGCCCCGGTGGCCGGCTGCTCGTCGTCGCCAGCTCGCTCGGCACCCTCGGCCACCTGCCCGAGCAGCTGCGGCCACTGTTCGACAACGCCACCCTCGACCAGGTCGAATACGCTGTCGAATCCTGGCGCAGCGCAATCCATTCGAAGACGGCCGAAGAGGCGGGCTGGCCCCGCTGGCTGAACACTCCCTCGAAGGTCGCCCAGGTCGCCGCCGTCCGCGCGGTAGCCGCCGAGCGTCGCGCCGAGGACCTGGCGACCGGCACGTTGATCGCCTCGATCTGCCCCGGCATGGTCGACACCGCGACCTCCCGTCCGTGGTTCAGCGACTTCAGCGACGCCCAGACGCCCGCCCAAGCCGCCCGCGCCGTAGTCGATCTGGCGCTGACACCGGGCGTCGACCCGGATCAGTACGGCGAACTGATCCAGTTCGGCAAGGTCGTGCCCTGGCATTCCGGCACGCCACTGGACGAGCAAGCGCTGCAGCTCATTCCGTGAGTCAGGCGATACCGAAGTCCTTGACCTTCCGATAGCGGGTGGCCCGCGACATGCCGAGTGTCGCGGCCGCCTCGAGATCCAGGCTCGTTCGGCCCGCCAACATCTACTGACCGTCCGACAATGGGGGTTCGTCACGATCGCCGCCCGGCGCCAGCGGGAGTCGGGCTGTGTCGCGGCAGCCCGACCCACCGCAGCAGGAGCGCCATGATCTTCATCGTCGTCAAGTTCAAGACCAAGCCCGAATGGGCGGACAAGTGGCTCGATTTCGTCGGCCCGTTCACCACCGCCACCCGCGCGGAGGAGGGCAACCTGTGGTTCGACTGGTCGCGCAGCGTCGATGATCCGGCCGAATTCGTTCTGGTAGAAGCGTTTCGCGACGCGGCGGCCGGAGGCGCGCACGTCGGCAGCGACCATTTCAAGGCCGCAATGGCGGATTTGCCGCAGGCGCTCGCGGCCACGCCGAAGATCATCAGCCAAACCATAGACGCGAGCGGCTGGTCCGAGATGGGGGAGATGACGGTCGAGTAAGCAGCCTATTCGGGCAGGCTGACGGCCGCGACGAGATGGGTCGAGTGTGCCCGGCGGGCGAGGTCGAGTGCCTGCTGCCGGTGCTCATCGGCGGTGTCTCGGCCGAGGGCGGTGGCGAGTTGGGCGAGGTAGTAGGCGACCGGCTCGAGGGTGATCAGGCCACTGCCTGCTCCGGCGAGTTCGGTTGCGGCGGGGAGTAATTGGTCGTAGCAGTGGCGCATTGCCGGTTCGTCGCCGAGGGCGAGGGCGGCGCGGGCGAGCAGGCAGGTGCGTAGTTCGAGCAGCAGGTCTCGTGGGGTGTCGGGGACGGCCTGCAGGGCTGTGGCTGCTTCTTCGCGAAGTCCGTTGTCCAAGAGGATGATCGGACGGACCCATGGTTCGTATGGCCCCCATCCGGTTGGCGCGTCTTCGGCCGGCATTCCGTGTTGCAGGCGCAGACAGAGCAGGGCGAAGGGGAGCAGACCCTGTTCGACTCCGGGCATCCCGCTGCCGGTGAGCAGTTTCGCGGCGGCGCGATACGCGGTTTCCGCGTCGTGGTGGCTGCCGGTGAGGGCGGTGCGCAGGGCGGCGTACCAGTGGGTGAATACGCCGACCATCGGTAGTTCGTAGTCGGCGGCCAGTTGGTCCGCGGCGGCTGCGTGGGCGGCTGCCGAGGTGAGATCCGCTGTTGCGCAGTCTGATTGGATTCGAATGAGGTGACCTAGGACTTCGAAGGCAACCAGTCGATATTGTCCGGCGAGTGCGATGAGTTCGTCGCCGATGCGGGCGCGCTCCGCACTCAGCCCGGTGCGCTGGAACGTGTGCATGAATCGGCCGTTGAGGGCGAAGGCCAGCAGGGCGGGATCATCGAGCTTCCTGGCAATCGCCTCGGCTTCCTCCGCCGCGTGGAGGCCGCGGCCGTCGGCTGCGCCGCGTAGTTCGAGGGCAATCGTTGTGCACAACCTGGCGTGCAGTTCGGGGTGTTCGGCGGGTAGGGCGGCGCGGGTGTGTTCGGCGGCGGTGACGACGTGGTTTGCCAGGTCTGGATCGTCGTTGGTGGTCCACACGGCGGGGACATCGAAGGCGCTGATCACGCGGGCGGCGCGTACTGGGTCGGCCCATTGTTCGGCCTGTGTGATGGCCAGCCCGCGGTAGTGGCGGGCCTCGGCGAGGCCGCCCGTGACCGCCAACGTCCTGGAGAGTCCGATGGTCGCGTCGAGTTGTGCGGGGAGGTCGGGTTCGGGCATTCGGTCGAAGGCGTCGAGTGTTGCGCGCCACTGCCGTACCGCCTCGGTGAGGGCGAATGCTCGTTCGGCCTCGAGTGCCGCGGCACCGGCGTACCGGGCGGCGCTTGCCGCCGTGGCGCGGCTCTGCGCCCGGACGAAATGATGTGCCAGCACGGAGGTGTCTGTGGTGCTGATCTTTTCGAGAAGTGCGCCGATCTCGCCGTGCCACTGGGCGCGGCGTGGGCCGCTGATGTCCCGGTACACGGTGTCGCGAACCAGGGCATGGGTGAAACGGAGCGACCCACCGGGAATCTCGGTGAACAGCCCCGCTGCCTGCGCGATTTCGAGGCTGTCCAATGTGCGGTTCTGGTCGCCCGTGAGCTCGATGAGGATCTCGCGATCGATGTCTTCGCCGAGCACGGCGGCCTGCTGGATCAGGGTCTGCGCGGACGACGGCAGCATGGCCGTGCGATGCCGGATGACCTCACGGACGCCTGGGGGAATGGTGTCCAGCGCCGCCGTGCCTTCATCGCGGAGCAGCCGGGCCAGCTCGCGAACGAAGAATGGATTGCCGTTGCTACGCCGGTGAATTCGCGCACTATCCGTGTCGGCGGTATCGGGTCCGGCGATCTCGCGCACCAGTGCGATGGCGTCGGCTTCGGATAGGCCGCTCAGGTACACGCGAACCGGTTCAAAGGGTGCGACCTTGCCCAGCGCGGCGGTGAGTTCGGTGCTGATCTCGGTGCTGCGGTACGTCGCCAGTATGAGCACCGGGCCTGCTACGCCTGTGGTGATGAGAGCAGCGAGGAGATCGAGGGTTTCCGCACCGGCGTTGTGGATATCGTCGAAAACCATTAGTACGGGGGTGCTTTGGGATACCGAGGCCAGATATTCGGCAGCGGCGCGATGAAACAGGAACCGTGCCTCGGCCGGATCTGCGGCCACGACCTCGGCGGGGCCGCGCGCATCCGCTGGCGGTGCTGCTCCTGCAGCGGTGAGTGCCGCGAGAATCCTGGTCCACGCCCAGCCCGGCGGGACGCCGATGTCCGCTGGACTTTCGCCACGCGCAGTGATCCAGCCACTGGCGGCGAGCGAGGACGAAATCTCTTCGGCGAGCGCACTTTTCCCGGCACCGGCCTCGCCTGCCAGCAAAGCCAGACGCCCGCGATTGTGCTGGGCAGAGTCGTTCGCGGCGTGCTGTATCGCAGTAAATTCCAGTCGTCGCCCGACGAAATCCCGTCCGGACGGCGAAGTTCGGGCGGTGGGGAGCAGGTGTGGCGGGTGCGCGTCGATGTCTGCCTCCACACTTCGTCGCCCGGCGAAGCCCTGTCCAGGCGGCGAAGTTCGAGCTGCGGGGAGCAGGTGCGGTGCGTGCGCGAGGATGTCTGCCTCCACACGCTGGAGGTCAGGACCGGGGTCGGCGCCCAACTCGATGCGCAAAAGGTGACGGATGCGGCGCAGCGCTGCCAGGGCGTCGCTCTGCCTGCCCGATCGGTATAGGGCGACGGCGAGCAACTGCCACGCGTGTTCACGCAAAGGATGTTCGGAGAGTAGGGAATTCAGTGCAGGCACGGCGTCGGCGGCCCGCGCGAGGTCGATCAACGCGGCGGCGCGATGCTCGACGGCCAGCAGGCGCAGTCCGTCGAGCCGATCGACTTCCGCACGCGCCCAACCCTGTTCGGCGAACTCCGCATACACCGGGCCTTGCCACAGCGCCGATGCCGCATCGATCGTCGTCAATGCTCGCTCGAACTTCTCGGCCGCAAGCAATTCGGCGGTATCGAGCACGGCGGCCTCGAACCGGTCCGCGTCTACCGACCCCTGCTCGGTGCGCAGCGCATACCCGGTTGCGACCGTCACCAGCACCTCAGCCGGGGTGCGCGGCGCACGATCGGGTTCGAGCACCCGCCGCAAATCGGCGACGAATGTTTGAATCGCTCCCACCGCGCCTCGCGGCGGCCGCTCCCACAGGTCATCGATCAGCTGATCCACCGAGACCATCCGCCCCCGCGCGACGAGCAGTCGCGCAAGCACCGCCCGATGCCGCGGCCCCTTCAAGGAAAGTGCTTCCCCGCCGCGCTCGGCGCTGATGGGTCCGAGGACGCCGAACCGCAGCTGCGTCACGCGCCCACCGCCGCACTCAGTCGCTGCTGACCAGTTGCTGAGCGCACGCGCAAAGACTGTCCGGCGTCACCCACGAACACCGAAAGGACACCTCATGACACCGAAGATTACCGGATTCACCTACCAGCGGATCCCCGTCGCCGACCAGGTAGAACTCAACGTCGCAGTCGGCGGCACCGGCACCCCCATCGTCCTCCTGCACGGCTTCCCCCAGACCCACCTGATGTGGCGTCACGTCGCCGCCGACCTGGCCGCCGACCACACCGTCATCTGCCCCGACCTGCGCGGCTACGGCGACAGCGACAAGCCCGCCGAGTCCGACGGCAGCGTCTACTCGAAGCGCACCATGGCCGCCGACATCATCGCTGCCGCCCACGCCCTCGGCCACGACCGATTCGCACTGGCCGGCCATGACCGTGGCGCCCTCGTCGCCATCCGAGCCGCCCTCGACCACCCCGACACCATCACCCACCTGGCCTCCCTGGACGTTCTCCCCACCCTCGACATGTGGGACGTCATGCACGGCGTCACGGCGGCCGTCGGCTTCCACCTTTACCTGATGGCACAGCCCCCCGACCTCCCCGAACAAATGATCGCGGCTACGTCAGACGCCTTCTTCGGCCACTTCCTCGACATCTGGACCCGCGACCCCGCCGCCATCCCACCCGAGATCCGCACCGCCTACCTCCGCGCCAGCGCCGCCGCCGTCCCCAGCATCGTCGCCGACTACCGAGCCTCCGCAGGCATCGACCTAGACCACGACCGAACCGACCGCACCGCAGGCAACCACCTCCGCATGCCGGTCTCAGTCCTCCAACAGGATTGGGGCGCAGCACTAGGCTTCGACGCCGAATCCCTGTGGCGCGCCTGGGCTCCCGACCTGAAACACACCACTGTCAGCTGCGGCCACTTCATGGCCGAAGAATCCCCGGCCACAGTCACCCAAGCTGTACGCGAGCTCCTGACCCGCTGAAGCGCTGTACACCCGCACTGTTAGCGCAGTGCGGGCGGCAGCCTGGCCAGATCGCTGCACGCACCCGAATTGCTACCGGCGCAACACTTTCCTTGGCCCCACCGCCACAGACCTGAAGCCCCTTCTTCAGGTCGATCACAACAGGCGATGATTCATATATCGATCTTCAGACACTCTCTTGGCAAGTGATCGTTATATGAATCTTTTCGGTGTATACGTGTTATGATCGATATATGGATCATGCTAGGGCTGTCACCCCGGCCGAGTTCGGCCAAGCAGTGCGCCGCGCTCGGGAGCAGCGAGGCCTACAGCAAGCAGATCTTGCGGAGCGGCTCGGTGTCACGAGGATGACTGTGTCGCGGTTGGAAAGGGGAGGCGCGGTCAGTATGGAGACCGCCATTCGTGCGCTGTCCGAGTGCGGCTACGAAACCGTTGTAGTACCCAAGTTCAGCCGGGTCACGGTCGAGGGGCGGTAGCTCGATGGCCCGCAACAAGGTCCCCGGTTTGGACGTGTGGTTGTACGGACATCGCGTCGCCCGCCTCACCGAGCCCAGCACCTACCGATACAAGCTCGAGTTCACCGACGAGGCGCTGGATGTGTTCGGTCAGGGAGCGCGGGTGCTGTCGCTTGCGCTACCTTTCGATACCAAGGCGGTCGCTGACGCAAAGGGGATGGGTGGTCGACCTGTGGCCGCGTTCCTGGAAGGACTCCTCCCCGAAGGGAATCTCCGCCGCCATCTCGCCACGAGTCTCGGGGTTACCTCCATCGACAAGCTGGAGCTCCTGCGAGCAGTGGGCGCCGAATGCGCGGGTGCGGTGCAGTTCGTCCCCGAAGGCGAAGTGCCGTCCACTGGGGCGATCAGGGAGCTCGCCGATGACGAAGTGAACCGGCTCGTTGCTGATCTCCCCACTTACCACCTCCCCGACGGGGCCGTTCCACAAGCGTCGCTTGCGGGAATTCAGGACAAGGTGCTGTTGGTTGCGCTACCGGACGGATCCTGGGGATGGCCCGAAGGCGGCGCGGTGTCATCACACATCATCAAACCTGAGCCGTTGGGTGGCGCGACCGTGCCGCATCTCATTCAGGCCGAACATTGGGCGATGTCGGTAGCCGGCGCTGCGGGCCTTAGTGCCGCACAAACCACTGTCGAATCCTTCGACGGACGTAGCGCTCTCGTCGTCGCCCGCTATGACCGGACCCGAGACGGGGACAGGCTGCACCAGGAAGATTTCTGTCAGTCGCTCGGTCTGGACCCCGCCGCAAAGTATGAAAGTACAGCCGAGTCCGAACAGCTCGGATCCAGGCTACGCCGCCTCGCGTCCGTGGCGGCCGACCGTGCGATGGATCCTCAGGCGTTCCGTGTCGACCTGCTGTCGGCGGTGACCTTCAACGTCATCATGGGCAATGGTGACGCGCATTCGAAGAACTATTCACTGCTACTCGGCCGTCGCGGCGAAGTGTCACTGGCGCCGATATATGACTCCGCACCGGTCATGTACCTGGATCCTAGATTCAAAGGCACAGGCCACATCATCAACGGTCGCACCAACATCGACTCTGTCGACGAAGCCGACCTTGTGGCCGAAGCCCGCTCGTGGGGGCTGGCGCCGCGAATCGCGCAAGGCACGGTCCGCTCCGTCATGGCGAACATTTGGGACGCTGCGCACTCGATCCCCCTGCCGCCCGGTACCGAGTCGGTCTCGAACAGGCTCGAAGCGCTCTGGGCTCGGCGCCAGTGGACCGTGCCATGACCCCGAAAGCGCCATCCAAATCGCCTTGGACCTGGGGCAATTCGTTCCCCGCCTTGTGCCCTCGGCAGGATTCGAACCTGCGACACCCGCTTTAGGAGAGCGGTGCTCTATCCCCTGAGCTACGAGGGCTGGCCCGGTGGAGACCGGGACGTCGGGGAGTCTACCGGGTCGAGGCGCTGAGGCCGAAACGGATTCGTTGGTCAGGGTTTCTTGGTGCCTACGGCGATGATGTAGTCGGCCCAGGGGCCCCAGAGGGTGAGGCCGGGGCGGCTGAAGGCCAGGCGGAGGGCGGGGTTTACTCGGCGCATGTCTTGGTCGCGGAGGCGTTTGGTGAGGTAGGTGGCGAGGGGGGCGTAGACCTCGCGGCGGATGGAGTAGGTGGTGACGTTGCTGAAGCCGGCGTCGGTGAGGGCCTGGCGGTAGTGGTGGATGTCGAAGAAGTCGCGTTCGCGCAGGGTGCCGGGGAGGCGGCGGACGCCGGGGCGGTCGGACAGGCGGACGATGGCCTTGGCGGCGCGGTTGGTGCGCGGGACGATGTCCGCGGTGACGAGTTTGCCGCCGGGCTGTAGTACTCGATAGGCCTCGGCGAAAAACTTTGTGTACGAAGGGAAATGGAAGGCGGATTCGAGGGCGGTCACCTTGGTGCAGGATTCGTTCTCGCGCGGCAGGTCGATCGCGGAGCCGTATTCGTAGCGGATGCGGTGGTCGAGGCCGAGTTCGGCGGCGCGTCTGCTGGCGATCTCGATCTGTTCGACGGCGATGTTCATGCCGATGATCTGCTTGGGCTTGAATTCCTCGGCCCACAGGAAGTCCTGGTCACCGTAGCCGAAGCCGACGTCGAGTTGGATGTCGTCGGGGCCGAGTTCGGCCTCGCGGGCCACCAGCCGGGCCAGGTCCTTGCTCGCCTCGTCGAGGGTGGCCGGATTGTCGCGCCAGTAGCCGAGATTGATGAACAGCGAGTCCTCGCCGAAGAGGTTCTGCGGGCCGACTACGTCGTAGACCCGGCCGACTCGCTCGTTGGGCGGCAGGAACGGCACCTTCGACCACTCGTAGCATTCCGTGGCCCAACGGCGCGATCGAGTGCGCAGGTCCTCGACCGGAATATCGGCTGTGGTCAGCGTCATGAGCCCTCCCAGCATTGCTCTCGACCGGTTGCCGCCGGCCAATCCGGATTCGAGATGCTGACAGTCTCAGACAGTTTCGACCCGACGTCAAGAGCCGCTGGTCAGCCAGCGGACCGCGCGGTCGAAGGCGGAGTCGCGCTGCTGGCCGAATTCCTCGTCGGTGAAGACCGGCTCGGTGAACTCGGGTGGGACGCCCGCGCCGTCGAAGGTCCGTCCGTCGGAGGTCAGGAATTCCTCGTTCGGCACACCGAACCACCAGTCCGCGTGCGCGGCGCCGGGCAGCTTGCGCTCCATCACATCGGAGAAGACGCCCTGGGTCGGTTGGCCGATTCTTGTTGTGCGCGAAGGGCGTTCCAGCATTGCCTGGGTAAAGGTCTCGCCGGCGCTGACCGTGGAGCCGCCGGTCAGTATCGCGATGGGGCCCGCGAAACCGGCACGGGCAGGGGTGACCCGCTGCGGCTGAGGGTCGGTGGTGCGAGTCTTCTTGGCGTAGGCGAAATATGGCCGGTCGGTGAGGCGGGCGGCCAGTTCCAGGCCGAGACTGTCTGAGCCGCCGCCGTTGATGCGTAGGTCGAGGATCAGTCCGCGCAGCCGGGAGAGCCGGTCCGCAGTGAATATCGCGTCGAGGGCGCGGTCGAGTTCGGCGCTGTCGGCGGCGAAGGTCCGGTCGGTGGTGTAGCCGCTGAACGAGGAGACCCGGAGGTAGCCGTAGTCCTGTCCGGGCAGGTCCGCGTAGCCGATGCGGCCGTTGGCGTATTCGGTGAGCGGGTGCCGCAGGTCGCGACGTTGGACGAACTCTTTGACCTGCTGGTCGAGTTGCGGGCTCGGGATGGCAGTGCCCGGCCTGCCTACACCGAAGAATCCGGTGTCACCCGCCGACACGACAACGTGTGCGTCGTTCAGCGGTGCGATCATGTCCCGCAATACCGCGAAGAGTTCGGCGTCGTCGCCGCGCTGCTCGGCAAGGTTGGCGCGATCCCGGAAGCGGTCCCGAACCTGTTGCCAGTCAATGCCTTTCGCCGCGAAGAACGGATAGTTCTCCTGGAACGTCTGCCAGAAGACGTCGAAGGCGGCGGGCTCGGTAGTGCCGGTGCATGTTGTCGGCAAGGCCGGAAGTCGCCGGAGGGTGCGGTCGCCCGGCGATCCGTCGATGTGCAGCGTGGCCCGATCCTGGTCAGCGGGCCGCAGGGTGAGCACGTCCTTGCCCTGCGTGACGTACCTGCCCGGGTTTCCGGAGCGGGCGGCAGTCTCGTCCTTCAGGCAGCTGAGCGCGGTGAGCTGGTAGGTCTCCAGAGTGTCGCCGTGCACGGACAGTGCACTGCCGTAGTCGTCCACCTGCCAGAACCCGGTCGGAAAATCGGCTGCCGCGTTCCCGCATGCCGTGGTGATCGTGCCGACGCCTACCAATGCGGCGGCAACAACTGCGGTTCTCCTGCGCTGCATGATCATTCGTCCACCGTCCGGCACGGCAGGGTGCCACGGCAACCGTGCAGCCAGGCGGGTCGAGGGTGTGGCTAGCCGTACGGCGAACTAGACCCGCTCAGAAACTGCCGCCATCGAACCCGCCACCGCCATCGAACCCGCCGCTGTCGAACCCGCCGCCGTCCCAACCGCCACCGTCGAATCCGCCTGCGTCACTGCCGGAGTCGTATCCGGAGGTATCACCGGAGCCGCCGACGTCCCCGCTCGCGTCGTACCCGCTGTCACTGCCCCCGGCAGCCAACCCGTCCTGATATCCGTCCCCATACCCGCTCTCGAACCCTTGCGCGTCGTACCCGACTCCGGACATCCCGGAGAACAGCGACGAAAACAGCAGCGCTGAACCAAGACCCCAGGCCCCACCGATCAACGCGGGCTTCCACCACGGCTCGGAGTACCACCCCGCGGGCACCGGGCGCCCCGCGACCCGTCCGCCGGGGTAGTAGTTCGGCGTCGCGGCGGACGGATCCGGCGAGGCCGTGATCTCCCGGCCGTCGTGCTCGACGACTCGGTTCTCGGTGACCTTGCCCGCCGCGTTCTGCCCGTCCAGAGCGGGAACGTCGGGTCCGGGATCCATGCCCATCGCACTGCGGGCGGCCCGAATGTAATAGAGCCCTTCCAGCGCGGTCTGCTTCGCCAACCGCGCCTGCGCGGGCGTGCGCGCCTGATCGAGCTGCGATCCGGCGGCGAGCTGCCGCTCGGACGCGTCGACCAGGGCCTGCTTGGCCGCCTCGTTCGAGCCGGTGAGGTTGTAGATCTGCCCGCCGAGCCGCTCGTTGACCTGGCGGGCGTCGGCCAAGGCGTCGGCGAGCTCGTTGGCCGTGCGCTGCTTGCTCTGCCGGGATTGCACCACGATGAGGGCGCCCACCGCCACGATCACCACGACGATCAGTAGCCACAACACCGTGCGTACCTCTTCCATTGCCGGGTCCGGAACAATGTCCAGTTTACTGGGCACTTGCTGAGATCCAGCTGAAAACAGACGGCGCGGTACGAAAGCTAGTGCGCTGCGGCCAGTGGCCGTTCGGCCTGCGTCTCGTCGTAGTCGGCCAGGTCGAAAGCCTTTGTCTTCCAGCGATAGAGCACGGTCGCGCCCGGCCAGTTGTTGGTGATGCGGCCCGCCGCGTTGCGATACCAGCTGGAACAGAAGTTCCACGGCGTGTCTTTCAGCCGCCGCTGCAGCCAGTCGTCCCACTGCTGTTCGGCGTTCGCGCGGGCGGCGAGGTAGCGGCCCGGCCGGTCGGTGAGGTACTGCACCACCTGCCGGATGTAGCGCGCCTGCGATTCCAGCATGTAGATGATCGAACCGGAGCCGACATTGGTGTTCGGGCCGTACATCATGAACAGGTTCGGGAAGTTCGGCACGGACAAGCCCAGGAAGGCGCGCGCCCCCTCGTCGCCCCAGACGTCGGCCAACTTGCGGCCGCCTACGCCGTAGATATTCATCGGCGCGAGGAACTCGGTGCCCTTGAACCCGGTGCCGTAGACGATGACGTCGACCTCGTGCTCGACGCCGTCGGCGGTGCGGATGCCGGTGGGCGTGATCGCCTCGATCGCGGTGGTCTCCACCGTGACGTTCGGTTGGGCCAAGGCCGGAAAGTACTCGTTGGAGAACAGGCCGCGTTTGCAACCGGCCGCGTAGTCGGGAGTCAGCTTGTCGCGCAGTTCGGCGTCGGGGACCTGCTTGACTCGATGCCGGTCGGCCAGCGCGATCACCGGCGTCTTCATCGCCGGAATGTCGGTCAGCGCCAGCGCGAGCACCTCGAACAGCGACCAGATCGCGAACCGTTCGGCCAGCCGGGTCGGCGGCAGGTACTTGAACACCGCCTTGTGGGCAGTGCTGTATTCGGTATCGAACTTCGGCAGCACCCAGGCCGCCGAGCGCTGGAACAGCGTGAGGTGCGCGGCCTCGGGCTGAATGCGCGGAATGTATTGGATCGCACTGGCTCCGGTGCCGATGCAGGCGACGCGCTTGCCGGTGAGGTCGACCGTGTGATCCCACTCGGCGGAGTGGAACGCGGGGCCGGCGAAGGTGTCGATGCCGGGGATGTTCGGCATGGCAGGGCGCGACAGCTGCCCCACCGCGGGCACCAGCACGTCCGCGGTCAGCCGCGCACCGTCGGTCGTGCTGACCGTCCATCGCCCGGTCTGCTCGTCGAACTCGGCGTCGGTCACCTCGGTGCCGAACCGGATGAACCGCGCGAGATCGTGCTTCTCGGCGACACCGCGCATGTACGCGTGGATGTCACGCTGCTCCGAAAACCGCCGTGGCCAATCGGATTTGGGTTCGAACGACCAGGAGTACAGCGGCGATGGCACGTCGCACGCGGCACCGGGATAGGTATTCTCCCGCCATACGCCGCCCAGATCGGCGGCGCGTTCCAGGATGGTGAACGAGTCGAGCCCGGCCCGCCGCAGCTCGAGCGCCACGCCGAGCCCGGCGAACCCCGCTCCGATGATGATGATGGACGGCGTTGTCATGATCCGAGCCTAAATGCCGAACCCGCAGGTCCGAAGAGATCCGCGGTCAAGGAATCGGCATTTTCGGCCACAAGGCGACGGTCAGTTCCCCGCGAGCTGGCGGGCGATCACGAGCCGCTGGATCTGGTTGGTGCCCTCGAAGATCTGCATGACCTTGGCCTCGCGCATGTAGCGCTCGACCGGGAAGTCCTGGGTGTAGCCATAGCCGCCGAGGACCTGGACGGCGTCGGTGGTGACCTTCATGGCGGCATCGGTGGCGATGAGCTTCGCGACGCTGGCCTGGCGCGAGTAGGGGAGTCCGGCGTCGCGGCGGCGGGCCGCGTCGAGGTAGGTGGCACGGGCCGAATCGACGGCGGCGGCCATGTCGGCAAGCACGAAGCCGAGGCCCTGGTGATCGATGATGTGGCGGCCGAACGCTTCCCGTTCCTTGGCGTAGGCGACCGCGTCGTCGAGCGCGCGCTGCGCCAAACCTGTTGCGACGGCGGCGATGCCGAGGCGGCCGGAGTCGAGGGCGCTGAAGGCGATCGAAAGTCCTTGACCCTCTTCGCCGATCAGTCGTTCGGTGGGCAGGAACGCGTCGTCGTAGGCGGCGGTGGTGGTCGGCACGGCGCGCAAGCCCATCTTCTCCTCGGGCTTGCCGAAGCTCAAGCCCTCGGTGTCGCGCGGCACCAGGAAGCACGAAATGCCCCGTGAGCCTTCGCCGGTCCGCGCGAACAGCGTGTAGAAATCGGCGCGGCCACCGTTGGTGATCCACGCCTTCGCGCCGTTGATCCGGTATCCGCCTTCGACTTTCGTCGCCTTGCACCGCAACGCGGCCGCATCGGAACCCGCGTGCGGCTCGGAAAGGCTGTAGGCGCCGACGGTTTCGCCGGACAGCATGTCGGCGAGCCAGCGCTGCTGCTGCTCGTCGGTGCCGAAGGTGAACAGCGGATGGCAGGACAGACTGTGCACGCTGACCGCCACCGCGACCGCCGCCCAGCGGGCCGCGAGTTCCTCCAGCACCTGCAGGTACACCTCGTAGGGCTGGGCGCCGCCGCCGAATTCCTCGGGATACGGCAGGCTCAGCAGGCCGGCCGCGCCGAGGGCGGGAAAGACGCCGTCGGGGAAGGTCCCGGTCTTCTCGCACTCGACCACCCGCGGCTCGAGCACCTTGTCGGCGATATCGCGGGTCAGCTCGAGCAGGTCCCGAGCCTCGGACGTCGGCAGCATTCGATCCACTGGCATACCCCTACGCTAGCGAGCGGACCCCCGCTCTGGGCGCCGGACCGCTACCGACCGGGCGGGCAAGTCGGGTGACGGTTGTGACCGATCGCTCATGGCGCGTGGAACCTACTGTGCCCGTTCGCATCCGGCGGGCGGTACATTCGATACGATCCCCGCTGGAAGGAATTCGAAGGTGCGCGGTATCCCTCGCAGTCGCCTGACGATCGTCGTGCTCGCACTGGTGGCGCCGAGCATGCCGTTCCTGCTGGCCGAACCGGCATCGGCGCGGCGCGTCGGTCGTCACGGCGATGCGGGGGGCGGCCGGTGGCCGGGTTCTTCTTGCCGGACTTGGCCGATCAGACCAGCCTGTATCCGATCGGGCGCGCGAATCCGGCACACCGGCTCGGCGCACCGCGCCAGGCTCGCGGTTGAGTAGCCTGTCGGTAAATCCGACATAGACGACCGGTCGGCCTTCTATAGGCGTGCAAATGTAATTGCATTTCGCGGGCGCGAGCCTTGCTGCGGCGTGGGTGAATTCGCGCTGGTCACGCCGGTAGCCGCCAGTTGTCCGGCAGCGGTCGGATGCCGGGTTTTGTCTCATTCGGATGTTGTTCGGCAGGTTAGCTGGCGCAGTAGCGCCAAAGCGACTAAGACAGTGAACGGTTCGATGGGGACGGACCGGCATGTCGGCGGCCACGCAGGGGGTGTCGCCGCCATTCCGGTCCGGTGGGGATTGCTTCGGTAATTCGAGGTAGTCATGGCCCATTCGGCTGGTCTATTATCTGCGTATGAATGCAGATAGCCAGGAAGGTCGACCGCTGCTGGCGGAGGATCAGGTGGGCCTGGTTGTCGAGGTTTTCCGGATGCTGGCCGACGCGACCCGGGTCCAGGTGCTGTGGGCGCTCGTCGACCGCGAACTGTCGGTGAACGACCTCGCGGGCTACATCGGCAAACCCGCGCCCTCGGTCTCCCAGCACCTGGCCAAGCTGCGGATGGCGCGCCTGGTCAGCACGCGCCGCTCCGGCACCACGATCTACTACAGCCTGGAGAACGAGCACATCCGGCAGCTGGTCGTGGACGCCGTGCACAACGCCGAGCACGCGGGTCCCGGCGTGCCGCCGCACCACCGTGGTGACGCCGTACGTGAGCTGCCGACGCACCGGACCGGAACAGCGGAATGACCTGCACGAAACAGGGTACTGGGCAACGGATTTCGGAGCGTGACGTGGTGAATACGAAGGATCAGCACAGCGACGACGGACACGGCGAAGGGGTCGAGCACAGTCACGGGCACAGCAAGAAATCCGGGCACGTCCATGACCACGCGTCGCCCCACCCGCACGGCGAAAGCCACCGGAATCATGGAGGTTTCGCGCACCAGCACACACATGGCGAGCACACCCACGAGCATCCGAAGGGATTGCGCGGAGTCATGCGCGAGATCTTCGTGCCACACAGCCACGACGCGGCCGACAGCGTCGATGACGCGCTGGCGGCCAGCGCCGTCGGTATTCGGGCGGTGAAGATCAGCCTGATGGTGCTCGGTGTGACCGCGGTGCTGCAGGTGCTGGTGGTCGCGGTATCCGGGTCAGTGGCGTTGGCGGCAGACACTATTCACAATTTCTCCGACGCGTTGACGGCGGTGCCGCTGTGGATCGCCTTCGCGCTCGGGCGGCGCGCCGCCACCCGGCGCTATACCTACGGATTCGGTCGCGCCGAGGATCTCGCGGGTCTGTTCGTCGTCGCGATGATCGCGCTGTCGGCCCTGATCGCCGGTTACGAGGCGGTCCGCCGATTGATCTCGCCGGTGCCGATCGAGCATCTCGGCTGGGTCGCCCTCGCGGGCGTGATCGGCTTCCTCGGCAACGAGACCGTCGCGCTGTACCGCATTCGGGTGGGGCGGCAGATCGGCTCGGCCGCCCTGATCGCCGACGGTCTGCACGCCCGCACCGACGGCTTCGCCTCACTGGCGGTGCTGGTCGGCGCGGCAGGCGTCGCACTCGGCTTCCCTCTCGCGGACCCGATCGTCGGCCTGCTGATCACCGTTGCCATCCTCGCGGTGCTGCGCACGGCGGCCCGAGATGTGCTGCGCCGCCTGATGGATGCGGTCGAGCCTGGCCTGGTGTCCGCCGCCGAACAGGCCCTCGCCGCCGAACCGGACGTGCAGGGCGTACGCAGCCTGCGGATGCGCTGGATAGGGCACCGGCTGCACGCCGATGTGGAACTTGATGTCGCCCCGACCATCACCCTTGCCGACGCCCACCGCGTCGCCCACGAGGCCGAGCACACCCTCGCCCACGTCGTCCCCAAGCTCAACACGGCCGTCGTGCACGCCTACCCTGCCCACGTCGGGTAGGCGGCGCCGATACCAGGTCAACAGCTGATTTCGTGAGCACGTGGGTAACTCCATGTACTTACATGGGCTTAACTGGCGGTTGGCGTTGTTGTCAAGAGCAAGTGGCGCTGATTGCGATTGCGATTATTACCCCCTGAGCTGCGGATACGTTGAATCGCATCCAAATTGGCATGTGAAATTGAACAGTGGTGTCGGCATCAGTGGGCGTCGTTGGCTGACGTCGGTCATTTAATGGCGGGATTAGTGACAAACAGTGAAGATCAGCCAGCAACTGCGGGGACAACCACCGTGCATGTTCCGGCATCACTACAGCAGGGGCAGAGGGGTATGCCGCTCGCAGTGCCTCGTGACAGTCTCCGCGACGAGACTGTCGTTTGCCGCCGTTGTGAGACCACCTCGTTGCCAGTCGTGAACCACCACGGCAGTACAAAAGTAGAACTGGTTGTCACGCTGTTGATTCGCGGACGCCGTGCTTCCGAACCACCGATACGCGGCATTACCGCGCGTTGCATACCACGATCAATCCGGCCGATGTAGCGGCGATGCGGTACGGCATTATCGAAACGACCTCGACGCAGTCTTTTGTACTGGACGAAGTCGCTACCGTCATTGATGCACTATTCTGCTGCAGCACTTTTATTAATAAATCCTCCGGATGTGCGAATTATTGCGTGCGCTCGGGCGCCGGGCTGCGCCGTATGTGGCGAATGGTTCAGGGGTAGGCCAGGGATGTCGACTCGATCGGGCCTTGGTGGTAGCCGGTCATGTAGTTGACGAAGCCGCGGTCGTCGATTTCGGGTACGAGCGGCAGCGGCCACGGCTTGGCGTCGATCCAGGTCTGGAACAGCAGCGGCGAGCGCTGCCCGTTCAGGAACTTTCCCTCGCCCTGGGGCGGGTTGTCGAACGAGCCGACCGATTCCTCGTCGATGAAGAAGTCGACCTTGTCGGTGCTCAACTTGATGCCGTAGGAATGGAATTCGTTCAGCAGTGCCGGATCCAGTCGCTGGAGCCGGATCTGGTCCTCATCGGCTCGCTTGACCATGATGAAGAAACCGATGGGGTCGGTAGTGTTGAAGAACGTCGTGTTCAGGACGTTCAAGACTGGCGCCAGCGCATTGCTCACCGGTCCGTTCGGACCCCACCAAGCGAACCAGGCCAGTTCGACCCGTTTCGGATTGAAGTTCCGGTTGGACAGACCCCACCCCGTTGTGCCCTTGAGCTGAGCGCCGTCGGGCACCTTGATCCGGGTGGCCATCGTCATGCCCGGATCGAAGCTGACGAACGGCAGCAACTCGGCATTGTCACCGACCAGTGGCGGCTTCTGATCGGACAGGTGCGACTGCAAGGTCGCGGGAATGGACAACTCCATACCGGTCGGGGTGGTCAGGATCGAGGCGGTTCCGGTGTTTTGTGAGCACCAGTCCTGTGCCCGCGGGGCGGTGAACGGGTCGCTGAACGTCGCTGCCGGGCGCGGGGCTCCGCTACCGCCGTCGAGGATCGACAGGTTGTAGACGCAAGGAGGAAACCCGCCGTCGGTAGTGACGAACGAGTCCGCGACCCCCGGTTGCCCGGACAGCGAAACGGCCAGTACACCACCGGCCAGCACCGCAACGAGCCGTCGTCCACCGACCACTGCGAACATCGCGTACCTCCCGCTCGAATGACCCGACCCGCAGTCACGAATCAGGCTGTCTTTCTCGTCCTCGAATTTGCGGGTCACTGTTCCCGGAATTCTCGGCGAAATTTCCCGGCCGCATCTTTTTGACGCGTCTGTGCCCTGATCTAGCGAACCTACCAGCCAGCCGCAGCCATGACTTCGGTATCGGCTCAGTGTGGCCAGTCGGCACGGTGCAAATTCTGCGCATGCATGAGTGAAATTTGATAAACAGCGGTCCCCATCGGTGAGGACGAAACCAGGCTCCGACACTGGAAGGTATTCAACAAGCCAGGCATCGTCCTGACCAACGCGCACGGAAGGCCGAACCGCATCGCAGGTCTGTACCTCGCCACGCGGACGCACCTTCATAGCGCGAAGAGAAAGATCGGTAACCGACTAGCCTTCAACTAGAAAATCAGACCCCATGACGAACCAGAACTGGCCCAGCGAGAAACACGACAAGGAGCGCACCGTGTACAACTTCATCAACCGGTTGACCGTCACCGACGACACCGTCGAATTCGAAAGGGCAATCGGCAATGTAATCGAGCACATGGTGCGCCAGCCAGGATTCCACTCCTACCAGCTGTACCGCTCCACCGACGACAGCCGGATTTACGTCGAGACGGCAGTGTGGGCGGACGCCGCCGCACATCGGGCTGCGATGGCAGAAGAGGGGTTGCGTAATGCGGTCGGAAAGGTTCTGGGCTTGGCTAAGGCGGAGGCCGGGTCGTTTGAGCTGGTCCAGACCGTTGGCGCGGTGACCGCGAGCTGATACTCGCACCGGCATCTACGTAAGTGAGTGCTGACACATCTGATGTGTGTCGTTGGATCGAATTGTGGCTGGTCAGTTGCCCTCGAAACACCGTGTAATCGGCATTTCCGGACATCTAGCTGCTGTGGCCATGATCGATCTACGTGGCAAATATGAAGATGTTCTCTCAACGAATCACAAGCTGTCGGTGGGGGCCAGGACTGGCAACGTGGTAGGCCCACAACGGCGGCAAACGACATGCGACCGGGCGTCCTGATCTGCCTGTTCCGGCTGTGCATGCATTGGGTGCCGATCGCCGCGAACCGAATCGCTGCGCACACCATGGCATTCGGCGCGGTGATCCCAATGGATGCCCGTGGGGCGGCACCCGCATCATCGATGACCGCACCAGTTCCGCGAGGCCCGTGCTCACGAGGTGGTCGGTGTGAACGCCCACGCCAGTGATCATGCCCCAGGGGGGGCGGGATAATACCCGCGATCCCCGATGACCAGGCAACAGATGTATTCGTTGCCGAGAGTAGTGCGGATGGCCTCGATTTCGACCCATCGACTATTTGGCTATTGGGTGATTCACTTTTGCCCTCCGGGCTCGCGGTGGGATGGCTGGTGTTTTGTTCTACCGGGTGTGATGCGCTACGGTGCCAGGCAGTCTACGCTTTGCTAGCGGCAAGAATAGTTTCCTCGTCTCGCTTTCATCGAAACGCCCGGTTCCATTCCTTCTGTTCGAATGTGTGTAATCCGATCCACGTAATAGAAAGGCGTTGTATGAAGTTCGAAGTGAAGTCTCTGCTGCGCCCGCACCGCAGGGTTCCCGCGCGAGCTGTCACTGCGAGTCTCATGATGGGCACGCTTGCCGTTGCCGCAGGTGTACTTGCCGGAGTGGCACATCCAGCGCCGATAGCGAAGAGTGCGCAGGACTCCTCGGTGATCACGAAGAACGTCGATATTCCGGACAAGACGTATAACTGTGCCCACACCTGTAGGCGTATCGGTGCGGCGGGAACCATCACGGTCGACAAAAACACCAAGAAGTTCACGATCAGTCTGCATCTGGACGCCGACTGCGTCAACGGCAGATTCGAGGTCTATTTGAATGGAAAGACCACCGACGATAAATGGTGGGCCAAGCGTGACGTGCGAATCTACAACGAGACCTGCGGTTCCACTCAGGAGCGGACAAGTAACTTTGTGCACACCGGCAATTGGGCTGACAACGATCAAAAAGTCCAATTGCACGTCGTGTTCGTCCCGACGATAGGTGATGATGAAATCAGTCGAAAAGTGCTTGTAGATATGCTGAACTGAGACGGCGGGGAGCTCGGGGAGTCCGCCTACCGGCGAGTGTTGTTCTGCCGGAGGCCGGAATCAGCTCGAGCGACTCGTTGGCGACACCGTGGCGGCAATCGCCGCGCGTTCCGCAACGTGTACACCCGGAAATGGCCGCAGTGATCCAAACCAAACTCGGCCCCGCCGTCGCGGACGTGACACGGCTACGAACCGGGTAGTACCCACTGCGACAGACCAGGTTCCCGAGCAGAGGCACCCCCGACGCTACGTCGGGGGTGCTGTTGTTTCTGCCACGTGCCAGCATTTATGGTGGCTCGCCGGGCCCGGGCTGAACCACCCACGATGCCCCCGTCGGCCGCCGACGAAACTTTCGCAGCGCCTGAGTCCGGCCTGAATACGCGGAGAGGCGGGCAAGCCCTGTCCGGGCGGCTTTACTCTTCGGTAGCATTCGGCATGTGATGTGGCTCATGGTTGGTATGTGCTGAACCATGCTGACGCGCGTCCGGAACCTCTCGAAGCTGCCTGACCTGCTCCATCGGAGCCGGATCCCGGACGATCTCGAGTCCGTCGCGTCCATCGGCGCCGAGGCCGAGCCGGCTGCTCTCGGGTTGCCGTCCGACTATGCCGAGCGGATCTGGCGGCGGATGCAGGTGGTGTACCGCAGCGGCGTCCATCCGGCCGTCCAGGTGTGTATACGTCGGCATGGAGTGGTCGTGTTCGACCGAACGCTCGGTCACGCACTCGGCAACGGCCCGGACGACGACGTCGAGACGCCGAAGGTGCTCGCCACCCCGAGCACGCCGTTCGTCACCTACTCGGCCTCGAAGGGCGTCACGGCGTTCGTCGTGCATCTGCTCGTCGATCGCGGACTGATCGAGCTGAACGCGCCGATCTGCCGGTACATCCCCGAATACGGTTGCCACGGTAAGGAATCCATCACCGTTGGGCAGGTGCTCGCGCACCGATCCGGGGTGGCGAACTTGCCGAGGGAGGCGTTGACGGCCGAGGCCGTCGCGGATCGTGAACTACTGGTACGGAATCTGTGCGCGGTACGGCCATCCGTGCCGCCCGGCCGATTCCAGTCCTACCACGCACTATCCGGCGGATTCATCCTCGGCGAGGTAGTCCACCGTGTGACCGGCAAGGACATCCGCACCGTCCTGGACGAGGAGATTCTGCGCCCACTGTCGTTCCGCTGGACCAATTACGGTGTGGCGCCGCAAGATTTCCCCCTCCTCGCCAGGAACTACCGGACCGGCCTCACGCCGTTGCCGCCGCTGTCGCTCGCGATGGAACGGCTGCTCGGGGTGTCCTTCGCGGAGGCCGTCGAAACCGGCAACGACCCCGCCTATCTCGGCGTCATCGCGCCCGCCGCGAACGTGGTCAGCACCGCGAACGAGCTGAGCCGCTTCTACGAGATCTTCCGGCGCGGCGGCGAACTCGACGGTGTCCGGGTGATGCGGCCGGAAACCATTGCAGCGGCCCTGGTTCCGCAGTCACGGATCGAACCCGACCTGTCGCTCGGCATGAACTTCGGCTTCGGCTACGGCCCGATGCTCGGCGGTCGGGTGGTGAGCCTGTACGGCCCCGACACCCGTAAAGCCTTCGGCCATCTCGGCTTCACCAACAACGCGGCCTGGGCCGACCCCGAGCGCGCACTGTCGTGCGCCGTGCTGACCAGCGGTAAACCGATCCTGTATCCCGAGCTGATCCGCTGGGTCGCGCTGCTGTACGGGATCACGTCGGAAACGCCGAAGGTGGCCGAAACAGACTTGGCTTTCTGAGTGGAAGTCACTGAAGAAAAAGGAGTTCCGATGTTGAGCACTATGCAGGACGAGCCGTTGTCGCTGGCGACGTTGCTGCGCTACGCATCGACGTTTGTCGGCGATTCGACCGTGTCCACCTGGACCGGTACGGGCGTGCGCACCATGACCTATCGCGAAGTCGGCGCGGACGCGGCGCGGCTGGCGAACGCGTTGCGCGAGTTGGGCATCGGCATCGGCGATCGAGTCGGCACCTTCATGTGGAACAACAACGAGCACCTGGTGGCCTACATCGCGGCACCGGCGATGGGCGCGGTGCTACACGCGCTCAACATCCGGCTGTTCCCGGACCAGCTGGTCTATGTGGCCAACCATGCCGAGGACAAGGTGGTGCTGGTCGACGGCACGCTGCTGCCGATGTTCGCCCAGTACCTGCCGAACCTGACGACGGTCCGGCACGTCATCGTGGTCAACGGCGACGCGTCGACGCTGTCCGCCCCCGACGGCGTGCAGGTGCACTCCTACACCGAACTCCTTGCCACGCAGCCGGATACCTACGACTTCCCGGTGATCGACGAACGGTCCGCCGCGGCAATGTGTTACACCTCCGGCACCACCGGCGACCCGAAGGGCGTGGTGTATTCGCACCGCTCGAACTGGTTGCACGCGATGCAGGTGTGTTCGCCCAGCGGCATGGCCTTCACCGGCCGCGACACGATCCTCGCCATCGTCCCGCTGTTCCACGCGAACGCGTGGGGCATCCCTTACGCGGCGCTGATGTCGGGCGCGAATGTGCTGATGCCGGACCGGTTCCTGCAGCCGGGCCCGCTGCTGGAGATGATGGCGGCCGAGAAGCCGACGTTCGCCGCCGCGGTGCCGACCATCTGGGGCGGTGTGCTGGCCGGCCTGGCCGCGCACCCGCAGGACATCACGCATCTGCGCACGGCGGTGGTCGGTGGCTCCGCGGTGCCGCCGTCGATGATGCGGGCCTTCCAGGAAAAGCACGGCGTGCGCATCCTGCACGCGTGGGGCATGACCGAGACGTCCCCGCTCGGCAGCGTCGCGCATCCGCCGACCGGGGTGACCGGCGAGGACGAGTGGGAGTACCGCTACACCCAGGGCCGGTTCCCGGCGAGCGTGCAGGCCAGGCTGGTCGGCGACGACGGCACGGTGGTGCCGAACGACGGAGAAGCGCTGGGCGAGTTGGAGGTTCGTGGTCCGTGGATCACCGGCTCCTACTACTCACCGGACGGCACCGTAGTCGACCCGGACAAGTTCGACGACGGCTGGCTGCGCACCGGTGACGTCGGCAAGATCAGCAAGGACGGCTACCTCACCCTGGTGGACCGGTCCAAGGACGTGATCAAGTCCGGCGGCGAATGGATTTCGTCGGTGGACCTGGAGAACGCCGTGATGGGTCACCCGGCCGTCGCCGAGGCGGCGGTGATCGGGGTGCCGGACGAGAAATGGGACGAGCGGCCGCTGGTGGCGATCGTGCTCGTCGAGGGTGCTGCGGCGAAGGCCGACGAGCTGCGCGACTTCCTCGCCGACAAGTTCGCGAAATGGCAACTGCCGGAACGCTGGACGTTCATCGCCGAGGTGCCCAAGACCAGCGTCGGCAAGTTCGACAAGAAGCGCCTGCGCGCCCAGTACGCCGATGGCGACCTGACGGTCACCACGCTGTCCTGATCGCGGACTGCCCGGCGCGGCCTGAATTCGCTTGCCGCGCCGGGCTTGTCTGTGCGTTGATCAGCAGTTGCGCAGTTCCGGGCTCTGATTCAGCAGCTGGGCCCTGGTCCCGATGAACGTGCTGTAGGTCTCGCCACCGACCGCGGAAAGCGGGAAGGCGGCCACCCGATGGCAGTTCTGGAAGGCGAGCTTCACGCCGAAGTGCCGCTCCAGCCCGCCGCGGATCGCGTCGGAGGCCATGGCGCGCAGCAGCTGCCCACGTGCCACCTCGTCCGGCGGCGCGACCAGGTTGTCGGCGTATTCTTCGGTGCCGGAACGCAGTTCACCGGCAACCCGGCTGACGACTTCGTAGGCGTAGGGCAGCGACTGGCGGACCACCTCGACGAAATCGGCGTCATCGACTTCGCCGCGTTCGGCGCGTTCGAGCAGTGGGGCTGGGACATCGAGGGACATAGCGCTCTCCTCCACGGGTGGATGGCTGATGCGATGCGTCCCGATTCTAATCGAAAGTCGTTGTCAACAATCCTGGATTCGCCGCGAAAGTGCTGCTTTCAGTGCGGTTTTCGCATCGGCTGCGAGCGTGCGGACCAGTTCGCCGGCCGGTAGCTCGGGCGCCAGAGTGTGTGTCTGTCCCGCCCAGAGATTGACGTTGTCCGGGTTACCCGCGGCCCGTGCCTCGGCCCGCAAAGGCGCGGTGGCGTAATGGATCTCCGGGTACGCGACGGGCGCGGTCGCGCTGTGCTCCACCATGAATTGATTGCGCAGGCCACGGGCCCGGCGGCCGGTGAAGGCGCGGGTCAACATGGTCGGGGCGTCGGCGGCGAGGGCGGCGCGGTGCACCGGATTGGTACCCGCCTCGGGGCAGCGCAGGAACACCGTGCCGAGTTGCACGGCCGCAGCACCCGCGGCGAGTGCTGCGGCGATGCCCGCACCCGTGCTGATGCCGCCGGTGGCCACCACCGGCTTGTCCGTCGCGGCGGTCAGGAGTTGCAGTAGCGCCAGCACGCTGAGCGGATCGGTGGCATCGTCCTCGGGCCGGTCGACGAAGGTGGCGCGATGCCCACCCGCCTCCGCGCCCTGCGCGATGAGTACGTCGGCGCCGCGTTCGACCGCGATTCGCGCTTCGGTGGGCGAGGTCACCGTCACCCAGGTCTCGGAGCCGACGGCACGCAGCCGCGCGATCTCCTCGGCGGTGGGGCAGCCGAAGGTGAAGGAGACGACCGCGACCGGATCGGCGACGAGCAGATCGAGCTTGGCGTCCCAGTCGTCGGTGTCGTACTCGGCATCGCCGAGCGGATGTTCGCGCGCGAGTTCGGCAAGGTAGTCGGCGAATGCGGCGGCGGGCGTGGCCGGGCCGGGCACGAAGAGGTTGACGCCGAAGGGGGAGTCGGTCGCGGCGCGAGTGGCGGTGATCCGGGCTGCGGTGTCGGTCGCGCTCAGGTAACCGGCGGCCAGCAGGCCGAAGCCGCCAGCCTTGGTGACCGCGACAGTCAACTCGGGCGTAGAGGGTCCGCCGGCCATCGGAGCGAGCACGATCGGGACTGCCAGGTCATCGATGATCACGGTCCAAGTCTGACCTACTGGACGTGTGACCCGGTATTTACCTGCGTCTTTGCCGGACAAGGTTGCGGAATGGTCACGACGAGGTAGAGTTCCCGTCACAACGGATGCCAAACCGTTACATCGCAAGCTTCATCGGATCGTTACCGAACCGGTTGGCGACAGGCCCGGCACCGCTGAACCAACTGTTCTTCGGACGCAAGGACGCAGCTGTGTCGCACCATCGGGTAGGCCCCAGTTCCATTACCGTCATGAGCCTCATCGGCGATGATATCTCGGGTCGGCCGACGCGGCATCGCGTCGAGTCGACCGCGACCGAGCGGGTGAAGGTCGCCGCCGGAGTCGCGGTTGCCGCAGGCGCCTTGATCGGCACCGTCTCTCAGATCGCGCCCGCCGTCGCCAGTCCGCTGCTGCCCGGTGCGCACGACGGTGACGAGGCCGACGCTCCGATGACCTTCCGCGGCACCGGCATTCTGCCGGTCGCCCAGGTCAAGGCCGCCACCCCGGCGCCGGAGGCCCCGGCCCCCGAGGTGCCGGTCGCCGGCCAGATCGCCGCGCCCGCCCCCGCACCGTTCGGCCTGCAGAACCTGCCGCCGGAGATCGCGGGCCCGCTGGCCCAGGCCGAGCAGATCCTCAAGGGTGTGCAGCAGCAGGCCGCGCCCGCGCCGATGGGCGCCGTGCGTCCGGTCGGCGGCGAGATCAGCTCCGGCTTCGGTAGCCGTTGGGGCGAAATGCATTACGGCCTCGACTTCGCCGACCAGATCGGCGCCCCCATCCACTCGGTGAGCAGCGGCACGGTGATCGAGGCGGGCCCCGCGTCCGGCTTCGGCCTGTGGATGCGCGTGCAGCAGGACGACGGCACCATCGCCGTCTACGGCCACGTCAACGAGATGCTCGCGCACGCAGGCCAGCGGGTCAACGCGGGCGATGTGATCGCCACCGTCGGCAACCGCGGCAACTCCACCGGCCCGCATCTGCACCTGGAGATCTGGGACCAGAACGGCACGAAGATCGACCCGATGCCGTACCTGGCGGCCAAGGGAGTGCCGTTGCAATGGGGCCCCTCGGCGCACTGATTCCGCTGCCCGGCTTGTTAATCCGTCGATCCCCCCGTCCACTGGCGGGCAGGATGCCCCATGAGGACCGGTCGGTCGATAGGCTCGGGCCGTGACAGAGCTGGGCGACATCTTCGAGCCTGGATCACCGCACGGGCGCACCTACGCCGTGCTGGTGCATCATCCGCGATCGAGTCTCGCCGATATCGCGCAGTACCTGGGCGTTTCGGAGGAGACCGCGGCGGCATCATTGAACGTGCTTGCCGATTTGCGCGCCGCCGTGCGCGTGCCGGCCAGCGAGGGCGCGCCCGCGGTGTGGGACGCCCATGCCCCGGAGTCGTTGTCGGAGGCCGAGGCTCGGCGCAGACAACAGCAGATCAACCAGATGCACACGGCCGCAGCGCGGCTCAGCGAGACGTTCCGTTCGGTGCGCCGCTCGCCGCGCAGCAACGGCGCCGTGGTGCCGGTCTTCGAACGCCTGGAAATGCTGGCCGATTTCGAGGAGATGCAGACCAGCGCACGCACCGGCGTCAAGGTCATCGAGCGCGGGCCCTATCTCAGCGATATCGAGCGCGAGCGACAGTTGTTCCAGCTCAAGCGGAATCGGCTCGGCGAGGGCATCCGCTACCAAACGCTGTACCAGGACACTATCTATCAGGATCCGGAACGACTGCGCCACGCGTTGTCCACCAATGCCAGTGGGGCGCAGGCGCGGACGCTGCCGGAGCCGCCGTTCAAAATGATCATCAGCGACGACGAACGCGCTAGCCTGGTGCTGCACGTCGACGAACGCCGCCCGGACCCCATGGGCTTACGGATCACCGGCTCACCCGCGCTGGACATCCTGATCAAAACGTTCGACGTGCTGTGGTCGCTGGCCGCGCCCATTTCGGTGAACCCGACCGCGGAGGCCCTCGACGAACGTGACCGCGCCATCCTCACGCTGATGGGTCTCGGCGCAACCGACGACACCATCGCGCGACGGCTGGGTATGTCTCGGCGTACTGTGGTCCGCCGGACCGCGCGACTACTGGAGCGGCTCGGCGCGAGCACCCGATTCCAGGCCGGGGTGCAGGCAACCCGGCGTGGTTGGTTGTGAACTAGTTCACCGATCCGGGTACTCCTGCAACGCGACCGGTTCTGTACCGATATAAACCGTGGCATCTGGCAAGACACCGCTTCCATGGGGGTAGCGGCGGATGTGTGATCAAGAACAGGAGCCGATAGGGGGGCGCGGACCGCTGTCAGCGGTCTGTACGAATCCAAGACAGCACGCGTGGACACCGATCAGTCCCTTATATGATTGCTCGGAACCGCGCTGGCCCCGGACGATATGCCCTGTATATGGGTAGGGCCGGGTCCTAGCTCGATGCGAGAGGTGAATGCACTCGAATGGAAACTGCCCGTCGTTCCGCTCGTGGTAGCCGTCGCCGCAGGTCGGGCAGCCCGCTGTTCGGGCAGTTGCTGACCGCCGCCGTCGAATCCGAGGCCAACGAGGTCGCTGTTCGCTTCAATCCGTCGGGTCAACTCGACGACGAACGTCAGCTCACCTACGCCCAACTGGACGCGACCTCCTCGCGGCTGGCCAGGGAACTGATCGAGCGCGGTGTCGGACCGGGCGACGTGGTCGCCATCGGCATCGCCCGCAGCCTCCAGTCGGTGGTCGCCGTGTGGGCCATCGCGAAGACCGGCGCGGCGTACGTGCCGGTGGATCCGGCCTACCCGACCGACCGCATCAACCACATCCTGTCCGACTCCGGCGCCACGGTCGGGCTGACCACCTCGGCCCACCGCCCGGTGCTCGGCACCGGCGTGTACTGGATCGAGCTGGACGACCCGGTGCAGGCCGCGCGGATCGCCGCGCGCCCGGAGCACCCGATCTCCTACACCGACCGGGTGCGTCCGCTGGACGAGCGGCACCCGGCCTACGTCATCTACACCTCCGGTTCGACCGGACGGCCCAAGGGCGTCGTGGTCACGCACACCGGTCTGGCCGGCCTGGTGGCCGCCGAACGCGAGCACTACGGGGTGACCGCGGATTCGCGGGTGCTGCATGTGTGCTCGCCGAACTTCGATGTGTCGATCCTGGAGTTGCTGCTCGCTTTCTCGTCGGGTGCGACGCTGGTGATCGCGCCGCCGTCGGTGTTCGGCGGGTACGAGCTGGCCGATCTGCTGCGCCGCGAACAGGTCACGCACATGCTGATCACGCCGGGCGCGCTGGAATCGGTCGACCCGACCGGCCTGGACGACCTGCGGGTCGTGGTGGTGGCCGGTGACAAGTTCGGGCCGGAGCTGGTCGGCCGCTGGGCCGTCGATCGCGAGTTCTACAACGGTTACGGACCCACCGAGGCCTCTATTCTCGCGACGAGCTCGGCGCGGATGCTGCCGGCGGAGCCGATCACCATCGGCTCGGCGATTCCGGGAGTCGGTGCGTTCGTGCTGGATTCGCGGCTGCGGCCGGTGCCCGCCGGCGTGGTCGGTGAGCTGTACCTGTCCGGACCGGCACTTGCTCAGGGCTATCTCGGCAAGCCGGGGCTCACCGCGGAGCGCTTCGTGGCCAGCCCGTTCGGTGCCGACACCGATACGCCTGGGGCGCGGCTGTATCGCACCGGAGACTTGGTGCGGCGCAGCGAATCCGAGGACGGCGGTGCCATCGAGTACCTCGGGCGCTCCGACTTCCAGGTCAAGATCCGTGGCTTCCGTATCGAACTCGGCGAGATCGACAACGCGCTCACCGCGCACCCGGACATCGACTACGCGGCCACGCTCGGCAAGACGCTGCCGTCCGGCGCGACCGCGCTGGTGTCCTACGTGCTGCCGCGGGCCGGAACCGTCGTGGACACCGGTGAACTCGCCGAGTTCATCGGAGAGTCGCTGGCCGCGTACATGATTCCGGCTGCCATCATGGTGCTCGACGAGATCCCGCTGACCCCGGTCGGCAAGCTCGACCGCGCGGCGCTGCCTGCGCCGGTGTTCGCCGCCAAGGCTTTCCGTGCCCCGTCCACCCCGGTGGAGGAGATCGTCGCCGACGTGTTCGCGGCGCTGCTGGTGGCGGGCGACGACGGCCGAGTCGGCGTGGACGACGACTTCTTCGAGCTCGGCGGCAACTCGCTGCTCGCCGCGCAGGCCGCCGCCCGGATCGGGTCGGCGCTGCAGGTGCGGGTGCCGGTGCAGCTGCTGTTCGAGGCGACGACGGTCGCCGCGCTCGCCGAACGGGTTGAGCAGCATGCGGGTTCGGCCGCTGGTCAGGCGTTGCACGCCAGGCCGCGCCCGTCCAAGGTGCCGCTGTCCTACGCGCAGCAGCGGATGTGGTTCCTGAACCGGTTCGATCCGGCCAGTGCCGTCAACAACATTCCGGCCGCCGTGCGTCTGACCGGTCACCTCGATATCGAGGCGATGCGCGCCGCCGTGCGCGACCTCACGGAGCGGCACGAGGTGCTGCGCACCCTGTACCCCGAGGTCGACGGCGAGGGCTACCAGCGGGTGCTGGCGACCGGAGATCCGCGCTCGGTACCGGAATTCGTGGTCGAGCAGGCCACCGAGGCCGAACTGCCCGGACTGGTCGCCGCGGTGGTGACCGAGGGCTTCGACGTGACCGTGGCGCCGCCCGTGCGGGTGCGGCTGCTCGAGCTGAGCGAGACCGAGCACGTGCTGGTCTGCGTGGTGCATCATATCGCGGGCGACGGCTTCTCGATGGGCCCGCTGACCCGCGACCTGATGGCCGCCTACCTGGACCGGATGCGTGGCGGCGCGCCGGAATGGCCGCCGCTCGAGGTGCAGTACGCCGACTACGCGATCTGGCAGCGCGAGATCCTCGGCGCCGAGGACGACCCGGAATCGGTGCTGGCCAAGCAGATCGACTACTGGCGCACCGAATTAGCCGCGCTGCCCGAGCAATTGGAGCTGCCCGCGGACCGACCGCGTCCGGCGATCGCGTCCAACCGTGGCGCCACCTTGGCCTTCGAGATCGGCCCCGACGTGCACGGCGCGCTGAGTCGTCTTGCGCACGGCCATAATTCGACGCTGTTCATGGTTGTGCACGCCGCGCTCGCGGTGCTGCTGGCCCGGCTGTCCGGCACCAGGGACATCGCGGTGGGTACCCCGGTCGCCGGTCGCGGTGAGGCCGCGCTGGACGACCTGATCGGCATGTTCGTCAACACCCTGGTGTTGCGCACGGACATCGACTCCGGTGCGACGTTCGACGAGCTGCTGCGCGAGGTGCGCCGGATCGACGTCGAGGCGTTCGGTCACGCCGACGTGCCGTTCGAGCGGCTGGTGGAACTGCTGGATCCGGCGCGTTCCGCGGCGCGGCATCCGCTGTTCCAGGTGATGCTGACCTTCCAGAACCTGGCGCGCACCGAACTGGAACTGCCCGGCCTGTCCGCCGCCGCGGTGGATCTGGCGATGCCGCTGGCGAAGTTCGATCTGCAGCTCGCGCTGGTCGAGCGGATCGACAGACACGGTGCGGCGGAAGGCATTTCGGCCGCCTTCACTTACGCCACCGACCTGTTCGACGAGGCGACCGTGCAGGACTTCGCCGACCGCTTCGGCCGGATCCTGGCCGCGGTCGCGGGCGATTCCGCTATCACTGTCGGCGACATCGATGTGCTCGCGCCGGGTGAACGCGACCTGGTGCTGCACGAGTGGAACAGCCCGGGCGCGGAGGTGCCCGAGGTGACCCTGGTCGATCTCATCGGCGCGCAGGCGCGCAGGCGGCCGGACGCGGGCGCGATCCGCTACGGCGACACCACGTTGACCTTCGGCGAGTTGCAGCGTCGCGCCAACAAGGTGGCGCGGGCGCTGATCGCGCAGGGCGTCGGCCCGGAAGCGCTGGTGGCCGTTGCGGTTCCGCGTACCGAGGAGCTGCCGGTCGCGCTGCTCGCGGTGCTCACCGCCGGTGCGGGCTACCTGCCGATCGATACGACCTACCCCGCGCAGCGGTTGGAGTTCATGCTCTCCGACGCCGCTCCCGCGTGCATCCTGACCACCGCGAGCGAGCTGGAATCCGTTCCGGCGGGCGATATTCCGGTGATCCTGCTGGAAGAAACGGCCGACTTCGCCGATGCTCCGGTGCGTACGTCCGAGCGGACCGCACCGCTGCGCCCGGACAATCTGGCCTACGTCATCTACACCTCCGGTTCCACCGGCGTGCCCAAGGGCGTCGGCGTCGCGCACCGCAATGTGGTGCAGCTGTTCGCGAACACCCACGAGGTGTTCGAGTTCGACGAGACCGACGTGTGGACGCTGTTCCACTCGTTCGCCTTCGACTTCTCGGTGTGGGAGCTGTGGTGCGCGCTGGCCAACGGCGGCACCGTCGTGGTGGTCGACTACCTGACCTCCCGGTCACCGGAGTTGTTCCGCGAGTTGCTGATTCGCGAACAGGTCACCGTGCTCAACCAGACTCCCTCGGCGTTCTATCAGCTCGCCGAGGCCGACCGGGCCGCGCAGACCAACGATCAGGCCAAGTTCGCGCTGCGCTACGTGGTGTTCGGCGGTGAGGCCCTGGATCTGCGCCAGCTGCAGCGCTGGTACGACCGGCACGCGGTGGACGCGCCGTGGCTGGTCAACATGTACGGCATCACCGAAACCACGGTGCACGTGTCGTTCCTGTCGCTGGACGAGCAGATGGTCGACAACGCGGCGAGCGTCATCGGCCGCGCGCTGCCCGGCCTGGACGCCTACGTACTCGAGGACCGGCTGCACCCGTCGCCGGTCGGCGTGGCCGGCGAGATCTACGTCGCCGGCGCCCAGCTGTCCCGCGGCTACCTCGGTCGCCCAGGGCTGGCCGCGACCAGGTTCGTCGCGAATCCGTTCGGCGCGGCCGGTTCTCGGATGTACCGCACCGGCGACATCGGCCGCTGGGTCGGCTTCGGCGGGCAGGCGACGCTCGAGTACGCCGGTCGCGGCGATCAGCAGGTGCAGTTGCGCGGGTTCCGCATCGAGCTCGGCGAGATCGAGTCGGCGCTGGTGCGCTGCCCCGGTGTGAGTCAAGCAGTGGTGCTGGTGCTCGCGGACGAGAACGCGGGCGACCGGCTCATCGGATATGTCGTGCCCGACACCGGTTCTCAGCTCGACTCGGTCGAATTGCGCAGCCAGGTCGGCGAATTCCTCACCGGCTACATGGTTCCGGACGCGATCGTGGTGCTCGACGTGCTGCCGCTGACGCCGAACGGCAAGCTGGACCGCAAGGCGCTGCCCGCGCCGGAATTCCTCAGCACCGCCACCTTCCGCGCCCCGAGCTCGCCGGTCGAACAGGCCGTCGCCGAGGTGTTCGCCGGACTGCTCGGCGCCAATGAGATCGGCCTCGACGACGACTTCTTCGGCCTCGGCGGCAACTCGCTGCTGGCCACCAGGGTGGTCGCCCGGATCAACGAGGCGCTCGACGCGAACCTCGTGGTGCGCGAGCTGTTCGAGTCGCCCACCGTCGCCGCGCTCGCCGCCCGTGTCGTGCCGGGCGCGGCCAAGGCGTCCGGCGCGCGGCCGCCGCTGGCCCGGATGCCGCGGACCGATCAGGTGCCGTTGTCGCTTGCCCAGCAACGGATGTGGGTGCTCAACCAGTTCGATCCGGACTCGCCCGCCTACAACATCCCGCTGGCGATCCGGCTGTCCGGCGTGCTCGACGTGCCCGCGCTGCGCAATGCGGTCGCCGACGTGCTGGAGCGGCACGAGACCCTGCGCACCCGCTACCCCTCGGATCCGTCCGGCGTGGCATACCAGGAGATCCTCTCGGTCCGCGAGTCGCTGCCCGGTGGCCTGGAGACCGTGTCCACCGCGGATCCGATCGGCCGCATCACCGAGCTGCTGTCCACTGGATTCGATGTGACACAACAGGTTCCGGTGCGTGCGCTGCTGCTCGCGGTCGGCCAGGACGAGCACCTGCTCGCGCTGGTCGTGCACCACATCTCCGCCGACGGCGCCTCGATGGCGCCGCTGGCGCGCGACCTGGTGACCGCGTATCTCGCTCGGATCGGCGGTAATTCGCCGCGCTGGTCGCCGCTCGAGGTGCAGTACGCGGACTTCGCCAGCTGGCAGCGCACCGTCATCGGCACCGATGACGACGAGAACTCCATCGCCGCACGGCAATTGGCGTACTGGCGGGAACAGCTGAACGGACTGACCGGCGAGCTGAACCTGCCGCTGGACCGCCCGCGGCCCGCGGTCCCGTCCATGCGTGGCGCCTCGACCGGCTTCGCGGTCTCGCCGGACGTGCACGCCGCACTGGTTCGGCTGGCGCGCGAACACAATTCGACGCTGTTCATGGTCGTGCACGCCGCGCTGGCCGTGCTGCTGGCCAGGCAGTCGAACAGCAGCGATATCGCCATCGGCACGCCGATCGCGGGTCGCGGCGAACGCGCGCTGGACGAGCTGGTCGGCATGTTCGTCAACACGCTCACCCTGCGCACCGCGGTCGAGCCGAGCGTGAGCTTCGCCGAGCTGGTCGATCGGGCCCGCGAGACCGACCTGGCCGCCTTCGCCAACGCCGACATCCCGTTCGAGCGGGTCGCCGAGGTGGTCGCCGCCGGTCACGCGACGGTCTACAACCCGCTGTTCGGCGTGGTGCTGTCGTTCCAGAACAACGAGCAGCCGTCGCTGGAACTGCCCGGCCTGACGATCACCGGACTGGACGGCGGCGAGATCGCGGCCAAGTTCGACCTGCAGGTGAACGTCGACCCGCGGCACAACGCGGACGGTGCGCCGGGCGAGCTGATCACCGCGATCACTTATGCGACAGACCTTTTCGACGAGTCGACGGTGCAGGCGCTGTGCCGCAGGCTGGAGCGGGTGCTGACCGCGGTGGTCGCCGATCCGCAGGTGCGGGTCGGTGACATCGACCTGCTCGACGCGCAGGAGCGCGAGCGGGTGCAATCCGCCGCCGAATCGGCGCAGGAGCCCACCGCCGCGGGCGTGACGGCCACCACCGGAACCGCGCTCACCCAGGCGCTGACCGCCGTGGTCGAGGACGACCCGGACGGGCCCGCGCTGGTCGCCGGCGAGGACGCGGTGTCCTACCAGGAACTCGACGCCCGCTCGTCCCGGCTGGCGCGCGTGCTCGCGGCCCGTGGCTGCGGCCCGGGTGACGGTGTCGCGCTCCGGTTCGATCGCGGCGTCGACGCCGTCGTCGCGACCTGGGCCGTGCTCAAGGCCGGCGCCGCGGTGGTGCCGCTCGCCTCGGCCGATGCGCCGATTCCGGCCGGACCGGTCGTCAAGGTCGGGCTCACCAGCGCCGTGGCACCCGCCGCGGGCGAGGTCGACTGGCTCGTGCTCGACGATCCGGCGGTGGCCGCGCAGATAGCGGCCGAATCGCCACGGCCGGTGACCTACGCGCATCGCACGCGAGTGCTGCGCGGCACCGACCCGGCGTTCGTCGGGGCGCGCACGCTCGGCTACGACGAGCTGGCGGGTGCGGCGGACCAGCTGCGCACAGGTACCGAGCTGACCTTCGAGTCGCGCACCTTCCAGTTCGGCGGCCCGGCGGAGCTGGCGTTGATCGAGGTGGTGGCGGCGGGCTCCTGCGGTGCCTCGATGGTGCTCGTCCCCGAGGATGCCGACCTGACCGAGGCGCTGGCCGACGAGTGGGTCAGCCACCTGCTGACCGATCGCGCGGGAGCCAGTACCCTCGATCCGACGGCCCTGGAGGATCTGCGGGCCGTGGTGCTCGCCGGCGGCGGCGATGTCAGTAGCGCATGGACGCAGGTGGCGACGGTTGTCGCCCTGTCGGATCTGCTGCGAGCCGGGTAAAACTTGGCTGGTACCGGGTGCAAGCCCCTAAAAGCATGACTAGGGTCACTCGGGACCGGTTTGCCGAATCGAGGCGACCGCCGCAAGTGTGGCTCCAACATGTTCGACAGGCAGGATGAGCAGAGTTTCATGGTTCGTGTAGTTGGGGACGTGGGTCTGATGGGCTGGCGGGGAAGCAAGACCCTGGCACTGGTGGGCGCATGACGCGTTCCGCACGTGTCCGTCCCGCTCGGACCCGGCGCCCCCGGGTCATCACGCTGCCGCAGCTGATGGCGACCGCCGTCGAGGCGAACCCGGACGGCATCGCCCTCACCTACGCCGACGCCACAGCGACACTGTCGCAACTGAGCTACGCCGAGCTGGACGAGCGGTCGACCCGATTGGCGCGGCTGCTGATCGAGCGCGGCGTCGGCCCGGAAGATCTTGTCGCGATCGGCGTTCCGCGCTCGATCGACTCCGTGGTCGCGGTCTGGGCGGTGGCCAAGTCCGGCGCGGGCTTCGTGCCGGTGGACCCGAATTATCCGGCCGACCGGATCGAACACATGGTGAAGGACTCCGGCGCGGTCTTCGGCCTGACCACCGCGCAGTCCGCCACCCAGCTGCCGGGGCAGGTCGAGTGGCTCGTCATCGATAGCGATTCGACACTGCGTTCGCTCGAGCGGCACTCGACCGAGCCGATCACCAATGCCGATCGGGTGCGCCAGCTGCGCGCCGAACATCCGGCCTGGGTGATCTACACCTCCGGCTCGACGGGCACGCCGAAGGGCGTCGTCGCCACCCAGGCGGGCATCGCCGGGTTCTGCGAGGAGCAGCGCACCCACTACGGCGTCACGAGTACCGCACGGACCCTGCACTTTTCGTCGCCGTCGTTCGACGCGTCGATGCTGGAGCTGCTGCTCGCCCTCGGCGGCGCGGCGACTATGGTCGTGGTGGCGCCGACGGTGTTCGGCGGCGACGATCTCGCCGAGCTGCTGCGCCGTGAGCGGGTGACCCATGCGTTCATCACGCCCGCCGCGCTGGCCTCGATCGATCCCGCCGGGCTGGACGATCTCGGGGTAGTCGCGGTCGGCGGCGAGGCCTGGCCGCCGGATCTGGTGCGGCGCTGGATACTTCCGGTCACCGGCGGTGTTCGCGAGCTGTTCAACGTCTACGGGCCCACCGAGACCACGATCGTGGTGAACATCGGCGAGCCACTGGTGCTCGACGCCCCGCTGACCATGGGCGGGCCGATTCGTGGCGTCACCGAATACGTGCTGGACGAGCGGCTTTCGCCGGTGCCGGATGGCGTGATCGGCGAGCTGTACATCGCGGGCGCGCAGGTGGCGCGTGGGTACCACGAGCGTCCAGCGCTCACCGCCACCCGCTTCGTGGCGAACCCGTTCGACCCCAACGGCTCTCGGCTCTATCGCTCCGGCGACCTGGTTCGCTGGACCGCGGCAGGTCGACTGGAGTACGCGGGGCGCAACGATTTCCAGGTAAAGGTGCGTGGTTTCCGCATCGAGCTCGGTGAGATCGACGCGGTGCTCGCCGCACACGACAGCGTCGACTTCGCGGTGACCATCGGACACCAGCTCGACAGCGGCACCACGATTCTGGCCTCCTACGTGCTGGCAGCTCCCGGCGCGACGGTGGACACCGACGAGCTGATCGCGGCCGCCGAGCAGCGGCTGCCCGCGCACATGGTGCCGACCACGATCACCGTGCTCGACGAGATCCCGCTGTCGCCGACCGGCAAGCTGGACCGGCGCGCACTGCCCGCGCCGCAGCTGCAGACCAAGGAATTCCGTGCGCCGAGTGGCGAACTGGAACAGCTGGTCGCGCACATCTTCGCGGAGCTGCTGGACACCGGTGCCGCCATCGGCGCCGACGACGACTTCTTCGAGCTCGGCGGCAACTCGCTGGTCGCCACCAAGGTGGTGGCCAGGATCGGCGCCCAGATCGGCGCGCGGGTGCCCGCGCGCACGGTCTTCGAGGCGCCGACGGTCGCCGGTCTGGCGGCTCGGCTCGCCCCGTTCACCGGGGCGGGCGGGCGGCAGGCGCTGGCGCCGATGCCGCGCCCCGAACACATTCCGCTGTCGCTGGCGCAGCAGCGGATGTGGTTCCTGAATCAGTTCGATACCGGGTCGGCGGCGAACAACATTCCGTTCGCGATCCGGCTCTCCGGCGCGCTGGACGTGTCCGCGCTGCGGGCGGCGGTCGCCGATCTGGTCGAGCGGCACGAGACGCTGCGCACCGTCTACCCGGCGGTCGACGGCACCGGCTACCAGGTGATTCTGCCTGCGGCGCAGGCCATTCCGGAGCTGGCGGTGACCGAGGTCGCCGAGTCCGAGCTGCCGAGCAGGCTGGCCGAGTTCATGCTGGCCGGGTTCGATGTGGCGGCGGAGGTGCCACTGCGGATGGCCCTGCTGCGGCTGGGCGTCGACGACCACGTGCTCGCGGTGGTGGTGCACCACATCGCGGCCGACGGCACCTCGATGGCGCCGATGGTGCAGGACCTGACGATCGCTTACTTCGCGCACACCGCGGGCTCCGCGCCTGGCTGGGCGCCATTGCCGGTGCAGTACGCCGACTACGCCCTGTGGCAGCGGGCGATGCTCGGCGACGAGAACGATCCGAAATCGGTTGCCGCCGAGCAGATCAGCTACTGGCGCACCGCGTTGGCCGGTCTGCCGGGTCGGCTCGAGCTGCCCACGGATCGCCCCCGCCCGGCGTTGGCTTCCGGTCGCGGCGGCGTCTACCCGTTCGAGGTGGACGCCCCGACCAGGGCCAAGCTCGACGCGATCGCGCAGGAGACCGGCGCCTCGCTGTTCATGGTGGTGCACGCGGCGTTCGCTGCACTGCTGGCCCGGCTGTCGGGTTCGACCGATATCGCCATCGGCACGCCGGTGGCGGGCCGGGGCGAGGCGGAGCTGGACGGCCTGATCGGCATGTTCGTCAACATGCTCGTGCTGCGCACCGAGAATGCGCCGAGCGCGTCGTTCCGCGAACTGGTCGAGTCCGCCAAAAAGGTTGATCTCGAAGCGTTTTCGCATGTGGAGCTGCCGTTCGAGCGGCTCGTCGAGGTGCTCGACCCGGCGCGCTCGCAGGCGCACCATCCGCTGTTCCAGGTCGCGCTGTTCTTCCAGAACATGGACAAACCCGCGTTGGAATTGCCGGGGCTGTCGGCGTCGGCCCTGGATCTGGACGGCGCGGCAGCCAAATTCGACCTGCAGCTGACCGTTACCCCGCACGAGGGCGAAAACGCCGGTCTGTCGGCCATGTTCAGCTACGCCACCGACCTGTTCGACGAGGCGACGGTGGCGCGCTTCGCCGCCCGGATGCGCCGACTGCTGCGCGCGGTCACCGCTGATCCCGACCGCGCGGTGGGCGATGCCGACCTGCTGTCGCTGGTCGAGCGGGACCGAATCCTGTTCGAGTGGAACGACACCCGGCAGCGGGTGGCGCCGCGATTGCTGCTCGACGGCTATCGGCAGGCGGTGGCCGCCGACCCGGATGCCGTCGCGGTGGTCTACGAAGGCACCGAACTCACGTATCGCGAGTTCGATGAGCGGGTCAATCAGCTTGCCCGGTTGTTGATTTCGCAGGGTGTGGGTGCGGAGTCGCTGGTGGGTCTGGCGATTCGGCGTTCGCTGGATCTGGTTGTCGGTATGTATGCGATCGTGACTGCCGGTGGTGCGTATGTGCCGTTGGATCCGGATCATCCGGCCGAGCGGATCGCGCACATCCTCGACACCGCCGAACCCGCCTGTGTCGTAACAACTTCTGCCGACGCCGTCGTCTTGCCGGACGGCGTTGCCGCGGTGGCCATCGATGCCGCCGACCTGGCGCGCTTCGACAGCACGGCGGTCCGCAAGGACGAGCTGCTCCGGCCGGTGTCGCCGCTGAACCCGGCGTACGTCATCTTCACCTCCGGCTCCACCGGTCGCCCCAAGGGTGTCGCGGTGTCGCACGCGGCGATCAACAACCAGATCGAATGGATGCTCGCCGAGTACCCGCTCAACCAGGACGACGTCTACCTGCAGAAGACCGCGACCACCTTCGACGTGTCGCTATGGGGCTTCTTCATGCCGCTGCGGGTGGGCGCCAAGCTGGTGGTGGCGACACCGGACGGCCATCGTGACCCGGCATACGTCGTGGAAACCATTGTCGCGCAGTCGGTCACGGTCACCGACTTCGTGCCGTCGATGCTGACGATCTTCGCCGCGCATACCGCCAAGGGCGCCGTGCCCACGCTGGAGCAGATCTTCGTGATCGGCGAGGCGTTGCCGCCGGAGACGGTGACCGCGCTGCACGCGGTGATCGATGCGGATGTGCACAACCTCTACGGGCCGACCGAGGCCGCGGTGTCGGTGACCTACTGGCCCGCTGACGGCTCGGATACCCGCTCGGTGCCGATCGGGTTGCCGCAGTGGAACACCCGGGTCTACGTGCTCGACGCGCGGCTGCGCCCGGTGCCCGACGGCGTGGCAGGCGAGCTGTACCTGGCCGGTGATCAGCTGGCGCGCGGATACGTCCGCAGGCCGGATCTGACGGCTGATCGTTTCGTGGCCAATCCGTTCGGTACCGGTGAGCGCATGTACCGCACCGGCGATCTCGTGGTGTGGCGCAAGGCTTCCGGTGCGGACGCCGACGCGGACATGGTGCTCGACTACATCGGGCGCACCGACTTCCAGGTGAAGTTCCGCGGCCAGCGCATCGAGCTCGGCGAGATCGAAACCGCGCTGCTCGCCCAGCCTTCGGTGAGTCAGGCGGTGGCGCTGGTCAGCCAGTCGACGCTCGGCGACCAGCTGGTCGCCTACGCGGTCGCCGCGCCCGAGGCCAGGATCGAGCCGCAGGAGTTGCGGGCCGCCATCTCGGAAACACTGCCCACCTACATGGTTCCGGCCGCCATTGTCGCGCTCGACGCGTTCCCGCTGAATCCCAGCGGCAAGCTCGATCGCAAGGCGCTGCCCGAGCCGATGTTCACCGCCCGCGAATTCCGTTCGCCCGCAACACCGGTCGAGGAGATCGTGGCCGGTGTGTTCGGCGAGGTGCTCGGGCTGGCCAGGGTCGGCGCGGACGACGATTTCTTCGCGCTCGGCGGCAACTCGCTGGTCGCCACCCAGGTGGTGGCGCGGCTCGGCACCGCCGTCGGCGGCCGGGTGCCGGTGCGGACGCTGTTCGAAGCGCCCACCGTGGCCGGTCTCGCCGCGGTGATCGACTCGCAGGTGCACAGCCGTCCTGCGGTCGAGCTCGGCAGCATCGCGCGACCGGACGAGCTGCCGCTGTCGCTGGCGCAGCGCCGGATGTGGTTCCTCAACCGCTTCGACCACACCGACGACCAGGCGACCGGATCGGGCGCCTACAACCTGCCATTCGCCTTGCGGCTGACCGGTGCGCTGGATGTCGCGGCGCTCGGTGCGGCACTGCACGACGTGGTGGCGCGGCACGAGGTGCTGCGCACCGTTTACCCGGAGACGGCCGCCGGCCCGATCCAGATTGTGTTGCCGCCCAACGGTGTTGCGCTGGATGTCGCGCCGCGGCTGCTGAGCGAGACCGATGTCGCCAGTGCGGTGTACGCGCTGGCATCGAGTTCGTTCGACGTGACCGCCGAGGTCCCGGTGCGGGTTGCCCTGCTGCAGGTCGACGGCCAAGCGGACACGTATGTACTCGCCGTCGTGGTGCATCACATCGCCGCCGACGGGTCTTCGATGGGGCCGCTGGTGCGCGACGTGATGATCGCGTACGCCGCGCGGACCGCGGGCGAAGCGCCGAACTGGGCGCCGCTGCGGGTGCAGTACGCGGACTACGCGCTGTGGCAGCGTGCGGTGCTCGGCGACGAGGCCGATGCCGAATCGATTGCCGCGCAGCAGATCAGCTTCTGGCGCTCGCACCTGGCCGACCTGCCGGATCTGCTGGAGTTGCCGACGGATCGGCCGCGTCCCGCGATTGCGTCGATGGCGGGTGCACGGGTGGATGTGCAGATCGATGCGGCCACCCACGCCGGTCTCGTGGAACTCGCTCGCGGACAGGGCGCGACGTTGTTCATGGTTGTGCACACCGCACTCGCCGTGCTGCTGGCCCGGCTGTCGGGTTCGGTGGACGTCGCCATCGGTACGCCGTTGGCCGGTCGTGGCGAGCGTGAGCTCGACGACCTGATCGGCATGTTCGTGAACACGGTGGTGTTCCGGACGCAGTTCGAGTCCGGTGAGTCGTTCGTCGAATTGCTCGGCAGGCAGCGGGAATCCGATCTGCAGGCGTTCGCGCACGCGGACATTCCGTTCGAGCGTTTGGTGGAGGTGCTCAACCCGCCGCGTTCGACGGCGCATCATCCGCTGTTCCAGGTGGGGTTGTCGTTCCAGAACATCGCGCGGGCCGCGCTCGAACTGCCCGGTCTCGCGGTGTCGGGGTTGGACGCGGACCTGGCCGTGTCGCAGTTCGATCTGCATCTGATCGTCGGCGACAGCTACGACGAGTCCGGCGTGCCGACCGGCCTGGGTGGCTTCTTCACCTATGCGACAGACCTTTTCGACGCCGCGACGGTGCAGGGCTTCGCCGACCGGTTCGCGCGGATCCTCGCCGCCGTGGTGGCGGATGCGACGACGCCGGTGGGGGATATCGAAGTACTCGACGCGGACGAGCGCGACGATGTGCTCGGCCGATGGAATGCGACCGAGCAGCAGGTCGACCAGTCGGCGACGTTGGTTTCGCTGTTGGACGCGGCCGTGGCGGCCGATCCGCGATCTGTGGCGCTCGTCATCGATCTGGCCGCTGGTCGCGAGAAGGTGACCTACGCGGAGCTGGATGCTCGGGTGAACAGCCTTGCCCGGTACCTGATCTCGATGGGGGTCGGTCCGGAGTCCCGGGTGGCGCTCGCTTTCCGACGTTCGGTGGATCTGGTCGTCGCGATGTACGCGGTGGCGAAATCCGGTGGTGCGTATGTGCCGGTGGATCCGGATCAGGGTATCGAGCGAACGAGTTACATCCTCGAGACCGCCGCACCGGTGTGCGTGCTGACCAACGCCGAGGCCGAATTCGGCACCGATGTAGCGCCTTTGGTGCGGATCGATGAGCTCGATCTCGATGGCCTGGATACGTCTCCGATCACCGATGCTGATCGGGTCGTGCCGTTGCGTCCGGAGAACACGGCGTATGTGATCTTTACGTCGGGTTCGACGGGTCGTCCGAAGGGTGTGGCGGTTTCGCACGCGGCGATCGCGAATCAGTTGCAGTGGAAGGTCACTGAGTTCGGTCTGGATGCGGCTGATGCGATTCTGCTGAAGACCGCTGCCACGTTCGACCTTTCGGTGTGGGAGTTCTGGTCTGCGGCGGTGTGTGGTGGCCGACTGGTCATTGCCGCGCCTGACGGTCACCAGGACCCGGTGTATCTCAACGAGTTGATGGCCCGCGAGTGGGTGACCACGTTGCATGTGGTGCCGTCGATGCTCGACGCGCTCACGACCGGTGACTTCCCGACCTCATTGTGGCGGGTGCTGGCGATCGGTGAGGCGCTGCCAGGTGGATTGGCGCAACGCTTCCTGCGCGACTACCCGCGCGTCGAACTGTTCAACCTGTACGGCCCGACCGAGGCAGCGGTATCCATCACCAGCCACCGGGTCACTCGAAACGATCAGCCGTCGGTGCCCGTCGGCGCGCCGGAGTGGAACAGCCAAGTCTTCGTGCTGGATTCGCGGCTGCGGCCCGTTCCGGTCGGTGTTTCCGGCGAGCTGTACCTGGCCGGTGCACAACTCGCGCGTGGCTACTTCGGTCGTGCGGATCTGACGTCGGATCGGTTCGTGGCCAACCCGTTCCAGCCCGGCGCGCGGATGTATCGCACCGGTGACCTGGTGGCTTGGCACGCCTCCGGTGAGCTGGAGTATCGCGGCCGCACCGACTTCCAGGTGAAGATCCGTGGTTTCCGGATCGAACTCGCCGAGATCGACGCGGCGCTGCTCGCGCTGCCGCAGATCGCCCAGACGGCGGTCATCGCGAAGTCGGACCCGCGTACCGGTGACCGCTTGGTCGCCTACGTGGTCCCGGCGGATGCCGATATCGATGTCGCACAGGTGAAGTCGGCGCTTGCCGTCGGTCTGCCGTCGTACATGGTGCCTGCGGCGTTCGTCGTGCTCGATGCGTTGCCGTTGAACGTGAACGGCAAGTTGGATCGAAAGGCGTTGCCGGAGCCGGAGTTCGAGGCGCAGGCGTTCCGTGCGCCGTCGACGCCGATCGAGGAGATCGTGGCGTCGGTGTATGCCGAGGTGCTCGGTGTCGATCAGGTCGGCGCGGATGACGACTTCTTCGGCCTCGGCGGTAACTCGCTGCTGGCGACCCAGGTCGCCGCCCGTATCGGTGCCGCGTTGGATTCGCGTGTCCCCGTTCGTGCGCTGTTCGAGGCCTCCACCGTCGCCGGTCTGGCGTCGAAGGTCGAACAGCACGCAGGCACCGGCGGCCGCAAGGCGCTCGTCGCAGGCCAACGCCCGGAACAGATTCCGCTGTCGCTGGCACAGCAGCGCATGTGGTTCCTCAACCAGTTCGACACCGGCTCCGCCGTCTACAACATCCCGGCCGCCATCCGCCTCTCCGGCGACCTCGATGTGGCCGCGCTGCACGCGGCGGTGACCGATCTGGTGGCCCGCCACGAGATCCTGCGCACCACCTACCCGCAGACAGAGCAGGGCCCGGTGCAGTCCATCGCCGCCGAGGTGCCGGTCGACCTCACACCCGTGCGGATCGGCGCAGCGAATGTGGCGGACGCGGTATATCGCGTCGTCGCCACGGGTTTCGACGTCACCACCGAGGTGCCGTTCCGCGCCGAGCTGTTCCAGGTCGCCGATACCACCGACTACGTCCTGGTCTTCGTGGCACACCACATCAGCGCGGACGGTTGGTCGATGGGCCCGCTCACCCGTGACCTGATGCTGGCCTACGCCGCCCGCACCGGCGGCGCGGCCCCGGCCTGGGCCCCGCTCCCGGTTCAGTACGCGGACTACAGCATCTGGCAGCGCGAGGTACTCGGTGCCGAGGACGACCCGCAGAGCTTGATCGCCAAGCAGTCCGACTACTGGCGCACCGCGCTCGCCGCGCTGCCCGACGAACTGTCCCTGCCCACGGACCGCCCGCGACCAGCGGCGGCCTCCTACCAGGGCGCGACGTTCAGCTTCGAGATCGACGCGGAACTGCACGCCGCACTCGACCACGTTGCCAAGCAACACAATTCGACCCTGTTCATGGTGGTGCACGCCGCACTGGCGGTGCTGCTCGCGCGGCTTTCCGGCACCACCGACATCGCCATCGGCACCCCGGTCGCCGGTCGCGGCGAGGCCGAACTCGACGACATGATCGGCATGTTCGTCAACACCCTGGTGTTGCGCAACGAGATCGAGCCCGGCATTTCCTTCGACGCGTTGCTCGCCGACGTGCGGGACACCGACGTCGCGGCCTTCGGCCACGCCGACCTGCCGTTCGAGCGCCTGGTCGAACTGCTCGACCCGGTCCGCTCAGCGGCCAGGCACCCGCTGTTCCAGGTAATGCTGGTCTTCCAGAACCTGGCCCAGACCTCGCTCGAGCTACCCGGCCTTACCGTGTCCGGCATCGATCCACAGGTCCAGGCGGCCAAGTTCGACCTGCAGCTCACCGTCGCGGAACAGCAGGACGCCCAAGGCCTTTCGGCGATCTTCAGCTACGCGACGGACTTGTTCGACGCCCTGACCGTGCAGAACTTCGCCGACCGTTTCCGCCGCATCCTGGCGGCGGTGGCCGCCGATGCCACGGTGGTGGTCGGCGATATCGATGTGCTGGCCGCCGGTGAACGCGAACTCGTACTGCACGAATGGAATTCACTCGGCGCCTGGGTGCCCGGTGCCACGCTGCCCGGCCTCATCGCCGATCAGGTCTGGCGCCGCCCGGACGCGGTCGCTATCCGATTCGGTGACCGCACGTTGACGTTCCGCGAATTGCAGCGTCGCGCCAACCAGGTGGCACGCGCACTGATCGCCCAGGGCGCAGGCCCGGAATCGCTGGTGGCCGTTGCGGTGCCACGTACCGAGGACCTACCCGTCGCGTTGCTCGGTGTCCTCGCGACCGGTGCCGCGTACCTACCGATCGACTCGGCCTACCCCGCACAGCGACTGGAATTCATGCTCGCCGACGCCGCCCCGGTCTGCGTGCTGACCACGGCGGACGAACGCGACGCGGTGCCCACCGGTGACCTGCCCGTTGTCTTGTTCGAGGAGACAACGACATTCGCCGATGCGCCCGTGCACGATGCCGACCGGCTCGCGCCGCTGCACCCCGACAATCTCGCCTACGTCATCTACACGTCGGGCTCGACCGGCGTGCCGAAGGGCGTCGGTGTCGCGCACCGCAATGTCGTCGAACTGTTCGCGAACACCCAAACCCTGTTCCGCTTCGACGAACACGACGTCTGGACGCTGTTCCACTCGTTCGCGTTCGACTTCTCGGTGTGGGAGCTGTGGTGCGGCCTCGCGCACGGCGGCTCGGTCGTGGTGGTCGACTACGGCACCTCGCGGTCGCCGGAACAGTTCCGCGAGTTGCTGATTCGCGAGCGCGTCACGGTACTGAACCAAACCCCATCCGCCTTCTACCAATTGGTGGAGGCCGACCGAGCTGCCGAGCAAGCTGACTTGGCGCTTCGCTACGTCGTGTTCGGCGGCGAGGCCCTCGACCTGCGCAAGCTCGAGCGCTGGTACGAACGGCGCGGCGCGGCAACCCGTTTGGTCAACATGTACGGCATCACCGAGACCACGGTGCACGTGTCGTTCCTGCCGCTGGACGAGCGGGATCGGCAGAACACGGCCAGCGTTATAGGCCGCGCGATTCCGGGCCTGGACGCTTACGTGCTCGACCCGCGCCTGCATCCGACCCCGCTCGACGTACCGGGCGAGATCCACGTCGTCGGTGCGCAGCTGTCCCGCGGCTACCTGGGCAAGCCGGGCCTCACCGCGACCAGGTTCGTGGCAAACCCGTTCGGCGCGCCCGGTTCTCGCATGTACCGCACCGGCGACGTCGGCCGTTGGCGCGACTGCGGCGACAAGGCAATGCTCGAATACGCCGGCCGCAGCGACCATCAGGTGCAGCTGCGCGGCTTCCGCATCGAACTCGGTGAGATCGAGGCGGCGCTGGTGCGTTGCGACGGCGTGAATCAGGCGGTCGCCCTGGTCCGTTCGGATGCGCACGGCGACCGGCTGATCGGCTACGTCGTGTCCGACGGCGGTATCGATCCGGTGACCGTCCGCTCCGAGGTCGCCCGGTTCCTCACCGGCTACATGGTGCCCGACGCGATCGTGGTGCTGGACGCGCTCCCACTGACGCCGAACGGCAAGCTCGATCAGAAGGCGCTGCCCGCACCGGAATTCGTCAGCGCGCGCACCTTCCGCGCGCCGAGCACGCCGCTGGAACAGACCATCGCCGCGGCCTTCGCCGACCTGCTCGGCGTCGAAACGGTCGGCCTCGACGACGATTTCTTCGCACTCGGCGGCAACTCGCTGCTGGCCGCGCAGGCCGTCGGCCGGCTCCGCGCCGCCGTCGGCGCGACGGTCAGCGTGCAGTGGTTCTTCACCGACGCCACGGTGGCCGGACTCGCCGCCAGGATCGACACGCAGGCGCCGGGGGAGACCGACCCCAACGCCGCGATGAACGTCCTGCTGCCGATCCGCACCGCGGGCACCGCGACACCGCTGTTCTGCCTGCACCCGATGTACGGCCTGGCCTGGAGCTACGCCGGGCTCGCCCAGCACCTGCCCGCCGATCAGCCGATCTACGGCGTGCAGTCGCCCGCCCTGTCCGAGGACGGTGATCTGCCGGACTCGATCGCCGCGCTGGCGCACCGCTACGTCACCGAGATCCGGACCGTGCAACCGCACGGCCCCTACCGGCTGCTCGGCTGGTCGCTCGGCGGCGTGCTCGCACACGCGATCGCCACCGAGCTGCAGGCCGCCGGTGCCCAGATCGAGCTGCTGGCCATGATGGACAGCCACCCGAACCCCGACGTCGCGGGCTTCCGCGCGGCGGTGCGCGGCGCGCTGGCCGAACTCGGGCTCGGCGGTGACCTCATCGGGGCCGAGGACGACATCTACGACCTCAGCGACGAGGCCCTGGCCGCGCTGCACGCGATGATCCCGCCGGAACTGGTCGCGCTGACCCCGCAACGGTTGCGTCGTATCTATCGCAGCGCGGTCCGCTCGGCCGAACTGATCGCCGAACACCGTCCAGGGGTGTTCACCGGCACGCTGGAGTACTTCAGCGCGGCGGTGGCCGATCCCGCGGATGTGCTTCGCGCCACGTCGACCGACTGGTCGCCGCACGTGACGGGCGCGGTGGTCGACCGGCCGGTCGGCGTGACGCACGCGCGGATGACCGCACCGGAGGCCCTGGCCGAGATCGGCGCCGAGCTGGCGATTCTGCTCGGTCAGCCGAGCTGAGCAGGTCCTGCCGACGTGGGGTCACCAATCGCGCGTCGGCAGGGAATAATCGTTCCCGGCGCGCATTTCGTGCGGTCGGGTCGCGGTCCGCGGCACGGATCGCACGGGCTGTGTTCGGCGTGCGCCGATGGGGTCGGTAACGATGGGCATACGCGCGTTCGATGATCATGGGGGCGGGGAGCATCGAGGCGGGTTTGCGGCGACAACAGGCAGGGTGAGGCTTTTCCATGGTTCGGTCGGTCGGGCAGCGGTATGACGACGCGCGTGCAGCGGTGTGCGCATGACCCGACCGGCACGCGTTCGGCCGACCCGAACCAGGCGATCCAGAGTCACCACCCTCCCGCAGCTGATGGCGACCGCCGTCGAGGCGAACCCGAGCGGCATCGGTGTCGCCCTCGCCGACGCCACCGGCACGCTGACGGAACTGAGCTACGCCGAGCTCGATGACCGGTCGACCCGGCTCGCCCGACTACTGATCGGCCGCGGCATCGGGCCCGAGGACCTGGTCGCGGTCGGTATCCCACGGTCGATCGAATCGGTGGTCGCGGTCTGGGCGGTGGCCAAGGCAGGCGCCGGCTTCGTGCCGGTGGATCCGAACTATCCGGCGGACCGGGTCGAGCACATGGTCGCCGACTCCGGTGCGGTGTTCGGACTGACCGTCGCCGCTGTGCGCGGCGAACTGCCGGACCGGCTCGACTGGTTGCCGATCGACACCGCCGACTGCGCGCGGCTGCTCGAGGAGTTCCCCGCGGACCCGGTGACCTATATCGATCGGGTGCGGCCGCTGCGGGCCGAGCATCCGGCCTACGTCATCTATACGTCGGGATCGACCGGCAAGCCCAAGGGCGTCGTCATCACCCAGGCCGGCCTGTCCAGCTTCTGTGACGAGCAGCGCGAGCGTTATCGGGTGACGAGTGATTCGCGGACATTGCATTTCGCGTCGCCGTCGTTCGATGCCTCGGTGCTGGAGTTACTGCTCGCGGTCGGCGGCGCGGCCACCATGGTCATCGTGGCTCCGACGGTGTTCGGCGGCGAGGAACTCGCGGCGCTGATCCGCCGGGAGGGCGTGACGCACGCGTTCATCACACCAGCCGCGCTGGCGTCGGTGGATCCGGTCGGCCTGGACGAGTTGCGTGTGGTGGTCGCGGGTGGCGAGGCCTGCCCGCCGGAGTTGGTGCGGCGTTGGGCGGCACCGGTATCCGGTCGGCGGATCCGGGAGTTCTTCAACGGGTACGGGCCCACCGAGACCACGATCATGACGAATATCAGTGCGCCGCTTGCCCCGGACGCGCCGGTGACCATCGGCGGGCCGATCCGCGCGATCACCGAATACGTGCTCGACGAGCAGTTGGTGCCGGTGGCCGGTGGCACCGTCGGCGAGCTGTACATCACCGGCGCGCAGCTGGCCAGGGGATATCACGATCGAGCAGGGTTGACGGCGGCGCGTTTCGTCGCGAATCCGTTCGATGCCAACGGCTCCCGGCTGTACCGGACCGGCGACCTGGTGCGCTGGACCGATTCTGGTGAACTGGAGTATTTGGGTCGCAACGACTTCCAGGTGAAGATCCGTGGCTTCCGGATCGAGCTCGGCGAGATCGACGCGGTGCTCGCCGCGCACGAGACCGTCGACTTCGCGGTCACCGTCGGCCACGACCTCGACAGCGGCGCAACGATTCTCGTCTCCTACGTGCACTCCGCGCCCGGAATGGACGCCGACGCCGCCGAATTGGCGGCCGTCGCGGAGCGGAGCCTGCCCGCGCACATGGTGCCGACGGTGGTCATGGTGCTCGCCGCGATCCCGCTGACCCCGGTCGGCAAGTTGGACCGAGCCGCGCTGCCCTCGCCGCGCCTGCAGACCAAGGTGTTTCGCGCGCCGGTCGGCCCGCTGGAAGAATTGGTCGCCGATGTCTTCGCCGAGCTGCTCGGGCCGGGTGCCCCGGTCGGCGCCGACGACAACTTCTTCGAGCTCGGTGGCAACTCGCTCATCGCGACGCAGGCCGCCGCCCGGCTCGGTGCGGCCCTCACCGCGCGGGTGCCCGCTCGACTGATCTTCGAAACGCCAACGGTCGCCGGGCTTGCCGAGCGGATGGAGTCGTTGAAGGGCGCCGGTGATCGGCGGGCGCTCGCGCCCACCGAGCGGCCCGAACACATTCCGCTGTCGCTGGCGCAGCAGCGGATGTGGTTCCTGAACCAGTTCGACACGGCGTCGGCGGCGAACAACATTCCGTTCGCCATCCGGCTGTCCGGCTCGCTGGATGTGTCGGCATTGCAGGCGGCGATCACCGATGTGATCGAGCGGCACGAGACGCTGCGCACTGTCTACCCGGCCATCGATGGCATCGGCTACCAGGTGGTTCTGCCTACGGCACAGGCTGTTCCGGACCTGGCGCCCAAGCCGCTGGCCGAACACGAGCTGGCGGACTGGTTGCGCGGCTTCGCGCTGACCGGCTTCGACGTCGCCGCCGAGGTGCCGCTGCGCATCGCGCTGGCCGAGCTGTCGCCCAGTGCGCACGTGGTGGTGGTTGTCGTGCACCACATCGCCGCCGACGGCGCCTCGGTCGCGCCGTTCCTGCGGGATCTGCTCGGCGCCTTCCTGTCTCGCCGCAACGGCGCCCCGCCCGCGGTACCGCCGCTGCCGGTGCAGTACGCCGACTACACGCTGTGGCAGCGCGAGGTGCTCGGCGACGAGCACGATCCCGATTCGGTGGCCGCCGCGCAGATCGCCTACTGGCGCACGGCTTTGGCGGGTATCCCGGATCGGGTCGAACTGCCCGCGGACCGGCCGCGCCCGGCGGTAGCCACCGGCGGCGGCGCGGAGTACACCTTCGAGGTCACCGCCGACGTGCATCGCGGGCTCATCGAGCTCGCCCAGCGTGCGGGCGCCTCCGAATTCATGGTGGTGCACGCCGCGTTCGCGGCCCTGCTCGCCCGGCTCACCGGCACCGACGACATCACCATCGGCACACCGGTCGCGGGTCGTGGTGAGCGGGAGCTCGACGGGCTGATCGGCATGTTCGTCAACACCTTGGTGTTGCGCACGCCGATCGATCCCGGCGCCTCGTTCCTCGACCTGCTCGCCGCCACGAAAGAGACGGACCTGGCGGCGTTTTCGCATGCCGAGCTGCCGTTCGAGCGGCTGGTCGAGGTGCTCGACCCGGTGCGCTCACAGGCGCACCACCCACTGTTCCAGGTGGCGCTGTTCTTCCAGAACATGACCAAGGCGCAGGTCGAGCTGCCCGGATTGTCCGCGCAGGCGGTCGATTTCGACGGCGCGGTGGCCAAGTTCGATCTGCAGCTGACGGTGGTGCCCAAGGCCGAGCAGGGGTTCTCAGCCCAGTTCCTGTACGCCACGGATCTGTTCGACGAGGCGACGATCGCGGAGTTCGCGCAGCGCTTCGAGCGCCTGCTCGTCGCGGTCAGTGCCGATCCGGAGCACGCGGTCGGTGAGATCGATCTGCTGGCCCCGGCGGAGCTGGCGCGGATTCTGGTCGGCTGGAACGAGACTCGGCACGCCGTTGCGCCTGAGCTGCTGCTCGACGGATATCGGCGGGCGGCTTCCGCGCATCCGGAGGCCGTCGCACTGGCACACGAGGGTGCGACGCTTACCTACCGCGAGTTCGATGAGCGGGTCAATCAGCTTGCCCGGTTGCTGATTTCGCAGGGTGTGGGTGCGGAGTCGCTGGTGGGTCTGGCGATTCGGCGTTCGCTGGATCTGGTTGTCGGCATGTACGCGATCGTGACTGCCGGCGGTGCGTATGTGCCGTTGGATCCGGATCATCCGGCCGAGCGCATCGCGCACATCCTCGATACGGCACAGCCGACCTGCGTGGTGACCACCTCGGCGGACGCGATCGAGGTGCCCACAGGTACCGCGGTGCTGACCCTGGACACGGTCGATACCAGTGCCTTCGATGGTGAACCGGTGCGCCAGGAGGAACTGCTCCGGACGGTGCTGCCGCAGCACCCCGCCTACGTCATCTTCACCTCGGGCTCGACCGGACGGCCCAAGGGCGTCGCGGTCTCGCACGCCGCGATCAACAATCAGATCGAGTGGATGCTCGCGGAGTACCCGCTCGGTGCCGACGACGTGTACCTGCAGAAGACCGCGACCACCTTCGACGTGTCGCTGTGGGGCTTCTTCATGCCGCTGCGGGCCGGCGCGAAGCTGGTCGTCGCCACCCACGACGGTCACCGCGATCCCGTGTACGTCGCGGAAACCATTGCCGCACAGCGGGTCACGGTCACCGACTTCGTGCCGTCGATGCTGACGGTGTTCGCCGCGCACACCGCGGCGGGTGCCTGCCCGACGCTGCGGGACGTCTTCGTGATCGGCGAAGCCCTGCCGCCGGAGACCGTCGCCGCGTTCCGTGCGGTGTCGCACGCACGGGTGCACAACCTGTACGGCCCGACCGAGGCCACGGTGTCGGTGACCTACTGGCCCGCCGACGGCTCGGATACCCGCTCGGTGCCGATCGGGTTGCCGCAGTGGAACACCCAGGTCTACGTGCTCGACGCGCGGCTACGCCCGGTGCCCGCCGGAGTGCCCGGTGAGCTCTACCTGACCGGTGATCAGCTGGCGCGTGGGTACGTCCGGCGTCCCGACCTGACCGCGGATCGCTTTGTGGCCGACCCGTTCGGCTTCGGCGAGCGGATGTACCGCACCGGCGACCTGGTTGTGTGGCGCGATGGCACCGCCGGTCGCTCGCATCGGCTGGATTACCTCGGCCGCACCGACTTCCAGGTCAAGTTCCGCGGCCAGCGCATCGAACTCGGCGAGATCGAAACCGCGCTGCTCGCCCAGCCTTCGGTGAACCAAGCGGTGGCGCTGGTCAGCCAGTCGGCGCTGGGCGACCAGCTGGTGGCCTACGTCGTTGCCGCGCCGGGACATTCGGTCGAGCAGCCGGAACTGCTCGCGGCGATCGCGGAAACGCTGCCCGCCTACTTGATCCCGACCGCGCTCGTCGCATTGGACGCCTTACCGCTGAACCCGAGCGGCAAGCTGGATCGCAGGGCGCTGCCCGAACCGACCTTCACCGCGCGCGAATTCCGTGCGCCCGCAACGCCGGTCGAAGAGATCGTCGCCGAGGTATTCGGTGAGGTGCTCGGACTGGACCGGGTCGGCGCCGACGACGACTTCTTCGCCCTCGGCGGCAACTCGCTGATCGCCACCCGCCTGGTGGCCCGGCTCGGTGCCGCGGTGGACGCCAAGGTGCCGGTACGCACGCTGTTCGAGACGCCGACGGTGCAGTCGCTGGCCGCCGCGATCGAATCCCGGACCCACGACGAGCGGGGCATCCTGCTCGGCAGCATCGTCCGGCCCGAACAGTTGCCGCTGTCGCTGGCACAGCGGCGGATGTGGTTCCTCAACCGCTTCGACCAGTCCGACGACGAGGCCGCGGGGTCGGCCGCCTACAACCTGCCGTTCGCCTTGCGGCTGACCGGTGCGCTGGATGTCGTCGCGCTTGCCGCGGCCCTCGACGACGTGGTGAGCAGGCACGAGGTGCTGCGCACCGTGTACCCGGAGAGCGCCGACGGTCCGGTACAGGTCGTGCTACCCGCGAGCCTGGTCGATCTGGACGTCACCGCCCGTCCCGTCGCCGCGGCCGAGGTACCCGGCGAGGTGTACGCCTTGGCGTCGACACCGTTCGACGTGACCGACGAGGTGCCGGTGCGCGTGCGGCTGCTCGAAATCATCGACGGCACAGCGGGATCGGACTATGTGCTCGCGGTGGTGGTGCACCACATCGCGGCGGACGCGTCCTCGATGGGCCCGCTGGTACGCGACGTGATGGTGGCCTACGCCGCGCGAACCACGGGCGAGGCGCCCGGCTGGAACCCGTTGCGGGTGCAGTACGCCGACTACGCGCTCTGGCAACGGGCCGTGCTCGGCGCCGAGACCGATCCGGAATCAATTGCCGCGCAGCAGATCCTGTTCTGGCGCATGCAGCTCGCGGGTCTGCCGGACCTGCTGGAGTTGCCGACGGACCGACCTCGTCCCGCGATCGCGTCGATGGCGGGTGCACGGGTGGACGTGCGGATCGACGCCGCCACCCACGCCGGTCTCGTGGAACTCGCTCGCGCACATGGTGCGACGCTGTTCATGGTCGTGCACACCGCGCTCGCGGTGCTGCTCGCCCGGCTGTCGGGCACCGGCGATATCGCCATCGGCACCCCGGTGGCCGGTCGCGGCGAGCGTGAGCTCGACGACCTGATCGGCATGTTCGTCAACACCGTTGTCTTCCGGGCCACCTTCGACGGCGGTGAAGCGTTCACCGATGTGCTTGCGCGGCAACGTGATATCGACCTGCAAGCCTTCGCGCACGCGGACATTCCGTTCGAGCGGCTGGTGGAGGTACTCAACCCGCCGCGCTCGACCGCGCATCATCCGCTGTTCCAGGTGGGGCTTTCGTTCCAGAACATCGCCCGTACGGCGCTCGAACTACCCGGCCTCGCCGTGTCCGGAGTCGACGCGGATCTCGATGTGTCGCAGTTCGATCTGCACCTCATCGTGGGCGACAGTTACGACGAGTCCGGCGCACCCACCGGTATCGGCGGGTTCTTCACCTATGCGACCGACCTTTTCGACGCCGCGACCGTGCAGAGCTTCGCCGACCGACTGTCGCGGATCCTCGCCACCGTCGTGGTCGACGCCGCGACACCTGTCGGCGAGATCGATCTGCTCGCGGCCGACGAACGTGACGCGGTCCTGGTGCGCTGGAACGACACCGCGCATCCGGTCGATACCGCCGCGACGCTGCCGTGGTTCCTGCAGCGGGCGGTGCTGGCCGCGGCGCCCGAGGCCGTCGCCGTGGTGGCCGACCTGCCCAATGGCGCCCGCCACGAGCTGAACTACGTCGAGCTGGACACCAGGGTGAATCGTCTTGCCCGGTACCTGATCTCGATCGGTGTCGGACCGGAAGCGAGGGTCGCGCTCGCCTTCCGCCGTTCGGTGGATCTGGTCGTCGCGATGTACGCGGTCGCCAAAGCCGGTGGCGCGTATGTGCCGGTCGATCCGGACCAGGCCGCCGAGCGCACCGACTACATCCTCCGGACCGCCGCACCGGTGTGCGTGCTGACCAACGCGGACGCGGACTTCGACACCGAGGTCGCCCCCTTGGTGCCGATCGACGAGCTCGTGCTGGGTTCCTTTGCGAGCGCGCCGCTCTCGGATACCGAGCGCGTCGCGCCGTTGCGGCCCGAGAACACCGCGTACGTGATCTTCACGTCGGGTTCGACCGGCCGCCCGAAGGGCGTCGCCGTCTCGCACGCCGCCATCGCCAACCAGTTGCAGTGGAAGACAGCCGAATTCGGACTCTCCGACGACGATGCTGTGCTGCTCAAAACGGCGGCGACCTTCGACCTCTCGGTCTGGGAGTTCTGGTCGGCGGTGGTCTGCGCGGGCAAGCTGGTGATCGCCGCGCCGGACGGGCACCGTGACCCGGCCTACCTCAACGACCTGATCGCCAGGGAAGCGGTGACGACGCTGCACGTCGTCCCGTCCATGCTGGACGCCCTGCTGGTACATACCGGCACCGAGGCCACGTCGGAACCGTCCCCGCTGCGGCGCGTGCTCGCCATCGGTGAGGCGCTGCCCGCCGCGCTGGCACAGCGGTTCCTGACGGCGCACCCAGAGGTGGTGCTGGACAACCTGTACGGCCCGACCGAGGCCGCCGTGTCGATCACGCGTCACCGGGTGACCGACGCCGACCAGAACTCCGTGCCGATCGGCACACCCGAGTGGAACAGCCAGGCCTACGTGCTCGACGGTCGACTCCGTCCGGTGCCGATCGGCATCTCCGGCGAGCTGTACCTGGCGGGCGGTCAGCTGGCCCGCGGCTACTTCGGTCGCGCGGACCTGACGGCGGATCGGTTCGTGGCCAACCCCTTCCAGCCCGGTACGCGCCTTTACCGCACCGGCGACCTGGTGGCCTGGAACCTTGACGGCGAACTGGAATACCAGGGCCGCACCGACTTCCAGGTGAAGATCCGCGGCTTCCGCATCGAGCTGGGTGAGATCGAGGCCGCGCTGCTGGCGTTGCCCGAGATCGCGCAGACCGCGGTGGTCGCCAAGTCCGATCCCAAGACCGGTGATCGGCTGGTGGCCTATCTGGTCGCCGCCGAGCCGGGTACTCCGGCCGGGCTCGCCTCTTCGTTCGCCGTCCAGGCCGCCGCCTTCGCCGCGCAGGCCGCCGCCGAGGCGGGGGTGTCGGACGAGGCCGCCGGTCTCGATGTGGCACAGGTGAAGTCGGCGCTGAGCGCGGCGCTGCCGTCGTACATGGTGCCGTCGGCGTTCGTCGTGCTCGATGCGCTGCCGCTCAATGTGAACGGCAAGTTGGATCGAAAGGCGTTGCCGGAGCCCGAATTCGAGGCACTGGTGTTCCGTGCGCCGTCGACGCCGATCGAGGAGATCGTGGCGTCGGTGTATGCCGAGGTGCTCGGTGTCGAACGGGTAGGCGCCGACGACGATTTCTTCGCACTCGGCGGCAACTCGCTGCTGGCGACCCAGGTCGCCGCGCGCATCGGTGCCGCGCTCGACTCGCGAGTACCCGTGCGCGCCCTGTTCGAGGCGTCCACCGTCGCCGGACTCGCGGTGAAGGTCGAACACACCACGAGCGAGCACACGCGAAACCCACTCGTCGCCCAGCCGCGCCCCGACCACATTCCGCTGTCCTCGGCTCAGCAGCGGATGTGGTTCCTCAACCAGTTCGACACCGCCGCCGCCGTCTACAACATCCCGGCCGCCATCCGCCTGTCCGGCGACCTGGATGTCGATGCGCTGCAGCAGGCGGTCGCCGATCTCGTCGCGCGCCACGAAATCATGCGCACCGTCTACCCGGAGACCCTGGCGGGCCCGGAGCAGCGAGTGCTTGCGCCACACGAGGTTTCGGTGGACCTGGCGCCCGCGCAGATCGGCGAGGAGCGTGTCGCGCACGAGGTACAGCGCATCGTCTCCGCCGGTTTCGACGTCACCATGGAGGTGCCGTTCCGTGCCAGGCTGTTCCAACTCGCGGGCAGTGAATACGTCTTGGTGTTCGTCGCGCACCACATCAGCGCCGACGGCTGGTCGATGGGCCCGCTCACCCGTGACCTGATGCTGGCGTACGCCGCCCGCAGCGGCGGCGAGGCGCCGTCCTGGGCGCCGCTGCCGATCCAGTACGCCGACTACGCGCTCTGGCAGCGCAGCGTGCTCGGCAGCGACGACGATCCGGAGTCGCTCGCGGGCGCACAACTCGCCTACTGGACAACCGAACTCGCCGACCTGCCGGACGAACTGAACCTGCCGACCGACCGGCCGCGTCCCGTGGCGCAGAGTTTCGCAGGCGGCAAAACGGATTTCGTCGTCGAGGCCGACGTGCACGCCGCGCTGGTCGGCCTGGCCAAGCAGCACAACGCGACTCTGTTCATGGTCGTGCACACCGCGCTCGCGGTGTTCCTGGCCCGCATGTCCGGCACCGAGGACGTCGCCATCGGCACCCCGATCGCGGGCCGTGGCGAGGCCGAACTCGACGACCTGATCGGCATGTTCGTCAACACGCTGGTCCTGCGCACCCGGGTCGCGGCCGATCTCGGTTTCACCGACCTGCTCGCCGCGAACCGGGAGACCGACCTGCGAGCCTTCGCCAACGCGGACACGCCGTTCGAGCGGCTGGTCGAGGTGCTCGACCCGGAGCGTTCCTCGGGTCGGCACCCGCTGTTCCAGGTGGCGCTGTCCTTCGAAAACCTCGCCGCGACAAGCTTCGAGCTGCCCGGCCTGAACTTCGCCGCGCTCGATCCGGCAGCCGACACCGCCAAGTTCGATCTGCTGCTCACCATGCGCGAGCAGCGCACCGAAGCGGGCGCCGAAGCCGGGCTCGCCGCCGAATTCACCTATGCCCGTGACCTGTTCGACGAGCAGACGGTCTCCGAGTTCGGCCGCCGCTTCCGCGGCATCCTGGCCGCCGTCGCGCAGGAGCCCGGCACCGCGGTCGGCGACCTGGAGATCCTGGACGAGTCCGAGCGCGCCGACCTGGTCTCCCGCGCCGGGGCCGAGGCCGCCGCGCCGCGCAGCCTGCCCGAGCTGATGGCCTCCGCGGTCACCAGGAACCCCACCGGTGCCGCCCTCATTGTCGCGGGCCGTTCCTTCAGTTACGTCGAACTCGACGCCGCCTCTTCGCAATTGGCGCGCACTCTGATCGATCGCGGTGCGGGCCCGGACGTCCTGGTCGCCCTGGCGATCCGGCGCTCGGTGGAGTCGCTGCTCGCGCTGTGGGCGATCGCCAAGACCGGCGCGGCGATCGTGCCGATCGACCCGACCTACCCGGCCGACCGGATCGCGCACATGGTGGCGGATTCCGGTGCGGCACTTGGTGTCACGCTGACCGCCGAACTCGGCGGCCTGCCCACGATGGCGGGTGGCCGGCCCTGGTTCGTACTCGACGATCGCGACTTCACCTTCGACGTCGCGTCCCGGTCGGACCGCCCGATCAGCCTCACCGAACGCCACGGCCCGATCCGCAGCACCAACGCCGCGTACGTGATCTACACGTCGGGCTCCACCGGTCTGCCCAAGGGCGTGGTGGTCACGCACGCTGGCCTGGCCAACTTCAGCGCCGAGCAGGTGGAGCGGTACGAGCTCGACCAGACCACGCGCGCACTGGGTTTCGCGTCCCCGTCGTTCGACGCCTCGATGCTGGAGCTGCTGCTCGCGCTCGGTTCGGCGGGCGCGCTGGTGGTCGCGCCGCCGCAGACCTTCGGCGGCGACGAGCTGGCCGAGCTGATCCAGGCCGAAGGGGTGACGCACGCCTTCCTCACCCCGTCCGTGCTCGCCTCGCTCGACCAGGACGCGCTGTCCGGCATGCGGGCCATCGTGGCCGGCGGCGAAGCGGTGCCCGCCGACCTGGTCACCAAGTGGGCCGGCGCCGAGAACCGGCGCTTCCACAACGGTTACGGGCCCACCGAGACCACGATCATGACCAACATCAGCGACCCGCTGCGGCCGGGCGAGCCGGTGACCATCGGCGGCCCGATCCGCGGCATGCGTTCGCTGGTACTCGACCGCAGGCTGCGCCCGGTACCGGAAGGTGTTGCGGGCGAACTGTATCTGGGCGGCATTCAGCTGGCCCGCGGCTACCACGCCAGGCCGGGCCTCACTGCGGCTCGGTTCATCGCCGACCCGTACGGCCTGCCGGGCGAGCGGCTCTACCGCACCGGCGACGTGGTGCGCTGGGCCCGCGGTGCGGGCGTGCCGGTGGTGGAGTACGTGGGGCGCAACGACTTCCAGGTGAAGGTGCGCGGCTTCCGAATCGAGCTCGGTGAGATCGATGCCGCGCTCGCCGCGCAGCCGGGCGTCGAGTTCGCGGCTACCCTCGGCCGCGAATCCGGTGCCGGCGCAACGATGCTGGTCTCCTACGTGCTACCTACCAAAGGCAGCACGCTCGATGTCGCGGCACTGACCGAACAGCTCGGCAGCACGCTGCCGGAGTACATGGTGCCGACGGCCATCGTTGTGCTGGACGAGATCCCGCTGACCCCGGTCGGCAAGCTGGACCGGCGCGCACTGCCCGAACCGGCCATCGAGACAACCGCGTACCGCGCGCCGCAGACCAAGGCCGAGCTGACCATCGCCGAGGTGATCGGTGAGGTGCTCAACATCGAGCGGGTCGGGCTCGACGACGACTTCTTCGCCCTCGGCGGCGACAGCATCGTCTCCATCCAGGTGGTGTCGCGCTGCCGCGGCCGCGGCGTAACCTTCACGCCGCGTGACGTTTTCGAGTCGCGCACCGTCGCCGCGCTGGCCAAGGCCGCCGTGGTCGAGGACGGGCCGGGCGACGAGTCCGGCGACCTGCCGTTGACGCCGCACGCGGCGCGGCTGCTCGAAACCGGCGTCGAGGTGCGCGCCATCGCGCTCGACGTGCCGGAGAGCTGCGCCGTCGAAGCGGTGCACACCGCGGTCGGCAAAGTGCTGGACCAGCATCCGATGCTGTGGGTGCGGCTCGACCGCGAAGGCGACACCCCGGTGCTGCGGATCCCGCCCGCCGACGAACGCACCGGCGAGGCGTTCCGCCGCCTCGACGCGCAGCACGGCGAAACCACGCTGCCCATCGACGATGTGGTGCAGGCCGCCGCGGCGGCGCTCGATCCCGAGCAGGGACGCAACATCCATTTCGTGCTGACCGGCGGGCCCGAGGGCCGGTCGACACTGATCGTCGTCGCCAACGGCCTTGTCGTGGACGACATCTCGTGGCGCACCATCGTCGATCAGCTGACCGCCGCGTGGAGCCGCGGTCGTCATGCCGCCCCCGCCGCGCCGGAATCCGGCCTCGGCGTGCTCATCCGCGCGCTCTCGGCCAAGGCCCACGATCTGCGGACCGTCGGCGAGTTGGGCTGGTGGGAGCGGGTTTTGGCGACCGTCCCCGAGGGCACCGTCGCCGATGGGCGCGATCTGCGGGCGCGCAGCCGAGTCTCGCTGGCCATCACGGCGGAGGGCGCTGCCGCGGTCGCGGCGGCCGCTGCGGCCTATCACGCCACCGTGGACGACGTGCTGCTCACAGCAGTCGCGCTGGCGCTACAGACGTCGGCGGGCGAACCCGTCACGCGCGCACTCGGTTCGGTGATCCGGCTGTCCGCCGACGAGCGGTCCGCGACCGGCGCCGACGAGAACATGGTCGGCGGCTTCACCACCGAGTACCCACTCCCGCTGCGGCTCACCAGGATCGACGCCGACGAAGCGCTCGTCGGCGGTCCCGCCGCGGGCGCCGCGCTCGCGCAGATCAAGGAGCTGCGCCGATCGGTGCCGTCGCAGGGCGTCGGCTACGGCCTGCTGCGTTACCTCAACGCGGACACCGCCGCCGACCTGAGCGAGCTCGGCCGTGGCCGGTTCGCGCTGCGCTACCGCGATCTTCGCCCGGCTCGGGTGCACACCGACACCATGGCCGAGGACCTGCTGCTCGACCTCACCGTCGACGCTGCGGACGACGGCCTGGTCGCCCGGTTCGACTACGCTAGCGCCGCGTTCGCCGGTGACGCGGTGAAAACCTTTGCCGAGCACTGGATCTACGCGCTCGGCGGGCTGGCCGAGCACGGCCTGCGCGCGGACGGCGTCACCTTCACGCCGTCGGACTTCACGCTGGTTCGGCTGAAGCAGCCCGACATCGACCGCCTCACCACCACGTACCCGAACCTCACCGACGTGTGGCCGGTGACTCCGCTGCAGTCCGGCATGCTGTTCCACGCGCTGCTCGCCGAGTCCTCGGTGGACGTCTACACCACCCAGTTCGTGCTGGACCTCGGCGGCGACGTGCACCCGGGGCGGATGCACGCGGCCGCGCAGGCCGTGCTCGACCGGCACGACAACCTGCGCGTCGCCTTCGCCGAGGACGCCGCGGGCAATCCGCTGCAGATCGTGCAGGATTCGCTCGAAGTGCCTTGGCGGCTCATCGATCTCGGCCAGCTCGAGCCCGACGCCGCCGCCCAGGAACTGGCCGATATCAAGGCGGCCGACCTCGCCGATCACTTCGACATGCGGACCGCGCCGCTGCTGCGGTTCGCGCTGATCCGCTCGTCCGCCGACGCCTTCCACCTGCTGGTGACCAGCCATCACATCCTGATCGACGGCTGGTCGATGCCGCTGCTGATGAAGGACCTGCTGACGCTGTATGCGCTCGGCGGCAATTCCCGGCACCTGCCCAAGGTGCCGTCGTATCGGGGCTACCTGGCCTGGCTGGTCGCGCAGAAGGCCGACTCGGCCCGCGAGGCCTGGCGCACCGCGCTCAGCGGTATCACCGAGCCGACGCCGCTGGCACCGGTCGATCCCGGCCGCGAAATCTCGGCCGGGGTAGGCGAAGTCGGCTTCGAGCTGGCGCAGTCCGACACCACCGCGCTCACCCGGCTCGCCTCGGGTCTCGGCGTCACGGTGAACACGGTCGTGCAGGCGGCCTGGGGTCTGCTGATCGGCCGCAGTGTCGATCGCGACGATGTGGTGTTCGGCGCCACCGTGTCCGGCCGGCCGCCGCAGCTGGACGGCGTCGAGAGCATGGTCGGGCTGTTCCTCAACGCGATCCCGGTGCGGGTGCGCCTCGGCGCCACCGACACGCTCGGCGGGCTGCTGCGTCAGCTGCAGGGTGAGCAGGCCGGGCTGCTGGATCACCACTACCTCGGGCTGAGCGATATCCAGGAAACCATCGGCGTGGAAGGGCTTTTCGACTCCCTCGTGGTGTTCGAATCGTTCCCCGTCGACCGGGACGGCCTGGACAAGGCCAGCGATATCGACGGCCTGAGTGTCACCGGCGTCGGCGCGGTCAACGGCACCCACTACCCGCTCACCGTCATGGTGGTGCTGGACAGCCAGCTGCGGGTGTCGGTGAAGTACCTGCGCGACCTGTTCGACGAGGGGGCGGCACAGGCACTCGCGCAACGACTTTCGGCGTTGATTCGTCGTTTCGTCACCAACCCGCAGGCGCGCATCGCCGACATCGACGTGCTGCTCGACAGCGAACGCGCCGTGCTGGCCGCCCGCAACGCCACCGAAGTGCCGGACCTACTGGACGATTCGACGCTGCTGACGCTGTTCGACGCGCAGGTGGCACGCACGCCCGACGCGCCCGCAGTGCGCTACGGCGACGTCACGCTCAGCTACGCCGACCTCGACCTGCGCTCGCGGGCACTGGCCGGGGAGATCGCCCGGTGGGGCATCGGCGCGGAATCACGGGTCGGCGTGGCTATGCGGCGCGGGATCGACCTGGTCGTCACCATCTACGGCGTGCTGCGGGCGGGCGCGGGCTACCTGCCGATCGACCCGGATCACCCGGCCGAACGCAACGAATACGTGCTGGCCAGTGCCAATCCGGCCTGCGTCTTGACCACCAGCGCCGATGCCTTCGTGACCGATACCGATATCGCGGTCGTCGCGGTGGACACGCTCTACCTGCCGCTGGACGCGGTGTCGTTCACCGGCACCGACGTGCACCCCGACAACGTCGCCTACATCATCTACACCTCCGGTTCCACCGGCCGCCCCAAGGGCGTGGTGATCACGCACCGGCAGATGGTCAACCAGTTCCGCTGGGCGCAATGGACCTACCCGCACGATGCCAGTGACGTGGTGCTGCACAAGACGCCGATCACCTTCGACATCTCCACCTGGGAACTGTTCTGGCCGTTGCAGACCGGCGCCTCGATCGTCGTCGCCGAACCGGACGGTCATCGCGATCCGGCGTACCTGGCCGAGACCATCGCCGAATATGGCGTCAGTACGGTGCATTTCGTGCCCTCGATGCTCGACGCGTTCCTGAGTCCGGACTCGATGGAGTTCCCGAGCCTGCGTCGGGTATTCGCCGCGGGCGAAGCGCTCACCGCGGAGACCGTGGCCGCCTTCGCCGCCGCCCTGCCGGACATCGACCTGGTGAACTGGTACGGGCCCGCCGAGGCGACGGTGGTCACCGACTACCCGGTGGAAGACACTGCCGCACTGACGGTTCCGATCGGCACGCCGGTCGCCAACACCCGGGTGCATGTGCTCGACCGGCAGCTGTGCCCGGTGCCGCCCGGCGCCGCGGGTGAGCTGTACATCGCGGGCGTCCAGCTGGCTCGCGGGTATCTCGGTGCCCCCGCCCTCACCGCGGAGCGTTTCGTCGCGCACGAGGGCGGTGCGCGCCTCTATCGCACCGGTGACATCGTCCGCTGGCGCGAGGGTGCGCTGGAGTACTTGGGCCGCAGCGACTTCCAGGTGAAGCTGCGCGGCCAGCGGGTCGAGCTCGGCGAGATCGAAACCGTGCTGCTCGCCCTCGATTCGGTGCGGCACGCGGCCGTCTCGCTGGTCAGCGGTACCGCCGGGGATCGGCTGGTCGCCTACCTCGTCGCCATGCCGGGGGAGACCATCGACCAGACCGCGGCCCTGCTGCACGCGCGTGGTTCGCTGCCGTCGTACATGGTGCCATCGGCGTTCCTGGTGCTGGATGCGTTGCCGCTCAACGCCAGCGGCAAGCTCGACCGCAAGGCGCTGCCGGTCCCGGAGCTTGGCGCGCGTCCGTACCGGCCGCCGACCACCCCGCTGGAGCGGACCATCGTCGAGGTCTTCGCCGAGATCCTGGGCGTCGACCGGGTCGGGCTCGACGACGACTTCTTCGATCTGGGTGGCAATTCGCTGGTCGCGACCCGCGCGGTCAGCCGGTTGCGCACGCTCACCGGCGCCGAGGTCCGGGTGCAGTGGTTCTTCACCGACTCCACCGCGGGCGCACTGGCCACCCGCATCCTCGCCGCGCTGGCCGGTGACCACGACTACGACCTCGACTCGAACGCCGCGCTCGGCGTGCTGCTGCCCATCCGGACCCGGGTGCCGCACGACATGGCCGCCGCCGAGCCCCTGTTCTGCATCCACCCGATGTACGGATTGTCCTGGTGCTACGCCGGTTTGGCCCGCTATGTGCCTGCCAGCAGGCCGATCTTCGGTCTGCAGTCGCCCGCGCTGTCGGAGGACGGCTACCTGCCCGCATCGCTGGCCGAGATGGCCGCCCGGTACGTCGCGGAGATCCGCGCCGTGCAACCGCAGGGCCCTTACCGGCTGCTCGGCTGGTCGCTCGGCGGTGTGCTCGCGCACGCCATCGCGACCGAATTGCAGGCCGCGGGTGAACAGGTCGCGCTGCTCGCCATGCTGGACAGCCATCCCGACATCGACGTCACGGACTTCCGCGCGGCGATCCGCGAGGCGCTGAGCGAACTCGGCATCGGCGCGGACGCGTTGCTGCCCAGTGATGGCGATATCCACGACCTCAGCGACGAGGCACTCGCCGCGCTGCACGCCACCATCCCGCCGGACATGGCCGTGCTCACCCCCGAGCGGGTGCGCCGGATCTACCGCAGCGCGGTGCGTTCGGCCGAGCTCATCGCCGAGCATCGGCCCGAGGTGTTCCACGGCAGGCTCGATTACTACAGCGCGGCCGGGCACGACACCGCGGCAGTCGGCTGGCAGCCGTTCGTCGACGGCCGGGTCGAGGATCACCCGATCGGTGTGACGCATGATCAGATGACCACGCCGGAGGCGCTGGCCGAGATCGGTCCGAGCCTGTCCGATCTGCTCGATCCGCGGGCGCACTAGGTGCGGCCGCGCGCATTCGTGGATCGCCGGTGCTTCGCGCTGCGAAGGTGGGTCGGGCGCGCGAAGATCGGGGTTGCTCAGGCATGATGGGCAACGCCGAGGTAACGATCACCTCTTTTGCCACGACTCCATACCCCGTATGGTCTGCCGTGGTGTGTTCAGGGCATCCACCGCCGGGCGCGCGCATTCGCGGCTAGCAAGCGCTCTGAGGGAAATGCAGATGGAATCTCGAGACGAAGCGAAGGTGCGAAATTGATACGTCGACAGACCCGGCGCAGCGGCCTGCGTGCCGCCGCGGCGATCGCGGCCACTGCGGTCCTTGCGGGAGTAATGACCGGCCTCGGCGTAACCACAGCCTCTGCCGCTGACCCGATCATCGATGGCAAGAGCCTGCTCGCCAACCCGACCTCGCCCGACGGCTCGAAGATCACCAAGGCCGAATACAAGGACGCACGCAACATTCGGCTGTACGTGTACTCGGCGGCGATGGACCAGAAGGTCATCATCGACGTCCAGCGCCCGGCCGACGCCTCCGTGCCGCGCCCGACCCTGTACCTGTTGAACGGTGCGGGCGGCGGCCAGGACGACGCCTCCTGGCAGGCGAAGACCGATGCGCTGGCGTTCCTTTCGGACAAGAACGTCAATGTGATCCAGCCCATCGGTGGCAAGTGGAGCTACTACACCGACTGGATCAAGGACGACCCGACGCTCGGGCGCAACAAGTGGAAGACCTTCTTCACCGAGGAGCTGCCGCCGCTGGTCGACGGCGCGCTCGGCACCAACGGCGTGAACGCGATCGCGGGTCTGTCCACCTCGGGCACCACCGTGCTCGCGCTGCCGATCGCCAAGCCCGGCCTGTACAAGGCGGCTGCGGCCTACAGTGGTTGCGCCCAGACCAGTGACCCGGTCGGCTCGGAGTTCGTCAAGCTCACCGTCGAGACCTGGGGTGGTGGCGACACCAACAACATGTGGGGCCCGCAGGGTTCGGCGGACTGGGTGGCCAACGATCCGTATGTGCACGCCGAAGGCCTGCGCGGACTCGACCTCTACATCTCGACCGGCAACGGTCTGCCCGGCCAGTACGACACCCTCGACGGAAAGTACGCGCTCCCCGGCGCCTACGGTCTGGCCAACCAGATCATCATCGGCGGCGTGATCGAGGCGGGCACCAACTTCTGCACCAACAACCTCAAGGGGAAGCTGGACTCGCTGGGCATCCCGGCGACCTACAACTTCCGCAACAGCGGCACCCACTCGTGGGGCTACTGGCGTGACGAGTTCCAGCTGTCGTGGCCGGTACTGGCCCGCGGCTTGGGCATCTGAGCAGGGATTTTTATCCTACGCAACAACTGATTTCATGAGCACATGGGTAACTCGCCGGGTACAAGCTGACCCGGCGAGTTGCTTTTCCGCCGGGCGCCAACGCATGCCTCCACGCACCTCAGTCTGGCCTGAAGTCGCGGAGAGGCGGGGGAGACTAACGAAAAAGTTCGGGAACCCGTAAAATCTTGTTCCGTGAGTACTACCCTGGCTGAGTCCGCTAGATCTGCGTCCCAGCGGGCCCGTGCGGCCAGCCTCTTGCTCGGCCCTGCCTTTGTGGCGGCGATCGCGTATGTCGATCCCGGCAATGTGGCGTCGAATATCAGCGCGGGCGCGAAGTTCGGGTATCTGCTCGTGTGGGTCATCGTGATGGCCAATGTGATGGCCGGGCTGGTCCAATTCCTTTCGGCCAAGCTGGGATTGGTGACCGGCATGTCGTTGCCGGAGGCGGTCCGGGAGCGGTCGAGCCGCACGACCCGGCTGGCCTACTGGGGGCAGGCAGAGACCGTCGCGATGGCCACCGACCTGGCCGAGGTGGTCGGGGGCGCGATCGCGCTGAACCTGCTGTTCCAGCTGCCGTTGCTGGTCGGCGGCGTGATCACCGGTGTGGTGTCGATGGGTCTGCTGCTCGTGCAGGACCGGCGTGGGCAGCGGCCGTTCGAGCGGGTGATCACCGGCCTGCTCGCCGTGATCGCGATCGGCTTCCTCGCCAGCCTGTTCATCGCACCGCCCTCGATCGGCGGCACCCTCGGCGGTCTGTTGCCCAGGTTCCAGGGCGCGGAGAGCGTGCTGCTCGCCGCCGCCATGATCGGCGCGACGGTCATGCCGCACGCGGTGTACCTGCACTCCGGCTTGGCCAGGGACCGGCACGGTCACCCGGCGGCCGGACCGATCCGGGTTCGGTTGCTGAAGATCACCAAGATCGATGTGGTGCTCGCGATGGTGCTCGCGGGCACGGTCAACTTGGCGATGCTGCTGATGGCGGCAAACACGTTGCGCGACCGCGAGATCGAAACACTGCAGGACGCGCACACCGCCGTCGGCGACGCGCTCGGCCCCGTCGCGGCGCTGTTGCTCGCCGTCGGCCTGCTGGCCTCCGGCCTCGCCTCGACCTCGGTCGGCGCCTACGCGGGCGCGATGATCATGCAGGGCCTGCTGCGCCGCCGCATCCCACTGCTGGTGCGCCGAGTGATCACCCTGATCCCGGCCCTGGCCATCCTCGCCGCCGGCATCGATCCCACCCGAGCCCTGATCATCTCCCAGGTGGTGCTCTCGTTCGGCATCCCCTTCGCCCTGATCCCCCTGGTCCGCTTCACCAGCGACCGAGTCCTGATGGGCAACGACGTCAACCACCGCATAACCACCGCTTTAGCCTGGCTGATCGCCGCCATCATCTCGGCACTGAACATCGTCCTGATCTACCTGACGATCACCGGCGCCTGACCCAGAACAGCCACACTGACAACAGAATCCGCACCCCGTGAACCCCGCGTATACCACCAGATTCCACCACGCCAGGTCTCTCGGAACACCACCGCAGCCCGATCAACACTCCAGAACCGTCCCCTCACCCTTTGTATAACCCGCTCACTCTGTATACCGGGTGAGCAGGTCACACAAAGGGTAAGCGGCCGCCAATCCCCCACGCGGACAGCAGAATCCGCACCCCGTGTCGGGGTTGTGCACCCGGACCAGGGCCAGCGCCGGGCGGATTCCGAGAGAGGATGCGGATCCGTGGTCGAAACCGGATACAGCACCCGCCACGAATGCTCAGCACCCCCACCGCACCCAGCCGAAAACAGAATCCGCACTCTGTCTCGGGACCTGCACTGGGGCTTTAGGGCCCTATTCCGAGTGCAGATCCCGAGACAGAGTGCAGATCCTCGGGCACACCGCCCTCCGGACCACCCGGCGGGCCTGATCGACTACCGAAACCGCCGCCGACCACCTCGCGCGGGGCTGATCGACTACCGAAACCGTCATTGATCGTCGCGCGGGGGTGATCGACCACCGAAACCGTCATTGACCACCGCGCGGGGGTGATCGACCACCAAAACCGCCACCGACCACCCGCTGTTGTCCAAAGCGCTTGTGACGCAACCACAGCCAGATGACCACCTCCAGAACGCGACATCGCGCGCCTGACGTGCACCTAAAGCCGGGTACGGCACACGACGCGCCCAGCACTACTCACAGGAAAACGGGGAACGGTCTTCAGCTCATTGAGCTGCTCACCTTGGGAAATCCCTAGGTGCACTTGCCCGGATAGGTATACCCGTCCAAGGGAATGACCCGATAGTGCTGAGCACGTCAGGTGGGGTCCCCGGCTTTCTCTTCCGCAGCCTGTGATGGGCAACGCTCGTGTTCCAGCGTGCGGACTGACTGTGGCCCGGTTGAAAGAAGCTGGGGAAAACAAGCCGAGTCGAACGATCATTGGTGCCGTTGAGTCGAGTCAAAAGGTCGTCGGTGCTATCGAGTCGAGTCATATGGTCGCTGTTGAAGATCGTTTAACGACCATATGACTCGACTCGAATGTGGCGTCTGGGCTGCTGTTTGGGCTTCAGACCCAGTTCTCGATCCAGTACTTCCAGATCAGCGGGGCGTAACCGGCCAGCGGCGGCACCTTGATGTCGGTGCCTGTGAGGGCGGCGGTGGTGTTGCGGCAGTCGAACCAGCAGGTGAATTCGCTGTGCTCCAAGATGTCTCGGGGAACGCCGATGCGGGGGAGGACCCAGCTTGCGCCGGGGACCTGTAGCACCATGTCGAGGGCGCGCTTCGGCATCACCTCGACCAGGTGTGGCGCGCCGGCCTCGTCGGCGAACAGGTTCAACGCCTCGGCCACGCTCTGTCGGCGCGGGTCGACCAGGTGGTAGGTGGTGGCGTTCGAGCCCGGTTGGTGCGCAAGATGATCCAGCGCGCGAGCCACGAAATCGACCGGGACCATGTTGGTTTCGCCGAGCTTGGGCACCAGCACCGGCAGGATTCGGGGCAGCTGCGCGCCCATCCGGAGCAGTCGGAAGAAGTAGTACGGGCCGTCGATCCGATCGATCTCGCCGGTTCTGGAATGGCCGATCACGATCGACGGGCGGTAGATCCGCCAGGGCAGCGCGGCACCGCGGACGATCCGCTCGGCTTCGAACTTGGCCCGCTGCGTCGGCGTGGCCAGCACCTGGCCCTCGTCGAACATGTCCTCGGTGAACAGGCCCTCCGACGAACCGGCCACCTCCACCGTCGAGACATGATGCAGCAGACCGGCTTTCAGGGCTTCGGCGACATCGACCAGATGCCGGGTGCCGTCACCGCGCTCGGCGAGGTCATAGCTGGATGCCAGATGGAAGACATGGTCGATCGAGCCGCGATGCTCGGCCAGCCACGTCGGATCGATACCTAGACCTGGTGCGCCGAGATCGCCGGGCACCGGCCGCACCCGATCCGCCGCGCCCCACTCCCGGGTGCAGCAGATGAACCGGTCGGCGGACTCGGCGCCCGGCCGCACCAGCACATGGATGATTCCCTCGCGTTTCAGCAGCTCGGGGACGAGGAACCGACCGATGAACCCAGTTGCCCCGGTAACCAGGTAGCCCATAGCGGAGGAGCTTAGCTGGCCCGGCTGGCCCGTCTCTCCGAGTCTTCGAGCCAGACACGTGCGTGTCGGAAGTTGCGTTGGCTAGTCCGCCGCTCCGTGACTTCCGGCCGGACTCGTGTGCGCTGATCGTGACGTCGGCGACCGGGCGGTTGGGTGGCGGCCTGGTTAGCCGGTCCCCGGCGAGTTACCCATGTTGTCGCGAAATCACTTGTCGCGTGGGCGAGTTTCGTCAGTCTTCGAAGACCGGCTTGCGCTTGGTGAGCATCGCGGTGGCGCCCTCGAGGAAGTCGGGAGAGGTCAAAAGTTCGGTCTGGCCGGACTTTTCGGCTGCGAGGGCGGTGTCGAGGGAGGTCAACGTTGCTTGGTTCAGGGCTTGCTTGGTGAGTTCGAGGGCGCGGCGGGGGCCGGTGGCGATCTTCGCGGCGGCGGCTTCGACCCTTGTGTCGAGTTCGGCTTCGGGGAGGACCGCGGTGAACAGTCCTGCCTGTTTTGCGGCGGGGGCGGGGAGGCGCTCGCCGAGTAGTGCCATCTCCGCGGCGAGCGGGCGCCCGGCCGCGGCGGCGATCATGGCGGCCGCGCCACCGTCGGGCATCAGGCCGATGTTGATGAAGGCGAGCAGGAGGTAGGCGTCGTCGCTCGCGTAGACGAGGTCGGCAGCCAACGCGACGGCCACGCCGACGCCTGCCGCGGCACCCTTGACGCGGGCGATCACCGGGACCGGAGAATCGACGATCGCCTTCACCAAGCGGTTCGCGACGTCCATCGTCATATCCGGGGTGATGCCGCGCTGGGCCTCGCGCACGGTGGCCGAGAGGTCGGCGCCGGTGCAGAAATCGCCGCCGTCGCCGGTCAGCACGATCACCCGCACCGAGCGATCCGCGGCGGCCGCTACGAAGGTGTCGCCGAGGGCGAGCATGGTGTCGTAGTCGACGGCGTTCTTGCGCTTCGGGTTGGTGATGGTCACCCGCAGCACCTTGCCGTCGTGCACCGCCGTAAACCGCGGCTCGGGTGTGGCGGGCGCGGCCGGTGCCGCGGAATCGGTATTGCTCATGTCTGCTCCTACGCTGGAAGTCAGCGGCTACCCTGCCATGAATACTGGTTAACTTTGCGAATTGTGGTTAACTTAGGTTCCATTGTCGGGCGCTGTCAACCAGCGCAGCCGCCGGAGAACGGAGAGGTGCATGGTCGCGGATCGCAGCGAGGTCGGCCTCGCTTCCGCGCGGCCGGACGCCGATGCGCAGGCGTCGCGCGGTGGGCCGGTGCGCCGTCGGCCCAAGGATCGCAAGGTGCAGATCATCCGGGCGGCCGCGCGCGCGTTCAGCGATCGCGGGTACTACCCGGTCGGCGTCGACGAGATCGCCGCCGAGGTGGGGATCTCCGGGCCCGCGCTGTATCGGCACTTCACGAACAAATACGCGTTGCTCGTAGCCGCCGCCGAAGAGGGCGCCAGGCACCTGCTGAACGTCGCCCGTGCCGCGGACGACCCGCAGCTGGCGCCGGTCGAGCGGCTGGACGCATTGATCCGGGCGATCAGCGAACACACCATCGAGATCCGCCGCGAGGCCGGGCTGTACCGCTGGGAGCGACGCTACCTGGAACGCGAAGATCGAGTCCGGATCCGGAAGATCTACGACGACCTGAACGGCACCCTCGCCGCACCCATCGCGCTGCTGCGCCCCGACGCGCCGTCCGCCGATGTGGCGATGCTGGCCGCCGCTGTGCTCAGCGCGATCGCCAGCATCTCCGCGCATCGCAGCGCGCTCTCCGGTGCCAGGCTGCTGCCGCTGTTGCACGACATGGCGTGGGCGATCCTGCGCGCCGAGCTGCCGCCCGCGTCGCCGGAACCTGATCCGGGACCCGTCACGCGCGGCCTGCCGGTGTCGTCGAAACGCGAACAGCTGCTCACCGAGGCGATCCGGATCTTCGGCAGGCAGGGCTATCACGAGGCCAGCATCGAGGAGATCGGCGCGGCCGTCGGCATCAACGCCTCCAGCGTGTATCGCTACTTCGCCAGCAAGTCCGATCTGCTCGCCGCCGCGTTCTACCGGACCGGTGATCGGGTCGCCCTCGCGATCACCGAGGCGCTGGCCGAGGCGACCAGCCGCGAGGACGCGGTGCGTCGCATCGCCGAGCGTCAGGCCCGGCTCACCTTCGCGATGCCGGAGATCATGCCGGTCTACTACGCCGAATTCAGCAACCTGCCGCCGGCCGAACAACACAAGCTGCGCGCCATTCAACGCCAGAACGTCCTCGAATGGGCCAATTTGCTGGACGGCGATCCCGTCGAGGCGCGCTTCCGGGTGCACGCGGCCATCGGCCAGGTAATCGATGTCGGCAGGCTCCTCCGATTCGATTCCCGCCCACCACAATTGGCCAGGGTCACCGCCCTCATGCAAGCCGTCCTGCTCGGCGACAAGGCCTAACCACAGGTTTTGCGCGGATCGTCAGGTGCGGCGGCCGTGCCGGATGCGGAAGATGGTCTTGGCCAACCGTAAGTGGCGTGGGTGCCGGTCGAACGTGGACAGATTGACCGGCGCCTGGTAGCGCTTGCGGGCGATGGCCAGGGTGTGGCTGAACTCGCGCAGGCCCTGATCGCCGTGACTGTGCCCCTGCCCGTATTCGCCGACACCACCGAAGGGCAGCGCGGGAATGCCCGCGTAGGCGGTCGAGGAATTGATGGTGACCACCCCGACCCGCAGGTGCTCGGCGAAGGTCTCGATCTCGTGCACGTCCCTGGTGAACACCGAGACCGCGACGTCGTGGCCCACCGCGTTGATGCGTTGCGCGGCCTCTTCCATGCTGGTCACCTTGTTCACGATCAGGACAGGCCCGATGCCCTCGCCGGTGATCGCGAGACTTTCCTCGGGCACCTCGGCAAGCACCACCGGTTCGATGTACGGCTCGCGAATCGAATCCAATCCGCCGACCACGGCACGGCCGCCGCGGGCCAGCGCGTCGCGAATCTGCTTGCGCACCACCTCGACCTGCGATTCCAGGATCATCGGGCCGTAGGACGCGCGCTTGTCCGCACCGGGGCGCAGCTTGGTGGCCTGCGCGGCCACGAGCTCCAGGAACGGTTCATAGACCGACTCCGCGACGTAGGCCCGCTGGATCCCGGTGGCGTTCTGCCCGGCATTGGCCATCGCCCCGAACACCGCGGCCTCGGCGGCGTCGTCGAGCTTCGCGTCGACGTGCACGACCATGCTGCCCTTGCCGCTGCGCTCCACGACCACCGGCGTCATCGTCTGCGTACACAGCGCGATCACCTCGCGCGCGCCGGAATCCGAACCGGCGTAGGCGATCTTGTCCACCTTGGCCCGGCACAGCGCGTTGCCGGTCGCGTGATCGCCGGTAACCACCTGCAGCACCGGCTGATTCGGCGCCAGCCTGGTCCAGCTGTCGGCCAGCCAGACGCCGACACCGGTGGTCAGCTCGTGCGGCTTGAACACCACCGTGTTGCCCGCGGCCATCGCGTAGGCGATCGACCCCATCGGCGTGAACACCGGGTTGTTCCACGGGCCCAGCACCCCGATCACGCCGAGCGGCAGGTAGCCGACCGATGCGCGTTGGTTGCGGGTCAGCCAGGTGGAGCCGAGCTTGTGCCTGCCGAGCGCGCGCGCCGCGTTGCGGGCGGCCCAGTCGAGGTTCTCGACCGCGAGCATTACCTCGATTACCGCGTCCGCCTCCGGTTTTCCGGTTTCCTCGGACAGGATCTCGGCCAATTCGCCTGCGCGACGGGCGATATCGCGCTTCCAGTCGAGCAGCCAGCGCTTGCGGCCGCTGAATCCCAGCTCGGCCCACCATTTTTCGGCCACGCGGGCGGCGCGCACCGTTCGGTTGATTTCGCCCGCGCCCATCACGGCGTAGTTGCCGACGGTCTCGCCGGTGCGCGGGTCATAGGACGTCAGCACGTTCGATCGGCCCGATCCTCCGGGCTGCGCCGCCACCTGTGGCTGCGCGGACTCGGCCATGATCACCTCTCGCAGTATCGAAATCGGCGTACGGGCCACTTGCGAGGCGGCCGCCGCGGACGAGTGAGTGTTCCCCCAATTAGCAGACTATGGTCGCCGCGACGGGCCGACAAGGCTCGTTCGCCGCCACCGCGCTGCCCTTGACACGGTCCACCAGCGCCGATTCGCGTCGCGCCGGACCGATATCGGCGGGTGTGAGTAAGGACACATTTAGTCTGTGCTCCTGTTGGGTACCGCGCGGGCGGCCCGGTGCGAAGCGTGCATGCCGGTAACATCACGCCAAGCGCTACGGATCTCCTAGGGGGACGTATACGCGCGCGCTCCGGCGACCACGAGTCGCCGCAATTGCCGATAGTGGAGAGTTGATGCCGAGCTTGAACCAAGCAGATCTGCATGCCAGTGAGCCAGCGGTCCGGGTGACGGATGTGCGGAAGTCGTTCGGCGATGTGCATGCACTGCAGGGGGTCAGCTTCGTTGCCGACCGCGCCTCCGTCCTCGGCATTCTCGGGCCGAACGGGGCAGGCAAGACGACGATGGTGAAGATCCTGTCCACGCTGCTGCGCCCCGATTCCGGCACCGCCGTGGTCGCCGGGCACGACGTGCTGAAGGACGCGGCGGGGGTGCGCCGGTCGATCATGATGACCGGCCAGTACGCCGCGCTCGACGAGAACCTCTCCGGCCGGGAGAACCTGGAACTGTTCGGCCGCCTGATGGGCCTGACCAAGTCCGCCGCGCGCAAGCGGGCCGACACCCTGCTCGAGGAATTCGACCTGGTGAGCGCGGGCCGTCGGGCCGTGCGGCACTACTCCGGCGGCATGCGTCGCCGGGTCGACATCGCCTGCGGTCTGGTGGTGCGGCCGGAGGTGGTGTTCCTCGACGAGCCGACCACCGGCCTGGATCCGCGCAGCCGTCAAGGCGTCTGGGATCTGGTGAACGCGCTGAAGGCCCAGGGCATCACGGTCCTGCTCACCACGCAGTACCTCGAGGAAGCCGACGTCCTCAGCGACAACATCATCGTCATCGACAAGGGCACGGTGATCGCCGAGGGCACCGCCGACGAGCTCAAGGAGAAGACCGGCGGCAGCTACTGCGAGGTGGTCCCGCTGGACCCGAAGCAGCTGCGCCCGACCGCCACCGCGCTCGGCGACCTGGTGCCCGCCGCGGTGCTGGCCGGCCTCAACGGCGGTGACCGGCTCTCGATTCCGGCGCCGGAGGGTGCCGCCACGCTGACCGAGGCGCTGCGCAGGCTCGACTCCGCGGGCATCCAACTGGCCGACATCGCGCTGCGCAGGCCCTCGCTCGACGACGTCTTCCTCTCCATCACCGGACATTCGGGCGGCGCAGCGTGACAACCGCTACCGCCCCCGACCGGGCCGCCGACGCGGCCGCGTTGTTCGCGGACCTACCCGAGGCCCGGCTGTCCTCGTTCGCGCAGTGGCGTGCACTGTCCGGCCGCATCGTCTGGACTATGGCCACCAAGGGCGAGCTGATCGTCGCGGTGGTGACGCCGCTGGTGTTCACCCTCGGGTTCTATCTGCCGCTGCGCTTCGTGATGAAGTTCCAGGGCATCGACTACGCCCAGTACGTCATGCCGATCATCGTGTTGCAGACGATGGCCTTCACCATGATGTCGAACGCGCAGTTGGCCGCGTTCGAGGCGTTGACCGGGTTGAGTACCCGAATGCAGACGATGCCGATCGGCATGCTGGTTCCGCTGTCCGCGCGGATCGGGGCCGGGTTGATTCGCTCGATCACCTCGCTGACGGCCGCGGTGCTCTTCGGATACATGATCGGCTTCCGGTTCGTCGCGGGCTTCGGGCAAGCCGCGTTGTTCTGCTTGTTCTCCTTGGCGGTCGGCACCACGCTCGCGCTCGGCGCCGACGCGCTCGGCAGTCTGACCAAGAGTCCGGAGTCGCTGAGCCAGGCGCTGACGTTGCCCACGCTGATCTTCGGCATGCTGTCCTGCGGATTCGTCCCGGAACGCAGCTTCCCGACCTGGATTCAGGGCTTCGTCCGCAATCAGCCGGTTTCCCAGTTCTCCTTCGCGCTGCGCGACATGGCTTCGGGCGGAGTGAGCTGGCAAGTGTTGTGGGTGCCGCTGGTCTGGGTGATCGGGCTCGCGCTCGTCTTCATCCCGCTGGCGATCTGGGCGAGCGTGAGGCGGTCATGAGTTCGGTGGAGGCCCCCATGGCGCCGGTCGAAGAGACCGAAAAGATCTCGTGGAACACCCTGTTGCCCGAGGTGACCGCGAAACCCGAGAACTCGCTGAGCAACTGGGTCACGCACAGCCTGATCCAGTGCAAGCGACTGCTGCTGGTCTGGGCGCGCGATCCCGCGACCACCATCCAGACGCTGGTGTACCCGGCGCTGACCTTGTTGATGTTCAAGATCGTGCTCGGCAAGTCGATCACCAACTACACCGGCGTGCCGAGCATCTACGCCCAGATGGCCTTACTCACGCTGGTCGCCGCGATGTCGGGTGCGGTGGTGAGTGCGCTCGGCTTCAAGGGCGAGAAGATGACCGGCCTGCTCGGCCGCTTCTGGACCATGCCGATCCACCGAGCGGCGGGCTTGACCGGACGGCTACTGGCCGAGGCCGTTCGTGTCCTGGTCACCACCCTGTTCGTCGTCGGCGTCGGGGTGCTGCTCGGCTTCCGGTTCAACCAGGGACCGCTCGCCGGTATCGCGTTGATCGGGATCCCGGTGTTGTTCGGCGTCGCCTTCGCGGTGCTCGTCACCGCGCTGGCCACCATCACCGAGGGCGTGATGCTGGTGAACATCATCGGCATCATCAACACGTTGCTGATGTTCTTCAACACCGGTTTCGCACCGGCCTTCGCCTATCCGACATGGCTGCAGTCGACGATCCAGAACCAGCCGATGAGCTGTGCGATCGACGCGATGCGCGGACTGTCCTATGGCGGACCGGTCGCTGATCCGCTGATGAAGACTGTGCTGTGGACGCTCGGCCTGATCGTGGTGTTCGCCTACCCGGCCGTGCGTGGCTATCGCCGGGCCGCGGAGACCGGCGCCTGATCGAAGTCGTAGTCCAGCCAGCGATTGCGGTGGGTCCAGCCGACCAGGTCGTAGCGCCAGCGAAACGGCCAGGTGTGCGCGACGGTGTTGAACAGGACAGCGCCGAGGGCGGTGTAGTCGTCGTGCGCGGACAGTAGGGCGCGCTGTCCGCGCGGGGAAGCGCTGAAGAAGGCGTCGAACATGGCGATCGACTGGTCGGTGGTCAGGCGGCCCATGCCCCATAGCCCGCGCATCCGCATCCAGTACACCAATCGGGCTGGGCGCGGCCACAGTTCGGCGATCGGGTCGCGGCCCTGCTGCAGTGCGGTGATCGCGGTGTCCACCAGGGCGAGCGAGTCGGCGACGCTGTAGCCGGTGCAGGGGTGCATCATGCCGCCGCGGGAGCCGAACGGAACAGCCTGGGCGACGCCCTTTTTCGGCGGCGGCTGATCGAGCGGGTAGTGCGCGGCCTCGGTCGGCTCGTCGCCGGTCAACCGGATGCCGTGTGCGGCAAGGCGATTCAACGTGCGTTTGCGCAGTTCGTGCTGTGGCATGCCGCCGCGCAGGCCGAGGCTGGTCTCCTCGAAGATCACCGTGCCGTCGCCGAGCGGTACGGAGTAGAGGAACGACGGCGGCTCCTCGGGGCCTGCGCCGTTCTCCGGGCGCCAGTCCAGCAGCAGCCCTTCACCGTCCTGGACCATGGGCGCGGCCGTCTCGGCGGCGACGAAGATGCCGTGCGCGCTGGCCGCCCGGCGCCGGCCGAGGGTGGGTAGGCCGCGGGTGTCGAATACCGCGGCCGCGCTGATCGTCGTGCCGTCGGCGAGTTCGATGACGTGCGCGTCGACCCGGGTGGCGCGGCCGGTGTGCACGATGGCGTCGTCGAGCGGGAGGGCCTCGCGCAAGCCGGTTTTCGACAGCACGCAGTACGGGCGATCGATGCGGTGTTCGGTCTTGGCCCACACCGTCGGCTGCGGAATGGTGCTCGCGATCGCGCTCGGCGGCAGCCAACTCGGTAGCTCGTCGACCCAGCAGGAGTAGGTGGGCGGCCAGAGCCGATCCGGTCGCGGGTCGACGGCGGCCACGCTGAGTCCGGCCCGCATCGCGCGATGCGCCAGCGCCCGGCCGGTCGGACCGAGCCCGACCACACACACGTCGACATCTCGGACCGCGCTGACACCCATGAGGGCATTCAATCCGCTGCGGCGGGGGCGACGCAACTACCCCGGCACATCGAGCCCCCGGAAATCGGGTCTCCCGGCAAAGCAAACATAGTGAAAGCGAGCATTCCGATAATCGCGTGCATTCATGCCCCCAGAATTGGTGGCCCTGCAACTTCAGTGATGAAAAGGTGCCGTTTCGCCCCGTAGTCTTGGCGCCGTACGCGGGTGGTTTCCGCGTTCTGGAGAAGGGGAATCATGAGAGGCAGCAACCGCGGCTGGCTAAGTGTGCTCGCAGTCACAGTCGGTGCGGCTGTTATAGCAATTATGCCTACACCGGCGCGCGGGGTGCCGGTGGAGGCATCGATTGTTTCGGTGCAAGAGCACGATGCGCGAAAGCTCACGTTGACAATTCATTCCGCGGCGATGGATCGCGATATCCAGGTGGAGACGCAGCGCGCGGCCGACACCAGCGTGCCCCGGCCGGTGCTCTACCTGCTGCAGGGCGCCAGCGGCGGCGAGGACGGTGTCACCTGGGCCACGGAAACCGATGCGATGCAGTTCCTTTCGACGAAGAACGTGCACGTGGTCTCGCCGATCGGCGGCATGTTCAGCTACTACGCGGACTGGGTCAACGACGATCCGCGGCTGGGTCGGCAGAAGTGGAAAACCTTTCTGACTCGCGAATTGCCGCCGCTGATCGACAAATACTTCGCGACCAACGGCCGCAACGCCATCGCGGGCTTCTCGATGGCAGGCACCACCACCCTCGCCCTCGCCGCCACCAGTGGCGATCTGTACTCCAGCGTCGCCGCCTACAGCGGCTGCGCGCAGATCAGCGACCCGGTCGGCCAGGAGTTCGTCCGGCTCACCGTGGAGACCTGGGGCTGGGCGCACCTGGACAACATGTACGGCGCGGCCAACGATCCGCGCTGGGCGGCCAACGATCCGTACGTGCAGGCCGAGGGGTTGCGCGGCAAGTCCATTTACATTTCCAGCGGCGGCGGGCTGCCCGGAAAGTATGACGAATTGAACGGCAAGTACGCGCTGCCCGGCGTCGACGGTTATGCGGCTCAGCTCATCAAGGGCGGCGTCATCGAGGCGGGCACGAATTACTGCTCACGAAATATGCAAACTCGCCTGAATAGTTTGGGCATTCCGGCGACATATGATATTCATCCGGACGGCACCCATTCTTGGGGATATTGGGAAGACGCCTTGAAGAACTCGTGGCCTGCGCTGTCTGCTCCGTTGGGAATTCAATAATGTGGATTCGGAAACAGGCCGCGAGAATCGTCGGCCTGACCCTCGCTGCCGCCTGCGCGGCCGTACTCCAGGCACCCACCGCGGCCGCCGCCCCGCCGATCCCGGCCTTCGCGGGCGCCAACGACATGGCCTGCCATCCCTCGGCCGAGCGCCCGCAGCCGGTGGTGCTCGTGCACGGCTCCGGCACCGACGCACCCAACAGTTTCGCCCTGCTCGCGCCGCTGCTGCGGGCCGAGGGGTACTGCGTTTTCGCGGCGGACCTGGGACCGACACCCGGCCTGCGTGAGGTCGTGAGCGGCCAAGCCGGTTCCGGCACAATGGGTATCGGGCCGGTCGGCGCCGCGATGCTCGGTCGCACCATCTACGGCGTCGGCGACATAGATCGAATGGCCACCGAACTCAACGAGGTCGTGCGGACGGTGCAGAGCACCACCGGCGCCCGCCAGGTCGCGCTCGTCGGCCACTCCACCGGCGGCAACGTCATCCGCCAATACCTGCGCACGCAGGGCGCGGCCGCCGTGACCCAGGTGATCACCCTCGGCACCCCGTATCGGGGCTCGACCTGGGCCGGACTCCGCACGAACTATCCGGATCTGGCCTCGCTCGGCCTGGAGAACGCGCAGATCGCGGCCCAGGTCTTCGGAACTCCGGGCCAGCAGCAGGTGGTTGGGTCACCGCTGCTGAACCGGCTGAACGCGGGAGGCGAGACCGTGTCCGGTGTCCGGTACACGGCCCTCGCCTCCCGCGCCGACGAAATCATCACCCCGCAGGAGACCGCGCTGCTCGCCGCGCCCACCGGCGACGATCGCAACATCTGGCTGCAGGACGGCTGCCCGACCGATATCGCGAATCACAGTGGCCTGCTGGGGGATACGCGGGTCGCCGCGATAGTGCTCAGCACGCTGGCGAACGACAACCGCGCCCTGCCCTGCTGATGAACTACGCCGGGGTGACCCAGGTGGTGATGTCGGCGTGCACGACCTCGAGGCCGTGCTTGTCGTAGACCGAGACCGGCACGATCAGGTTCTGGCCCGCGGTGATCGTCGTGAAGTCGGGGATCTGGTCCAGCTTCGCCACGGCCCGCAGGCTGGTCTCCGCCTTGGCCAGGTACTGCACGTTCATCGCCTTCGGGATCCAGCGGTGGGTGCTCGGCACGGTCGCCTCGCTCAGCATGCCCATCGCCACCTCGGCCAGGTTGCACGCCGCGATGGCGTGGTAGGTGCCGAGGTGGTTGTGGATGCCGAACCACTTCGGCGAGGTCACCTCGCACAGCCCCGGCTCGAGGCGCACGACGCTCGGCAGCACCGTGCCGAAATACGGCACCCGGGCCACCATGCCCAGCGAGAACAGGGTGTGGCCGAGCCGGTTGTCCGGCAGCTTCTTCCAGCTGCGGAGGGTCGCAGTCTCTTTCGTCATGCGCTCATCTTACTGCTGAGTAAGTTAGACCTGTCGAGTGTGCCGTAACTCACTGGAGCTCGGACTAGGACGGTCTCGCACGCGGTAGTTGATCAGGCCATCCGCGTCGGCCCGGAGTGTGTGATTATTCAGTGCTGCCGCTGATCCGATCGAGTGCGGTTCGGTGCGAATCCGGCTCACACTGTCGTCGCCGTCATGGCGGTGACCTGGGCGGAGCCGCTCGCAGGGGGCGGATTTGAAGTAGTAGACCGCGTCGGGCATACTGTTCGGGTTGCCTTGTACCAGTGCCGTGCCTGTTTCCATGTGAGACGGGATGGCCAGGCGAGGCGAGTACCAACAATCGTGTACCTCACTGGTTAACCGGTGTGGGTACGTCCGGGAACACGGTTCCAGGCCTGAGATGAAGTTCTATCCGGGGCCGAGGAATGAGCGGATGGGCGACACGCCCGACCGCGTGGACCGGAGAACCATGACAGATGAACAGCGGCGAGGGTCAGGCATGCGTGCCTGATCGCGGTCTCACGTGAGACGTCTTCGTGTGTTCGGGCTGTGCAAATTGAGGGTGGTACGGAAGCCAGCTTCCGGATCACGAAGGTATAAGCGGAGAAAAGGACACTTAGCGTGGCGGGACAGAAGATCCGCATCAGGCTCAAGGCCTACGACCACGAGGCGATCGACGCGTCAGCGCGCAAGATCGTTGAGACGGTGACCCGCACTGGGGCCCGTGTCGTCGGGCCGGTGCCGTTGCCGACCGAAAAGAACGTGTACTGCGTCATCCGCTCGCCGCACAAGTACAAGGACTCGCGCGAGCACTTCGAGATGCGTACGCACAAGCGGCTTATCGACATCCTCGACCCGACGCCGAAGACGGTCGACGCGCTGATGCGTATCGATCTGCCGGCCAGCGTCGACGTCAACATTCAGTGACGGGGACTGGAGATATGACTGATAACAAGAACAGGCCCGCGGCAGGCATCCTTGGCACCAAGCTCGGGATGACCCAGGTGTTCGACGAGAAGAATCGCGTCGTCCCCGTGACCGTCATCAAGGCCGGACCGAACGTAATCACCCAGATCCGCACCGTGGAACGCGACGGCTACAGCGCCGTTCAGGTTGCCTTCGGCGCCATCGACCCGCGCAAGGTGAACAAGCCGGTCTCCGGCCAGTTCGCCAAGGCCGGTGTCACCCCGCGTCGCCACGTTGCCGAGATCCGCGTCGCCGACGCGTCCACCTTCGAGGTCGGCCAGGAGATCAACGCCGACGTCTTCGAAGAGGGCGCCTACGTCGATGTGACGGGTACCAGCAAGGGCAAGGGCTTCGCCGGCACCATGAAGCGTCACGGCTTCGCGGGTCAGGGCGCCTCGCACGGTGCGCAGGCTGTGCACCGTCGCCCCGGCTCCATCGGTGGCTGTGCCACCCCCGGCCGCGTGTTCAAGGGCATGCGCATGTCGGGCCGCATGGGCAACGACCGCGTCACCACGCAGAACCTGTCGGTGCACAAGGTTGACGCCGAAAACGGCCTGCTGCTGATCAAGGGAGCGATCCCGGGTCGTCGCGGCAATGTCGTGATCGTCAAGAGCGCAGTGAAGGGTGGTGCGCACGCATGACCAGCCTGGAGAAGAAGGCCAACCTGACCCTGCCGGTCAAGGAACTGGGCGGCAAGACCAATGGCACCGTCGAACTCCCCTCGGAGATCTTCGACGTGACCGCGAACATCTCGCTGATGCACCAGGTGGTCATCGCGCAGCTGGCCGCGGCCCGCCAGGGCACGCACTCCACCAAGACCCGCGGTGAAGTCCGCGGTGGTGGCAAGAAGCCGTACCGGCAGAAGGGCACCGGCCGCGCCCGTCAGGGCTCGACCCGTGCGCCGCAGTTCACCGGTGGTGGCGTCGTGCACGGCCCGCAGCCGCGCGACTACAGCCAGCGCACCCCCAAGAAGATGATCCGCGCCGCACTGCGTGGAGCACTTTCGGACCGGGCGCGTAACGAGCGCATCCACGTGATCACCGAACTGGTTGCCGGGCAGGACCCGTCGACCAAGACGGCCAAGAGCTTCCTCGCGGAGCTGTCGGACCGCAAGAAGTTCCTCCTCGTCCTCGGACGTGAGGACATCGCGGCCTGGAAGAGCGTGCAGAACCTCGAGTTCGTGCACCCGATCGCGCCGGACCAGCTCAACACCTATGACGTGCTGGAAAGCGACGAGGTCGTGTTCAGCGTGGAGGCACTCAACGCCTTCGTGCACGGCCCCGCCGAGGCGGCACAGGAGGAGAGCAAGTGACCACCATCGCCGACCCCCGCGACATCCTGCTGGCGCCGGTCATCTCGGAGAAGTCCTACGGACTCATCGAGGAAGGCACCTACACCTTCATCGTGCACCCGGATTCCAACAAGACGCAGATCAAGATCGCCGTCGAGAAGGTCTTCGGTGTCACGGTTACCAGCGTCAACACCGCCAACCGTCAGGGCAAGCGCAAGCGGACCCGCTTCGGTTACGGCAAGCGCAAGAACACCAAGCGCGCGCTCGTGACCATCTCGGCCGACAGCAAGCCCATCGAGATCTTCGGAGGCCCGGTCGCGTAAGCGCCTGGGACTCCAGAAAGAAGAGAAGAACTCATGGCAATTCGTAAGTACAAGCCGACAACCCCCGGTCGCCGCGGGTCGTCCGTTTCGGACTTCGCTGAGATCACTCGGTCGACCCCCGAGAAGTCGCTGATCCGTCCGCTGCACAGCAAGGGTGGTCGTAATGCGCACGGTCGCATCACCACTCGGCACCGCGGTGGCGGCCACAAGCGGGCCTACCGTCTGATCGACTTCCGTCGACTGGACAAGGACGGCATCCCGGCCAAGGTCGCACACATCGAGTACGACCCGAACCGCACCGCGAACATCGCGCTGCTCCACTTCGTGGACGGCGAGAAGCGATACATCATCGCGCCCAAGGGCATCGCGCAGGGCACCCCGATCGAGTCCGGCCCCACGGCCGACATCAAGCCGGGTAACAACCTGCCGCTGCGCAACATCCCGACCGGTACCACCATCCATGCGGTGGAGCTGCGTCCGGGCGGCGGCGCGAAGATGGCTCGTTCGGCCGGATCCAGCATCCAGCTGCTCGGTAAGGAAGGCACCTACGCCACGCTGCGTATGCCGTCCGGTGAAATCCGTCGCGTCGACGTGCGCTGCCGCGCCACCGTCGGCGAGGTCGGCAACGCCGAGCAGTCGAACATCAACTGGGGCAAGGCCGGCCGCATGCGCTGGAAGGGCCGTCGCCCCACCGTCCGTGGTGTCGTGATGAACCCGGTCGACCACCCGCACGGTGGTGGTGAGGGTAAGACCTCCGGTGGTCGCCACCCGGTCTCGCCGTGGGGACAGCCGGAAGGCCGTACCCGCAAGCCCAACCGCCCGAGCGACAAGCTCATCGTCCGCCGCCGCAAGTCCGGCAAGAACAAGCGCTGAAGGAGGAGGTAAGAAATGCCACGCAGCCTCAAGAAAGGCCCGTTCGTCGACGACCACCTCCTCGCGAAGGTGGACGTGCAGAACGAGAAGGGCACGAAGCAGGTCATCAAGACCTGGTCGCGTCGTTCGACCATCATCCCCGATTTCATCGGTCACACCTTCGCCGTCCATGACGGTCGCAAGCACGTGCCGGTGTTCGTCTCGGACAACATGGTCGGGCACAAGCTCGGTGAGTTCGCGCCGACCAGGACGTTCCGAAGCCACATCAAGGACGACCGGAAGAGCAAGCGGCGATGACGACTGAGACGCAGAATCCGACCGCACGCGCAACGGCCAAGCACGTTCGCGTGACCCCGATGAAGGCTCGTCGTGTCGTGGACCTGGTCCGCGGCAAGCGAGTCGAGGACGCACTGGCGATCCTCCGTTTCGCGCCGCAAGCCGCGAGCGAGCCGGTTGCCAAGGTCGTGGCCAGCGCCGCGGCGAACGCCGAGAACAACCTCGGCCTGAACCCGGCCACCCTGGTCATCTCGACGGCTTACGTCGACGAGGGCGCGACCATGAAGCGGTTCCAGCCGCGTGCCCAGGGTCGTGCGTTCCGCATTCGCAAGCGCACCAGCCACATCACCATCGAGGTCGAGAGCATCCCCACCGCCGGTGGAGCAACTCGCAACCGCCGGAAGGGAGGGGCAAAGTAAATGGGACAGAAAATCAATCCCCATGGCTTCCGCCTCGGTATCACCACCGACTGGAAGTCGCGTTGGTACGCGGACAAGCAGTACGCGGACTACGTCAAGGAAGATGTCGCCATCCGTAAGCTCCTCGCCACCGGCATGGAGCGGGCGGGCATCTCCAAGGTGGAGATCGAGCGGACGCGCGATCGCGTTCGTGTCGATATCCACACCGCTCGTCCGGGCATCGTCATCGGTCGCCGTGGCGCCGAAGCCGATCGCATCCGGGCCGAGCTGGAGAAGCTCACCAAGAAGCAGGTGCAGCTGAACATCCTCGAGGTCAAGAACCCCGAATCGGATGCGCAGCTCGTTGCTCAGGCCGTGGCCGAGCAGCTGTCCAACCGCGTGGCGTTCCGTCGTGCGATGCGTAAGGCCATCCAGTCGGCCATGCGTTCGCCGAACGTCAAGGGCATCCGCGTGCAGTGCTCGGGCCGCCTCGGTGGCGCCGAAATGTCGCGCTCGGAGTTCTACCGCGAGGGTCGTGTCCCGCTGCACACGCTGCGTGCCGACATCGACTACGGCCTCTACGAGGCCAAGACCACCTTCGGTCGCATCGGCGTGAAGGTCTGGATCTACAAGGGCGACATCGTCGGTGGCAAGCGTGAGCTCGCCGCCGCCAGCGCTCCGGCAGGCGATCGTGATCGTCCGCGCCGCGAGCGTCCGTCTCGCCCGCGTCGGTCCGGCTCCGCCGGTACCACGGCGACCAGCACCGAGGCCGGGCGCGCCGCCACCGCGGTGGTGGACGCTCCGGCAGAGACACAGGAGGGCTGACGCAATGCTGATGCCTCGTAAGGTCAAGCACCGCAAGCAGCACCACCCCGGTCGTTCCGGCATGGCCAAGGGCGGCACCTCGGTGGCGTTCGGCGAGTACGGGATCCAGGCGCTGGAGCCGGCTTACGTGACCAACCGGCAGATCGAGTCGGCACGTATCGCGATGACCCGCCACATCAAGCGTGGCGGCAAGATCTGGATCAACATCTACCCGGATCGCCCGCTCACCAAGAAGCCTGCCGAAACCCGCATGGGTTCCGGTAAGGGTTCGCCCGAGTGGTGGATCGCGAACGTCAAGCCCGGCCGCGTGATGTTCGAGATGAGTTACCCCAGTGAGGAGATCGCTCGCGAGGCCCTGCGCCGCGCGATGCACAAGCTCCCGATGAAGTGCAGGATCGTGACCAGGGAGGAGCAGTTCTGATGGCTACCGAAACACCGGCCGCAGAGCTCCGCGAGCTCACCGAAGAAGAGTTGGTGCAGAAGCTGCGCGACTCCAAGGAAGAGCTGTTCAACCTGCGCTTCCAGATGGCGACGGGTCAGCTGGACAACAACCGTCGGCTGCGCGTGGTTCGTCACGAGATCGCGCGCATCTACACGGTCATGCGCGAGCGCGAGCTCGGTCTGGCCTCCGGACCCGCTGACAAGGGAGATGCGGCATGAGCGAACAGAAAGCAGAGCAGCGCGCCAGCCGCAAGGTTCGGGTCGGTTACGTTGTCTCGGACAAGATGACCAAGACGATTGTCGTCGAGCTGGAAGACCGTAACCGGCACAAGCTCTACGGCAAGATCATTCGCACCACCTCCAAGGTGAAGGCGCATGACGAGAACGAGATCGCCGGCATCGGCGACCGCGTCCAGCTGATGGAGACCCGACCGCTGTCGGCGACCAAGCGCTGGCGTCTGGTCGAGGTGCTGGAGAAGGCCAAGTAAGCCTTTCCGGTCTGAAAGTCGAAGGCCCGCTTCCTGTTTGGGAGGCGGGCCTTCGCCGTTTTCGGAGCTGGCCTGAATGCCACGTGATTTTCACGTGGCCCACGTGATATCCTGTGGCATGGCCAAAAGGAATCTGACGCTGCAGTTGGACGACGAGGTGATCGCGCAGGCGAAGGTGATCGCGGCGCGGCAGGGTACGTCGGTCAGTGCGCTATTGGCGCAACAGGTGCGCGAGATCGCCGCCGATTACGCACGTTACGAGGCCGCGAGGGTTCAGGCGTTGGAGCTCATGGCGGAGGCGGCGGGGCGCGGGAGTGGTGGTCGCATTACGTGGCGGCGCGAAGACCTCTACGACCGCGATGAGGCTCGGGTCTGATGAGCTCGGAACGAGTCTTTATAGATACCAACGTTCTGCTCTACGCCTATGAGCCCGGCGACGACAATCGCAGCACGATTGCGCGGGAAGTGCTCGCGGATCTATGGGCGCGCAAGGTCGGCTTGCTGAGCACTCAGGTTCTGCAGGAGTTCTATTCCGTTGCCACGCGCAAGTTCAAGCCGCCGTTGAGTGCGGCCGAAGCTCGCCGCGTCATTGCGTTGTACAGCGAATGGTGCGCCCGCGACACGGATCCCTTGATCGTCATGAACGCCTCGTTCCTCATGGAAACGCACAAGGTGTCTTGGTGGGATGCGTTGATCATCGAGGCCGCGTCTCAGTCCGGTGCGAAATATCTACTGTCGGAAGACCTTCAGCACGGGCGCGACTTCCTCGGGCTCGAGGTCCGGAACCCCTTCCTCGAACCAGCGGAGTAATCGGACACCCACAGTCCCTCCTTGTAGTGTCGTATTGACGGCGAAACTGCGTCGATGCGCCTGGCCTCGGTAGCAGCGTCGGCCGATGCGGAGGTGGGATTGTTGGTGCAGCCATATGATCGGGCACTGTTGCGGAAGCATCTGCTGCAGACTCGGATAGCGGGGGATGTCGCGACGCCGCGGGAGGGGAACCTGGCGCACTACCGCAGGATGGTGGCGAAAGATCCTGGGTACCAGTTCGGTTTGGTGCTGAAGGATTGGACGTTCGACCAGACGCTGGACATGATGGCACGGCTGTGCGGAGTCAACCCGGATCCGAGGCACCGGCAAGGTGCCGACACCATCGGTGTGGATCTGACCATCGCGGCGCTCGACGAGATGGGGGCCAGGATCGGGCGCGCGGCGCGTGAGCAGGAGACGGTGCTGTTGGCGACCGGTCACCCCGGACCGTTGATGGGAGTGTATCGAGCTGTCGAGGATGCGCTGCATGCCGCGGGCTGCACCGTGCTGACGCCGGCGGCCGGATGGTCGTATCAGGTGATCACGGCGAACGGATCGCGGGTTCGCGAAATCGTCTACACCTCAGGCGTGGCCGCGCTCAGCACCGGCGGCCGGATGCAGCACACCCACGACCCGAACCCGATGCAGGCCATGCTGCAGGAACTGCGGGACAGCCCCGAACAATCCTGGCCCGATCTCGTCATCGCAGACCACGGCTGGGCCGGGACAGCAGGCGAAGCCGGAATCGACACCGTCGGATTCGCCGACTGCAACGACCCGGCCCTCTTCGCCGGACATGCCGAGGGCAAAATCGCCGTCACTGTTCCCCTCGATGACGGTGTCTTCCCCGAGTACTACGAGCCCATGACCGACTATCTGCTCGACCGCGCCGGGCTCGCTGACTGAATACCCTCCGCCTGCGCTCGGTAGCCTACGGCCGCAACCTCTTTCAGGGACCGCACCCTTCCCAAGCGTCGAGTGAACGGCGTCGGGTCGAGGGTGCGGATCTCGACGAGAGGTAGCACCGGATACCGGGAGTGGTACGTGGCGGGTGTCTTCGGCCGAGGTGAAAGGTGAACCACCGCTTGCGCGTTGGGTGGTGCAGAGGCGTTTTGCCGAGGCGGCCGAATTCATGGGATTAATCGGTGGCGGGTTGTCGGTGGGGCGTGACAAGCTCGGTTGGTGCGGTCCTATCGGATAGTTCTGTCGAGTGCGGCGGTGCGTAATGTGCTGCTGCTCGGGGCCTTGGTGCGCATCCCGTTCTTTGCCGGGGCAGTGCTGCTCGCGCTGCATGTCGTGCAGACGCTGCACGGGTCGTATGTGCAGGCCGGTGCGCTCAGCACGATCGTCACGGTCTGCATCGCGCTGAGCGGACCGTGGCGCGGGCGGCTGCTCGATCGGTTCGGGCTGCGCCGCACCATCGCGCCGTCCATCCTGGTCGGCGCGGTGTGCTGGTCGATCGCGCCGTTCGTCGACTACGTTCCGCTGCTCATCCTCGCCGCCATCGCCGGACTCTTCGACGTCCCGATTTTCACCGTGGTCCGGCAGGCCGTCATCGCCGCGACCACCGAGCAGAACCGCCAGCCCGCGCTCGCGTTGGAAGCGGTATCCGTCGAGTGCGCGTTCATGGTCGGGCCGATCGTCGGCGTCGCCGCAGCGGGCATCTGGTCGACGACGATGGTGTTGTTCTTCGTACAAATGACTTTGGTGCTCGCCGGCGTCCTGCTCTGGGTGCGGAACCCGCCGCTACGCTCCGCCGCGGACTCGGACAGGTCGAGTTCCGCCGTCCCGCGCCGCAGCTGGTTCCGCATCGAATTCGTCGCCCTGTGCATCGGCGCGAGCGCGGCCATCGCCGTCCTGTCCGGCTCCGAACTCACCTTCGTCTCCGCCATCCGTGAGTTCGGGGCTCAGCAGTGGCTCGGCGTGGTCCTGGCCGTCTGGGGCTTCGGCTCGGTCGTCGGCGGCCTCGTCTACGGCGCACTGCAACGCCCCATCTCGACCTACCTCCTGCTGGCCGGCCTCGGCGCGGTCACCATCCCGATGGCCTTCGCCATCGGCCCCATCTCCCTGGCCATCACCGGCCTCGTCGCCGGAATATTCTGCGCCCCAACCATTACCGCCTCCATCGACCAAATGAGCCGCATCGTCCCCGAAGGCGGCCGCGGCGAAGCCATCGGCTGGCACGCCGCCGCCCTCACCCTCGGCAACGGCATCGGCAGCTCCCTGGCCGGCATAGCCATCGACGCAGGCGGCTTCCCGGCAGGCTTCGCCGCCGCCGCAACCCTGGGCATCGGAATAGGCCTCGGCCTCCCCCTACTGCTCACACTCCGCGACCGCCGCCGCTCTGCATTTCTCGAGGAGTCAGCGACAACCCAGGTCAGCGCCTGAACCTTGTCCGCCGTGTCGCTAGTCGCCGACCCACTGAACGATGAGCACATGGACCTCTCGGCGTTCGTCTACGACAAGGTAGGTAATCAGCCCTTCGTGGTTCGCGCCGAACGCCATCGTTCGTACCGGTGCCTCTGACTTCGCGCGGTTGATCGAGTCACCGCTCCACGGACTGACTTCGAGCGTGACCATCAGCTCCGCAAATGGCCCAAGAGCGGCTGCGGGAAGTGCGGCAATTTGTTGATGAACATCCGGGTCGGTCTCGACGCGGTACACCTACATGTCAGCCTTGGCTCGGGTGACCTCGAGCGGCTCGTCTTCTGGAATCTCTTCGCCGGTAAGTAACTTCGCTGCTTTCCGAACCACCCGGCGGTAGTTTTCCCGATCACTCTGCAGGAGCGCGGTGCGACGCCAGAGTTCAAGGGTACGGAACAGCTCTGTTAGATCGAGGCTCTCGCGCGCATAGGTAAGTGCCTGCGCGTACGCGGCATCGAACTCGGCACGGTCGGTGGGCAACAGCGCCGAGCGGATGTCCTGTGGCGATGCGCCCGGGCGCAGAGGATGCCCGCTGCTCGGCTGCTCGTCGTAGGCATACGTGGCGGTCATGTTCCTAACGATAGCTGCTCTGATTTCGCCCACAGAGGTCATTCGGTGTCCGGTGTCGTACGGACGGGCCGGAGCTCGAGGAGGTTGGCGTGCGATGTTCGAGTTAGGTCTTGCGCTATACGTATACATCTACATATAGTGGGGCGGGAACGGGGCTCTGGGATACGGCGGCTCGGGAACATGGAAGTACTGGATCTGAGGGGGTCGACGGGAACTGACGAGGGGTTCGCCGACTGCAGGATCTATGCGCGCATGCGCACTCACTTATGGATGGAGTTGTCATGGAATCACAGCATGTGGTTGATGAGGTTGTGAGCTTCTCGAAGGGGGAGACGGAGGAGTTTCGGGAGGTGATTGTGAAGGTGGGGCCCGGAGGTGGGCGGACGCAGCGGTTTGCCGGCCGGCTTTTGGGGGAGTCGACGCAGTTCAACCGGGTTGGTGTCGAGCTGGTTCGGGTTTATCTGGGGCGTAAGGGCAAGTATGCGGTGCACAAGAAGACGACGGATTGGACCGATCTCTCGGTGATGACCGACTGGGTCAAGGAATTGAAGAAGAAGGACTGGCGCAGCGGGTTCGATCTCGACGAGCAGAGCTGGGGCGACTCCACCCTGGAGGTGGTGGATTCGTTCGAGGAACTGCGGGATCGGATTCCGGCCAAGATCTTCCGCACCCTCGTCGACACGACCGAGCACCCGCCCATCGAGGATCTCGACATCTGAGCTGCGGCTCGGATACCGAAAGGACTTGTCCCCCATGTTTGCTCGACTCGGGCAGTTGGTCGTTCACCATCCGTGGAAGGTGATCGGCCTGTGGCTGCTCATCATCGTCGGTGTGGTGGCCGCGGCGCCGACACTCACCTCGACCACCGACCAATCCGACTTCCTGCCTTCGCATTACGAGTCGATTCAGGCACTCGATATACAGCAGAAGGCTTTTCCGCAGAGCGCGGCGCCCGCGGCGCTCATTGTCTTCGCACGTGCCGACAATGCGCCGCTGAGCGAGACGGACGCGGCTTCGGTCGCGTCGATCGGCGCGAAGCTCACCGGCGCGAACATCAAGGATGTCACCGGATTACAGGCGATCCCTCCGTCGGAGAACCGGCTGATCCAGGTGATCGCGGTGCAGCTGACAAAGGTGACCAGCGCGAGTGACACGACGCAGAGCGATGCGGTCAAGGCGCTGCGAAGCGAGCTGAAGGCGCAGGTGCAAGGCACCGAGCTGAAGGCGGGCATCACCGGTCAAGCAGCGCAGATGCTGGATCAGGTGGAGTCGAGCAACAAGGGCATGGCCATTATCGGGGCCGCGACGATCGTCTTGATCCTGGTGTTGTTGCTGATCATCTTCCGCAGCCCGGTGATCGCGCTGCTGCCGATCGTCACCATCGGCGCGGTCTCCAGCGTGGTCACCGGACTGATTGCCATGGTGGCCAAGGCTTTCGACCTGAAGATCGACAGTTCGGTGAACGCCATTCTGCTGGTGGTGCTGTTCGGCGTCGGCACCGACTACATCCTGTTCCTGATGTTCCGCTACCGGGAACGGCTGCGGGCGGGGGAGGACCCGAAGACCGCGATGGTCAGTGCGGTCACCCGAGTCGGTGAGGCGATAACCTCCGCGGCGGCCGCGGTAATCATCGCGTTCATGGCGCTGACCCTGTCCACCCTGGGGATGTTCCGGGCGCTGGGTCCGGCACTGGCGATCGCGGTCGCGGTGGCGCTGCTGGCCGGGCTCACCCTGGTCCCCGCCATCGTTTCGCTGTTGGGCACCAAGGTGTTCTGGCCGTCCAAGGCGTGGCAGCGGGAGCCGAAGGGTGCGCGGTTCGCGGCGCTCGGCGGGGCGCTCGGGCGTCGGCCCGCGGCGTTCGCCCTGGTCTCCGGTGGCGTGCTCGTCGCGCTGGGCATCGTGGCCGTCGGGTTCAATCCGACCTTCGATCTGAGTTCGGGCTCGACCTCGGCCGCATCCGAATCGGTGGTCTACAACAAGGAATTGCTCAAGGGCATGCCCGCCGGTGCCACCCAGCCGTCGGACGTCCTGCTTCGCTCGACCGAAGGTGCGCTGACCAGCGACCAGCTCACGACCTACCGGGCGGCGCTGACCACGGTGCCCGGCGTGGGTCAGGTGGGCGAGCCGCGGTTGTCCGCGGACAAGGCGACGGCCGATTTCCAGGTGACGCTCACCTCCGCACCCGAGTCGGACGCCGCGATCGAGACGGTCCGCAATCCGCTGCGGGATGCCGCGCACGCGGCAGCGCCCGCCGGAACCACCGCGGCCGTCGGCGGCATGACGGCGGTCTTCGTCGACTTCCAAGACGCGATGAACCATGACTACGCCATCGTGTTCCCAGTGGCCGCCATCTTGATCATGATCGTGCTCGCCCTGCTGCTGCGCAGCCTTGTCGCGCCGTGGTACCTGATGGCGTCGGTATTCCTCGGGTTCGCCGCAACGCTAGGCGCGGCAGTGCTGGTGTTCCAACACATTCAGGGTGAATCCGGGCTGATCTTCACGCTGCCGGTGATCATGTATCTGTTCGTGGTCGCGCTCGGCACGGACTACAACATCCTGATGGTGGCGCGATTGCGGGAAGAGGCTCGCGAGGGAAACAACCCGAAACAGGCTGCGGCACTTGCGCTGCGGCACACGGGGCCGACGGTCGCGGCGGCGGGCTTGATCCTGGCCGGCACCTTCGCCTCGATGATGTTGGCGGGCAACAACGTGCTCTCGCAGATGGGATTCGCCATCTCGGTCGGCATCGGGATTGCGGCCTTCGTGATGGCGATGTTCTTCACCCCGGCGCTGACGGCGTTGCTCGGACACCGCGCCTGGTGGCCCGGGCATGGGGACGAGAAGTCCGGCGGGTCGTCCGAGCGGGGCGAGTTGCTGCACTCCGCGCGGGACGAGCGCCCGCTGACCGCGCCCAGTGGTGTGACGGGCGGGTGGTCGAGTACCGGTGAACGGCGGTAAGTAAAACCGAAACAGGCTGCCCTCCAGTGTTTCTGGAGGGCAGCCCGTTTCGCTGTCCGGGTCCTACCGGCCGCGTGACGATCAGCTCACGTGCAGGTCAGCCACTGATGGCGTAGGGGCGACGGACCTTGATCCCCGCCTCCACCGCCCGGGCCACGGCCGCGCGGGAAACGCCGACTTCGTTGGCGATGCCCGGGGTCAGCCAGGACTCGTCGGCGAGACGAAAGATCTGGGTGAGCTGCTCGACGGAAAGATTCGACATACCGCGACGGGTGATCTCGCGTGCGAGAGCGGTGATTTCGTCGTCCTCATCGAGCTCGTCCTCGTCGTCCAAGATCTCCGGTTCCACCTCGATCTCGACGGGGACACGGCCGACAATGCCGGCCGGTGCGGTTCGCACGGTGGGACGCGGCGGCTCGAGGTTCTCGTCGAAGACGAGCTGTTCGATCTCGGCTTCGGCGGTGTTGGAGGTAGCCGACTTTCGGCGGCCGGATGCGGGGCGAGGTGCAGTCTCGCCCGAGATCGCCTGGGCGACAGTGTCGGCGATCGTTGCGGCGGCCTTACGAATGGGGTCACCAGTGTGAGGCTCTTCTGGCTCGTCGCCGCGATGGGCGTCGGTGGTTGTTTCGGGAGCCGGGGTGACGGTGTCGGGATCAGTGCGTTTCCGCGGGATGTCGTTAACCGGAAACAGCTGCATGGCATGGCCGTTGAGCGCGGCGTGGCCGTTGGTCGGTGCGTGCCGCTCGCCATCAACAGCGTGCCCGTTGGTGACGGCGTGCCCATTCGGCATCGCCGAGTGGCCATTCGTCACCGCGTGTCCGTTCGTGGCAGCGTGCCCGTTGGTCGCGGACGAATGATCGGTGTTGGACGCATTGCGGCGGGAGGACTGTTGAGCAGCTGTCTCGGCCTCGCTCGGGTCAAACTTCTGGCGAGAACCGATCGCCGAGTCAGACTGTGCCGCAGAGCCGTTGGTTGAGGAACGTGCGTTGTCGACTGATTCGGCAGAGTGCGAGTCGCGCGGCTCCGCAGGCAGCGGGCGGCCGTTGATAGTCGAGAACGGCATGGCAACCCCGCCATTGTTGGAATGGTGCGCGTCGACGGCCGAATGTTCCTGGTGGTGATCGTCAGCCGGAACCGCCTGAACGGCATGCCCGTTGGTCAGCGGTCGCGCGTTGTAGTCGTTGGGCGCGTCGGGCAGTCGATGGGCAGTGTCGGCAGAGGACGCCTGAACAGCACGTCCGTTGGTCGCCGGTCGGTCGCTAGGTGCGTCGTGCAGTGGGTGGGCAGTGTCGGCTGGAACCGCCTGAACGGCATGCCCGTTGGTGGGCGGGCGGGAGTCGTATCCGTCGGGACTTTCCGGCGGCAGACCGACAGTGTCAGCCGGAACCGCCCGCACGGCATGCCCATTGGTCGATGGCCGCGCGTTGTAACCGCGAGATGCGTCAGGCAATCGGTGGGCCGTGTCGGCCGAGGACGCCGACACGGCGTGTCCATTGGTCGACGGCTGAGAGTCGTAGTCGCCGGATGTGTCGGGCAGCAGGTTGGCGGTACCAGTCGGAACCGCTTGTACAGCATGTCCGTTGGTCGCCGGTCGCGCGTTGTAGTCGTTGGGCGTGGCGGTCAGTGGGTAGCCAGTGTCGGCCGAGGAGGCTCGCACCGCGTGTCCGTTGGTCGGCAGCTGAGAGTCGTTGGGTGCTTGGCGGACAGCATCTGCCGAGGACGCCGGAACGGTATGCCCGTTGGTCGCCGATCGAGAGTTGGTAGGCGCGTCGGTCAGCGGGTGCGCAGTATCAGTCGAGAATGCCTGCACCGCATGCCCATTGGTCGACGTCGCGATGGCCGGTTCCGTATGGTCGGTCCGCGATCGATCCGTCAACGTGTCGACGCCTCCCGCCGGACCAACTTCAGCGCCAGGCAGCCGAGCCGTGGTGGTCGCCGCGTAGGGATCGACTCCGCTGAGCAACCAGCGGTGGTCGTCCGGCGCATCGACGGTGAGCCCGACGCGCGCATCCCGGTCACTGACGCGATGCCGAACCACCGTCGCATCCCGATCCACTACCGGCGCACCATCGATGAGCAGCGCGTACCGTGCGGAAACCCAAGCGTGCAACCAGATCACGACCCCGACCATGACGGGCGCGATCGCGTATTCCGCGGCGCGTCCGAACGAACCCGAGGCCAGGTGTGGTCCCGCGTTCAGCGCGATGGTGGTGCCGAGCAACGCGGTCTCGAAGAACACCACCTTGCCGCGCGCGAGCTCGCGACCCCAGCGGGCGGCGGTGGTCGCGGCGACCATGATGGTGATGATCGGGATCGAGATCATCGCCTCGATCCCGTAGCTCAACCAGTACAGCGGGTCGGTCATGTCCCCGCTCGGCACCAGGTTGTGCTGCACGTTCACCCCGGCCCACACCATGCCGAGCACGACGACGGCGATCAGCGCCCGCGAGGACCACTCGGCCCGCCGATACAGCTGCGCCAGCCGCGCATCCTCGCTCGATACCCGCCGTCGCGCGGCCAGTGCCCGCCGATGCCACCGCTCGTCCGCCTCGTCGGATCGTCGAATGGCGGCCGCGCTGCGCCGGTCTCGCTTCTCGGCGGCCAGTTCCTCTTCGACCGCCCGGCGCCGCTGCTTGCGCCGCTGCGCCCGAACCCATTCCGCGAGTTCGCGTTCCGCCCCGATCTCGCCCTCGGATAACACCTCGAAGAGCGCGGCGTCGTGCTGCAGCGGCAGTTTTCCGCGAGCCGTCTCGACCCGCTGCGCCAGCGCGGCGATCTCGGAACTACCGGTGGATTGTTCGTCGCGCATCGCGAGCCTTCCCGGAGCAGATCGTCAGCAGACCTACTTGCTCGAACGTATGTGTGATCGCACTGAGGCTAAACCGGCCACCGGCCGAGGTCAATGCCGACGCTCGAAAACCAGTGCGAATATCTCCGCTGATCTTGTGACACGCCGATTTGAGCAACACGCCGTCGACGCGGTTCGGAATGCGGCCGAATACCGGTGGGGAATTCCGGTGCGCTGTGCCCGATTTCGACGTCGTGCGGCGCCGGTTCAGGACAAAGTTGTATGCCAAACAATGGCGGCGGCCAGCGCGCCCGCACCATTGACGGACCAATGCAGCGCGATCGGCGCGAGCAGGCTCCCGCTGCGGCGGCGCAGCCAAGTGAACACGACGCCCGCCCCCGCGGTGGCAATGACGGCGAGCAGAATGCCGATGAGCTGACCCGCGACACCGCCGCCGACAAACCCGGACAGACCGCGATTACTACTGGTCAATCCGAGCGACGAGGCGATATGCCAGAGTCCGAAAAGCAGCGATCCCGCCGCGAAGACACCTCGCGCCCCATAGACCCGATCGAGCGTGCCGTGCAGTACGCCGCGAAACGCCAGTTCCTCGGGAATCACCGTCTGCAACGGAATCACGATCATCGAGGCGATCAGCGCCCCGGAGATGGTGGCGTAGCGATCGGCCAGGAAGAACGGGCGGGTGACCGGCAATATCGCGCCGATGGCTACCGCGGTGAGGACGACGGCAACCGCGCCGAGCGCGTAGAGCGTCCCGCGCCGCCAGTATCGCGGTGACAGACCGAGCTCATGCCAGTGCAGTCCGCGCCGGCGCATCATCGCCAGCAGCACGACGGCGGCCACGGGCACGGTCACAATGCTGGCCCAGGCGGTGGTGAAATGCGCGATCAGGTTTGTCCCCGCCAAGACGACGACGACCACGGCCACATCGGCATACGCATGCAATTTGTGGCGGGGCGGAGCCGCTTCCTCGAGGTCCTGTGCGAGCATCCCGCCCAGTGTACGGATGGGTGCCGGAGCCGCCGCTTGATTGGTCATTTGCTGTCCGCCTACCCGAATTCGCCGGATATACGGGTCTCGATGTGGTGTCGCCGCGCGCGGGGTTACTCTGACTGGAACTTGTTTCAGTTCAACGAGCCGCGCCCGGCGTGGTCTGAGCCCCGCGGCGGGCGCATGGGCCGGCTGACCTCCAGTGCCGTCAGCCGGCCCACCCGGCGGGATCAGTCCAAGCCTGCAACGTGCGGGTGGTGTCGAAACGCCGCGGCTCGTGACTGATCGGATCGGTGAACTCGAGCGACGCGGCGAGCAGCTGCAGCGGACGGGTGAAATCGTCCACCGGCTTGTCGGTGATCACCGGATAGAAGTCGTCGCCGAGAATCGGGATGCCGAGTCCGTTCATGTGTAGCCGCAGCTGATGGGTGCGCCCGGTCAACGGTCGCAGTCGATAACGCCCGAGCCCGTCGCGGTGCTCCAGCAGCTCGATCGAGGTCTCGGCATTGGGCTCGCCCTCGACCTCCTGCGCCGCGAGCACGTGCTTCTCCTTCACGATCCGGCTGCGCACCACGCGTGGCAGCGCCAGCTCGGGATCGAACGGCGCGATCGCCTCGTATTCCTTTCGGACCGTGCGCTTGTGGAACATCGTCTGATACGCCCCGCGCCGCGCCGGGTTGATGATGAACAGCACCAGCCCCGCCGTCACCCGATCCAGCCGATGCGCCGGGATCAACTCCGGCAGCTCCAGTTCCCGGCGCAGCCGCACCAGCGCGGTCTGCAGAATGTGCTGGCCGCGCGGGATGGTCGCGAGGAAGTGCGGCTTGTCCACGACGAGCAGGTCCGCGTCGCGATGCACGATGGTGAGATCGAACGGCACCGGCGTCTCGATGGGCAGATCGCGGTGAAACCACACGGCGCTGCCGGGAGCGTAGGGCGCGTCGGGCGCGATCGGCCCGTCGAGGTCGACGATGCCGCCTTCCCGCAACAGCTCATCGATGCGTGCCGGATCCACTCGGGGCAGCCGCTCGACCAAGTGATCGCGAATAGTCGCCCAGTTACCTTCCTCCGGCAGCCGGAGCCGAGCCGGATCGAGGCCGTGCCGCTTGGGCAACGGCGGTACCTGCCGCCTTCTCATGGCCCACGGATGATGCTGACACGGGCTAGTCGACCAGCTCTATGCTTGTCTCCTCCGTGGCGTCGAGTGGTTGTCCGCTGTGCGAGCCGTCCCCGGCAGGGGCGGCCTGGCCCAGGTGTACCGAGGTGCACTGATTTCCCTTATGTCGGCCGTGGCAATGGTCTATCGACCCTAGTCGTCGGCCATTTCACCGGGTGCTGCCGCCCTCGGTCAGTGGGCGCGGAGAGCGATGCCCGGGTAGTCGAGGACGAAGCCGGATTCGTCGTAGGTGAGCGTGCTGGTGAAATCGAACTGCGGTGCGGTGTAGGCGAAGCGTTGGTGTGGGCCGTCGTTGGCGATTCGGTGGTAGCCCTGCTCCAGCCGGGTCACCTCCAGCCCGACGGCGCGCACGTAGGCTGCGGGCGCATCCGCTGTCGTGTCGACGGTCAAGCCGAGCCGATGCACCGGGAACGCGTTGGTCAGTGCCGAAGCTTCCAGGTCGACATCGAGGCAGCCGCTCAGTGCGGGGTTCGGCACGCTGTCGACCGTCCAGTTACCCGCTCCGTCGGTGTTCAGCTGGACCGTGTGCCAGCCGCCGCGTCGACGGGTCGCGACCGCGGCTCGTCGGGTGTGCCATGACGGGTCGAGGACGATCTGGTAGTCCACCGCCCAGACCTCGCCGTCCTCGACCGCCGTGGTGCAGCCGTCGATCTGCACACCGGTCTCGGTCACCTTGAAGTAGGCGATCTCGAAACCGGTGCGTGCGCCGCGATGCTGCCACGCGGCAGTCGGGTGTGGCAGCTCGAACATCTCCGGCGCCGATTCAGAAGCCGCGCAGGCGATCCGGGCGGATCCGGACGATCGTGGAGTACTTGGCGAAGAACTCGTCGGCGGTCAGCTTGATGTCCTGCAGCCCCTTGACGTATTTCGCTGCGTACGTGGCGATTTCGTCAGGCGAGGCGGCAGCGTCATCGATGCGTGCGGTGCCGGTGAACACCACGACGTCGCTGCCCCACTCGGTGCTGTTGAAGTTCAGCGAAACGCGCGGATTGCGGACGATGTTGCGCAGCTTGGCCTGGTTGGGCTCGCTGAACAGCAGGAACTCGTCGTCGCGCCATTGGAACCACACCGGATTGGGTTGCGGTGTCCCGGTGGAGCCGACGGTGGTCAGCCAGATCACTGGTTCCTTGTCGAGGCGCTCGATCACCTTGGCGCCGAAGGCCGTGCTCGGGTCGACGACGGGCGTGGATCGATCGGATGCCGTTGTGGTCATGTGGGGAACAACACCACGACGGCCGGGAGGATTCCGCGCTAAGGCGTCGCCCGCTCGTCGAGCACCATCCGCCGCGCCTCGACCAGCGTCCGGCGCGCGCGACGACGCACCCGGCACACGTCGACGCTGCAATTCAAATGCACCTGCATAGCACGGTGCGCCTGCTCCGGTGTGAGCTCGCCGGGATCGACCGAGCAGCGCGTAATTGTGGAAATGACCTGTGTAACAAACATATTCACGACTCCAGACGCGGTACTTCCGTGTAGAGAAGAAAGTAGCCATGTATCGGCGCTATCGGGCCTGGTTGGGCCGTCGTTCATGGAGCATTCCCGCGCATGACGGGCAGCCGAAAGGCCCGGGTATTGCGCCGTTTTCGCAGATGGCCGGAACAAGTCCACAGTGCGACAATCAATTCCGCGATAAACGCGAACGTTTCTGAAAGCGAATCGAATGAGCATCCGCGAGCTCCGAATGCGACGAGGTGGTCCGCCGGTGCGCCGAATGGGCCCGATGACCGTCGCTGCCCAAACCTTGCGTAGATAACTTAGGCTAACCTACATTACTGGCGCATCTTGTGTGAGGATGAGTCCGGTTCGTCGAGCAGATCCAACGATGGGGAGAGGCAACAACCTATGACGGTGGAGGTCGCGCCGCTTCCTGCGGCGGAGACGGGAAACCGACCGCCCCGAGCGGTGCAGAAGGCGCGCAAGCAACAGGAAGCGCTGGCGCGGAAGGAGATTCTCGCGCCGGTACGGCGGACGCTGACGCTGGCCAGCGTCGTGATGGCGGTCGCCTCGGTGTGCGCCGTGGTGCCGTTCGTGCTGATCGTCGAGGCCTGTCGCGAGCTGCTCGCCGATCAGGTCGACACCGATCGGGTGTGGCGCCTGGTGTGGGCGGCGATGCTCGTGCTGCTGGCCCGCGGCCTGCTGCAGGCGCTCGCACTGACCTGGTCGCACCTGGTGGACGCGGGCTATCAGCTCACCGTCCGCCGGGCGCTCGCGGCGAAGCTGACCAGGGTGCCGCTCGGCTGGTTCGGCGAGCGCACCTCCACCGAGGTGAAGAAGTACCTGCAGGACGACGTCGAGGCACTGCACTATCTGGTCGCGCACGCGCGGCTGGAGTTCGTCGGCGCGCTCGTCGTCCCGCTGGTCACCCTCGGGTACCTGGTGACTGTCGACTGGCGGCTCACCCTGCTACTGCTGGTCCCGTTGGCGGCGTACGGGATCGTGCTGAGCAGAATGATGGACCAGGACAGCAGGGATCGGCTGGCCATCTACCAGCGCTGGGAACGCCGGGTGCAGGAGGCGACCGTCGAGTTCGTCGACGGTATCCAGGTGGTACGTGCGTTCGGCCAGGCAGGCAAGGCGCACCGCGAATTCCAGGACGCGGTGGAGGGCCAGGCGCGCGGCCTGAACCGGTGGAAGTCGCCGATGATCCGGTTGCAGGCGGCCTCCGACATCGTGATCGCCCCGGTGTTCGTGATGCTCGTGATCGTGGTCGCCGGCCTGATCTGGGTCGGGCTGGACTGGTTGACGCCGCTCGACGTGCTGCCATTCCTGTTGGTTGGCCTCGGACTCGGTAGTGCGCTGCTCGGGCTCGGCTACGGTGGGCAGGCGCTGCGTACCGCGGGCGTCGCCGCGCTGCGGTTGCACGAACTCCAGCACACCGCTGAATTGGTTTCCGGGACAGGCACTTCGCCTGCGGAGGCAGTGGACGCGGGCGTGGTTCGTTTCGAGTCGGTCAGCTTCGGCTATCGCGCGGATCATCAGGTGCTACGTGACATCGATATCGAACTGACGCCGGGTACCATCACCGCGCTGGTCGGTCCGAGCGGCTCGGGCAAGTCCACCCTCGCCAAACTGTTGCCCCGCTTCTACGACGTCGACGCCGGCCGAATCACCATTGGCGGACGCGATATTCGCGACTATTCGACCGAAGACCTCTACCGCACCGTCGGGTTCGTCTTCCAGGACGTGCGGCTGATCCGCGGCACCATCCGGGAGAACCTGCGGCTGGCCGATCAGCACGCCGACGACATGGCCCTGGAGCGTGCGGCCCGGGCCGCGCAGATCCACGACCGGATCGTCGCGCTGCCGCGCGGCTACGACTCCGAGATCGGCGTCGACGCTAGCCTGTCCGGCGGTGAGGCGCAACGACTTTCGATCGCCCGAGCACTGCTTGCCGACAGTCCCGTGCTCGTCCTCGACGAGGCGACCGCCTTCGCGGATCCGGAATCCGAGGCCGCGGTACAGGACGCGCTCGCCGTGCTGGTGGCGGGCCGCGCCGTGCTGGTCATCGCGCACCGGCTGCACACCATCACCGGCGTGGACCGAATCCTGGTGCTGGAGAACGGAACTGTAGTCGAACAGGGCGACCACCGGAGTCTGGTCGGTACCGGCGGTACCTACCAGCGGCTCTGGGAAATCAATGAGGCGGCGCTGCGTGCCGTCTCGCTCATCGAGAAGGAGGCGGCGCGATGATTCGCAAGGTGCTCGGGCTGGTCCCGGACGAGTTCGCCCCGATGACACCGAAATTGTTCGCCGCGATCACCGCGCAGGCGCTGTGCCAGGCGGTTGCCTATCTGATGCTCGTTCCGGTGTTGTCGGCGCTGTTGGATCGCGACCTCGGCCGGGCCTGGTTCTGGACATTGCTGATGATCGCGGCCGTCGCGGGCGTAGCGATATTCGGTTACCTCCAGACGGTCCTGGGGCTACGCATCGCGGTCGGTCTGCAGCTTCGCCTGCAGACCAGGATCGGCGATCATCTCAACGCGCTTCCACTCGGCTGGTTCGAAACCCGCAGTGCCGGAAAGTTGTCCAGGATCGCCGTGGAGAACGTGCGGGAAATCCAGGGCACCGTCGCCTATTTGCTTGCCAAGGTGCTCAACAGCATCGTGGTTCCGCTCGGAGTCGCGGTCGGCATGCTGTTCATCGACTGGCGCATCTCACTCACCATGCTGGTCGCGGCGCCCGTGCTCTTTCTGGTGAACGCCCTGGCCAACCGGGCCTACACGGGGTCGGATCAGCGCGCGCACGCCGCCGCGTCCGAAGCCGATTCGCGCGTGGTCGAATTCGCCCAGGCTCAGCCGGTACTGCGGGCGTTCGGCGCGGTCGGTGCGGGCAATCGTGCGCTCGACTCGGCACTGCATCGCCAGCGTTCGGCGATGACCAGGATGGTGTTCACCGCGGTGCCCGGCTTGATCGTGTTCTCGCTGTTCGTGCAGGGGGTCTTCCTGGTATTGACCTACGTGGTGATCGGGCGGGTCACCGACGGCGCCATCTCGGCCGCGGCCGCCATCGCGTTGATCGCCGTCAGCTCCCGTTTTATCGAGCCGCTCAATCAGGCCGCCCAGCTCGGCAATGGCCTGCGTGCCGCCGCCTCCGCCGTCGACCGGGTAACCGACCTGCTGGCCGAGCCGGTGCTGCCCGAGGCGAAGGCCGCTGTCACGCCGGGCGTTCCATCGGTGGTATTCGATGATGTGAGCTTCGGATATCGCCCCGGCGAGCCTGTCCTTTCCGGCCTGACGTTCAGCGTGCCGGCAGGCACCACCACTGCGATCGTCGGACCGAGCGGCGCAGGCAAGACCACGTTGCTCCGACTCGCCGCACGGTTCTACGACACCGACTCGGGCCGTGTGGTTGTCGGCGAACACGACGTGCGCGACCAGCCGTCGGAGACCCTGCTGAATCAGCTGTCGCTGGTCTTCCAGAACGTTTACCTCTTCAATCGTTCTGTCGCGGAAAACATTCGGATCGGTAGCCCCGATGCGACCGAAGCCGAGGTCTGGCGCGCGGCGGAGGCGGCCAGAGTGGACGAGATCGTCGAACGGTTGCCGGACGGTCTCGACACCGCGGTCGGTGAGGGTGGCGTCGCGCTGTCCGGTGGTGAGCGGCAACGGGTTTCGATCGCTCGCGCCTTGCTCAAGGACGCGCCGATCGTGCTGCTCGACGAGGCGACCAGTGCGCTCGACCCGCACAGCGAGGCGGTCGTCGTCCGCGGAGTGCACGAGCTCACCAAGGACAAGACCGTCATCGTCGTCGCGCATCGACTCGCCACCATCGCGCACGCCGATCAGATTCTCTTCCTCGATGGCGGCCAGATCGTCGAACGAGGCACGCACGCTGAGCTTTTGGCCGCGGGCGGGCGTTACGCCGACTTCTGGAGCGAGCGCTCCCGTGCCACCGGATGGCGACTGGAGCCGGTCGCGGTCTGATCGAAAGCGCAAGGCAGGGCCCGCATACGGCATCGATCGTCGCAAGCGGGCCCGCCTAACGCACCGGCCCGCCGTCGATATCCCGGTAGCGCGCGGCAGCCGCACCGATATCGCCGTGGCCGCCGCCGAGCGGCTCCTGCAGGAACGCGGTCAATAGGTCGTTGGTCGCCCGCTGCGTTTCCCGTGGCCCCCGCGAGCCGCCGATCAGTTGGGCCACCAGGAATCTGGCCGGGTCGGCGAGGAACCGCGGCGCATCGGTGAAGCTGTAGTGATTGGCCTCGCTGATCTCGTAACGGAACCCGCCGGCCCGCAGCCGTTCGAGCAACGCGCGGTTGCCGTCCAAGTACTGCGTCGAGTGCCCGGTCTCCGCCTGATCGCTCTCCAGCAAGAGGAACGGCTTGGTCAGCGACTGCTGGGGCAGCGTGCCGTACAACGTTCCGTCGATGTTCACGGCCGCCTTGATCCGTGGATCGTTCGCGAGTGCGGCCGCCGCGGTCGCGCCACCGAATGAATGGCCAACGGCAGCGATGTGGTCGGTGTCGAGGTGGCCGGATAGCCGCGGCCCCATGGTGTCCGGCCGACCGAGCTGGTCGACCACGAAGTGCAAATCGGCGGCGCGCACCTCGAGTTGCCCACTCATATAACGGGATTGGTCCGGATCGTGGTCGAGGAAGCGCTCATGCGGTGTCGCGATGGTGCCGTCGGCGAGCTCGGTGACCGCCGCCTCGTACGGGTGGTCGATGGCGAGCACGATGTATCCGCGGCTGGCCAGGTCGGCGATCAGCCCGGTGTAAAAGGCGCGTGGCGCACCGTATCCGGGGGAGAACAACACCACGGGCCAGCGCGGCCGATCGGTGCTGATCGGCACGTCGCGCCGCCCGTGCGTATCGATGCGGTCATACCCGCGCAGCAACACCCTCGGCAATACGGTGACCTTCTCCGGCAGTCGGTCCTGCCCATCGAGATAGGTCGAGTGCTCGCCACGCACCGTCGGGTCGGCCGGATACCACGCCTGCACAACGACATTGCGATGGTCGCTCGGCGAATCCGTCGCCGGCTCCTGCCGGTTGGGATCGACCATCCGGAAGATCTCGGTACCCACCGCGTAGGGCCCGGTCGGCCGCGGCAGGGCAGGCACGGGAACAAGCGACCAGGCGAGCGCGGCAGGTAATACCAGCAGCCCCACGCTGACGCGGGCGACAGTCGTCCGCCACCCGCTGCTGGGCCACTTCACCTGTCCGGCAACGAGTCCCGCCGCTGCGAACAGCAGCAGGTAGGTTGGTGCGAATTGCCAGTAGAACCCTTCGATCAGCCACTGTGCCACGCACCCGGCAACCAGCGCGGGCAGCACCACAACCGCGATCCGCCGCGCGACGAGCCGGGCCGCGACGGCCGTCACCGCGAACGCGACCGCGGCCAACGCGAGCACCGTATCCAGGATCGACATGCCAGCTGACCTCCGCTCCGGCGCCGGGTCACGCAGCTGTTGCGCGAGCGGTCTCGAATCCGGATACCAGCCTGACGGACCAGCGGGTCATCGCGCGTCGACAACAGGTCGCGACCTGGTCATCCCGCAGGATGAGCCGGACCCCCGCCGAACGGCGGGACTACTTCCAATAGGCCTGGTACTTCATCGCGGTTTTGGGCACACCGTGTATCTGCTTGAACGACTTCACGATCGACCGTGTGGTGTGGCCGTCGCAGGCAACCCACGCGAACGCGCCGTCCGGACAGTCGAGTTCGTGCGCGGCTTCCCGGAGCAACCGGCCGTCATCGATCCGCTGCACCCAGGTCACCTTGTGATGGGGTTTGCCGCGCAAGGGAATCTGCAGGTCGGACTCGTACTGCCATTCCAGCCACACCCTGGCCGGGACGTCACCGATCGCCTCCAGCAGCGAGTTGATCGCGGGCAGTGACGCGGTGTCGCCGAAGATGAGGTATTCGCTCGGTGTCGACTCGGGCAGTTGGAAGTCCGAACCGAGGACGGTCACGTCGAGCGTGTCACCGACCGACGCGTTTTCCGCCCATCGCGCCGCATGGCCGTTGTGCAAGGCGAATTCGATCGCGAACCTGTCGCCGTCGGGATCGGGGTCGACCAGGGTGTATCCGCGCTGTTGGAGTTTCTCGCCGGTGCTGTCCGGGAACCAGCCGCGTACCCATTGCGTCGGGTGCACCGGGTGGTCGGCGAACAGCCCACCTGCGGTAAAGCCCAGCCGCAGGTACTTGTCGGTGACGAGCTCGGTGGAAGTCACCGTGAGCTGGTAGTCAGCGCCGCCCCACGCCTTCACGATCAGACCATTGATTCCCTTACCCATGACGTTAGGGTAGCCTAACGAAACTAAATTGTCGCGCGGTAGCCGATGGCACCGTCCGCCGTTGTCCTCGGAGGCAACGACGGACGGTGTGCGGCAAGGTGGTTGGCGCTCAGCAGGACAGCCCGAGCGCCGACGCGATGCTGCACTCGGACGCGCGGCTCAGCTTCCAGGTGCCGTCGATCTGCTTCCATGACGTGTCGTAGTTGAAGTCGGGGTAGCCCTCGGTGGTAACCCGCAACACCGCGTCGATCCGGTCGCCGGAGACGGACGGGTCGACCACGTTGTAGCGCAGGCTCGGCGGAGCGGCGAGCAGGATCGCGCCGATCTTGTCCATCGTGGCCACGCCCGCATCGCCCGATTCGAGCTCTGCCGCCCTGGCGGCCCGCGGTGCGCCGGTGTTCACGGCGAGGCTCAGCTTGGCGGTCAGCTCGCCGGCGCTGGGCGCTGCGGCGTGCATCGGTGCGACCAGCGGTGCCGCGACGGCCGGTGTCACGGTGGCCGTTACCCCGCCCAGTACGGCAGCGGTGAGTGCGAATGTCGTTGTCGCGCGACGCAGTAACGACTTGTTCGAGTTGCTGGGCATCTATTTCATCCAATCGGTCACGGGTGTGAGCACCGCCGCTATCCGCGGCTATTACTGCAATATAAGGTAAGCCTATGCAAACATAGGTGGAAAGAGTTTCGGATTGTGGGCACCGACACGTGAACAACGGAATGTGCGCACCGCGACCCTCGCGTGTCGGAGAGAGTGGAGAACCAGTGGAAACGCTTCTTACGGTCGGGGCGGGGCCGAAAGCCCTTGCGGTGGCGGCGAAGGCGAAGGTGCTGCGCGAACTCGGCCTGGCTGCCCCGCGCGTTATTGCGGTCGAGGCGCATGTGGTCGGCGGTAATTGGCTGCCGAGCGGTGGCTGGACCGACGGCCAGCATCGGCTCGGCACCAGTCCTGAGAAGGACGTCGGCTTCCCGTATCACTCGACCTGGGCGCGTGGCCGCAATGCGGAGATCAACGCGGCGATGACGGCCTACAGCTGGACGTCCTTTCTGGTAGAGCAGGGCACCTATGCCGAATGGATCGATCGGGGTCGCCCGAATCCGCACCATCATGTCTGGGCCAAGTACCTGCAGTGGGTAGCGCGGCAGGTTGACCTCGAAATCGTCTCCGGCACAGTGCGTTCCGTTGCCCCGGCGGCCGACGGTTGGCGGGTCACCGCGACCGATCTGGCAGGCGGTCCGGTCGAACTGACCGCGGACAAGCTGATGATCACCGGCCCCGGCGCCAGCTCGCGTGCCCTTGCCGACCATCCTCGGGTGCTGAGCGTCGCGCAATTCTGGGATCTGGCCGGCCGCCGCGCGCTCCCCGTTGCCTCCCGGGTCGCGGTGATCGGTGGTGGTGAGACCGCGGGCTCGGCGCTGGATGAGTTGGTTCGCCACGGCATGCTGTCCATCTCGGTGGTCACCCCGATGGCGACCATCTATACCCGCGGCGAAAGCTATTTCGAGAACTCGCTGTTCAGCGACCCCGTCAAGTGGGCGGGTCTGACCGTGCAAGAACGTCGCGATGTCATCCGCAGGACCGATCGCGGTGTCTTCTCGGTCCGGGTGCAGGAAAGTCTGCTGGGCGACAGTCGGGTACATCACCTGCAAGGCAGGGCCGTTCGGGTGACCGAGCAGGGCGACGCCATCGCATTGACGCTGCGCAACGAGATGCGTCCCGATCAGTTGCACACCTTCGACTTGGTGATCGATGCCACGGGCGGGCAGCCGTTGTGGTTCCTCGAGCTGTTCGATCAGGACGCGACGGACCTGCTGGAGTTGGCTGTCGGCGGGCGGCCGACGCATCAGCGGATCGAGGCGTCGATCGGCTACGACCTCGCGGTCGCGAACATGGCAGCCAAGCTCTACCTGCCGAATCTGGCCGCCGTCGCCCAGGGGCCCGGGTTCCCGAATCTCAGCTGCCTCGGCGAACTTTCGGATCGTGTGCTGTGCTCGACGCATGCCGTGCGGGGGGCACGAGCGCACTCTGCCCGTGCCGCATCGTGATTCGCATGGCCGTTGGTCAATCTCACAGTGTCGGCATGTCCGCGGGCGTGCGTGGCAGGGTGAAGAGCGCGATCCGGCGATCGGGCCGGATGTCGAATTCGCCGAGGTTGGTCATGCCGAACTTTTCCGCGACGCGGCGGACCACGACATTGCGATGATCGGGGTCGATCATGATGCGGCGGCAATTCGGCTCTGCCGCAAAGATAGCGGACATCAACTGGACGGCGAACGCGGTCATCGCGCCGCGCCCGATCAAGTCGAGCTCCGCGGTGGCGAGATGCATCGCCACGTCGTAGGGATCGGCGTGGTACAGCCGGGAGATTTCGTCCTTGGCCGCGCGATACAGCTCCAGGTAGGCCACGTCGCGCCGGCCGCGCTCCGGCTGGTTATCGGTGGCGTAGTCGAAGCTGGCAATGCATGGCAGCGAATAGGTTCCGGCGAGCTGCGCGCGCAGGTCCTGTTCGCGGCGCTCGGCCGGCCATGGCTGCTCCCACGTTTCGAGCAGGTGCGGTCGGTGCATCCACTCGCTGATCATCGCCGGGTCGGTTCCGTCGGGATCGGCGATACGAATACGGAACGGTTCGGCCACATTCGGGGGGAGTGGCGCCGCCACGGCGCGCACTTCGTCGGAGATGTCGGTCTGCTCGCGCGCCAGGACGTAGTGCGTGCCAGTGGTGTTCATCATGTCGAGCTCCGTAGGGGTTGACTCCGGGATATCGGCTAAGGTTAGCCTATGCTAACGTCCCGGTGGACGGTTCGTGCCGTAGTGCCGTCGACGCTGCCGAGGCGTCAATCGCCGACGGCTATCTGTAGGAGCTGCTGTATGCCCAACAATCTCGGATGGATTCGAAAGTTCCACAAACCCGCCGCCGAATCAATGGCGCCGTTAGTGCTTTTCCCGCACGCGGGCGCGGGGGCTTCGACCTATCGCACCTTCTCCAAGCGGCTCAGCCAGGATTTCGACGTTGTCGTCGTGCAGTACCCCGGACGCCAGGACCGGGTGGCTGAACCGCTGGCGTCCAGTTGCGCCGAGCTCGCCGCGGGCGCACTCGCCGAATTCCTCGAATCCCCGTACCATCGCGGCGTTCCGATCACCGTCTTCGGCCACAGCGTGGGTGCCATGGTGGCCTTCGAGTTCGTTCGACAGGCCGAGGCCGCTGGCGTCGCGGTGGCGCTGCTCGGCGCCTCCAGCGCGGTGGCACCGGCCTTGGTCGCGCAGACCGAGCCGTTGCCGACCGAGGACGATGCCCTGCTGGAGCGGCTTGTCGCACTCAACGGCACCGGTGCCGAGGTGCTGGCCAATCGCGAGATCATCCGGCTGACCCTGCCGGTGCTCAAGGCCGACTATCGCGCTTTCGACAACTACGTCTGTGACCCGGAAGTGCGGGTAGCGGCCAGGATCGAGGTGCTCGGCGGCGCCGACGACGACTTCGTGACCGTCGGCGAACTGCGCCCGTGGGTGGCGCACAGCAGTGGCGGCGGGGCGGTGACCCTTTTCGACGGTGGGCACTTCTATCTGCACAACCATGTCGACGGCGTCGCCGAATTGCTTTCTTCCGCTGCGGTTTCCGTCAGATAATCCGCTCGTTCACGTTAGGTGCGTCATGGCAGAATCGGTTTCGGGGGACGAAAACGACATCGTTATCACCGGAATTGGCGTCGAGGCACCCGGTGGGATCACCAGCCCGCCGGAATTGTGGTCGGCGCTGGCCGGATCGAGGGAATTCATCGGGCCTTTTCCGCGCGATCGGGATTGGCCGCTCGAACAGTTACTTACCCTCGGCGGTAACGATGGCTGGGCCGACGTCTGCGATGCGGGCGGATTTCTGTGCGGTGCAGCGGAATTCGATCCCGCATTCTTCGGGATCACGCCGCGCGAAGCGATCGCCATGGATCCGCAGCAGCGGGTCGGGATGCGCGTCGCCTGGCGGGCGGTCGAGGATGCCGGCCTGAATCCCGGCGCTCTCGACGGGAGCAGCGCGGGCTGTTGGATGGGCGCGACGCCACTGGAATACGGACCACGGATGGCGGCGGTCACCGAGCACAGCGGTTATCGGATGACCGGCACCACACTCGGCGCGGTGGCCGGCCGGATTTCGCACAGTCTCGGCCTGATCGGGCCTTCGATCAGCGTGGACACCTCGTGCGCATCGGGTTTGACCGCCGTGCATCAGGCCGCGGCGGCGATCCGGGCGAACGAATGCGAATGGGCACTCGCCGGTGGCGTGTGCGTGATGGGTTCGCCGGGCATGTTCTACGAGTTCGCCAAGAACAACGCGTTGTCCGCTGATGGTCACTGCCGGGCCTACGCTGCGGGAAGCACCGGAACAGTGTGGGCCGAAGGTGCGGGAGTCGTTGTCCTGGAACGTGAGTCACGGGCGCGCGAACTCGGCCATCGCGTCTACGGCAGGCTGCTCGGCTCGCGGGTCAATCACAACGGCAAGGGGGCGCCACTGGCCGTGCCGAGCGCGCTGGCGCAGGAACGACTGATTCGTGACGCGCTCGCCGCCGCCGACCTGTCGGCGGACCAGATCGGGCTGGTCGAGGGGCACGGCACCGGAACACCGGTCGGCGATCCACTCGAACTGTCCGCCTTGATCCGGACCTATGGCGCGCCGGAGCGCGACCACGGGCCACTGCTCGGGTCGATCAAGTCGAATATCGGTCATACGCAAGCGGCCGCAGGCATTCTCGGCCTGATCAAGATGCTGTTGTGCGGGGCGCACGGTTACATCGCGCCGAGCTTGTGGGCGGAGGATCCGACCGCCGCCGTCGATTGGACCGCCACCAGCCTGCGACTGGCCACGAAATTCGAACCATGGGACCCGGCGGACGGCGTCCGCTACGGCGCGGTCTCGGCGTTCGGAGTCGCGGGGACCAACGCACACGCGATCGTCGGGATGCCCGTCCAGGAGGACAACGATGTGTAGCTATCGGCTGCCGGACAACACCATCCCGGTCCTGCTTTCCTCCGACAGCGCCGACGGGTTGCGCGCCGAGGCGGCGGCGATCCTGGCCTACTTGGACGATCATCCGCACGTTACTCCGGATCGTTTGGCCGACCAGTTGTTTCGCACCAGGGTTGCGCGCAGGTACCGCGGACTGATCATGGCGACCGGTCGCGCGGACCTGCTCGATGCGCTGCGGGCGTTGCTTGCGGACAACGCGCACCCCGCACTGGTGTCACCCGAAGGCCCGGCTGCGACCCGGCGTATCGGATTCGTGTTCCCAGGGCAGGGCAGTCAGCAACCCGGCATGGGCAAGCTCTACTACGATCTGTCGCCCGCGTATCGGACGGCGGTCGACGAGTGCGCCGCCCTGCACGAGGACCTGTTCGGTGATGAGCGTGCGATGCACTATCTGCTCGACACCGACGGACCACATGCGGAATCGCTCCCGGAAGTCCAGCCCGCCAGGATGTTTCACCTGATCGGGCTGGCCGCTATGTGGCGAGCCGTCGGCGCGCGTCCGGTTGCGACCGTCGGACACAGCCAGGGTGAGCTCGCCGCCTGCGCGATAGCCGGTTCGATCGAGATGCGCGATGCCGTGCTGATTGTCACGCACCGGGCCAGGTTGCTCGAGGAACGGCTCGCACAGGGGTACGGGGTGGCGGTGGTCGGTACCGGCCGTGAGGAATGCGAGGCGCTGCTGGCCAGGCATTCTGGCTGGGCTGAGGTCTCCGTCATCAATGCCCCGCGGCTGGTCGGTGTTTCCGGCGACGAGCACGCCATCGCCGATCTCGTGAAAGTCGCGAACACGAACGGGATCTTCGCCAAGCAGATCCAGATATCGTTCCCGGCGCATACGTCGGCGATGGCACAGTTGCGGACCGACCTTCAGCAGCTGCTCGGTGACAAGCTGGCGAGCGAGACCTTCGCGCTGAGCGAGATCGCTTGCTATGGAGCCACACTCGGCGCACCGATCACCCAGGATCTGACCCATCGGGAGTACTGGTACTGGAATATACGCAATCGCGTCCGCTTCGATCGAGCGGTCACGGCGGCCACCGAGGCGGTCGACACCTTTATCGAGATTGCCGAGCATCCAACGCTACAACCGGCGGTGCGGGAAAATCTGTCGGCGAACCCGCAAGATTTCCTGGTCCTGGGCACCTCGCAGCGCAGCGCCGTCGGATTGGCCGAGTTCACCAGGAATGTGGCAGAGCTCGCGGTACGCGATCTGCACTATCCATGGCAAAGCCTGCATACCGTGCCGAACGCGCAGCCGCCCGCGCTGCCGCTGCGTGATTTCCCGTCGACGGTGATGAGCACGAAAAGGCTATGGGCGCAATATCAATCGGCGTCCGAGGCCGCAGCTCCCGATGCGCCCGCGCCACCGGTCCGACTGCGTGAGGAGTGGACCGGCCTGCCACAGCGCCCGCTCGCGGCGCCCCGAACTGTGCTGCTCCTCGACCACGACGAGCGTGATCGTGCGCTCGCGGCGGCGCTGCACGCCCGGGCGGCGCGCTTCGGCGCCGAAATTTCCAGCAATGCGGCGAAATTCGACACCGTCATGTTGATGCTGCCGACTGCTCCTGCCGCGGAAACGGCGGATGCGGTAGCCGAACTCGCCGCGTTTGCCGCGGCGGCCGATCGACTGACCGCGTTCGCATCCGGCGTCACCGAATGCTGGTTGGTGACAACAGGTGCGGAGGCGATCACGCCGGACGACATCCCCGCGCTCGGCCACGCGGCGACCAGCGCGGCGTTTCGATGCTTAGGTCTCGACCACCTCGGCATCGGCTTCCGGCACCTCGATCTACCCCGGGATGCCGGTGACCACGACGCGACAGCACTCGCGGACAAGATCATCCAGGCGATCCATCTCGTTGGTGAGCCAGAACTCGCGGTGCGGCAGGGCAAGCTGTACGCGAAACGGCTCATCGTGGCCGAGTCGTCCGATCCGGCACCGAGCCAGAACCTCAGCGATGTACTGATTCTCGGTGGCACCGGGCAGGTCGGTCTCGAGTTCTGTGCGCGGTTCGCTCGCGACGGCGCGCGTCGGATCACCCTGGTGAGCCGGACCGGCGAGACCGCGGCGCTCACCGAGCGATTGCGGCCGCTCCGCGCACTCGGCGACACCGACATCGAGGTTGTCGCATGTGACATCACCGACCAGGCCGCGGTCGCGAGCCTGGCGCGACGTTTCGATGACCATCCGATAAGCGTCGTCGTGCATGCGGCCGTCAATTATGTGTGGTCCCAGTTGGATCCAGCGGCGGTGGCCGAGTCGGCCGCCGCGAAGGTGCTCGGCATCGGCGAGGTGTTGCGCACGATGCCGTTGGCCACCGACTGCACGGTGCTGCTCTGTTCTTCGTTCGTGGCCAGCCTCGGTGGTCGCGGTCAGGCGTTGTACGCGGCCACGAACCGTATGCTCGACGGACTTGCCGTGCGACTGCGGGCACAGGGGATGGACTGTACGGCTGTGCAGTGGGGCTTGTGGGGCCTGCCCGATCAGGAGGACCGCGAGGTCGCGAACCGGATCGTCGGTGCCGGTCTGCGCAGAATGCCTGCCGCGGCGGCGATCACCGCGGGTTTCGCCGATCGTGGTGTGAACAGCGTTGTCCTGTCCGCGGATTGGACGCGCCTGCGCGACACGGTCGAGATCATCGGCCTTGCGCCAGTTTTCGCACCCGCGCTCTCAGAACTGGCGGCGCCGGTCGTCGCGCGTCCGGTTCCCGCGGAGCCTTCGCGAGTCATCGCGCAGCCAGCTGTGCGCGCGCCCGTGAACTACGCGGAAGCGATCCGGCGCGAAGTCGATCGGGTGATGCTCGCCGACGGTCATGACGAGATCGACAGCTCGATTCCCTTGGTAGCGCTCGGCTTCGACTCGTTGCAGGCACTGGATCTGCACGCGCGGGTCAAGGCCACGCTGAACCGCGACGTGCCGGTGACCAAGATCCTGGCCGGCGCTTCCCTGGATGACGTCGTGCTGCTCGTATCCGAGAACCGAAGCTGAGGAGGCCGCCTGATGACGGAGAATACGCAGGCGCCGATGCCGGAGATCGAGGATGTGCTCGCGCTGAGCCCGCTGCAGGAGGGCCTGTTCACGCTGGCCAGGCTGGCGGGCGAGGGAGACCTGTACTCGTTCCAGTTCGTCTTCGAGGTGGCCGGTCCGGTCGATACCGAGTTGCTCCGCCGCAGCGCCGGAGTGATCCTGCGCCGACACGCCAATCTGCGCGCGTCCTTTTGGGACCGCGACCTGCCGAAGCCGGTGCAGATCGTGCCTACCTTCGCGGAGCTGCCGTGGGCTGAACGAAGCGTAGCCACAGCCGAACTCGACGATGTCGTCGCGGCCGAAGCCCGCGCCCCGTTCGACCTGGCGCGTGGTCCGCTGCTGCGCGTGCTGTTGTTGACGCTGCCGGATCACTCGCGACGGATGGTCTTGACCGCCCATCACATCCTGTTGGACGGCTGGTCGCTAGGCGTGTTCTTTCGCGAGCTCTACGCGCTGTACGAAGCGGGCGCGGCAGCTGACGCGTTGCCTGCCCCACGTCCGTATCGCGACTACATCGGCTGGCTCGCCGCCCGCGATACCGATGCGGCACTGCGTGGTTGGCGTGACTACCTCGCCGATGTCCACCCATTGCATCTCGCCGATCGCACCGATACCGCGGTGAACACCATCGTCCCCACCATCGACAATCTGACCTTGGACCCGGTCGATACCGCTCGGTTGACGGCATGGGCGCGAACCAACGGGCTCACCATGAATACGGTGGTGCAGTACGCCTGGGCCGTTCTCCTCGGCAGGCTCGCCGATCGGCGCGACGTCGTGTTCGGCACCACCGTCTCCGGCCGACCGGACGAGCTCTCCGGCGTCGAGACCATGATCGGACTGTTCATCAACACCATCCCGGTGCGGGTGGATCTCGGTGCCGACACCGCGGCCGAGGGCTGCCGGCGGCTGCAGCGTGCGTCGGCCCCGATGCGCGAGCGCGCCTACGTGAGTCTTTCGTCGATACAGCGGGCCATCGGTGCGGGAGCGCTGTTCGACACGCTGTTCGTCTTCGAGAACGCGCCCATGGCCGATGTCCTGCGTCCCACCGAGACTGCGGACGGCACCCGGTTCCGGCCGATCACCTCACAGAGCCTGACGCACTATCCCTTGGCGGTCACCTCGTTCCTGTACGAGGGACATCTGGTCGTGACGATCGAGGCCGTGCAGGCAGTGCTCGGTGCACTGTCCGGCCGCGATATCGGAGCGCGATTGATCTCGGTGTTGCGGCAGCTGCCCGAGATCGGCGAGCGCGGGCCCGACGCCCTCGATATCCTGCTGCCCGAGGAGCTTCCGCTGACCCCGGCCGCGCCTGCGGCAGACGTTGTCGATGCCACCGTGCCGGAACTGTTCGCCCGCCAAGTAGCGGCGACACCGGACGCGCTCGCGCTCAGCAGCGAGCACGAGCGCTATACCTATCGCGAATTGGCCGACGCTGTCGATCAGCTGACCGGTGCGTTGTCCGCGCACGGTGTTGGCCCGGAAGAGGTTGTCGCACTCGCTCTTCCGCGTACTGCGGCGTCGATCATCGCGATTCTTGCCGTGCTCGCCAGCGGTGCGGCCTACGTTCCTGTCGACCGCACCCTACCGGCTGTGCGCATCGAATCCATTCTGCGCCAGTCCCGTTCGCGGTTGATCATCGTTGATGAATCGGGCCTGCCCGCGCTCGACGACATCGCGGACCGTCCGGAGGCGTTGACGCTCACGGAAATCGCCAACAGCGGGCCGGGCCTCATCCCGAGGCCACCCGGCCCGCAGCACTGCGCCTATGTGATCTTCACCTCGGGTTCCACCGGAGAACCCAAGGGCGTCATGGGTACGCACGCCGCGGTGGCCGCGTACTTCGCTGATCATCGCGACCGCGTGTACCGTCCTGCGGTCGCCCGGCTCGGTCGGCCGTTACGCATCGCGCACGCCTGGTCGCTGAGCTTCGACGCGTCCTGGCAGCCGTTGATCGGGCTGCTCGACGGACACGCCATCCACCTGTTCGACGCCGAGGACATGGGTGATGCGCGACGTTTGGTCGACGGCGTCCGGCGTCACGGACTGGACATGATCGACACCACACCGTCGATGTTCACTCAGCTGGCCGCGGCCGGATTGGTCGACGCCGATACGCCGCTGTCGGTGCTCGCCCTCGGCGGCGAAGCGATCGGCGTACCGCTGTGGCAACGATTGTGCGCGCTGCCCGACACGGCTGTGCACAACTGCTACGGCCCAACGGAGACGACGGTGGAGGCGGTGGTCGCCGCGGTGACCGACCCGAACACGGTGCCGACCATCGGCGCCCCGGTTACCGGGATGACCGGCTACGTCTTCGATTCGCGGCTGCGTCCGGTCCCCGTCGGGGTGGCCGGGGAGTTGTATCTGTCGGGTGCTCAGGTGACGCGCGGGTACGTCGGTAAACCGGGAATCACCGCCGAGCGATTCGTCGCCGACCCGTACCGCGCGGGTGAGCGGATGTACCGCACCGGAGACCTGGTGCGGCGCCTGCCTTCTGGTGATTTCGCTTATCTGGGACGGGCGGACGACCAGGTCAAAATCCGCGGCTATCGGATCGAGATCGGCGATATCGAAAGCGCGTTGCTCGCACAGTCCGGTGTGCGCAGCGCCGCGGTGATCGTGGTGCGCAGGGCTGGCGGACCGGCACTGCTCGCCTTCGCGGTCGGTACCGGACTCGACCCGGCGGCACTGCGCACGGCGCTGGGCGAGCGGTTACCTGCCTATATGGTCCCGCACCGGATTCTGGTCGTTGCGCAGCTGCCGGTGACCGCGAACGGCAAGCTCGACATCAAGCGGCTCGAGCTGCTCGCGGCGACGTCGGCAACCGATGCCGTCGAGACCAGGCCACGCAGCGCCACCGAACATCGCCTGTGCGCCGCCGTCGCCGAATTGTGCGGGGGTGTCCTGCCCGGTATAGACGACGACCTGGTCAGCCTCGGACTCGACAGCATCGTCGCGATAACCCTGGTGAATTCGCTACGCCGGGAAGGTATTTCGCTCAGTCCGAAGCTGGTGCTCAGCGCGTCGACGATTCGTGAACTCGGCGCGCGGGTCGACGCGTACGTGCGCATCGAACATGTGCCGAGCGCGGCGGACTACGGCGACGTGGGTCCGGTGCCGATCGTGTCGTGGATGCACGAGCACGGCGGCTACCGCAGGCTGGCACTGAGCAATCTGCTCGAACTGCCCGCGAATATCGACCGAGTCGGACTGACCTCGGTGTTGCAGGCATTGCTCGACGGTCATGACGTACTGCGGGCCGTGTTCGCAAGCACGTCAACCGGATACGAGCTGAGCACGCGTGCGCCGGGCAGTGTCCTGGCAGCCGACATCCTGTCCAGCGTCGAGGTCGCGTCGGACTTCGAGGCGACGCTGGCCACGCGCAGCCGCGACGTGCTCGACGAGATAGATCCGCGCACCGGCGACCTGGTGCGTGCGGTGTGGTTCGTCCGGTCCGACGCCCCGGACGTGCTGCTGCTGACCGTCCATCACCTGGCCATCGACCCGGTGTCGTGGCATATCGTCAGCGTCGACCTCGCCGCGAGCTGGGCGCAGGTAGTCGCGGGGCAGTCACCGACGCCGCCGGTCGAGCACATCGGCTATCGGCGGTGGGCCGGCCGGCTCCGCGAACGTGCCGGCACGGAGGCGGTTTCGGCGCAGCGGACCTACTGGGCACGGCAGGTCGCCGCGCCGGATCCAGTGCTCGGCACCCGGCTGCCCGATCCGGCATCCGATACGTGGTCCTCCTACCAGGTACACCCCGTGCCCGCCTCAGCGGAGACGACGGCATCGATCCTGGACGGGCTGCACCGTGGCAGCGCGGGCGTGCGGGAATTCCTGCTCACCGCCCTCACCATGACGCTGGCGAGTTGGCGTGCCGAGCGTGGTCAGGACGCGACAGCGGGCACCTACCTCGCGCTCGAAGGGCACGGCAGGGAGGACGCCGTGCTCGGTGACGATATCGACACCGCGCACACGCTCGGCTGGTTCACCAGCATTGTGCCCGCGCGTCTCGGCGTCGGCGGTGATTGCGTGGATGTGGTTACCGCGCTGGCGGATCCGAGCCGGGCCACCGCCCTGCTCGACGCCGTCGCCACGCACCTGGCCGAAATGCCGAACAACGGCCTCGACTACGGCGTGCTGCGCTACCTCGACGCGGTACCCGAGCTGATCGACGCGCCGCCGCCGCAGGTGCTCTTCGACTACCTCGGTCGCTTCGACCTGTCCGGTGCGGGCAGGCCGTGGGCGCCGATTCCCGACCCCGCGCTGCACGGCTGCCTCCCGCTCGTCTCCGAACCGGATTTCGCGCTGCGCTACGCCCTGGACGTCATCGCCGCGGTGCGAACCACCGCAGCCGGCCCGCAGCTGGTCACCTATCTGCGCTGGAGCGAGTCGGTGTTCACCGCCGCTGCGGCGCAACGGCTCGCCGAGCTGTGGCACGACGCCGTCACCGCCCTGGACCGCGCGCTGTCCATGGTGACCGTCGGCGCCGATTGATCCCGACAGCCCGGCCGCTCAACTTTTCGAATCCACACCCCGAAGGACCCGCTATGTCAGACGAAATGCTCGTTCACCGTAAGCAGTTGCTCCAGCAGCGACTGCGGGAACGCGCGTTGGCGACGACGCCGACCGCCGAACCGACCAGGCGGACCGGCGAACCGGGTCCGCTGTCGCCCGCGCAGCAGCGAATGTGGTTCCTGCAGCAGGTCGAGCCCGCGGACACCACACTGAACGTGTGCGTCGGCTACCGCCTCGACGGCCCGCTCGACGAGGACCGCCTGCGCGCGGCCTTCGACACGGTCGTCGCACGGCACGAAATCCTGCGCACCACCTACCATGTCGGCATCGACGGTGAGCCGTACCAGATTTCGCACGCCATCGCCGAAACCACCTGGCAGCGCCACGATCTCACCGATCTCGCCGAGGACGGCCGGCGCAGGCGGCTGGAGGTGCTGTCCAAGCGCGAATTCGCCCGCCCCTTCGACCTGACCACCGACTTGCCGCTGCGCGTGACACTGGCGCGCACCGGCCCGGCCGAGCACGTGCTGGTGCTGGTGATCCACCACATCGGCTGGGACGACGATTCCTGGTCCGTCTTCTTCGCCGAGTTGAACGCCGCCTATCGGGGTGACGTACTGTCCGACCTCGGCGCCCAGTACGTCGATGTGGCACTCACCGAGCGGATCGCCGATGACGCCGCGGATCTGGCGTACTGGCGCGCCACGCTGACCCCCGCACCGGGGCGGCTCGAACTGCCCGGCGCGCACGGCATCGGCGGCACGACGCGCAACGCGGACAAATGCGTGCTCCCGCTGTCCGCCGAATTGCTCGATCTGGTCACCGAAGTCGGCCGTGAACACTCGGCGACCCCGTTCATGGTCCTGCTCGCCGCGTTCCAGGCGCTCGTCCAGCGATACACCGCCGCAACGGATTTCCTGGTCGCGGTGCCGGTAACCGATCGCCGCGGCCGGGCCGCCGAGACGCTGATCGGGTACTTCGGGAACACCCTGCTGTTGCGCGCGACGCCTGCGCCCGGGGAATCTTTTGCGGACCTGGTGGATTCGACAAGGGCCGCCTGCGTCGACGCGTTCGCCCACCAGGGCGTCGGCGTCGAACGGGTGGTCCGCGAGGTGAGCCCCGACCGGGTAGGCGGCCGCGATGGCCTTGCCCAGCTGGTACAGCTGAGTTTCAGCGTGCGCGGCGGGGCGAACGGCTTCGACCTGGCCGGGGTCGACTCCACCGAATTGCCTTGGGGCAGTGCGGTCGCGCAAGAAACCCTCGGCCTGATGGTCGTCCTCGACGACGCGGGCGCGCGCGTCGAGGCCACCTATCTCGTCGACGAGCTGGACCCCGCGCTGGTGGCCCAGCTGTTGCGGCACTACCTGCGGCTGCTCGACCGTGCGGTGCGCGAGCCGCGGCGGTCGCTGCGCGATATCGACATGCTCGGGCGTGATGATCGGGCCGAGATCCTCGCCGCATCGCGGGGTCCGCTCATCGACGCGCCCGTGACCACGCTGGTCGAGCTGCTGCAGCAGCAGGCTGCGGCGACCCCGGACCGGGTCGCCGTGCTCTCCGACACCGAGGAGCTCACCTACCGCGCACTGCACCAGCGCGCCAATCGTCTTGCGCATTTGCTGATTCGGCGCGGCCTCGGGGCTGAGCAGTTGGTAGCGCTGCGGCTCTCGAACTCCGTCGAATTCGTCGTTGCCAGTATCGCGGTGCTCAAATCCGGCGCCGCTTATCTTCCGATCGATCCGGCGTACCCCGAGGACCGGGTCGACTATCTGTTGGCCGATGCGCGCCCGACGCTGTCGTTGAATGCCGACGCGGTGGCGGCCGCCGAGGCCGCCGCCACCGAGCTGTCGGACCTCGATCCGACCGACGCTGATCGGACGGTGCCGCTGCGCGCCTCGAATATCGCCTACGTCATCTACACCTCGGGCTCTACCGGCAAGCCGAAGGGCGTGCCGGTCTCGCACGAGGCGATCGCCGACCATCTCGTGTGTTTCGCGAAAAACTGGGACGCGAGCACTCCAGAACGGGTGCTGCAGGCGACCTCGGTGAGCTTCGACGCGTCGTTGCCCGACATCTTCCTGCCGTTGATCGGTGGCTCGAGCATCGTCGTACCGAAGCCCAATCCCTACCGGGACATTCCGTATGTCACCGACTTGATCGCCAGGTGTGGCATCACCGTGCTCCAGATGGTGCCCTCGTTGCTGTCCGCGCTGCTGCTCCTGCCCGAGTCGAACGACTGGCGTGCGTTGCGGCACGTCCCGGTCGGCGGCGAGGCACTGCCCGGCGAACTCGCCGACCGGTTCGCCGCGCAATTCGACGCCCGACTGAGCAACAACTATGGGCCGACCGAGGCGGTGGTCTGCTCGACTGCGATGCCGGTCGACGGCCCGCAGGGGGCGGGGATCGTGCCGATCGGTTACCCGAACCGCAACGTCTATGTCTACCTCCTCGACGAGTCGATGCAGTTGGTGCCGCCAGGGGTGGTCGGTGAGATCTATCTCGGCGGTCGGCAACTCGCGCGCGGCTACCTGGACCGGCCCGCGCAGACGGCGGAGCGCTTCGTCGCCGATCCCTTCCTGGCCGGGGAAAGGTTGTATCGCACCGGCGATCTCGCCAGGCGCACTGCCGACGGCGAGATCGAATTCATCGGACGTGCCGACGAGCAGGTGAAGGTGCGTGGCTTCCGGATCGAGCTGGGTGAGGTGGAGGCAGCGGTCGCCGATCACCCCGGCGTCGCGCAGTGCGTCGCGATCATCACCGAACACGACATGCTCGGCCCGATTCTCACGGCCTACCTCGTACCGAACCCCGGTGCCGACATCGATCTGCAGCAGGTGCGTGCCTCCGTCGCGGCGGCGCTGCCGGAGCACATGGTGCCCGCCGCGTTCGCCGTGCTCGACCAGGTGCCGCTGAGTGCGCACGGCAAACTCGAGCGCCGGGCGCTGCCTGTGCCGGAACTGGTTTTGACGCGTGGTTACCGAGAGCCCGAGTCGCCGATGGAGGTTCGCGTCGCCGCACTGTACGGCGAGATGTTCGACCTCGACCGCGTCGGCGCCGACGACTCGTTCTTCGAACTCGGCGGCCACTCGCTGCTGGCCGTCCGGCTGGTCACCATGGTCCGCACGGTCTTCGGCATCGAGATCGACGTGCGGGCACCGTTCGACGCGCCGACGGTCGCCGAGTTGGCCGCACATCTGGTCGAGCGCTATCGAGATCAGTGCGGCGAGGATCTCGACGATGCCGCGGTGCTGCGGCGGACCACCGTCGAGACGGCCTCGACACCGAGCAAACAGCCACGGCCCGAACGCATTCCGCTGTCGTACTCACAGCGTGCGCTGTGGCTGCGGCGGCGGCTCCAGGGTGCGTTCGAATGGGAGAACTTCCGGTTCGCCATCCAAATCGACGGGCCGATCGACAGCGCACTGCTCGCAGCGGCGGTCGGTGACGTCATCGCCAGACACGAAGCACTGCGCACCGTGTTCCCGGAACATGAAGGGACGCCGTACCAATGGGTGCGACAGGATGTCGCGGTGCAGGTGCCGACCATCGTGCTCGATGCGGAGCCGGATGGGTTCGCGGCTCCACTCGAGCGTGAGCTGGCGGCAGACGCCTCGCACGTATTCGACCTCACCTCCGACCCGCTGATCCGGCCCCGCCTGCTCGAACTGGGGCCGGAAACCCGGGTGTTGTCGGTGCTGATGCATCACATGATCACCGACCGCGAGTCCTGCCGGATCTTCATCGAAGACCTCATCGCCGCCTACCGCGCCCGGCTGAGCGGTGGGGCTCCCCAGTGGCCCGCGCTCGGCATGCAGTTCCCCGATTTCGCGCTCTGGCAACGGCAAACCTTCGACCGCACGCCCGGCCGCGACGATCTCAGCGATTACGGTCGGACCCAGCTCGACTATTGGCGTTGCGCACTCGCCGATTTGCCCGTCGAGATCGCGGTAGCGCACGATCGGCCGCGGCCCGCTGTCCTCGGCAACACGGGGATCACCGCGACCCGGGTCGTTCCGGCGGCGACCTGGCACGCGGTGCGGGCGCTCGCCGAGTCCTGCGGTGCGACCGAATTCATGGTGTGCCAGGCGGCGAGCGCGGTGCTGCTGCATATTTTCGGCGGTGGCGATGATGTGCCGATCGGCGCGACCATCGCGAACCGGGTCGGCGCGGAGGTCGGCCAGCTGGTCGGATTGTTCGCGGACATGGTGGTGCTGCGGAATGATTTGTCGGGCGCTCCGACACTGCGCACCGTGCTGGATCGTGCCCGCGAAACGGCCCTCGATGCCCTCGCGCACCAGGCGGTGCCGTTCGAGCGGATCGTCGAAACCCTCAATCCGCCAAGGGTATTGGCCCGCAACCCGTTGTTCCAGGTGATGATGCAGTTCGGGCACCGCCCCCGGCCCGTCGACTTCGTCGCGAGTGGCGAGGCGACGCTGACCGCGCTCGCGCCGCAGTACGACACCGCGTTCGTGGACCTGCACCTGGATTTCCTGGTGAAACCCAGCGGCGCGGTCGTGCTGGGAGTGGTGGTCAACTCCGATCTCTACCACCAGTCGACCGGGGCGCTCTTCGCCGACGCGTTGGTGGGCATCATGACCGCCTTCGCGACGAAAGCCGATGTGCGAGTCGGTGACCTGGACATTCTTCCGGACGATTGGGACACCGCGCGTACCGTCGTGCGCCAGGCGGCGGCCGCGGCCGCGACGTCTGCTGCCGAGGCCGGTCCGCCGCGCACCGAGACCGAGCGAACCCTGGTAACGCTGCTCGAAGAGTTGCTGGAGACGACGGATATCGGCCGTGCCGACGGCTTTTTCGCACTGGGCGGCGACAGCGTCATCGCGATCCAATGGGCGACAAGGGCGGCCGACGCGGGATTGGCGTTGACCCCGCAGCTGGTGTTCGAACATCACACCATCGCGACGCTCGCCGCGGCAGTGGACGCGGCGGGCCCTGCGGAGTCGGCACAACCACGGGTCGAGGAACATCGGCACGAGCCGATGTCGACGTCGGGTCTGTCCGACGACGCGCTGGCCGCGCTGCGAAATTCCTGGGCGGCCCAAGGCTGAACGCCCCGCGTAATATCCTGTGCCGCTATCAGTTCGACGTAGGGAGGCGCGGTGACCCCGACGGTACCGAGCGGGTTCGCGGCCCCGGTACTGGCGTTCGCGCTGGTTGTCGTGGTGGCGCGTTGGCTGTTGGCGGACCAGTCGTTCGGCAATCGTCTTGTCAACCGCGCGCTGAGCTGGATGACCGCGGCGGCCGCCATTCAGGTTGCCGGCACGGGCACCGATATCGCCCACCTGACGGACCGAATATTCCTCGGCGGCGGCGCGGCCACGCTCGCTTACATCTATGGTATCGCGGCACTGTTCGCCAGCGAGGACGAGGACAGGGCTCGGCGGCGGCAGCCGAGGTACAACGCGATAGCTGTCGCAGGTGCCGTGATCGTTGTGTTCATCGGCCGTCCGGCAGACCCCATGGATCCCGGCTTCGGTTGGCAGGCGCCACTGGTCTGGGCGATCTTCAACGTCCCGATAGGGTTGTTCGGCATACACGTCGTCTGTGCGTGTGTGCGCGAACTACGGGTCTCGGGGATCGCAGTCCGTGAACGGCTGGTCTTCTCGGCCCTGCTATTTGTCGGAGCAAACGCGACTTACGCGGCTGTCGCGTCCGGTGTTCGGGTGGTCGGCGGTGCGCCGTCCGACAGCCCGCCCGCGGACTGGACTATGGCGTCCTGTCTCACCTTTTTCATGTTCTGCCTTTTGCTGTCGGCGCCGGTGGTTGGTGTGCTGCTCGCCCGGGCCGGATGGGATCGCGTCGGCCGTCGCTGCCGGCGACTGTTGCCACTGTGGCACGACCTCACCACCGCGGTGCCCGGCATCGTGCTGGAGCAGGGACCCGATCGCCGTGACCCCGAGCTTCGGTTGTACCGCATGCTCGTCGAGATTCAGGACGCGCTGCAACACCTCAAGCAGTACATCCCGCCCGGTGATCGGCGCGAGCAGTCCGTCGAAGAGTATGCCGTACAGATCGCGCTGGCCGTCGAAGGCAAACAACGCGGCAGCGAACCGGCGGGCACGGTCGTGGGAGGAGACCGGTACGAGCTCATCGCGGAGGACCGGGATACCGAGTTGGACCTCCTGCTCGACCTGGCTCGGGTCTGGCCGACGGCGCGTACCACGGCGTCGGAGGCCGCGCTCGTGCGTTGATCCGCGGTCGCTGCCAGGCGACCGTCGCGGTCAGGTCGATACCGTAGGATCGGCTCCCGCTGATCGCTTGAACGTGTACGGAGGCACCGATGTCCCCTCGGGTACCTACCGGCATCGTCGCCGCACCGTGTCCGGACGGACCGTGCCGATGACAGCGCCCGCGCCGATGTGGGTCGTCATCGCGGCGATCGTGGTGCTGTGCGGGGTCACGCTGGCTCGACGGATTCTCATCGACGGCACACCGGCCGCCCGGCTGGTCAATCGTGGGCTCCTGTGGGTATCGGTCGGCGCGGTGACGCAGTACAGCATCGTCGCGACCGGTCACGAAGAGTTGGCGGTTCAGTTCTTCCTGTTCTGCTCGGTGCCGGCCGCCGCCAATGTGTATGGTCTGGCAAAGCTTTTCGTCAGCGCCGATCCCACCGCTGTCCGCGATCGGCAGCGGATCTATAACGTCGCGGCGGTGCTCGCCGGTACCACAGTCGTGCTCGTCGGTGCGCCGGAAGGTACTGGCGGAGCGGGCTTCTGGGTGCGGGCGGTGCTGAGTTGGACGGTGTTCAATGTGCCGCTGCTGGTGGCCGGAGTGCACATCGCTCGGGCCTGTCTGCGGGACATCCGGGCCGAAGCCTCGTTGCTGAAGCAGGTTCCGTACATCGGCCTGCTCGTGCTGGCCGCCGGATGGTTTGTCGGCGCGGCTCTCACGGTGGTGCAGGCTTTCGAGGGCAAGCCGCCTGGGACCCTATCGATCAAGTGGAGTTGGGCATCGTGCCTGTTCTGTGTGCTGGTCGCGCTCGTGACTGCGGTTCCGCTGGCGCCGGGCATCCTGGCGCGTGCCGGCTGGGATCAGACCGGGCGAAAACTGCGCAGGCTGGAGCCGCTGTGGCGGGACCTCACCATGGCGGTGCCCGAGGTCGTGCTGCCCGCGGGCGTCGGACTCGGCCGGGATCCCGAGTCGCGGCTGTACCGGATGACCGTGGAGATCAGAGACGCGTTGATGCACCTCAGGCCGCATCTGGTCGTCGATGATGGGCCCGAGTCGTCCGTCGAGACCTACGCCACGCAAATCGCCCGTGCGGCGCGTGCCCGAGCGCGGGGGATCACTCCGCTGGGCGCGCCGCCGTCGCACTTTCAGCAGATATCAGCGCGCGACATGACTTCCGAGCTCGGTTATCTGCTCGATCTGGCGCGCCACTGGCCGAAAGCGCGCGATCTGGTCAGCGGTCGCGCGCGGGTGAGCCGACGATGATGCTGCCGACCGCGCATTCGGTCAGCTCGTCCACGGCGGCCGCGGCGGCGAAGGCAGCGGTATCGCCGAGGCCTTCGGCGTACGCGCCGAGTCCCATCGCTGTCGCGATGAGGGAGACGGTCTGTGTGACTGCGCCGACGTGCTTCAAGATGTCGGCGTAGGCCACCTGCCCGTAGTGCCGCGTGATGTGCCCCGACCGCGCGGCGAGCAGCAACACCAGCTGTGGATCGTCGCCGTCGGCGACGGTTACCGAGGCGGTGGCCAAAAGCCGTTGCACCGCAGGTGAATCCAGGTCGGCGACCGGACGGAGCACGTGGTCGAACGAGTTGTAGTGGTACATGCCCGGTGCGAGTCCGTCGACCTGTCGCGCGATCGGGTAGAACTCGAGTTCGTCGACGCTGTCGCCCGACGAGCGGGGGTGAGGTGCCAAATCCGCACCGGCACTTCGGACATCGGCCGTCCGATATAGCAGCTCGGCCAGTTGATCGCGGGTGATCGGGTTGGCGTCATCGAACGCGCGAGTGGACTGCCGATCGGCCAGCACCGCCGTCAGCGTCGGGTCGGCGGCGCGCAGCGCTGCTGAGTCGGGCGTCGCGAGCGGAATCGGTTCGCCGGAGTAGTTCGGCTTCCGCGCGGGTGGCTGCGGGAAGCTGTTCTCGGCCCGCGAGTCGGGGTGAGCTATGCCGGCAGTGCGTTCGCCGAGCGTGCTGCGGCGGTGGAACCACAGGTCGGCGGCATGCCAACTGCGAGTGGCGAACTCCCGCTCCTCCTCGTCCGGATCGGCAACCAGAAACCCGCACCAGTGCAGATCGGCCGCCAACTGCGACTTGATCGAGACGTGCAGTGGCGACTCGGCCGCACCGAAACCATCGAGCAGGGAGAGCAGCCTCGGGTCGTGGATCCGCACATCGCACCAGGACAGCGGGTGCTCGAGCATGAAGCCGTCCGAGTCCCGGTGCAGCACAGCGAATTTCGACAGCGTCGCGCGCCACGGGAGCCTGGTGGCAGGGCGCGGCGGCGGCTGTCCGATCGGCAGGATGCTGTACAGGTTGCGGCCGCCGTCGCGCACGGTGACCGACAGCCAACCGCCATCGGTCAGCCGCGCCATCAGCCCGGCGACATCGTCGGTGCCCGATCCGTCGGACAGTTGCGACACCGTCGCCGGGCCCTGGTTCAGTGTTCGCAGCGCTTGCAGCTGTCCGACGCCGAGCCCGGACAGCTGTTCGTTGCGCGGCGGATGGAGCAGCGTCGCGCCCGCCGATGTCGTCAGACAGGTGACGCCCGCACGCAGTGCGTACCTGGTCTGGTCGGGATATGTGACGGCGGACAAAACCGCTGACCTCCGCTTGTCGATCCGATGTGGTGGTGCTACCTATTTCGCCGCGGCGGCGAACGCCGGCTCCAGCTTGTTCAGCGTGTAGGGCACCGACAGCGCGGTCGGCTGGTTGATCGCGCTGATCTCCTGGGTGGTGAGAAACACCACCGAGCCCTTCTGCACCGCGGGCAGGTCGGCGTATCCGGGCAGCTGCCGGTACTTTTCGTCCAAGCCGGTGGCGTAGCCCGCGAGCAGCAGGTCGACGGTCAGCTGGTCGACTCGCTCCGGCGACAGCGCCACCCGTCCGCCCTGGTTACCGGGGAGTTCGCCGAATTCCTTCGGAATGTTCATGCCCAGCTTCGTGAACAGCTTGCTGGAGCCGTCGTTCGGATCGGTGAGCACCATGAGTTGCGTGGTGCTCGACAGCCAGGTGCTGGCGAAGGTCTTGCCTTTGAGGCCGGGGTTGGCCTGCGCGATCGCGTCGATCTTCTTGTCGACGTCGGCGATGACCTTCGTGGCGGCGTCGTCCTTGTGCAGCACCTTGCCGAGCGTGGTCACCAGGTCTTGCCAGGGCGTTACCGCGTTCTTGCTGAGTGCGGGCAGGGTCGGGGCCAACTTGGAGAGCTCGTCGTAGGTCTTCTGATCGGCGACGAAGGGATCGGCCAGGATGAGGTCGGGCTCGAGTGCCGCCACCTGTTCGGCGATATTGCCGGTCGTGTTCAGCGCCTTCGAGGATTCCAGTCCCTTCGGCTGCCACGGCGGTGTGCTCTTGGACATCGTGGCGATTTGGTCCACGTACCCGACCGGAGTCACGCCGAGTGCCACAGTGGTGTCGAGCCATTGATTGCCAAGGGTGACGATCTTTTTCGGCGTTCCGGTGATCGTGGTCGAGCCACGCGCGTGCGTGATGGTGACAGGCTCGCCGCCGGAACCGGCGTCGTCGCTCGACGAACCGCACGCTGCCAGACCCAGTGTCAGCGCGGCGGCGACGGTGGCCACCGTCGCCTTCGCCCAGCGTGACATCCGAACAGACTTCATCAGTTGGCCCCTTCGAGGAAGTTCGTCGCCGGCCTGAGATACCTGCCAGCAATTCAGCCAAGGCTAACCTATCTCGTCTCGAAGGTGACCGGCCCCTCTTGATGGTTAGATCCGCTAACTATATAGTTTGCGGAGATAACCATTCGCGAGGGGACGCCGTGACGATGCCATCCACCGATCTCGATCTCGGCGAGGTCAGCACCATCCGCCGCAGGTTGCGCTACGACCGGGACCATCCGCACTACAAGTGGATCGTGCTGACCAACACCACGCTCGGGGTGCTGCTCACCGCGATCAACTCGTCGATCGTGCTGATCTCGCTGCCCGCGATCTTCCGTGGCGTCGGACTGAACCCGCTCGACGCGGGCAACGTCGGATACCTGCTGTGGATGTTGATGGGCTACCTGCTCGCGACGGCCGTGCTGGTCGTCATGTTCGGCAGGCTCGGTGACCTCTTCGGCCGAGTTCGCGTGTACAACATGGGTTTCGCGGTCTTCGCGTTCTGCGCGCTCGCGCTGTCCTTCGATCCGTTCCACGGTGGCGCGGGTGCCATGTGGATCATCATCTGGCGAGTGATCCAAGGCGTCGGCGGCGCGATGCTGACCGCCAACGCCACCGCCATCCTCACCGACGCCTTCCCGGCCAAGCAGCGCGGCACCGCGCTCGGCATCAACATGGTGGCGGCTGTCGCGGGCTCGTTCCTCGGCCTGCTCATCGGTGGCGTGCTGTCGGAATGGGATTGGCGCGCGGTGTTCTGGGTCAGCGTTCCGATCGGTCTGCTCGGCGCGTTCTGGTCGTACCGCTCGCTGCACGAGGTCGGCATCCGGTCGGTGGGCAAGGTCGACTGGGCGGGCACGATCACCTTCGGGCTCGGGCTCACCGCGCTGCTCACCGGCATCACCTACGGCATTCAGCCCTACGGCGGCCACGCCACCGGTTGGTCCAGTCCCTGGGTGCTCGGTGCGGTGATCGGCGGTATCGCGCTGCTCGGCGCGTTCTGCGTGGTGGAGAGCAAGGTCGACGACCCGATGTTCCATCTCGCCCTGTTCCGTAACCGCGCCTTCGGGCTCGGCAACTTCAGCAACCTCATGGTCTCCATCGGCCGTGGCGGCATGCAGTTCATGTTGATCATCTGGTTGCAAGGCATCTGGCTTCCGTTGCACGGCTTCAGTTTCGAGTCGACGCCGCTGTGGGCCGGCATCTATCTGCTGCCACTGACCGTGGGATTCCTTGCGGCCGGACCGGTCTCGGGCTGGCTGTCGGACCGCTACGGTTCGCGCCTGTTCACCACCGGTGGTGCGTTGATCGCGGGCATCACCTTCGTGCTGTTGCTGATCGTGCCCGTGGACTTCAACTACTGGGTGTTCGCCGCGATCATCCTGCTCAACGGCATCGGCAGCGGACTGTTCTTCTCGCCCAACACCGCGGCCATCATGTCCAGCGTGCCCGCCGCGCAACGCGGTGCCGCCTCGGGCATGCGCGGCACCCTGTTCAACGGCGGCAACGCGCTGTCCATGGGAATCTTCTTCTCCCTCATGGTCGTCGGTCTCGCCAGCAGCCTGCCGTCGGCCCTGGACGCCGGTCTGCGCGCCCAGGGTGTCTCCGCAGGCGCCGCCGCCGATGTCGCCGGTCTACCCCCGGTGGCCAGCATGTTCGCCGCGTTCCTCGGCTACAACCCGATCCAGGAATTGCTAGGCCCGACAGGTGAATTGGCCAAGCCTGGGGTCAACGCCGACACCCTCACCGGCCAGGAGTTCTTCCCCCACTTGCTGACCGGCCCGTTCCACACCGGCCTGGTCGTCGTCTTCGTCTCCGCCGCGATCATGATGTTCCTGGCCGCCGCCGCATCGTTCTTCGCGGGCAACAAGTACGTGCACGACGAGCAGTCCGAACTGGCCGAGGCCGAGGAACTCGCGCACACCGCGCCGGTTCCCGCGCGCTGATCGGGGATCGCACCACCCAGCGGTTCGAGGCGGGCGCGCGCGGCACCTATTGTCACAACAATGCAGTCCGCGCCGCCCGTACTCGCCGGGATCGTCGTCCTGTTGACCCGTGCCACGATCGGCCACACTGGTCGGCCGTAACCCCTTCCGGCGCAACGACTTCCTAGGCGGAGGCGGCTCGGTCCGGCGACTGCGTCTCGCATGCCGCTGCGATAGTTGCCGTGTCCCAATAGAACGGGTGTACCTCGGAGATTCGGCCGTCCGTGATCGTAATCGTTTGCAGGATAGGAAAAGTGAGTTCGCGGCCGGTTGCGCGGGAGCGGGCGCGGACCCAGGTGTGGACGACCATGGTTTCGCCGGTGGCCAGGAACGACTGGTCCAGGAGGTCGAAGGATTCCCAGGTGCGGGCCATGGCGCGGAAGAACTGTTCCATGCCATCGTGGCCGCGCCAGATCCCGCCGTAAGGCAGACCGGCAGCTTGATGCAGCACCACATCGGTTGCGAAGAACGGGGCGAGCGGATCGAACGACGAGCCGCCGGGCCCACCCGCCGCGAAGTACTCGGCCTCCGCCGCATACATCCCGGTCAGCACGGTCATCGGATCGGTGGTGGAGTGCGTCATGCGCTCAGTCTGCCCAGACCGGCCGTGCCGGGACCGGCGCTAATCGGACATCGCTGTCCACAGTGCATCCGAGCGTCCCGCACACCGAATCGTGTGCGGGACCGCGACGGGATCAGAAGGTGACGCGCTGGTCCTGCGGCATGAAGAGTTTGTCGCCTTCCTTCACGTCGAACGTGCGGTAGAACTCCTCCAGGTTGCGGACCACCTGGTTGCAGCGGAATTCGGCGGGGGAGTGGGTGTCGGTGGCGAGGTAGCGCACCGTCAGCTCCTTGGTCTGCTTCTCCCGCCAACTGCGGGCCCAGGACAGGAAGAAGGTTCGGTAGTCGGGGTTGTCGACGCCACGGCGTTTCTCCGAGATGCGGAAGGCCGCCAACGTGATCTGCAGGCCGCGCAGGTCGGCGAGGTTCTCGCCGACGGTGAGTTCGCCGTTGATGTGCTGACTCGGGTCGAGACCCTCCGGCACCAGCACGTTGAACTGATCGATGAGCTGCTTGGTCTTGGCCTCGAACGCGGCGCGGTCCTCCGGCGTCCACCAATCCCGGCGATTGCCGTCACCGTCGTATTTGGAGCCCTGATCGTCGAAGCCGTGGCCGATCTCGTGGCCGATGGTCGCGCCGACGGCGCCGAAATTGACGGCGGGCTGGGCGTCCTTGTCGAAGAACGGCGGCTGCAGATACGCGGCGGGGAACACGATCTGGTTGGAGGTCGCCGAATAGTAGGCGTTCACCGTCTGCGGCGACATCCCCCATTCGGTCTTGTCGACCGGGGTGCCGAGCCGGGCGAACGCCCGCTTGGACTCGAAAGTGTTGATGGACAGCAGTGATTCGACCAGCTTGCCCCTGGTGATCTTCATCTGCGAGTAGTCGACCCACTTGTCCGGGTAACCGATCTTGGGATCGATCTTGTCCAGCTTCGCGATCGACGCCGTCCTGGTCGCCGGGGACATCCACGACGAGTTGGTGAAGTTCTCCCGATACGCGGCGATCACATCGTCGAGCATCTCCTTGGCCCGCTGCTTGGCCTCGGGCGGAAAGTACTTGTCCACGTACACTTTTCCGAGCTGCTCGCCCAGTTTGTCGTCGACGATCCCGACACCGTACTTCCACCGGTCCGGACGCTCCTCTTGACCGTTGAGCACCTTGCCCTTGAACTCGAAGTTCGCGTCGTTGATGGCCTTGGGCAGATACGGCGCGAAGTCCCGAAGCACGCTGATCTTGAGATAGTCACGCCACGTGGCGATGTCGACCTCGGTCCACAATTGACCGGCCGCCGTGATGAAGGACGGCTCGCCGACCACTATCGTCTCGAACAGCGACCGCGGCCGGTCGGTATTCCCGGCCATCCACGGGTCCCAGTCGAATGTCGGTGCCAGAGCGGTCATCTCGGCCCACTTGAAGACGTTGTAGGTCGCGTCGGTATCGCGGGTGCGCACGTTGTCCCAGTGCGCGGGCGCGATTCGCTTCTCCAAGTCGAACACGCGCTGCGCCAAGCCTTCCGGATCAGGCAGCCCCGCGCCGGCGGCGATGCGTCCGAGGAAGATTCGATACTGCGCGAGCACATCGGCGTATTCGGGCTTGCGGTAGTACTGCTCACCGAGACCGAGTCCGGACTGCCCGACCGACGGGATGTAGGCGTTCGAGTTCTTCCGGTCGGTGCCGATGCCGATGCCGATCAGGCCGCTGATCGGCAGTTCGGCCATGACCTTCGCCAGGTCCGCCTTGGTCGCGGCGCCGTCGATCTTGCCGAACAGCCCGGCCAGCGGGGTCATGCCGAGCCGTTCGATCTCGTCCCAATCCACCCTGGCGTCGAACAGGTCGCGGATCTGCTGCTCCTCGGATCCCGGCTTCGGATCCTTGATACCGTCGATGATCTCGCGCAACTGCTGCTCGGTGCGTTCGGCCGCCTCGCTCGTCGAACCGAAGGAGACCTTGTCCGGCGGCAACTGGTAGTCCCGCAGCCACTTCCCGTTGACGTACCGGTACAGGTCGTCCTGTGGCCGGATCGCCTCGTCCGCGCCACCCATGTCGACGCCGATGAGCGGCTTGCTCGCCGCGTTGGTGTCGCTCGAGCAGGACGCCAGCGCGGCAGCGGCGGGCACCACCCCGAGCGCGATCAGGAAGGCACGACGGTCCAGCTGTCCGAGACGTGTCACGAGGATTTCCTCTCCCGATGCGGCCACACCGCATCCTCGTCAGGCGCAATCAGTTCGCCCGAGGCTACCTGCCCGCCGCGCCACTCGGCTGTTCATCTCAGAGCGTGACGCGCTGGTCCGGAGTCAGGAACAGCTTGTCGCCCGCCACCACGCCGAACGTGGTGTAGTACTCCGCGATATTGCGGACCACCTGGTTGGCGCGAAACTCGTTGGGCGAGTGCACGTCCCTGGCGAGCAGCATCTCCTTCGTCTGCTTGGTCGCCTGCTGCCGCCAGATCCTGGCCCAGGACAGGAACACTGTCTCGAGATCCGGCAGCTTGCCGTCACGCTCGGCGGCCGCGCGATATGCGGCCAGTGCGATCTGCAGGCCGCGCAGGTCGGCGAGGTTCTCGCCGACGGTCAGCGCGCCGTTGACGTGCTTGCTCGGGTCGAGGCCCTCGGGCACCAATGCGTCGTACTGCGCGATGAGCTGCTTGGTCTTGGCCTCGAACGCGTCCGTGTCCTCGCGGGTCCACCAGTCGCGCCGGTTGCCGTCGCCGTCGTACTTGGCGCCCTGGTCATCGAAGCCGTGCCCGATCTCATGGCCGATGACCGCGCCGATGCCGCCGAAGTTCACTGCGGATACGGCGTCGGCGTCGAAGAACGGCGTCTGCAGGATGGCGGCCGGGAAGGTGATCTGGTTGGCGTTCGGGTCGTACATGGCGTTCACCGTCTGCGGTGGGAAGCCCCATTCGGTCTTGTCGACCGGCGTACCGAGCTTGTTGAAGCCGCGGGCGACCTCGAAAGTCCTTACCGCCCGGACGGATTCGATCAACTTACCCTTGGTGATCTTTACCCCTGAGTAGTCGATCCACTTGTCCGGGTACCCGATCTTCGCGACGATCTTGTCGAGTTTCGCGAGTGCGGCGGTCTTGGTCGTCGGCGACATCCACGAGGACTTGGTGAAATCCTGCCGGTACGCGGCCATCAGATCGGCGACCAGCGCCTTGGCCCGATCCTTCGACTTCGCCGGAAAGTGCTGGGCCACATAGAGTTTGCCGAACGGCTCGCCGAGATTCCGGTTGACCGTCGCGAGACCGTCTTTCCACGCCTCCTGGCGCTGATCACGGCCCTGCAGTGTCTTGTCGACGAATTCGAACGCGGCGTCCGCGATGGCCTTGGGCAGGTAGGGCGCGAACTCCTTGACGACACCGAGGCGCAGATACTCCCGCCACTGCGCGATATCGACGTCGGCCCACAGCTGGCCGGCGGCCGTGACGAACGAGGGCTGCCGGACCACCAGGCTGTCGAACAGCTGCTTGGGCCGGTCGGTGCTGCCCGCCAGCCACGGATCCCAGTCGAATTGCGGTGCCAGCTTGGTCAATTCGGCCCAGCTGACCAGGTTGTAGGTGGTGTCGGGATCGCGGTCGCGGACACTGTCCCAGTAGCCGGCCGCGATGCGGGTCTCCAGGTCGAGCACCCGCTGCGCGGCGCCGGCCGGATCGGGTAGGTTCGCGCCCGCGCCGATGTGCTCCAGATAGGTCCGATAGGCGGCGATCTGCTCGGCATATTCGGGCTTGCGGTAGTACTGCTCGTCCAGATTGGCGTCGATGCCCGACTGGCTGATCATGGCGATGTAGTTGCTGGAGTTCTTCTGATCGACGACGACCTGCAGCCCGATCAGCCCCGAGATCGGCAGCGAACCCATCACCCGGGCCAGGTCCGCCTTGGTCGTCGCGCCGTCGATCGCGGCGATCAGGTCGGTGATCGGCGTCAAGCCGAGCCGCTCGATCTCGCCACGATCGAGCCTGGCGTCGTACAGATCGCGGATCTGCTGCTCGGTCGATCCTGCCTTCGGATTGCGGATGCCCTCGACGATGCCGCGCAGCTGCTGCTCGGTGCGGTCGTTCGCCTCGTCGAAGGCGCCGAACGACGACTTGTCCGGCGGCAGCTGATACTGCGCCAGCCACGCGCCGTTGACGTGCCGGTACAGGTCGTCCTGCGGCCGGATCGCGGGGTTCGCCCCGGCCAGGTCGACGCCGGTGAGCCGGACGTTCGAGACTTGCGAATCCTGTGAGCAGGACGCCAACGTCGCCGCGGCGGGCACAGCCGCGAGGGCGAGCAGGAAGGCGCGGCGATCGAGACGAGCGGACGAGCTCAAGAGCATCCCCTTTTCGGTACGGTCGAGCCGAACGGTGCTTCTCCTTATTGATCTTGCTCGATCCGAGGGTAGCGGCGCGCGATGGCGCGCCCGGGGAGACGCTGGTCTCAACCCAGGGGGCCGATTTGGGGCGACCTGCGGGTTCACCTACACTGGACCAGTTGCCTGCGGGAGCTATGCCCGCAATCCGGCAGTGAACCCCCAGTGGTTGGTTCTCGAGTTGCACATTCGGAGCCACGAAACCGCTGGCAGGCGCGCGTCCGGAGGGCAACTGACCATGCCCGTCGGGTCGGCAATCCGGCGTGCGTATACATCCAGGTCCAGGAGGAGCTGAAGTGATTCAGCAGGAGTCGCGACTGCGCGTCGCCGACAACACGGGCGCGAAGGAAATCCTTTGCATCCGCGTTCTCGGTGGTTCGTCGCGTCGCTATGCCGGTATCGGCGACATCATCGTCGCTACCGTGAAGGACGCTGTCCCCGGTGGCAACGTCAAGAAGGGTGAGGTCGTCAAGGCCGTCATCGTGCGCACCACCAAGGAGCGCCGTCGCCCGGACGGTTCGTACATCAAGTTCGACGAGAACGCGGCCGTGCTGATCAAGGCGGACAACGACCCGCGTGGCACCCGCATCTTCGGCCCGGTCGGCCGCGAGCTGCGCGAGAAGAAGTTCATGAAGATCGTTTCGCTGGCCCCGGAGGTGCTCTGACATGAAGGTGCACAAGGGCGACACCGTGCTCGTCATCTCGGGTAAGGACAAGGGCGCCAAGGGCAAGGTCATTCAGGCCTACCCGGAGCGCAACCGGATCCTGGTCGAGGGCGTGAACCGGATCAAGAAGCACGTCGCGAACTCCACCAACCAGCGTGGTGCCTCTTCGGGCGGCATCGTGACCCAGGAAGCTCCGATCCACGTGTCCAACGTGATGATCGTCGACTCCGATGGCAAGCCGACCCGCGTCGGTTACCGGACCGACGAGGAGAGCGGCAAGCGGGTCCGGATCTCCCGTAACAACGGGAAGGACATCTGACATGACTACCTCTGAGCAGACCCAGCCGCGCCTGAAGGCGCGCTACCGGGCCGAGATCAAGGACGCGCTCAACAGCGAGTTCAACTACGCCAACGTGATGCAGATCCCCGGCGTGGTCAAGGTTGTCGTGAACATGGGTGTCGGCGACGCCGCTCGTGACGCGAAGCTCATCAACGGTGCGGTCAAGGACCTCGAGCTGATCACCGGTCAGAAGCCGGAGATCCGCAAGGCGACCAAGTCGATCGCGCAGTTCAAGCTGCGTGAAGGCATGCCCATCGGTGCGAAGGTCACGCTGCGTGGCGATCGCATGTGGGAGTTCCTGGACCGCCTGGTCTCCATCGCGCTGCCCCGTATCCGCGACTTCCGCGGCCTGTCGCCGAAGCAGTTCGACGGCAACGGCAACTACACGTTCGGCCTCAGCGAGCAGTCGATGTTCCACGAGATCGACGTGGACTCCATCGACCGTCCGCGCGGTATGGACATCACCGTCGTGACCACCGCGACGAACAACGAAGAGGGCCGCGCCCTGCTCAAGCACCTCGGCTTCCCGTTCAAGGAGAACTGACGATGGCCAAGAAAGCACTGCGGATCAAGGCTGAGGCCAAGCCGAAGTTCGCCGTCCGCGCCTACACCCGCTGCCAGCGTTGCGGTCGCCCGCACGCGGTCTACCGCAAGTTCGGCCTCTGCCGTGTCTGCCTTCGTGAGATGGCGCACCGCGGTGAGCTCCCCGGCGTGCACAAGAGCTCCTGGTGATCCTGCCCTCCTCGTGAGTGCAGTCGCCTAGGACTTAGAACTGAACAAAGGCACGGTCTCCACTGGAGGCCGTGCCTTTGTGCGTGATTCGCCGTTGCTGACTTCGTCAGTTGTGCCGGCCCAACAATTCCAGCGAGCGCTGGTGCGCGCTGACCGCCAAGGCGGTCTCCCTCGCGGCGTCGGACCCGCCTTGTCCGGCGAGGTACGTATGCAGATTGGCTTTGGCCTCGTACCAGGCCGCGCGCTCGATGTCGCCGGCCTCGGCAGTGGGGCGGCTCAGAGTCAGAGCGGTCATTTCGACCAGGACGTTCACCCGCGGTTCCTCCTCGGCAATATTGCAGATGTTTCGCTCGGTACACCGTGACCTGCGTTCGAAGCGTTACGCCCGTCGCGAGTACCTACGTAGTATGTGCAGCTCTGCCACCCGCCCAATAGAGGTCACGTGGTGTTCGCTGAGATGTCCTATCGAGGTTGCTGGATCGCGCCCAGGTGGCCTCAGTCCAGGCAGAACCCCCGCATACGGCCGCATTGCAGCGTTGTTGCATCCAATGTGCTGCCCGATTGCCACCGGATTCGAGACCTATCCTGGCACCCAGGGAGCGAGGCACCTTGTGTTCCAGATGTGTTGTGGCAGTTCAGAATTCGAGTTCAGACCAAGGGATGTGGATCGGGAACGGGAATTCGGCGGATATGCCGTCGGAATCCTTGGGAGTCCACTTACCGGTGAGCAGGTAGTTGGCGGGATAGAGCGGGCGGACCCCTTCAGGGAGCTCGCCGTGGCTGGTCTCCAGCGCGAACGCCCGGACTATCGCGATGGCACTCTTCTCGCGTTCCAGCGTCACCTCCCAGTACCAGGGAATGCCGGCGTTCGCGTACCGTGCCTGCCTCTCAACGATGTCGGTCTGCATGTCCGACGGTGAAAGCACTTCACCTGCCATGAGCACATCGTCTGCGTGCACATCTTGGTAGGGGGTCCGGAGGCATCGATGCACCACGAAGTCCGGCGTCATGAAATCGGACTTTCCCGACGTCCCGAAGAAGATGGTGGTTCCCGTAAGGACTCGCGAGCAGTGCAGCGGATTCGCGGCCGTATCCGCTCGTGAACACCGTCGCAGGCCGCTCCACATCAGGTTGGTGAACTCCTGGTGCTCAGCCGGCCCGCGCCGTATCCAAACCACTCGCCCACCCCATAGCTCGATCTGCCCGGCGATCTCCTGAGGGAGTTGCTCGAGCTCCTCCCATGCCAGGTACTCAGGGAAGTCAGGCGGTTCGATGCGCGGCAGCGACATTGCTCAATCGTAGGTGCGACTGGCAGCTGCCGAGAGCATCGTCGTCCACAGGAATCCAACGGAACCCAGCCCGCACCTGGTGCGTCATAGTAAGGACGGAGCATCGCTGATTCACCATCGAGAGGAGCTGGTCGGCCATGGGAGATCCATCGTCGCTATCGGTTGAGCCCGAAGAGGTGAAAGCGTTGGGACGCCTGGCTCACCAGATTGCGGAGGAGTTGAAGTCCGGGTATTCGTCGCTGGTCACCGATACCAAGGTCACGATCGACAGTTGGGCGGGGAACAACGCAGGTGCATTTACCGCCGCGTGGGATGAGTTCCATGAAGGCGCGGACCAGGTGTGGGATGCGTTGCTCGAGCTGGCAGAAAAACTGGGCGTGACTGCTGAAACGCTCCGTACGACCGACCAGTCCTTCGCTTCGGGCCTCAGCTCCCTGGACCTCCCCTGAACGGCGGCCGATCTCATGTCTGCTGATACGCCAGCATTTTCGGTCGACCTCGACAAGCTCGAGGAGTTGGCCGCACGCATGCGCGCGTACAAGGCCGCGGTTGCCGATCGTCTGGCAGAGCTCGAGGCGAAAGCCAAGGAGGTCGAGGGTGTTTGGGTCGGCGCGGCAGCTGTGGCCTACAGCCAGGCGCACATCGAGTGGGTGGCGGGGGTTACCGATATGCAAGATGGACTCGCGGCACTGGAAGCAGCGTTGAAAACCGCTCATGAGAGCTACACGAACGCTGGCACTGAGACTCTCCGGATTCTCGGCATATGAGCAGGCTCGAGGTTGATCCGAAGGTCTACTACCAGGCCGCCACCAACTGCTTCGATGCCGCTGCGGCGCTGAACGACAGCTTCAAATACGTCTTCGGCGAGCTCAACAGCTGCGGGCAGATGGCAGGCCGAGACGAGGACGGCCGCGCCTGGGCGAGCTCCTACGACGAGTCCGCCCGCGACGCCGTCTCGTTCTTCGACCAAACCTTTTCCACCCTGCGCGCCTACGGCACCGCCCTCAACGACCTCGGTTTCGAACACGCCAAATCCGATGCCGCGCTAAAGGGTACGGCACAACCGGACAGACCGGCAGACTCGGCATCGACAGTAACCTTCGGCCCCTACGCCCTCCCGGCATCAGCAGCGGGTGGAACGCCCCAGGGCCTGGCGAAAACGTCGATCGAAGTCCTCGACGCCATCAACTGCCCACTCCCAGACGGCGACACCGACACCCTGACCAAAGCCGCCGACGCCTGGGACCGCCTCGGCACGATCTACCAGAACACCAACGCCAAAGACAAAATCACCATCGCCGCCAGCCTCTTCGACGACGTCACCTCCAAGGACGCGGTCCAGGTTCGAGAAGACCTGAAAACCCTGGAAACATCCATCGGCCAACTCCTCACCACCTGCACTCAGATCAGCAAGACCTGCCTCGACTACAAAGAATCGATCGTCGAACTCCGCAACGAGATCAAAGGTTTCATCGAATCCATCATCGAAGAGGCCGCCATCAATGTGGCGGTGATCGTCATAGCCTCTTGTCTGACGGGTGTCGGCGGTCTGATCGCCGGCGCCAAAGCCGCCGAATCAGCCCGCAAATGGGCCGTGAAGATCAAAGAGGCCGTCACCGCCTGGCGAGCACGCAAGGTCCTGCAGCTCAAGGGACTGGCTGAGGACGCGAAGACCGCCCTCGCAAAGGGCAGGCAGGCCGTCAAAGACCTACGCGACCGGTTGGGAAAGAAGGGCGATGACTTTGGAAAGCTTCCCAAAAGTCGCGGCAAAATCGATGAAACGGAGAAGGCGTTCTCTCCAGAGGAGAGAAAGATTGCTGATCTGTTGGCGGATGAAGGAAAAGATGTAAAGTCCGTCAAGGAAGGCGTAGATCGCACCCCTGATTCTACTGTCGATGGAGTGCCTACGGAATTCAAGTCACTGGATGAGGGTGCGTCGAATGTATCCGTAAAGAACGCTCTGAACAGTGCGCGCGGCCAAGCTGAACACGCTATCATCGATGCGCGAGCAAGTGGGATTTCGCAGGAAGAAGCTCAGCGTGGGTTGAATAGATTCTTGGGTGCCAGTCCTGACAAGATGAAGGGTGTTCGAATTGTTGGAGACGGTTGGGAGATCAATTGGCCATAGGAAGGATTTCCCGTGAGCGCCTACCATGAAATATTCCTGAAGACCGCGAAATCGTTCGATGAAGTGATCGAAGATGTCGGCGAAGCTGTCGGGGTCGAACTTGCCTCCGAACCAGCGTCGAATGCCGTTCTATATCGTGCCGTGACGGACTCGTCAGTTATCGAAGTCGAGGCTTCGCATGCGTACGAGGACGATTATGGCATAGAATTTTCCAGATTGCCCATCCTGATCACAGTCCGCGATCTGGACTCTGACAAGGATCGAGAAGAATCCACGGCGCGCTCGCTCATTCAGGTCCTGGCAAACGATGGTGGTTACACAGGTCTTTTGGTTTTTGATCTGAAGAGACAGCTTGCCGAGATTTGAGCGGCAGCGACGGGTCGAGGAGATTGTGGACTTGATATGCTGACAGGCTTTCGAAGCTGCATTATAATCTGCGAACTGGCGGCACACGATGATTCGAGGCACTCGTTCGAATGAAGGCTGAACTGAAACGTATCCATAGTCCGGACGCGAATCTGGAGAAAGGGCCGCTGCCCTCCGATGCACTGTTTGTTCAGTTGATGATCGGTCTGATCGGCGGCTCTGGTGAAGAATCCTTTGATCTCGTGGTGTGCACTCCGGAGGCGCGAGTCTGTTCTGGGCTCGGGCTATCTGGGCTCGAGCCGCTGTCTGCTGGTGCTGGAGCGAATCGATCCCACCTTGATCGGACAATACGTCGACAACTTATTGAGGGATATTGATCGACCGACTTGGCCGGAGTTGGCGGCAGAGATCGGTCAGTTCGCCAAATGGGAATTTCACGAGTACCGGCCGTAGTAATCGGGGTGTTGACTTGATATCTTCGCGGCGCACGGCGGTGGATCTTCGGGTGTTTCCTCCGGGGATGCGGAGAGTCGTGCGTAGCTGGTGTGAGTGGCAGGCCGCAGCCTTGCGGAGCGAAGGAATCGGTCGATCTCGAATTGTCGGAGTTGCCTCAGAGTATGAATTATGGCTCGCTAACCCACCACGATTGAAGAATGATCAACTGTGTATTGAGATCGGTGGGTTGAAGTGGATTGTTGCGCAGTCGAGAGATGTCTGGCTGCTTACAAAAGATGAGCGAGATATCTCTAGCCCGGTCGGTCAGTTGCGCAACTTCGATGACATGGCAAAGTATCTACTGTGTTTGATGGGAGGAGTTGCTTACACCAGGCAGCTCCGCGCTGCGGCACCCGGTATCCGGTGGTACCGGGAAGGTGTCGACCCTCGTGTGCGGCTCGAGCAGGCCGACTCGACCCTCGAGTATTCAGATCGACTCCTCTACGTCGATGACGAAGCCATCGACCGCGGTCACCTCGGAGAAATCGACGCGGTCCGATTCTCGCATCCGCTTGTGATGACCTACGAAGAGGTGGACTCCGTATTCAAGTCGGGGCTCCCGCAGGGATGGTTTGAGCTCGATATCGATATGATCGAATGACTCGTCCCGTTGGGTGGGTCGGGCCGACTGACTTAGCAGGCGGCGGGACTCCATAGTAGGATCCGGAGATTTAGAAGCGGACCTGTTAAATTTCCTGGCAAATTCTAGGAGCGATGACAGTACGGCATCGGGTCGATGCGATTCCCGAACTTGGTCGGTATATTTACTACTTTAGCGCTCATGAGCGGCTCTAACAGATAATGGTAAACGACGAAATCGTTACCATGCGCGTGGATGCGGCGGAGCAGCTCGCTAGATACGGAGGGATGATGTAGATGCGATGAGCTATGTATTCGATGTCGACGGTGACACGGTCTGGAGTCCGTCGCTGCGAGTGGGCGACCTGTACGTTCGGATGCTTCGGGATGTCGGATCGGTTCTGGGTGCGCAAGCTGGACTCGATGCGGTATCTTCCGATATGTGGGATATCGATATATGTGCCTTCGAGCAGCTCGTAAAGCTAATGTATGAAAAATAGTTCAGCAGTGGGAATCAGGTGCTCGAGATTCTGATCGAGGGTGTCCTCGCGCCGTCCATTGTGATCCTGGAGCGTGCTGGCAAGGGAATTCGGCCCGGCAGTGATCGAGAGCGAGAGTTTTGCGAGAGAGCCCTTGAGTTATCGATGGCGCGATGAAGTGCCACTTGATTGCCCGGGACTTGTCGTGACCCGTGATTATGCAGATTACCCAAACCTTGCTGGCCTCTATTTAGAGGACAGCTATGTCATTGACATTATTGAAAGCGCTTCCGAGGTCAAGTTTTTACTCGAAGCAGTCCTGACGCCGGAGCATTCTCGCTATCATTCGCCTACGGATGGTGAACAACATTGCTACGTTGACGGTGAGCTCGTCTTCACTGAAGTTCGCAGCGTCGAGTGGCTGGACCAGTCGTTGCAAAGTTTTAAGGATGCTACCGGCAATGAGGACTTGGGAAACATCGACTCGCTGACCAGCTCGGACGGGGCATACTCAGTGAGCGGTGACTGGGGAAGAGTTCGGATTCGCAGCAATGCGGAACCGGAGTTCAGAATTTCTCTGCCCTAATGGCAGGGATATGTCCAAGTCCAGTGGGTTCGGGTGATCCGTAGATCTGGCCAGTCTTCGTCGAATTCGACGAAGTGTGTTCCGCCGAGAAAATCGAGGCCGGCTGGTTCGGGTGGTCGAATCGGTTTCAACGATGAGGGCTCTGCTGGGGAGGTTTCGACCCAGCCGCCTGAATAGGTGAAGCGTTGGGTTTCCGAGGCCGGGCGGAATCCGTTGAAGTAGTCCTCCGAGAGGAAGATGGTTACCTCGGAGCTGAACAAATCAGGTGTGCTGACCAGGCAGGCGACGCGGCTGCGGGGAGGGCGGCGTGGGGATTGTTCGACTGCTTGGGCCGCAGCGAACACGGTAGCGAGGCAGGTCTTGCGGATCGCGTTGGTTGTTTGTGGTGAATCGACGAGCTTGTTGAAGACCGGAATCTTGAAGTTCCAGTAGCGCTGGTCGGCGAGGGTGTCGGCTTTGGGGATCTGGTCGGCGATCCACTCTGGCCACTGCGCGAGTCGGCGCAGGTGGCGTCCAGGATTGCGGAGCTTCTTCGCCGGTTGCAGGTCGAGTCGACGCATCAGGGGAGTTTATGCATAAATTTGCACAGAACAGGTCGACCGATTTGATCGGTGCAAATATATGCGAAGAGTCGGACGGGCCCGAGGTGGGCTGGAGGGCGAGCTGCGCGGCTATCGGGTCAGGTCGGCGAAGCTGATCTCACCGAGCACGACGTGCTCGAGCTCGAGGAAACCTTCGCGGTGCAACCGGTGTAGTCGGTACTCGGCGGCGTGCGCGTCGAGTCGGAACTCGCGGACCTCTTCGATGTCGTACTTGGTGTCGAGAGAAACGACCAGATACGCCGGAATGCCTGCGCGGGCATACTGCACCTTTTTGTCGAGCAGATCCTCGGCCGCGGTAGACGGTGACGAAACCTCGATGACGATCAGCGCATCGCCTGCTTCCGGCTTTGCGCCGCGTTCCGGCAGACAGCGGTAAACCGTCACATCCGGTCGGCGGAAGGTGAACTTCGGTACCCGCCAAAGGACAACGTCGATATCGGTTTCGACGCGCACACATGGTTCGGTACTCGGCAACTGCTCCATGGCGCCAGCGAGCCTACGTGCGACCCGATTGTGCTCCGGTACCGGAGATTCGCAGACGATCACATGCCCGTGCACAACCTCGATCTCGCGCGAGATGTCCTCGGGGAGGCTGCGGTACTCCTCCTCGGTCATCTCGTGCGGCAGGCCGGCCGACGCATCGATCGTCATACTTGGAAGCGTACCCAGTCGGTCCGCTAACCGAGCTGCGTAGTGGCGGTACCGTAGCTTCCGAACGCCCCAGTGTCGCCCTCTGAGCAATCATGCGCCTGGGGCTCCTTCATGCCCTGTGTGGAAGCAGCGAATGCCCCGGATTTGGCCGCCAGCTGGGCGTTGTCTACACTAGACCGGTTGCCTGGGCACCTCTGTGTCCGCAGGTCTGTGTGCAGTGATGGCCAGACCCCTGCGGCCCGCCCTGGCACCGAGAACTCATTTTGAGAACTCATCCGGTCGGCAAGCGTCGACCGGACCAGCCCAATTGCTGTAGGCCCACGATCGGCATGCCTTGTGCTCGCCGGTGTTGCATGGGAACCGTAGCGAGAAAGGTGTCGAGGTCTAACCATGACCATGACTGATCCGATCGCGGACTTCTTGACTCGTCTGCGCAACGCCAACTCGGCGTACCACGATCAGGTGAAGGCTCCGCACTCGAAGCTCAAGGCGAACATCGCCGAGATCCTCAAGCGCGAGGGCTACATCGCCGATTACCGGACCGAGGACGCGACCGTGGGCAAGGCCCTCGTTGTCGACCTCAAGTACGGCCCCAGCCGTGAGCGCAGCCTGCAGGGCCTGCGCCGCGTCTCGAAGCCGGGTCTGCGTGTGTACGCGAAGTCCACCAACCTGCCCAAGGTCCTGGGCGGCCTCGGCGTGGCGATCATCTCCACGTCGACCGGTCTGCTCACCGATCGCCAGGCGGCCAAGCAAGGTGTAGGCGGGGAAGTCCTCGCCTACGTCTGGTAAGGGGAGGTAGGACAAATGTCGCGTATTGGCAAGAAGCCCATCGCAATTCCGGCCGGTGTCGAGATCACCATCGACGGCCAGGACATCTCGGTGAAGGGTCCCAAGGGCACCCTGTCGCTCACCGTTTCCGAGCCGATCACCATCAGCAAGGGTGAAGACGGCCAGCTCGAGGTCGTTCGCCCGAACGACGAGCGCCAGAACCGCTCGCTGCACGGCCTGACCCGCACCCTCGTCGCCAACATGGTCGAAGGCGTGACCAAGGGCTACGAGAAGAAGATGGAAATCTTCGGTGTCGGTTACCGCGTGCAGGCCAAGGGCTCGAACCTGGAGTTCGCCCTCGGCTACAGCCACCCGGTGCCGATCGAGGCCCCGGCGGGCATCACCTTCGCGGTGGAATCGCCCACCAAGTTCTCCGTGTCCGGTATCGACAAGCAGGCGGTCGGCCAGATCTCCGCTGTGATCCACGGACTGCGCAAGCCCGACCCGTACAAGGGCAAGGGCATCCGCTACGCCGGCGAGGTCGTTCGCCGCAAGGTCGGAAAGACGGGTAAGTGATCATGGCGCAAACCGAAAACCAGATCGCCAAGCGCAAGCCGCGTGGCAAGGACGTGTCGACGACGCGTCGTCTGTCGAAGACCCGCCGTCACTTCCGTCTGCGCAAGAAGGTCGCCGGCACCACCGAGCGTCCGCGCCTGGTGGTCAACCGCTCCTCGCGGCACCTGCACGCGCAGCTGATCGACGATTCGATCGGCCAGACCATCGCCGCCGCGTCCTCGATCGAGGCCGACGTGCGTGCGCTGGACGGCGACAAGTCGGCCAAGAGCAAGAAGGTCGGCGCACTGCTGGCCGAGCGTGCCAAGGCTGCCGGCGTCGAGGCCGTCGTGTTCGACCGTGGTGGTCACGACTACCACGGCCGCATCGCGGCGCTCGCCGACGCTGCTCGCGAAGGTGGGTTGAAGTTCTGATGATCAAGACCAACGGAAGGAACGTCTGATGCCGGGACGTCAACGGCGTGACGGCGGCAGCGGACCCGCCGGACAGCAGAATGGTGCCGCCGGTGGCGGCGACAACCAGCGTGGTGGCGGCCGCGACCGCCGCGGCGGCAACGACCGTCGTGACCAGCAGGCCGAGAAGAACCAGCTCGAGCGCGTCGTCGCGATCAACCGCGTCTCGAAGGTCGTGAAGGGTGGTCGTCGCTTCAGCTTCACCGCCCTCGTGATCGTCGGTGACGGCAACGGTCTGGTCGGCGTCGGCTACGGCAAGGCCAAGGAAGTTCCCGCGGCCATCCAGAAGGGTGTCGAGGAGGCTCGCAAGAGCTTCTTCCGCGTCCCGATGATCGGCTCCACCATCGTCCACCCGGTTCAGGGTGAGGCGGCGGCCGGTGTCGTCATGCTGCGTCCGGCCTCGCCCGGTACCGGTGTGATCGCCGGTGGTGCGGCTCGTGCCGTGCTGGAATGCGCTGGCATCCATGACATCCTGGCGAAGTCGCTCGGTAGCGACAACGCCATCAACGTCGTGCACGCGACCGTTGCGGCGCTCAAGATGCTGCAGCGTCCGGAAGAGGTCGCGGCTCGCCGTGGCCTGCCGCTCGAGGACGTTGCCCCTGCGGGCATGCTGCGTGCGCGCGCCCAGGCTGCGGGAGGTGCCAGGTAATGGCAGATCTCAAGGTGACCCAGATCAAGAGCACGATCGGCGCCAAGAAGAACCAGCGTGACAGTTTGCGCACGCTCGGTCTGCGCAAGATCCGGCAGACCGTGGTTCGCGAGGACAACTCGCAGAACCGGGGACTCATCAACGTCGTGCGCCACCTCGTGACAGTTGAGGAGGTCTGACATGACCATCAAGTTGCATCACCTGCGTCCCGCGCCCGGTGCCAAGACCGAGAAGACTCGGGTCGGCCGTGGTGAGGGTTCCAAGGGTAAGACCGCGGGCCGTGGTACCAAGGGCACCAAGGCACGCAAGAACGTCCCCGCCTCCTTCGAGGGTGGGCAGATGCCGCTGCACATGCGGCTGCCCAAGCTCAAGGGCTTCACGAACCGGTTCCGCACGGAATACCAGGTCGTGAATGTCGGCGTCATCGCCAAGCTGTTCCCCGAGGGCGGCCAGATCGGCAAGGCCGAGCTCGTGGCGGCCGGTGCGGTTCGCAAGAACCAGCTGGTGAAGGTCCTCGGCGACGGCGAGATCGGCGTCGCGGTCCAGGTGACCGTCGACAAGGTGACCGGCGCGGCCAAGGAAAAGATCACTGCGGCCGGTGGCTCTGTCACCGAGCTGGGCTGACGGTACTCTGCAGTCAATGGCACCGGACGAGTGAAAGCTCGTCCGGTGCCACTGTTAGAGTTCAAGTTGTTGTCTGCCAAGCCTCGTCATGGTTTTCAGCGTCCCCAGATGCCGCACCGTCGGATCTGGGGTATTGCTTGAATTCCCATGTCCTGACCACCATGTCGTTCGCCAGGAGGATCTGTGCTTTCCGCCTTCGTATCGGCCTTCCGGACTCCGGACTTACGGCGGAAGATTCTCTTCACGCTGGGGTTGATCGCGCTGTACCGTCTGGGTGCCGCGCTGCCGTCCCCCGGCGTCGATTACAGGGCCGTCCAGGACTGCATCAAGCAGGTATCCGGCGGTGATTCCGGCGGTATCTACCAGCTGATCAACCTGTTCTCCGGTGGCGCGCTGCTGCAGCTGTCGGTGTTCGCGATCGGCATCATGCCGTACATCACCGCGAGCATCATCATCCAGCTGCTGACCGTCGTCATCCCGCGGTTCGAGGAACTGCGCAAGGAAGGCCAGTCCGGCCAGAACAAGATGACGCAGTACACCCGGTACCTGTCGATCGCGCTGGCGATCCTGCAGGCCACCGGTCTGGTCGCGCTCGCCTCCCGCAAGCAGCTGCTGCAGGGCTGCGACAAGAACATCATCGCCGACAACGGCATCTTCGGCATGATCATCATCGTGCTGGTGATGACCGCCGGTGCGGCCCTGGTGATGTGGTTCGGCGAGCAGATCACCGAGCGCGGTGTCGGCAACGGCATGTCGCTGCTGATCTTCGCCGGTATCGCCGCGCGCATCCCCACCGAGGGCAAGTCCATCCTGGACAGCCGTGGCGGTCTGGTGTTCGGCCTGGTGTGTGTCGCCGCGTTCGCGATCATCACCGCAGTCATCTTCGTCGAGCAGGGCCAGCGCCGAATTCCGGTGCAGTACGCCAAACGTGTGGTCGGCCGGAAGATGTACGGCGGCTCCTCGACCTATCTTCCGCTGAAGGTCAACCAGGCCGGCGTCATCCCGGTCATCTTCGCGTCCTCGCTGCTGTATCTGCCCAACCTGGTTTCCCAGCTCACCTCCTCGAAGAACAACCCGAATCCGAGCTGGTGGCAGGACATCATCGCCAAGTACCTGGTGAACCCGGGCAACCCGGTCTACATCGCGATCTACTTCGGTCTGATCGTGTTCTTCACCTACTTCTACGTCGCGATCACCTTCAACCCGGAGGAACGCGCGGACGAGATGAAGAAGTTCGGTGGCTTCATCCCGGGGTACCGCCCCGGCAAGCCCACCGCGGATTACCTCAACCATGTGCTGAGTCGCATCACCCTCCCCGGCTCGGTCTACCTCGGTCTTGTCGCTGTCCTGCCGAATCTTTTCCTCGATATCGGCGCTTCCGGTAACGGTCAGAACCTCCCGTTCGGCGGCACCGCGGTGCTGATCATGGTGAGCGTCGGCCTGGACACGGTGAAGCAGATCGAAAGTCAGCTGATGAATCGAAATTACGAAGGGTTCCTCAAGTGAGAGTTGTACTGCTCGGTCCGCCGGGTGCCGGCAAGGGCACTCAGGCCGTCCTGCTTTCGGAAAAACTGGGCGTTCCGCACATCTCCACCGGGGATCTGTTCCGCGCGAACATCAGCCAGCAGACGCTGCTCGGCCGCGAAGCACAGAAGTACATGGATGCCGGCGATCTGGTGCCGAGCGATGTCACCAACCGCATGGTCGAGGCGCGGGTCAACGAGACCGACGCCGCGAACGGCTTCGTGCTCGACGGCTACCCGCGCACGGTCGATCAGGCCGACGCGCTGGAGAAGATCCTCGCCGAGATGGACAAGAAGCTCGATGCGGTGCTGAGCTTCGACGTGCCCGAGGAGACCGTGATCGAGCGGTTGGTCGAGCGTGGCCGCACCAGCGGTCGCAGCGACGACAACGCCGAGGTCATCCACAACCGGATGGTGGTCTACCGCGACGAGACCGCGCCGCTGCTCGAGCATTACGACGGCCTGGTCGTCCCGGTGGACGCGGTCGGCAGCATCGACGAGGTGCATGCCCGCGTGCTGCACGCCCTGGGCCGCTGATGCTCGTCACGACGGTGCACTGATGGTCTTCGGCCGGAAGAGCAAGAAGGTGGTGCCTTTTCGCACCACCGGTGAACTCGAAGCCATGGCGGCGGCCGGCGCGATCGTCGGCCGCGCCCTGGTCGCCGTGCGCGCCGCCGCCAAGCCCGGGGTGTCCACCCTGGAGCTCGACGAGGTCGCCGAGCAGGTCATCCGCGACGCGGGTGCGGTGCCGTCCTTCAAGGGCTACCACGGTTTTCCCGGCTCGATCTGCGCGTCGGTGAACGACCGTGTGGTGCACGGGATTCCGACCGCGGGTGAGATCCTGACCGAGGGCGACCTTGTCTCCATCGACTGCGGCGCCATTCTCGACGGCTGGCACGGTGATTCGGCGTGGACGTTCGGCGTCGGCAACATCATCGACGCCGACCGGCTGCTGAGCGAGGCGACCAAGCTGTCCATGGAAGCCGGTATCGAGGCGATGGTGCCCGGTAATCGACTCTCCGACGTCTCGCACGCCATCGAGCTCGGCACCCGCGCGGCCGAACAGTTGCACGGCCGCGCCTACGGCATCGTCGACGGCTACGGCGGGCACGCCATCGGCCGCGAGATGCACCTGGATCCGTTCCTGGCCAACGAGGGCGATCCGGGCAAGGGCCCGAAGCTCGTGGTGGGATCGGTCCTCGCGATCGAGCCGATGCTGACCCTCGGTACCACCCAAACCCAGGTCCTCGACGACGACTGGACGGTCGTCACGGTGGACGGCACCCGCGCCGCCCACTGGGAGCACACGGTAGCCGTCACCGAGAACGGTCCCCGCATCCTCACGTTGCGCCCGGAGTAAGCGAAACATACGGCGGCCCTACCTTGGCGCCGCCGATCCATGCCGACCCCTCCCTGCGGAAGATCGTGCGGCGCAACGTTGTTCGGCAACACTGGCGGTCGGTGACGCTGCCTGGCGAGGAGTCGAACCGCACCGACGCCAGCGGGTGGCCCCTACTGGACGATCTCGCCTGATGGCGATACCCAGCTGCTTCGCTGGACCGGTGTCGTCGTTCCTTGCGCCGGTGGCGCGCGACCGTGACGTTTGGTCTCGGGCGGCGCTGCCCGGGTGTCGGAATCAGGTCGACGTTGCGGCCTGATCGCTACGTTCTGAACTATGCCGTCAGCGTATGTTCCGGCGGGTGGGTGCGACGCGAGTAGACCACTACTCGAATCCGGTTGGCGCACCACGCGGTTCGTGTTCAGCACCCACGCATCGGACAGGCGCGATGTCCGGAAATTGTGTGTGGGGTGTGCGAATTCCCTTGCGGCAGGTAGTCGGTGGGTGGCCGAGCCGGCCGGACGAATCGGTCAGCGGGGCCGAAGGGTGGTGCGGAGCACCAAAGTCAGCATGGGAAGGTCGAATTCGCCTTCGGCCGTCTCCGGCCTGCTGTGCAGGTAGTCGGAGATGCGCTGCAGCACTTCGGCCCGCTGCTGCGACGGCACCACCAGGGTGTGTGAGTGCGTTCCGATGGTCGCGGTCAGCGATTCCGCGGTCCGCCGCTGGGTGTGCGGGAATCGGGCGCTCTCGAAGGCCTCGAACAGCGGGTGCTCGGGTAGTTTCGCCGATCCGAGTTCCAGCGGGGGTGTCGAGGCCTCCGACCGGGAAACGCGCCCCAACTCGGCGACCCAGTCGACCCGCGTGTCATCGGTGTTCCACAGCGCCGCGAAAACGCCGCCCTTCTGCAACACCCGCGCGAACTCCGGAAAAGCACGCTGTTGATCGAACCAGTGGAACGCCTGCCCGGCGACGATCGCGTCCACCGATCCGTCCGCGAGCGGAATCGCCTCCGCCGTCCCCTCATACACGCGTACGCCGGGCAGTCGGCGCGTCAACTCCACGCGCATGCCGTCGTCGGGTTCGACCGCGATCACCGTGGCACCGGCGGCGAGCAGCCCCTCGGTGAGCTTGCCGGTGCCCGCGCCGAGGTCGAGCACGATCGGCGCGGGCACGGCCGGCACGGCCTCCAGTGCCCAGCGGATGGCCGCTATCGGATAGTCCGGCCGGTGTTCGGCGTAGTCCGTCGCGTTGGCGCCGAAGGAGGCGGCCCGACGGGCATGCAGGGCATGCTTGCTCGCATCTCGATCCGTCGTATTCCCCATGCGCCCCACCCTAAGTCCGGGCAGCCGCCGCGCGGGGGAGATTTACGACGCGCCGGGCAACCGGCGTACGCCCGCGCTCACCTCCGCGGCCAGGTCGTCGTAGCCGACGGCGAGTTCCGCGAGGCGCTGCCACGCGTCCCACAGGTCCCATTCGGAGGCGCTCGCCAGTGCAGCATAGGCGTTGGCGGTGAACTGGGCGAGCCGATCGATCACGGCGCCGACCGTCTCGGTGTGCACATGCGCGGCGCCGTGCGCGGGCGGCAGCTGCACGGTGATCCAACGGTCGATGTCGCGCACCAAACTCGCTCGGAGCGCGTCGATTTCGTCGGTCGCCTCGCGGCCCGCGCCGAGCCGTCGCTCGTGCAGCGTGGTCAGCTCGTGTGCGCCGCGCAGCAGTGGGTTGTTCTCCGGCGGCTCACCCCGACATGCTTGTAGCACTTGATGTTTCGCGGGAAGCTGGCCCGTGGTCATCGCGGTCCCATGTTCCGGCACGAACGCACGGTGTCCACGATGGCCGCGCCGGACGGACGAAAGGTGTTCTCCGGGGCGACAATCCACTCGCGGTACCCGGCGTGCGCGTCGGCGGGAGACGGCAGCGCGATCTCGCCACCGATCGGCACGATCGACACGTTGAGCCGGAACAGCTCCGCGAACAGGCGGACGTCGTCGGGCAGGTCGGGCCGGATCAGAAAGGTCCAGCGTTTCGAGCGCACATGAGAAATAACGGGGCCCAATGGATTTCGATGATGTATCAAATCGTCGTGGACCTGCTGACCAAGCGTGGCGGGCATGGTGATCGCGCCGACGAATCCGGCCCGGACGATGATCCGGCCGATCTCCGGAAGAAATCCGGCGGGTAGGTCACAGGTATGGCGGTAATAGGCGCATCGGGCGGCTGGGGTTTCCGCCAACGCCAGTTGATCCATGAGAAGAGCCTCGACTAGCATCGTGTGTCTGGTGAAGCCGCCCGAGCCGGTCCGTCACGGTCACTGAGGGTGACCTACGACACCGTTCGGGCGTGATCTCAGTAGAGCACTCCATGGCGGGGCATAAACGTTCCGTTCAATTAGTTCTCGAGAAGTTCGCCTGCGGGTTTCGCGCCGTCCGCTCGACTGACGGGCGGTCCCCATGTCATTCCGTGATTCCGGCATTCGGGGCAAACGGTGCTGCCGCGACTACGGGGTACTTTAATGCTGAATTGTCTGCCGCCACCCTGATGTCGGTCCGCTCTCACTGTCGCATACGAGGTCATCCCTGCGGCGTACACCGATGGTTATATCCGCGATAGCGAATTCAGGGTTAGTCACCGATGTGTCGAGGCGGGCGCGATCCCTACGCTGAATGGCATGACAACAATTGCTCTCGCTTCCGCTCCCGCCCTGGCCAGTACCGCCGAAACGGCGGGCTCGATCGCCTTCGGCGTCTTCGCCATTGCCATTGCCATCGGCGCCATCGCATTGTTCATCGCCGGTGTGGTGAGCGCGCTACGGTCCAGCAACTACGCGGCGGCCGGTAAGGCGATCTGGGTGCTACTCATGCTCGCATTCCCGTTCCTCGGACCGGTGGTGTGGTTCATCTGGGGCCGCAACTCGACCATTCAGCCGGTGCAGCCGACCATCGCCGGGTGAGGCCTCACGGCGTCGTACGGAAAAACAGCACGCGATCACCGTGCTCGGCGAGCGGGGTGGTCGCGCTGATCTGGCGCAGGCCGCTCGACGGCAGATAGGTGAGGTTGGCGAACATCTGGGTATTGCCGAACGCCGCGCGAAGTTTCGTCTCGTTCGCGCGGTCGGCGTTCAGATCGGCCAGCATCTTGAAGTCCAACGGCGCCAGCGGTTTGTCCAGCGGCGCCTGCCCGGCCGGCCTGCCGAGCGCGGCGTACTGGGTGGCCGCCCCGTGCTCGTACCAGCACAGCTCGTAGGCGACGTGCTCGGTCACCGTGATCGCGGCCACCGGCCAGTCCTGGGACAGCCGCCGCGCCAGCGGATGCTTGCCGACCGGCGTCAGCTCCCAGTGCAGGCTCATCACCGTCACCCAGCCGCCGTAGGGCTGATCGATCAGCACCACGTCGTCGCTGAGCTTCTCCGCCGTGTTCACCTCGGCGTCGGTGATCTTCCAATGTTCCTCGCGCTCACCGAGATAGCTCTCCCGATCCAGCGGATAGGCGTCGTCAGTGGCGTAGGCGCCGATGATCGCCGCGCGGATCTGCGCGATCGCGTCCGGCACCGGGCAGTACACGCTCAGTGCGCCGAAGCTGGTGCCGATCTGTACCGGCATGGACGGCGGATCGGGTTCCGCGCCGGGCAGCAGCGGTCGCAGGCCGACCAGGGCAAGCTTCCAGTTGATCTCCTCGACGGTCGACAGATCGCCCGAGGACTTGAACAGGATCTGCTGCTGGGTCAGCCGCCCGGCCTGCTCCAGCGTGCGGACACCGAGTTCGGCGAGCGCCTTGTACGACTTCGGCGTCAGGTCGAGATCTTGAACTCCGCACGCGCGCAACCGGATCGACATGCCCGTGGAGGTGAACGCGGAGTACCGCTCGCGATACATCGACAGGGCCTGCTTGCGCGAACGGCCGACCATCAACGTCCGCAGCAACGTGCTCAGGCTGGCCAGGTATTTACCGGAGAGCTCCGGCGTGGCAGCGGCGAGCGCGCTACGGATTCGCGCGGCCTCTTCGGTCGCCGCGACGGCGGCATCTTGGTCTAGACGGCCAAGCCACACACCGCATTTCGACAGCCCGTCGGCGCACAGGCCGGCGACCTCCGGATGGATGCGTGCCACCTGCCGATAGGCCTCGCACGCGCGGCGGATGGTGGTGGTCGCGAGTTCCCGGCGACCGCTGTGCCGGGCCGCGAGTTCGACCGATCGGAGCGCCTCGTTCAGCTCGCCCGCGAGACGGGCGTTCAACACCTGTCCGGTGGCGAGCAGGCGCAGCCGGATAGCGACCGCCTCCTCGGCGGGCGCCAGCGCGTCCCTGGTCCGGTCGCGGACCGACCCGTCGGTCTTCGTGGCGATAAAACCCTTCGCCAGATCGGCGAGCGAGGTGGCCAGTCGCAGATCCGCCTCGATCGAACGATCAAGCGCCGCATACCGATCCGCGGCGACCCGACGCTCCAGCGCGTCCAGATCCATCGCGTCCCTCGTTTCCAGCATGATCCTCCGCTAACCGGCGGCATCGAGCCACCCGCACCTACTGCGCACGAGTCTGTCACGGTTATCGGCTCGGCGCACCAGGATCCTCCGCGGAACCGGCGGCAGCAATGTTGGAACTCGTGAGTACGCGCGGTCAACCTTCCAGCAGCAGTGTGACCGGCCCGTCGTTGACCAGTTCGACGTGCATATGCGCGCCGAACCGGCCGGTCGAAACCGTCGCGCCGAGTGCGCGCAGCGCTTGGACGAACGCCTCGAAGAGCGGCTGTGCGACGGGCCCCGGCGCGGCCGCGCTCCAGGACGGACGGCGGCCCTTCGCGGTGTCGGCGTAGAGAGTGAACTGGCTGACCACCAGGATCGGCGCGGCCAGGTCGGCGGCCGAGCGTTCGCCGTCGAGGATGCGCAGCCGCCATGCCTTGTCGGCCAGCGTTTTCGCGGTCGCCTCGGTGTCGCCGTGGGTGGCGCCGACCAACGCGAGCAGGCCGTGCGGCACCCCGGACGCGGCCGGATCGATGCGGCCGACGACCTCGTCGTCGACGGTCACCTGGGCCGAGCTCACTCGTTGCAGCAGCACACGCACAGCCATTGATCATGCCGTGCCGGATGGCGCGGCGAGCCGCGGGTCGCCATGCGCGCTGGCGTGGGTGGGCAATACCGCTGTCTACCAGAGGGAGCGGGGACGAATGTCGTTCGCCAGATCGATCAGCGCGTAGCGATGCAGCCGGTTCGGTGTGGTCCGCGCGACCGCGCGCAGTGTCGATTCCAGTCCGCCGCGCAGGCCCGTCTCGGTATAGCGGAACCCGAGGATGGTGCCCCGCGATTCTGGTTGCCCACCTCTACTGAGCCAGGCCAACGCGGCGGTCAACACGATGGCCTGCAGCTGCATCAGGCGCGGATCGTCCGGCAGTGCGTGCAGGTGTGCCGCCGCCGCGTCGAGGTCGGTTTGGGTCAGCTCGGTCACCGGGCGGGTAACCAGCAGCAGGCACGCGGTCATCTGCGCGGCGTTGTGATGTCGCGACGAGTCCGGCACTTGCCGCAGCGTGGAGACCGCGGTGAACACGTCGCCGTCGACGGCGAGCCTGCGTGCCAGACCGAAGGCCGCGCTCGCCACACCGCGGGTGTTTCGCCAGACGGACCGGTAGTACTCGGTCGAAGCGCGCCGCCACTGATTCGGCTCGTCGGCGTTCGTCTGCAACAGCAGTTCGGCGGTCGCGGCCAGCGCGAGCAGCGGCGCGATCTCGCCGGGGACCATGGAGTGGACGCGATCGAATTGTTCGTAGGCCTTGGCGTAGTCGGCGCAGGACAGGTCCGCGATGCCGGTGTACCAATCGATCCGCCAGTCCGTGCGGTAATCGGGCAGCAAGCGCGCGAGGCATTCCCGGGCCTGCTCGACCTCGCCGAGGTCCAGATGCGCCCGGACCGCGGTCAAAGTGCCTTCCAGATCGAAGGTCTCGGGTGTGCCGATGGCGCCCGCGCTCATGTCGGCGGTGCTCTGCCGCAGCGTGTCCAGGGTCTGCTGCGGGTCGCCGTGCAGCAGCGGAGACAGCAGTTCCGCGCTCGGATCCTCGCTATCGATCAACGGCACCGGCAGTGCGGCGACGACGCTCGGCGGGTCGAGCATGGGCACCTGATGCACACCCTCGATGACTCCTTCGGTCTGCCGAATCAACGTGTCGATGCCGAAATCGCCACGTAGCGAACCGAATACGGCAGAGGTCTGCGGGTATTCCCGATTCGTGTCCTCGGCGAGGACAGTGCGGAGCACGCCGGCCAGTTGGCGGTACATCGCGTAGGCGGTGGGGAAACGCTGATCCGGGTCGGGGTCGGTCGCGCGCAACAGCAACCGCTCGAAGGCGGGATAGCGGCGCAGCACCGGCTCCTCGTCGGCCGTCGGGATGCCGGGAAGTTTCGGGCCGCGCGGTTCGGTCGGCATGTCCAGGGTCAACGCGGCCAATGTCCGGCCGACCGTGTGGATGTCGGAGGCGATGGTCGGACCGGTATTGGTGAATTCGGGCGCCTGATATCCGAGGGTGCCGTAAAGACTGCCGCCGGATTCCCGTGCCGCTACCGCGCCGAGGTCGATGAGTTTGACCTCGTCCTCGGTGACCATGATGTTGTCGGGTTTCAGATCGTTGTAGGCCAGGCCGAACGAGTGCAGGTAATCCAGAGCGGGCAGCACCTCCATCACATAGGCGATGGCCTCGGCGACGGGAATGTGCTCGGGTGCGCGCAGATCGAGCATTTCCTTCAGCGATTGCCCACCCACGTACTCCATCACGATGTACCCGCACGGAATTCCGTCCGCCGAGCGATGTTTGACGAAGTTGAATATCTTGACGATGCCCGGATGCGCCATTTCCGACAGGAACTGGCGTTCGGCCAGCGCGACGACGTGCGCCTCGAAATCGAGCGGGTTCTGCAATCCTTTCAGGACCACCCAGCGGTCGCTGACATTGCGATCGCGGGCCAGGAATATCCAGCCCATGCCGCCGTACGCGAGGCAGCCCTGCACCTCGTACTGGTCGGCCACCAGGTCGCCGGGCGCCAACAGCGGCCGGAAGTTGAACGGTGATCCGCAATGCGGGCATTTGCCCGCCGATGCGACGGGCCCGTCGCCGGCCGATCGGCCGACCGGCTTCTGGCATTTCCAGCAGAACCGTTTGTCTTCGGGCACTTCGGGATTGGTCAGTATCGCGGTGGCCGGATCGACCTGCGATACCCGCGGCAGGTCGACCAGGCCCGCGCTGAGCCGGCGAACACTCGGCCGCGATCGAACGCTGCGCTCCGAACTCGGGTCGGCCTCCGCCGCGGTCGAATCGTCTTGCTCGGGTGACCAGGGAGTGGTTTCGGTGGGCAATGCTCGTCGGGTCGCCCAGGCATAAGTGGCCCGGTACGCCGCTTCGGCGGGGTCCTGGGTGAGTGTGGTCGATTGAGCGGCCGGGCTGAGGTCATCGGAGCCACTGAAGTGTTCCGGCATTCGACCCTCTCAGCACCAACGCGTACAACATCGGGCCGAACCCGCTCCGCTCCGCGACACCGGTGAACAACCGTTGTGGCGGAGCGGGCGGGGATAGGTCGGCCTATCGCGATTCTGCCTCATTGTTCGTTGCGGTGTTGTTGCTTGCGGGGGATATTTCGGCGATACGAGGGTCGCGATGTTCCATCGGACGCTCTGCTACCACCGGGAATGCACCGGTATAACCTTCGCGTAATTCCGCGAGATGCATGACCCGCCCGCGCGCGAAGAACCAGCCGACGACCATGGCCGGGACCATGATCACGCCCATCGCGATGACCGCGCCACGCTGTACATCGCTGCTGCTGAACAGCATGAGCAGCACCACCGCGACCAGGAATACCAGCGTCGCGATGCTCGTGTACGGCGCGCCGATCAGCCGGAACGAGGGGCGCGCCATCTTCCCTTCCTTCGACCAACGCCACAGCTTGAGCTGGCAGACCACGATCGCCGCCCACGCTGTGATGGTGCCCAGTGCCGACATGTTCAGCACGATCTCGAAGGCCTTGTCCGGGACCAGGGCATTGAGCCCGACACCGATCAGCGCGACCGCGCCGGTGGCGAGGATGCCGACATAGGGCACACCTCGTTTCGACATCAGTCCGGCCATCGCGGGCGCACTGCCGTTCATCGACATCGACCGCAGGATGCGGCCGGTCGAGTACAGCCCTGCGTTGAGGCTGGAGAACGCGGCGGTGAGCACGACCAGGTTCATGATCGTGCCCGCGCCGCCGACACCGATCTTGGAGAAGAAGGTGACGAACGGGCTCTCGCCGGACTTGAAAGCGGTGTAGGGCAGCAGCAGCGAGAGCAGCACCAGCGAACCGACGTAGAACAACGCGATACGGGCGATCACCGAGTTGATGGCCCGCGGCATGATCTTTTCGGGGTTCTCCGCCTCACCGGCGGCGGTACCGATCAATTCCACTGCGGCATAGGCGAAGATGACGCCGGTGGTGCAGAGCACGATCGGGACGATGCCGTTCGGCAGCAATCCGCCATGATCGCTGATCACGCTGATTCCGGTGTTCTTGCCTTCGATCGGGCGCCGGCCCGCGAGGAAGATGGTGCCGACGATGAGGAAGCCCACCAGCGCGACCACCTTGATCAGTGCCGCCCAGAATTCCATCTCACCGAACCAGCGCACCGACACCATGTTGATGGCGACCACCAGGGCCAACGCGACGAACGCGATCACCCACTGCGGGATCACCTGCATGCTGCCCCAGTAGTGGACATAGGTGGCGATCGCCGTGATATCGACGATGCCGGTCATACACCAGTGGAAGAAGTACATCCAGCCGACGCCGAACGCCAGCTTCTCGCCGTAGAACTCGCGAGCGTAGGAGACGAACGAGCCCGACGACGGACGATGCAGGATCAGCTCACCGAGTGCCCGCAGGATGAAGAACACGAAGACGCCACACACGGCATACGCCAGGAAAAGCCCCGCGCCGGCGTCTTTCAGTCTGCCGCCCGCACCTAGGAACAGCCCGGTACCGATCGCGCCGCCGATGGCGATCATCTGTAGTTGGCGTGGGCGTAGCGCCTTGTGATAGCCCGCGTCCTCGGCATGCAGGGCCCGTGCGGCCGGCTCCTGCGTCTCTGAGGGAGGTCGAACGATGGTCATGCCTGGGCCTTTCATGTGACGGCAGTCATATCGCTACGTAACGTACCGCTGTTTAACGGCACGTTCAATAGATGTACATGAATGTCATCTCATGAAACTCGATCGTCATACGGGCTCGGCTGACCTCGGACAGCGATCACGCCAGGTTTCGGTGTGGTTTCCTTGAGCTATGGCAGCAGGTACGGAGTTTACGATCGACGAGCTGGCGCGTGAGGCCGGCACGACCGTGCGGAGCCTGCGCGTCTATCACGAGCGCGGCGTGCTGCCGCCGCCACAGGTGAAGGGGCGCACCGGTTTCTATGGGTCCGATCATCTCAACCGGGTACGCACCATCGGCCGGTTGCTGGATCGTGGCATCAAGCTGAACGGCATCCGGGAATTGCTGGAGGCTTGGGACCGCGGCGACGACCTCGGCGACATCCTCGGAGTGCCCGACGAGGAGGGCATGGTCGAGCCCGGTGCCGTGGCCGAGATCGGCGCGCCCAGCGATCCGGGTTCGATGCATGCCGTCCGTGAAAAGGTCGTTGCTGCAACGGAACTCGCCGATCGATACCGGGATGTTCCGCATGGTCTCGCCCGGGTTGTCGCGGCCGGGATGTATGAGCCGCTCGATGCCGCCACCTACGTGGTGGCCGACCAGCAGCTCGTTCGGATCGCCGAGCAATTGACGGCGGCGGGGGCGTCGTCGGCCCAGGTGCTCGATGAGGTGGAGCGGTTGCGGGGCGATTGCGATCGTATTGCCCGGCGCTTCGTCGACGTGTTCGAGCGGACCGCCTGGCAGTCGTATCAGCAGTCGGGGCGTACGCCGCAGGATCGGGCGGTGCTGGCCGAGCGGGTGGCTGCCGCGCGGGTCGTGCCTGGTCAGGCTGCGGCCGAGCTGGTCAATCGGTTCGTCGCGTGGTACCTCGAACGCGATATCGCCGAGCTGGCCGACGAGCTGCCCGACCAGTAGAACAAGCTGTTCCTGCGGGTGGGATTGCCGTTTTGGAACTTGCCGCTAGACAGCGGCACATTGATTGATGTAACATCAAAGTCGGGATCTGGGGGCATGCACAAAGCGACGCCAATCTGCGCATGCCCCCGGAACCTGGCAGTCGGGCCGCCCCGTAGGCGCTCGCTGACTCCCGCGACGTAGCTGATGCCGTGCGCGGTCGAGATTCCCGCCGATGAGATGGCTTAGCCGTTTTCGCTCAGTCGCCGAACGCCAACGCGCGTAGCGCATTTCGTTAGATGAACGGCTAAGTGTACCCAGTTGTTGCATGTAACTGTCGCGGCACTTTCCGTTCACGTGCGAGCAACAGGGGGGTTGCTATCGGGTGTCATCGTCGGATGCGTACGAGCTGATGTAGGTGCGGGTGACCCGCACATACGCGGAGGGAACGCGGTGGCGGACAAATTCCAGTACGACTCGGTTCTGTTCTACAAGGCAGCCCAGAAGACCGGAGACGCACGCGACCGAATCAACACGGTGCTGCACACTCTGCAGGCATCGCTCAACGCGCGCGGAAACCCTTGGGGCAACGACTCACTCGGCCGCAACTTCGCGACCGGCTATACCTCCTCACGGGACAACATGATCACCGGCGCGCAGAACATCGCAGGCTCGCTCGACAACTTCTCGACCGGCCAGATCAAGAGCGCCGAGCTGCTCGAAAAGATGGAACACGGCAACCGCGACGGTTTCTCCTGACCGAGGGTCCGGCACGGATGACGATCGGACCGGCCGAGGCCGGCCGCCGAAACCCGTTGCGGGGCGGCCCGGTCGCCCGCGTGAGCCGCTGATATCGGAATAGTCGAACATGATCGAACTGCCGGGCTTCCTGGAGTGGCTCGAGCCGATTGTCGGCATGGAGTGGCCCGAGGGCAACGAAGACGAGATGTGGGCCCTCGCCCAGGATTGGCACACCGCCGCCGCCGATCTGCGCACCATCCTCGGCGATATCGACGCCGCGAAGAGCGCCTCGCTTACCGCCTATCCCTCGGGCGACGGCGTCGAGGAGATGATCAAGGGCTTCGACAGCATGCGGTCCGGCGACGGTTCGGACAAGGACCAGTCGCTGAACAAGCTGGCCGAACTCTTCGACCAGATCGGCGAATCCGCCAACGGCGTCGGCACCGAGATCGAGTACGCCAAGATGATGTACTGGTCGTCGCTGGGCCTGCTGGCCGGTGAAATGGCTGCGGCGTGGCTGTTTCCGCCGACCGCGCCCGCGGTCGAGGCGGCCGCGATCGGGCTCACCCGGCTGGCCGTGCGCATCATCGGTGAGCGAGTGGTTTCCGCGATCATCCGGCACGCGGGCAAGCTGGTCGCGTCGAAGTTGGCGCAGTTTCTGCTGCGGCACGTGGCGATCGATACGGTGCTCGGCACGCTGCAGGAACTCGGTGTACAGCAGTGGCAGGTCGAGCACGGTCACCGCAAGGAGATCAACTGGGACCAGGTCGTCGTCACCGCGGTGAGCTCGGCCGCGGGCGGTGCGGCGGCGGGCCCGTTCGGGGACTGGCTCGGCCATCGGCTGAGTTCGGAGATGAAGCCGTGGATGCGGGCCGCGATCACCGGCCCCGCGGCCGGTCTGGTGGGTGCCGGTGCGGGATTCGTCGCCGCCACCGGCACGCAGTTCGGGCTCGACACCGCACACCACGGTGTGGGCGACGCGTGGAACAACCTGAAGAACACCCAGGTCGATTGGCGGATGTTCACCGCGGGCGCCTCGAACGGCGCGATGTCCGGCTTGAACAAGGTTGGCGCGCAGCATGCTTGGGGCAACATGCGACCGGACCTGTTCAACAGACCGGGGTTCGGGGCTCGCTTCGACGATATCTTCAACGGCTCCGGCGGTGATGGGGCGAATTCGAGTGATGGTGTCCGCGTCGGGCTTCGGCCGGATGGTGCCGGACTGCCCGCCGGTGCGGGGGATGGCAGCGGCCGTGGCACGGCCGGTGACGGCGGTGCGACCAGACCCGCCGGGGACGCGAACGGCCGGGCCGGGGGAGATAGCGGCGGCCGACAGCACGGCGCGGAACCGGGCAACGGGCGGAATTCGGGCGAGAGCAACGGATCCGGCGACAGTCGGAATTCGGGCGAGACCAATGGGTCTGCCGATAGCCGTGGAGCGGGTGACGCGCGGAACTCGAGTGACACCAACGGGTCTGGCGATAGCAGGGGTCAGAATCCGGGCGAGACCAATGGGTCTGGGGATAGCCGAGGCGCAGGTGACGGGCGGAACTCGAGCGAAACCAATCGGTCTGGCGATGACCGCGTAGCGGGCGACAGTCGGAACTCGGACGGGATCAACGGGTCCGGTGACAGCCGTGGCGCGGGTGACGGCCGGAATTCAGGCGATACCAACGGATCTGGCGACAGTCAGAGATCGGGCGACGCCGGAAGTCGATCAGTTGACGCGTCGAACACGGATCGGGCGGCCGGGGATTCGACGCGGGCCCATGCCGACGGGGACGGCCGAATCAGGAACGGCGACGGCAGCGCTCGGCCAGTCGACAGTGCCGCCCCAAGCGCCGATCGCGCTGTGGTGCATGCCGATTCGGGCGATGCCGCAACCCGGCGGGCAGGCGTGGCAGCGGAGGCGGATGCCGTGCGTGGCGCGGGTTCCGACGGACGGATAGACGCCACATCGACTGGCAAAGACCAGGTTTCGCTGCACAACGGCGATGGTGTACTGGGCACCAACTCGCCTGTCCATACCGCCAACCCGGGTGCTGCTCCCGCCCATCCGACCTCGGCCAACCCTGCGACGGGGGGCGAAAGCCGCAGCACCCCAGCATCATCCAGTTCACCCCGCGCGTCGTCCGGCGAAGTGCGGGCACACACCGGCTCGGACGCGCCGCGCGTCGAGCAACCGCGGGCCGGAACTCCGGATGGACGACCGGCGGGCGACGGGCGACCGGCCACCGATCGTCCCCGCGTGAGCGATGTCCGCGGCGACGGCACCGCGCCGCGGACCAGGTCCGAGCCGAGTCGCTCCGGCGTAGCGGACGCACCCCATGGCACCGACCATCGGTCGGGCGTGCAGTCGGGTTCGAGCGGTGAGCACTCGCCGCGAGCACGGGCCGACGCGGATAACTCCGTGCCGCGGCAGGTCGACTCGCCTGCGGATGGTCCGCAATCTCGACACGAGGGCGACGGCCCGTCGCTTCTCGACGCCGCAGGTTTGCCGCCGCTCGCCCCGGTGACAGGTTCGGATTCGTCGCCGCGCGCCGATCGGACCACGTACCCGGATCCCGTCGCTGGCGCCGAGGACGACCACACCACCGCACGGCCGGATCCGTCCGACACCGATCAGCCGCGCGACTGCGCGATCCGCAGTCTCGAACTGATCCGCCAAGTCACCGGCAGCGACGTGATCGACGTGCCGACCAGGGAAATCGGCCTGGACGGCGTGTCCCAGGGCGAAATCGAGCAGGCGGCCAAGGCGCCGCTGCGAGATGTCGCGGATCACCACGAGATTCGCGACGCGCTGAGGTACGAGACCAGGCCGGACGGGAGCTTCGTGCTCGACGCCGACGGCAACCGGATCGAGCGCCCCGACGGGGTGGCCGCGCTGGTGGTCGACGTGTACGGCAAGTCCGACGAGCACAATGTCGGCGCGCACGCCTACGTGTTGCTCAAGGAGAACGGCGAGATCGTGGTGCACGATTCGACCGTCGGCCCGCCACACGACTTCCCGCCGATCCTGCCGGGCTCCGACTATCCGGTGCAGGTCACCCGGACGATCCTGTTCGACGAGAACGGAGTTCCGCACCAGCACGGTGATACCGAGGTGCCGCCGCGGGAACCGGCCATGCGCAATGTCGATGTCGGGCAACGGCCGCCCGGCGCGGACGGCGATCCGGTCGAGCCTGCGCCGGGCGCGGACGGTGGTGGCAAGAAGCCGCCCGACGAACTACCGCCACCGGCCTCGCCCGGCGATCCCGGCGACGGCTCGAACCCGAACCGCGACAACGACTCCGGCATGCCCAAGGCCCTGGAACCGGACGAGGCAGTGCTGGCCGACGATACCCATCCGCTGACTCTCGACGTCGACGGCGAGCAGGTGCCGCTGGCCCTGCATCCGGACGGCGAGGATCGTTGGCGCGCGGTGCCCGTCGATGACGGCGAACCGCCTGCGCGGCAAGAGGATTCGGGTGAGGTCGAGAGGAAGTCGCCGGTTCGCCGGGCATGGGAACGCATTCGAGACAAGATCTACATTCGCGGCTACGAGGGGGACAACCCCAAGTACCCGTCCGGCTCCGGTGAGGACGGCCGCGGGCAGACGGCGCTGCGCGATGGCGTCGCCAACGCGCCACATCTGTTCGAACCGGCTCCCACGCCCACGCCACACGTGCCGCAGTCGCCTGACGTCCCGCATGTGGGGCCCGCGCCGGATTCATCGGACAAGGCGCCCAACGTCGCTCGCATCCTGAAAGAGGGTGCGACGATCTGGAAGAACCGCGAACACCTCCCGATCTTCGGTCAGTTGTCCGGCCGAACCCCCGATGTCGCGGGCGATTTCGTGGCTCCGCGCACTGCGGACGGCGAGGAATACCGCTTCTGGGTCAGCGACGCCGACCCGGATCTGGTGCGCGAGACCATCACCGATCTCTTCGAGGTCGAACAGATTTCGGCGGACGAGGCCAGAGCCGTCCTGAAAGACGCACTCGCCGTGTCCGATCCGGATCAGCGGCAGCGGATCGTCGACGACATGGAGCGGTTGGGACTGGTCTCCGAGGACGAGGCCAGGGCGCTCGAGCAGGAACCGCCCGAGCATCCGGAGCCCATCCCCGAGCCGGATGGTCCACCGCCCGAGCACGAGTCGCTTTCGGACATGGCGGATCGGCTCGGCTTCGACCTGCCCGATGAGGATCCCGCGTCGGTGCGCCGGGTGATCGACGAGCAGGAGTACCGCACGCTGCGCGAGGCCGCGGCGATCGAGGGCCTCGCCGACGCACACCGGCGATTCAACGAGGAACAGACCAGGCCGTACACCAATGAGGAGGTAGCAGGCCAGGATTCACGCCCCGCACTCGACGAAGGCGAGCAGCGGAATCGGCCCCCCGGTGAAATCGAAGGGCCCGACGCGCGCAGGCGCGAGGAGGACGAGGACTTCTTCCTCGACGAGGACGAGTTCGACGACGATTACGCCCCTCGTCCCGCCCGCCGCGGCGAGCCCGACCCGGCCGGGGTACCCATCCCGTACTCCGACGAGGTCAGCTTCTTCGACGAAAATCCGATGGGCCGCTTCCTCAAAGAGATCAACGCGGCCTTCGCGGGCGAACCGGGTGTGCAGCAGTACACGCCGGTCGGCAACGGCGCGGACCCGCTGAAGGAGTGGGGTGATATCGGGCCGGACGACAACGAGCTCGGCCGCGACCAGGGACCGCGCGCGTACTTCGAGCACGCGCTGCGCCGTGACCAGCTGCGTGACGAATTGTCCAGCTGGGCACAGATGTTCGGGCTCGACATCGACACGGTGACCACGCAGCGCATCGATGAGCTCCGGGCCGCGAATCAGGCGCGCGCCGACCGGGTCGCCGAATTCGCCGATGCCGCCGAGATTCGCGTGCATCCCGAATCCGACGAGCAACCGCCGATCGGCGAACCGTTCGGCGACCAGGTGATCCGGATCCCGGTCGGCGAGGACGTGCCGGACCGGCTCGTGGTCATCGATGGGCCGCAGGACCGAGCCGCCGCGCTGGCCCGCGCGCTGGCCGACAATCCCGACCTCGCGCGCGCGGTGAACCGAGGTGACGTCGAGGTCGACTACCACAAGGCGCGCACCGATCGGAACGGTAACATCCAGCTCGAGCCGGTCGAGACGCCGGACGTCTATCACCATCGCGAGACGATCGATGGCCGCGATCTGGCGGTAACGCTGTTGCGCGACAGCGACGGTCAGTGGCGGCCGGTGGTGCTCGACAACGCCGACGCGCCGCACCCCGGGCCATCGGCGCCGGACGCACCACCGCGACCACGCGCCGAAGTCCGCACGGACCTGGTGGATTTGGCGCGGACCCTCGGGCTGCAGCCGGAGGCGCTGCATCCGGACCGGCTGGCGCAGACGGTCGCGGATATGAAGCTGGACAACGCCGTTCGGGCCGGACAGGTCGAGGCGCTCGCCGATTTCGCCCGCTCGATGAACGATATCGAGTCGTTCAACGACATCGGCGACGCGCGCAGCCAACTGGCCACCCGTCTCGGCATTCCCGAGGCGGAACTGACTCCGCAGCGCATTGCCGAGGCGCTGACCGACAGTTCGTTCCGAAATGCGTTGCGGGCGCAGCAAGTCGGCGACATCGTCGCGTACGCCAAGCAACTGCGCGATCTCGATCCGGACGCCTTTGCCGCCGCGCGTGATCAGCTGGCGAAGCGGCTCGGGGTCGAGCCGTCGGAGCTGTTCCCGCCGAAGTACCACAAGAACGACGCGGGCAGGCTGGTTCACGGGCTCGACGCGAAGAGCCTGGATCCCAAGAAATTGCGCAGGCTGCTCGCGCAGCTGGAGCGCGGCGGCAAGCAGGACCTGGTGCGGAGCGCGCTCACCGAGTACGCGGGCGCGTTGATCAAGATCGATCCGTACTCCGATGTGCCGCGCGGTGATCTGTCCGCCGACCCGCGGGTGACGGGCGAGCCGCCGATCCATGATCCCGAGGCGATCCACGCGCTGCGCGAGATCATCGCTGACGCACTGCGTTCCGGCGATGCGCTCGATTTCGGGCAGACTCTCGCGGATCACCCCGGCCGGCCCGAGGGCGACGGCACCTGGGATCGCGACAGCGACGCCGGGACCGGCCGACCGGATCCCAACCGGGACTGGGCCCGGCTGGTCGGCGTCGATCTCGCCGGGGCCGACGACGCGACCTTCCGCAAGGTGTACGAGGCATACCGCGACGGCAAGATCGAAAAACACGAAGGACTGAGCCCCAAGGAGCTGGCCGCGGAAATCGCGAAGATGCGCGACGAGGTTCGGCAGCGGGCGGCGCAGATCCGCGACCTTGCCGACCTGGCCGACCAGTTCTATCGGGCACCGGAGCAACTGCCTGCGGGCGAGCAGTCCGGACACCCCGGCGACGGTGCTACTCCACCGAGGTGGGACGGGCCCGACGAGAACGGTCCGGCTCCCACCTCGACCACCGACCCGCCGCCGCGCCTGCCCGGATCAGACGGTGCCGCCGAGCGTCCGGCCATCGAGGGCAACGGTCAGCGGCCGGGAGAATCTGGCGGTTCGCGGGACCGTTCCGGCACGGATAACACTGTGCGGCAGCCTGATTCGGAACAACCACCGCATGAGGCGAGGGACCGGTCAAAGACTCCCGAGGAGCCGCCGAGCGCCGAACCGGAAGTGCGCGACGATCGGTCGGATGCGGATACGCAGCCGGACCCGCGCACTCGGATCGATGAGGCGTTGTCGCGTGAGTTGGCCAAGGTGGACGAGGCTTACCGCCGCCATGCGGATGAGTCCGATGCCCAGCTGCGGCGGGTGCTCGATCATCTCGAGCAAGTCGGTCGTGAGTTGGCTGGACAGCTCGATACGCATGGGGTTGTGCCGGAATCGGATTCGGTGGACCCGCGCACTCGGATCGATGAGGCGTTGGCGCGTGAGTTGGCTGCGCTCGATGAGTCGTATCAGCGTCATTCGGTCGAGGCCGATGCCGATCTGCAGCGGGTGCTCGATCACCTCGAGCAGGTCGGTCGTGAGTTGGCCGGACAGCTCGACACGCATGGGGTTGTGCCGGAATCGGATTCGGTGGATCCACGTACCCGAATCGATGAAGCGCTGGCCCGCGAGCTGTCGAAGCTGGACGATGCATACCAGCGTCATGCCGAGTCGGCTGACGCCGAGCTGCGCCGGGTGCTCGATCACCTCGAACAGATTCGCAGCGATCTCGAGGCGCAGCTCGAACACCAGCAACTGATGGCGGACCTAGACGACGCCCATCGAGAAATAACCGCCAAGTTCGACGAGCTCGACCGCCGCCACTCCGATGGACCGGACGAAGAACCGTCCACCACCGCCGTGCTCCCGCAAGGGCCGCCATCGCGCCCACCAGGGTCAGCGAACCGCGATCCGTCAGTACACCAGGATCCCGCCGCAGCCGAGGAACCGTTGGCCGGTACTGAGCTGCCGTCGAACCGGGAGTCCTCGATGGACCCCGAACAGTCGCCGCGCAGGTCTAGTTCTGAACCGCTGACGAACGGAGCGTCCTCAACGGATTCGGAACAGTCACCACCGCGCCAGCCGGGTTCAGCCGATAAGTTCGCACCGAGTCCGGACAACGCCGATGGCGGCTCGCGTACCAGTCGAGGGCATGGCATTGAGCGGGAATCTGAGGCTGGGTCTGAGCGGTGGCCGCGCAAATCTGGGTCGTCAGATAAGTCTGCGCTGAGCCAGGGGACCGGTGATGGTGGCGCGCGTACGAGTCGAGGTGACGGCAGTGAGCCGCCGGAAACTGTTCCAGGTCAACGGCATTCACGGCCGCCGCAGTTGCCCGGTCGGGCGCTGAGGTCGCATATTCCGCATCCACCGCGGGACTACGAGTTCGAATTCCCCAACCCGGTGGACATCACGCCGAAACCATGGCCGGTACCGGACCCACAACCGCCGACGGTTCCGCCGGAGCCCCCGAAGGTTCCTCCGCAGCCGCAGCCGCAGCCGCAGCCGCAGCCGCAGCCGCAGCCGCAGCCGCAGCCGCACCCACCGGTGCCGCCGCAGATTCCGGCGCCGCCGAATCCGCCTATGCCACCACGGGTGCCGGTGCCGCCGGTCCCGCCGACGCCGCCGGTCCCGCCGGTGTCACCTGTGCCGCCGTTCCCACCGAATCCGCCGTTTCCGCCGAATCCTCCTGTCCCACCGCAGTTGCCGGAGCCACCGCACCTGCCAGAACCGCCGCAGTTGCCGGAGCCGCCGGAGCTTCCGGTACCACCGAACTTGCCTGTGCCACCGGAGCGGCCCATCCCACCGGGGCTGCCGGTGCCACCGAACTTGCCGGTCCCGCCGTCGTTGCCGCCGCATCCGCCGATTCCATCCCCCGGCGTTCCCGGCATACCCGGAGTGCCCGGACCGTCGAATCCGCTACCGGGCGGCCCGATTCCGTCGGGCGATCCGTCCGGGTCACCCCTGCCCCCGTGGACTCCCATGCCTCCACCGCCGATGGGCGGCGCGCCCCAGCTGGGTGGCAACGGCGGCCGCAATGGCGGCAACGGTCACGGCCGACGGTCATTCACCCGCGAAACCGGCAGTGACACAACAATTGTCGTGCGCCCATACGTCGGCTACGGTGTGTTCGCCGAGTTCGATCCGATGACCGGTGCTCTCCAAGCGACGCAGGCAGCCACGCCTCAATTCGGCGGCGTCTATGGCGATCTCGGCGATGCCGCGGTGGTGCTCTACCGTCACAACGGCAGACTCGGGTTGCGCGTCGGCGACCGCGACATCGATCTCGATGGCCCGGTCGCGGTCGACTGGTATCCCTACGATCAACGCAACACCAGATTCGTGGTCAGCGTCGCCGGCGTCCCCGCCTTCGACGTGATCTACCGTTCCCTCCCCACCGAAATGGATCTCGGTCTCCTGGTCCGCGACGTCCTTTCCGACCCGTCCCGCCGCGTAGCCATCTTCGCCTGACCGAGGCGGGAGGCAGCAGGTCAGCACTCGGCCCTGTGTCAAAGAACAGCAGGTAGACAACGCATTTGTGCACTGTGCCAGGTTGATCCGCCCGTTATTGCCAGGGCCGGTTCGGTTCGGTTCAATCGGTAGATGATCGATGGTGATCCGGTGTCCCTGGCCAGTCGTGGCGTGATTTTCGCGTTGCAGTCCACCCTGCGGCCACTCGGCGCGCGGCTGCCCGCCAATCGGTTCGGGGTCGCCGGCGCGCGGCTCGGATTGGCCGTCGCCTGCCGGATCTGGTTCGATCGCACGCTGCCGACCACGTCGGTCGATGTCGCCGGGCCGCGCGGTCGCGCCATGGGGGAGTGGGTCGGCGCGGTACCGCACCCCGGCCAGTCACTCATCTATTACCTGCACGGCAGCGGCTATGTCGGCTGCAGCCCGGCCACTCATCGAGGCCTGGTGTCCGAGCTGGCCCGGCGACTCGACCGCTCCGCGTTCACCCTGCGCTACCGCCGCGCCCCGGAGCATCGATTCCCCGCAGCACACGACGACGTGCTGAACGGTTACCTCTGGCTGCTCGAACAGGGCCATGCCGCGCAAGACATTGTGCTGATGGGTGATTCGGCAGGCGGCCACATGGCACTCGGCCTGTGCGTCCAGTTGCGCGAGCTCGGCCTGCCCCAGCCCAAGGCGCTCGTCGGCTTCTCGGCGCTGGTCGACTCGACCTGGACGCTGGCCGACGCCCGCCGCACGGAGGTGGACGAGGCCTTCATGTCCTTCGGCTTGGCCACCCGAATGACCGGTCTCTACACCGGCACAGCCCACTTCGACGACCCACGCCTCAACGTGGCCGCGCACGTCGGCCCCGACCTGCCACCGATGTTGTTGCAGGCCGGCGGCAGTGAGATGCTCAGCGCCGACGCCGAACACTACGGTGCCGCGCAACGCGCCGCGGGCGGCGAGTGCGAGGTGCAGCTGTGGCCAGGCATGTTCCACGTATTCCAGGTGGGGCACCGGTTCCTGCCGGAGGCCCGCGCCGCCCTCGACGGTGTCGCGCGGTTCATCGCCGAGATCGAGCGTGCGCAGATCGCCCGGGGTCCGCTGTCGGCATAGTGCCGGCCGCCGTCGATTCGCCGGACGCTGCCTGTTGTGCGTGGTTACCCGTTGTGGCACAGTCGATCGCGCGGAAAAGACGAGGTCCGACGGTAGAGCTAGGGTGATTGCATGACGGAATGGCATGCGTTGACCGACGTGGAAATCGTCGAGCTGGCCAGTCGACTGCGGTCACTCGACTGGTCATGGCGGCTCGACGACGCGGAGCAGCTGGCGTCGGCGATGGGCTGGACCGTGGTGGTGGCGCGGGGCAACTGGGTCATGCTCGACTCCGGGTTCGGGGCGGGCAGCGCCAAGCTGACCGGCCGAGACGGCCAGGTGGGCGAGATCGAGGTCCAGGTCGCCTCCGACGACGAGGCCGAACCCGGGCAGACGCGTGATGCGTTCGTGGGCATGGTCGCCGCGCTGAGCGGTGCGTTCGGTGAGCCGACCGCCCAGATCCCCGGTGCGGTACCCGAGATCCGCTGGGCAGGCGCCGAAACAACGCTCATGCTGCGCGATCCGGGCACCACGCTGGAATTGTTTCTGATGGCCAACTCCTGGCTTGCCGACCATGACGAGACCGTCGAGCTGGAGGAACAGGGGCTGCTGTGACGGGGTGGGCAGAGTTTGCCGACGGGCTGGCCGAGCAACTGGCGACGCTGCCGTCCGGCGCGGTTGTGGTCATCGGTGAGGCCCCGACCTCCTCGGACAAGAGCAGGATCGCGCAGTTCCGGCAGTTCGACGACAGCGTCTGGGCCCAGCTGTCCGGCGACCGCTGGCTCGATCCCACGGTGCAAGCGGGCGCGACCGGCCGGCATCTGATTCGCGAAGCGGGCTGGCGGGAACCCGACGCCGACCACGTCGAGAATTGGTGGGTCGAGCTGCCGTGGCCGGTGGCTTCGGCGGCCTATCGAAGGGTGGCGGACATGGTGGTGACCGGGCTGCGGGACGCCTTCCGGATCGCCGCCCCGACGGCGCTGGTCTATCAGGCGTGGAACGAAAAATCGGCGAACAGCCCGATCGAATTGCCGCTGCTCGGACTGCCCGTCGAGGCTTGACGCACGCCACCGCCCATCCGCGCACCAGCACCTCGCCGCTCGGCGATCTGTGCCAGGATTGGCGGGGGCGGCTACCTCTTCGGAACGGCCGCCGTTTCGGTGCGCAGATTGAGGAGATTTCCGCGACGTGACCAGTCCAGACGACCAGGCTCCGGACCAAAGGCCGCGCGACGAGTCGGCCCAGGAACACCTGCGCCCCGGCGGCGAGACAACCGCTGCCCAAACGGCTTTCATGCGGCGGTTCCTGGTATCGCCCGGCGCGCAAGACGGTATCGCCGAGCCGGTTGATCACGAACCCGGTGACGTCGACGACCAGGAACCCGACGTCGGCTTCACTCTCGCCGGCGCGCCGCCCACCCCGTCGCCGGTCGAGGATCCGGCCGAGCTCGCCACCGCGATCAGCCATCAGATCGTCCGGCAGTTGGCGGCCGACGGCCCGGCAGGCTGGCAGCAGTTGGAGGCGGTCTTCGCGGTGACCGTCGCGGCCGAGGTGTCGCTCGCCGTTTTCACCGACGACGAGGACCGCATGGCGCGGGCGTATCCGACGGAGGACGTGCTGGCGCTGGTCCGTCAGCATCGGCATGTGTCGGCGCAACTCAGCGACGGGCCGTGGTGGCGCTACCGCATGACGTTGACCAGCAGCGGTCAGGTCGAGGTCGATTACGACTACGGCGATGAGCCGTTCCCGGACGAACAACTCTTCGCACCGGAGATCTATCGCGCCGACCTCGAGATGTACCCGCGGGACACACTGCCGGTGTGGCTGGCGGCCTACATCGGTCACGCCGATCGGCAGTCGCGGACGCCGCAGGAGGCCGCGGTCCAGGCGCGGGCCGATCGGGACGCGGGCAGGCGCGGAGTGCTGGCGGCCACCGACTTTCCCGCGTTCCCGCTGTTGGCGGCCCGCTGGGCGGTGATCGCCGCGGGGTTCGTCGCGGCCGGTTCGCCGCTGGGACCGCGAGTGCTGCCCGCCTTGAGTTGGTTCGAAGGTTCCCGGCGCAGCGGTTCCACGCTGTACTCGGTGCCGGGTGGCCGGGCCGTGTTGTCCGGCGGGGTATGGAATGCACCGGAATTGGACGCGGTCTACAACCGCGGCGTGCCGATGCCCGACTTGTACGCGGGTGCGCCGGAGTGGGTCGCCAATCCGGTGCTGAATTCGCGTGCGGCTACCGGTCTGCTGTCGTTCTGCTACTGGTGGGAGGGTGGCAACTGGTATCGCGGTAACTCGCCGATCGCCGACGAGCTGAGTGACGCGGTGCCGGGCATGTGGTCGCCGGATTCCGTGGTCGATATCGTGTCCGGCCTGATCGCGGAAGCGCCGAGCCCGCGCCAGCGCCAAGCTGTCGCGAATCTGGTGTCCGCCGCGGAGATCGGTGTGGTCACCCGGTCCACTCTCGTCGATGTGTTCGGCGAAGACGGCTCCTTCGATATCGACGGCGCTCTCTATCAGCTCACCATGGCCGGCGTGACGATGACGGTGCCGGAGCCGATGCCGCAGGAGGACGCGATCGCCAGGGTGCGGCAATTCATCCTGGACAGCGACATGGATACCTCCCGGTATCCGATGGACGGCCTGCGCGCGGATCGGATCAGCGTCGGGTGGATGGTGTACGTGCCGACCGCGCCGGGCGAGATCGCGATCGGCCGGGCGCTGTTCTACATCGCCGATGACGGCGTGCTGGAACAGTCGTCGTCCTCGGTGGCGCCGTCGCTCTACATCGCCGAGTTCGAGCAGCGATTCCAGCGGCGACATGGCCAGGTAGACGCTTGATAGCGGGCCCGATGCCCCCAGGACTGGGGTGTTCCATTGGAGTGGTCCACCACTAGCGTTGGTGTTACGGTTTATTGACTGACGGCGGAGATCGGGTGAACTGATCATGAACTCCGCCAATGATTTCAGGATCGAGCCGGGGGTTGGCTGCCCTCACACTGCGGGAAAGGGTGCATTGTGGCGGACGAGAAATTCGAGTTCCACCCGGACGAATTCCGTACTGCCGCGGGCAAGACCGCTCATGTCGGTGACCGGATCACCGACGTGGTAAACAACTTGACTTCGACCCTTGCCGGTCGCGGTTCCCCATGGGGCGACGACAAGATGGGCAATCAGTTCGCGAACGGCCCAGGCGGCAGCGATGGCTATCATTCTTCGAAGAAGAACCTCGTCGACGGCACCACCGGTATGGCGGGCACGTTCAAAGACGTGGCCGCCAACCAGCGCAAGGTTGCCGACCAGTTGCAGCACGACCTCGATGAGCGCAATGGCGAAAGCTTCGATAAGTGAGTAAGGGTCGGTAGCCGTGGCACACGATTTTTCTCGGGGAGACGTCGCCGACCTGATGGAAGAGGTGCAATCGCAGCTCCATTCCATCGCGCGATTGCAGCAGCAACGCGTTGCGCTGGTCGGCAAGGCGACGGTGCGCGGTGGCCGGGTGACCGTCGTGGTCAATGCCGATGGTGCCGTTATCGAGACCAAGTTCGGTCGTGGTATCGAGGATTTGGAATACGCGGAATTGGCGCGTGCCGTGACCCAGGCTGCGCAAGAGGCCATCGCGGATGTGCGCCGCCAATCGCAGGAACTGCTCGCGCCTTTCCAGCAGGAACGGGCGCGCCTGCCGAAACTGTCGGATCTGGTCGAGGGCATGCCGGACCTGAGCGGCCAGATGCCCGCGCAGACGTACGCGCCGATGAGTAAACCCGATTCGTTGGAGCGGGCCATCACTGCCGGAACCGACAGCGCCGCCATGACATTCGACAATGTCGAGTCGCTCGACAATGTGAAGTCCCGGGAGCGTGGGGTCACCGATTCCGGTTGGTGATCTAGATGGACTTGTGGGACGGGCTCCTCGAAACCCTCGGGTGGGTCGCCGGTAGCGATTGGCCCGAGGGCTCGGAAACCGGCATGCGGGATCTGGCCGGTGACTGGCGCAAAGCCGCCGAAGAGCTGCGCGGCATCATGGCCGACATCAACACGGCGAAGTCCGCCGCGCTCAAGGCATACCCGTCCGGCGCGGCGCGCGATGAGATTGCGGGCGTATTCGACAAGATGCGCGATGGCACCGGTGCCAGCGGAGACGAGGCGAACAACAACCTCAAGAAGCTCGCGGAGTTCTTCGACAAGATCGGCGAATCCGCAGATGGCGTCGGTACCGAAATCGAGTACGCCAAGTGGATGATGTGGTCCTCGCTGGGCCTGCTGGCGATCGAACTCGCCGCGGCGTGGCTGTTTCCGCCCACCGCACCCGCCGTGGAACTGACCGCCATCGCCGCGACGCGGGTGACGATCCGGGTGATCGCCCGGCAAGGGCTGATGGCCGTCCTCAAGCACGTTCTCAAGTTGGCCATCACCAAGGGCGTCAAGTTCCTCTTCAAGCATGTCGCGCTCGACCTGGCGCTCGGCACCATCCAGGACTTGGGGATCCAGTGGATCCAGAAGGAACAGGGCCACCGCAAGGACATCGACTGGAACCAGGTCGGGATGACCGCGCTGTCCTCGGGGGCGGGCGCACTCGGCGGCGCGGCGGCCGGCCACGGGCTCGGACACCTTTTGAAGGGCGCCCATTTGGGCCCCGGCATGAAGGGCGCGATCACCGGCCTCGGCGCGGGCTTCGCCGGGTCGATCGCCGGGTACGCACCGCAATTCGCGATGGACCTCGCGCACGGCGGCTGGGATGAAGTGGCCAAGAACTTCGACCCGCGCATGTTCACCGCCGGCCTGTCGAACGGCGCGATGTCGGGCGGGAACAAGGGGCGGGCCACCAAGTTCCACTTCGACCGGATGGGCGCGCCGATCGGTGTCGGGCCGACGAACGGGGCTCGGATCGGCGGCCTCGGACCCGAAGGCCTTGGTACGCACAGCAATGGCGGTCCGGACATGCGTCCGGCGGGCACCAATGGTGCGAGCACGACGCATGACGGTGGGGTCGGCCAGGGCGAGCACGGCGGCACGAGTGGTGACCGGACCGGCGGAGACAACGTCGGCGGCGGGGTCAACAATCGCAGCAATGGTTCGGGTGACGGGTCGTCCACGCGGACCGACGACACCTCGCAGGGTGGCGACTCGTCCCGCACGGGCACCTCGGATCGGACCTACAGCACCGACAGTGATCGGCCGCAGGGCGGTGGTTCGGAAAGTCGTGGGACCGACGGTGGTCAGCAGCAGGGTGGTTCGGAAAGTCGTGGGACCGATGGTGGTCAGCAGCAGGGTGGTTCGGAAAGTCGTGGGACCGATGGTGGTCAGCAGCAGGGTGGTTCGGAGAGCCGTGGGACCGATGGTGGTCAGCAGCACGGTGGTTCGGAAAGTCGTGGGACCGATGGTGGTCAGCAGCAGGGTGGTTCGGAGAGCCGTGGCACCGACGGCGGCCAACAGCACAACGGCGCGTCCGAGAGCCACGGCGGTTCGTCGGAGCAGCACGCCGGAGCCGACGGTGGCGGCGCGGATCGCAGCCGGGCGGGCATTGCCGACGGTGGCACCACGCACGACAGTGGCACCACACACGACGGTGGCACCAGCGACACGGGCACCGGTGCCGATCGGTCGGTGACACCGCAGCACACCGGTGCGGATCCGGGAAGTGCTGCGGCAACGCATAATTCGGGTGATGCGGGGCGCGGCGGTGACGGCGCGACGGCGCGGACCGGCGGTGACGGCGCGGCAGCCCGGTCGGGCGGTGACGGCGCGGCAGCCCGGTCGGGCGGTGACGGTGCGGCGCCTCGGCACAGCGGTGACGGTGCGGCGCCTCGCCAGGCCGGCGACAGCGCGGCACCTCGGCCCACCGGCGCTGAACCAGCGCGTGGCGGCGAGACCCGGCCACAGTCGGGCTCCGAACCGCGGGCGGGCGACTCTCGGACCGGATCGCCGGACGCCAAGCCGAGCGTCGATCGTCCCCGAGGCGAATCACGCGCGGGCGTCTCGGAATCGAATCCTGCTCGGGCAGGCAAGGATTCGACTCCCGGTGTCCGCGCGGAGTCGAGCGGCTCCGAGGCGCCCCGCGCACCGGAACGTACGGCAGGCGCGGCGGACGAGCATGTGCAGGTACACCCTGATTCTGATGAAAACGCACGGCCGCACCAGGATTCGGACGAGAACGCTCGGCCACACCAGGATGCCGATGGGCCGGAAGTCAGAAATAAGCCGGAAGCCGGTGTACCGCAACAGGATCGGACGCACGCCGGTGCCGAGCCGCACGCCAGGGACGAAGCGGGCCGCCCGCACGCGAACGACTCTCGGCCGGCCGGCGACGCTCCGGGCCGGGCGGGCGACGGCGATCCCGCGCGACGCAGTGACCACGGTGACGACCCCGAGAACCGCCAGCATCACGACGACGTAGGGATCGTCCCGGTCGCGGACGCGGGCGCGGCCGCCCATCCGCGGCAGTCGGGAGCCGACGGCACGCCGCGTCAGCATGGCGCCGACGGCGACGCCGCGACGCCGCGACAGGACGGCGACGCCGACAGCAAGCGACCGCTCGAGCCCGACGATCCGAATCGCGGCAAGTGCGGCGAGCTCTCGCTGCGGGAACTCCGTGACCGGTTCGGTGATTCGATCCGGCTGCCGGAGCGGACAATTGGCGCCGACGGCATGACCTCACGAGAACTGGTCGGCGCCGCGGGCGGGCAGCTGCGCGAGTTCGCGGGCGGCCACGAGGCGATCGAGCGGCGGCTGCTCAAGATGGGCGACGGCGCCACGGCACTGGTCGTCGACACCTACAAGGGTCCGCGCGACGAGCACGGTGTCGGCGCGCACGCGTACCTGATGGTGAACGAGGGCGGCCAGATCAAGGTGCACGACCCCAGCATGGGTGCCGACCACGGCGCCCCGCCGCGGACACCGAAGGAACTGCACAGCGCCAGCGCGATCATGTTCAAGCCGGACGGCACGCCGGTCGACAAGGTGCCGAGCCGCATTCGGGACGAACTGCTCGCCCCGCAGCGTGACCTCGCCGATGCGGGACGGATCGGTAATCTGCCCGGCCAGCACCACGATTTCTTCCCGGCTGATCGGCCGGTGCCGCAGGGTATGCAGCGCGGCGCGGACGGACTGTTGCGCCAACCCAGTGACCCGCCTCAGGTCTACCGCACGCCCGACGGCGTCTGGCATCACGTCGACGATGCGCCGGGCACGTTCCGCGACAAGGGCTTCAACCTGACCGACGGCCACCGATGGATCAAAGACCATCTTTCGGGCAAAGACCTGGCGTTCAAGGCCGAGGTCGCCGAGGAAGGCGATTATCCGGTCAAAGATCCGGATGCGCTGAAAGCCTTGGCCGACGAGTCCGCCGAGCGGATCAGGCTGGGCAAGCTCCGTACTGATGCTTACGATTTGCTCAAGCCGCACATGGACGAGTTCAACGTCCGGGGCAAAGAGAACAAACTCGATGTCAATAAGCTGAGTGAGCGGAACCTCAAGGACACGGTTTCCGAGATCAAAGAGGAGATCAGGAAGCAGACGCGACTCCCGGAAAGCGATCCCCGGCATCTGACACCCGAGCAGAAAGCCGACAAGCTCACGCGCCTGTACGAAATGGTGGACAACGCGAAAGAATACAATCTCCGCGGCAAGGAGATGGTGGCGAGTTCCAAGCGGCTCGGCGAGTTGGGCGCTACCGCATACGGTTTCGACCCGGATCTACATCCGGGCGCAGTGCAGATCACCCCATTCGAGGGCGCGTTCGACGGCAACAACTCCGTGGACATCGCGGTTTTCATTCCTCGGGACGGCGACACCCCGGCCCGGCTGGTGGTGATCGAGGCCAAAGGTGTCGGCTCGGAGCTGGGCAGTGCGACGACTCCCGCAGGCCGGGCGCAGCAGGGCTCGCCGGAGTACCTGCGACGCACGCTCGCCATCGATGAGAATCTCCGGACGATTCTGACCGAGCCCGAAGCGGATCTGCTCGCGCGGCCAGAAGGCCCGGCACTGCTGGACATTCGTAAACAACTGCTGGAAGCGCACCACGACGGCACGTTGGACATCGAATACCACAAGGTGCACGTCGATATAAACGGTAAAGCGGACTTCGCGAAATTCAAGCTCGACCACAATGGTGTGCGGGTGCCGATGCACGATATCGGCGGCGTCGTATCCAGGGACAGTCTGCAGCCGCAGCATCAACCCACCGCGTCGACGCCGGATGCGGGCGCTCCCGACCCCGTAGGGAACGGACCCACCCAGCATTCGCCGGATAACCCGGTCACTCATCCGGATGATCGCCGCGGTCGCTGTGGTGAATTGTCACTGCAAGAGCTGCGGGCGCTGTACGGCGAGGACCATGTTCAGCTGCCCGAACGCGCGATCGGCCCGGATGGCATGACCCCGGAGGAACTGCAGCTGGCCGCGGGTGGTCACCTGCAGCCGACCACCCATGCGGACGCGCACCAGCGACTGCTCGACCTCGGTGACGGCTCGTCGGCGTTGATGGTCGACACGTATTCGGGTTCCCGGGACGCATACGGCGTAGGCGCCCACGCCTATCTCCTGGTGAACCAGGGTGGCGAGATCATCGTTCGCGACCTCGGTGCCGGACTGGCCGATCACCGCTATCCGCCGCAGGTTTCGCCGAACATGAGCGGTTCGCACGCCATCGTGTTCGACGGGCAGGGGCGTCCCGAACATTCGCTGAACGCGGCGGATCGGGCGCGGTTGACCGCCGATGCCGGAGCGCATACGAATTCCGGCGACCGATCCCGGGTCGGCCAGCCCTTCGACGGCCGGCCGCATGACGACGGCAACCTCCCCCGCAACGACGACACCGATGGCCTGATCTCCCGGCCGAAACACGAGGATGCGGAGATGCCGCCCCGCGTGCAGGTCGAGCAGGCCGAAGCACTGCGCAGGCTCTCCGATCAGTACCCGCAGGACGAGGCGCTGCGTGCGGAAGCCGATCGGGCGGCCGAGCGGGTGCGCGAACTCGCCGATAAGGGGCTGATTCCCGAGAACGATGGCTCGGGAATCAGGAAGCCGCTCGAAACGCCGAACGCCGCCGACCCGGTCACTCGGCCGATCGACCATCCCGAGTCCGAGGGTGCCCCTCGGCAACAGCCTGCCGACAGCGCCGGTCCGAACAAGACACCGGAATCTCCTGCTCATCCAGCGGCCGAACGTGCTCCGCGGCAAGAACCTTCGGACAGCACGGGCCCGAACAAGGCGCCGGAATCGCCGACGCCGAACGACCCTGGCGACGGCCGTTCGCGGGATGTGCATCCGGCGGATGCCTCTCTGGCGCAAGAACATCCGGTGTCCGAGCCGCGTCCGCGTCCGGGCGAGCAGGACAAGCCGCTGCCCGACTCCCACCTGCCGCGCGAGCGGGAATCCGCGTCGCATATGCTGCCGCCCCGTCGCCCGGCGGAAGTGCCCCGGCTGCAAGGAGATCCGGCGTCCGAGCCGCGTCCACGCCCGGGCGAGCCCGGCAAGACGCCGTCGGACCACTTCCTGTCCCGCGAGCGAGAATCGGCCTCGCACATGCTGCCGCCGCGTCGTCCGGGGGCGGATCCGGTGCACGGAATGGACGGCAGCGTCCCCCATGACGGTGGGCAGCCGGAGCCGCACATCGTCGACAAGTGGACGCCGCTGGACGCGGCACAGGTCGGCGAGGAGTTGGCCAAGGAGACCGGGCTGAAGGTCTACGGGTTCGACCTGCCCGGCTTCGATGCCGAGGTGGCGCGCGAGATCGCCAGGGGCGTCGTCGAAATGCGGGCCAAATATCCGCACGTCGTCCTCGGCGGCGTCGGTGTCGGTAGGTTCCCGAGCGGGAACCTGGCGGAGCTGATTCCGGGCCGCCACCCGGAGACGGGCGTGCGGTACGCGCAGTCGATCAAGTTCAATCAGGAACTCGTCGGAAGCCTGGACGCGTTCCGGAGCAAAGTCCAGGCGGGCGTGGACCTCGGACGGTTCGATCAGTCCGGCACCACTCGTCCCGTCTACAAAATACTGTTGCACGAATTCGGTCACGCGGTGGATTTCCACGGACAGCGCACGGCGTTGCGACCGCTGCACCCGAACGATCCGCACTCGCTGACCTATACCGACAAGGTCCTGCAGGATCACTACCGGCACAAAGCCGAGCTGGACCCGGCGGTCCCCAATACCAGTGCGGGATACCGCAGCTGGCTGAAACAGCTCGGCCCGTACAGCTTCGATGAACACGGTGTCTTCCGGCCCGGCGAAGCCGTCGCCGACGCCTTCCGCGACGTAGAACTGCACGGCGACCGGGCGAGTGAGCCCGCACAGGTCTTGCACAAGATGCTGACCGACTTGGCGAAATTGGGACCCGACGTGCTGGCCCCACGGCTGCAGGGCCTCGACGGTGTGCCGCATCCGGCGGACCAGCCCGCGAGGATGGCGATCGACCCACCGCACGATCCCGACGCCGCCGGGAACGACAACGGCCGACACGAGAGCGTCGCGGACTGGACCGACCGCATGCGGGCCGAGACCGCCGAGTGGACGGCGCGAATGGCCGCCGAGCACGCGGCGGCCATTCGACACCTCGCGGATACCGAACCGGTGGACTGGGCCACCCGGATGCGGGCCGACCACGCCGAATGGCGAGCGCGAATGTTGGCGCTGCGGGCCGAGTTCGCCCGCGACATCGCCGACGGCGTGTTGCCGCGGCCGGTGGTGGAGGTGCCGCTGGAGGAGGCGGGCAAGCACCGCACTCCCGAGGGTGAACTCCCGCATCCGGGCGATGTGAAAGTGGCACCGCGCGAGGATTCGTCCGCACAGCCGGAGCCGGAGGGGGCAGGCGGCGGGAAGAAGCCGCCGGAATCGCCACCGCGCGTTGGTGATCCGGGCGAAGATGGCGCGAACGATCGCGATCGGCAGCCCGGCGACGGTGCCCCGCCGCAAGAGTCCGACGGCACCCCGCCGCATGACCCCGATGGCACGCCGCCGCACGAGACCGATGGGACACCGCACCCCGAGGACCCGTTCGACGCGCGTCAGCACGAGCTGAACGCCGAGCGAGACCGTGTCGTGGCTGCACGGGACGCGCTCCAGCAGCAGCGCGATCAGCTGGCAGGCCGCCTGCGCGTCTCGTCGGAAAATGACTGGGCGGCACTGCATCCCGACAATATTGCGCGAACGTTGGAGGAGTTGCGCGGACGCACCATGGAGGTGCGCACGGAGATGCCGCGCGAGCATGCCCGCATCGATGAGCTCGAGCAGCTGGCCAACCGGGTCGCCGACGCGAACAACGACATCGCCAGGATCGATCGCGAGCTGGCATCGCTGGATGCCGAACGTGCCGCCGCGCGACTCGAGACCCCCGAGGGCGAATACGCTCGCTTGCTCGAGGAACGGCGTGCGCTGGACCATGAGCGCGAATTCGCCAGGGCGCAGCGCGATGAGCTCGCCGCATACCTCGGGTTCAAGGATTTGACCGGCCCCGCCTTCGAGCGCCGCATGCTCGAGCTCTATGACGAGGCGCAAACGCGGCGGACCCGGATCCCCGGCAACCTGGACTCCCCGGAACGGATCGTCCGGGACCAGGTGAGCGGGTCGGAGCGCGATTCGCATCTACGTGAGATGCGCAAATTGGGCGATGCCATGCGCGAATGCGAGCGTCTCGACGCGGCCATTGCCGAGAAGGACGGGCGCCTCGCGCAACTGCGGGACGAGGGCGTCGTCGGCGAGCGCCCGCGCTCCGGCGATATTTCCAGCGTCCTCGATCGGATGGCAGCCGAGCACGCCGACCTCCTGCGCGAGGTCGAGGCGCGCCGGTCGGTGATGGAAGAGCTGGCCCGGCGTCTCGGGATTCCGCTATCGGAGCTCGGCCCGCGGCCCCGTGATGTGGCAACGGCGCTGGAGTGGCTTCGGTCGCGCACGATGCGGGCCGACAACGGCGAGCAGGCCGAGCGCCATGGCATGTTCGATGCGCTGGAAGCTGCCGCGGTCGACGTGCTCGCCGGCGAACACGAAATGGGCAAGCTGCGCGACGAGATGGCTCGGCTCAACGATCTGTGGCAAGACATCGTCAAGGCCGAGAGCAAAGACGGCTGGATGGTCACCGACCGGGTCGGCATCATCCCCGGTGAGCGTCCGCGCATCATCGTGTTCGGCCCGCGCGCGGAATTCGAGCCGTCGCGCACCGGCCACGACGACGCACTGGCACACGCCATACGCACGGAACCTGCTGCCGCACAGGCGATGATGCGGCATCCGCAGATCGAATACCGGCGGATAATCGTCGAGCCCGACGGCACCGTGCGTCAGGAACAGCTGGGTGGCCCACCCGTCGAGCGCACTGCCACCGGATGGCGCAACGGCGACCCCGGCCTGCTGGTAGTGCGCTGGCAAGACTCGGACGGCCGATGGCACGCCGTCGATCCGAGCGTGCCGAACCGGCGCACCAATCGCGGTCCCGAAGCGCCCGAGAAATACGACCCGGGCAATCCGGATTGGTGGGGCGGCCTTTCCGACTACATCAATGACCTGGCAACGCCGTTCGCCGATATCCCGCCGGGGCATATCGCGAAGAACATGCTCGAACTGAATCCGATGAACGTGGAGACCCGGTACTTCGACAACGGCGTACCGGCGGACGACATCGTCAGCCTTCATCTCGGTGGCGATATCGCTTCTATTCAACGGAATATCCGCACCTTGTTCATGGCGATCGACCATCCCGCGGTCCGGGACTGGATCCATCGGCATCCGGCGATCGGCGACTGGGTGCTGGCGCGTCCGTGGCTGAAGCGGTTTTTCCCGGTCGGCACCATGTGGTCGTCGTTCCAGTGGCATCGGCCGCCGGAGACCAACTTTCAGCCGATGTACCGCACCTGGGAGCCGGCCGAGCATGCCAGGACCGAGATTCCGGAGTGGCTGCGGCCTGCGATCGATCAGGAGGTCGCGAACTGGCGGCGGGTCCAGGAGTGGGCCGACGGCGAATACGACCGGTTCCGGGCCGACGACCAGCTCGCCGACCGCATGGTCGAACCGCTCGCCGAGTACCGGCGGGAACAGATGCGGGTCGGCGCACAGGATTTGGTCGATCGCATCCGGAAGGAACTGGTCGATGCGCACCGCGGTGTCGACCCGGGCCAACCCGATGTCGACCGGCGGGTGCAGCGGATCAATGAAGCCATCAACCGGATCGCCGACGATTCCTTCGACCATTTCGCCACCGATGATCGGGTCGCGATCAGACACACGATCGCCGATATCCGGCAACGCCTGCTGGACATCAGAAACGAGCGCTCGATCACCGACGCCGACATCACCCGGATCGTCGACGAGCTGACCCCCGGTATCCGTCCGCTGCCACCGAAGATCGAAGAACACAACTGGCCCGACCCCTTCCCGGAACGTCCGCAACCCGACGGCGCCCCGCCGCGACCCGAATTCCCGGCCTTCACCAGGGACCAGATTCAGCAGATCCTCAATCATCTGTTGACCGACGAGCACCCGGCCAGCGATTACGCCGATCCCTATGGCACGCCGAGGACGCGGCGGATGGATCAGGTCGCCGATGTGGCCGAGGCGATCAACCGGATCGTGGACGGTAATCCGCTGCCCGCGGATGTGGTCCTCATGCTCGACGCACTCGCCGAATCCAACTTCTTGCGCACTCCCGCGCCGCCTAACGAGCGCTGGACCTGGCATGACGCGAACGCGCACGCGGTCGCCGAGGGCTTCCATTGGGACGCGAACCGGCCGCCGCTGACCGGTGATCGCGCGGGCATTCCGTACGCGCCGGAACCGCTCGCCGCGCCGGAGCCGTTCCTGCCGCGTGATCGGTTCGAGCTGCAACTGTCCGACGCCAGACAGCGTTGGGAGGCCCGCTCGGTCGCGCTGCTCGAGGCGGTACGGCTGGCCGGGATCGATCCCGAGGCCCTGTTCGGCGCCGCCGATCCCGCCGACCGGCTGGCCAACCTGCGGAACCAGCAGCCGGATGCGGCCGGGCGGCAGCGGATCGATGACGTGTCGCGCGCGTTGCGTGACTTCGACGACGCGGGCGCCGAGGTCACCCGCCTGGAGCAGCGCCTCGCGCAGCACGACGTCAACCTCGACCGCGCCCGCGCGGCGGCCCGCGGCGAGCGGCCGGAATTGCCTGCGTCGGAGCGGGATTCGACCGAGCGAGCAGCGGATCCCGAGCAGGCGGCGGCCGCCGATCGGCAGCGCAGGGCAGCCGAGCAGCAAAGGGTTGCCGAGGAGCAACAAGAAGCCGAGCGGCAGCGAAGCTACGCCGAGGCGGATGCGCGGCAGCGGAGCAATGAGATCGATCGGCTGGAGCGGGCGAAGGCCGACGCGGTGCGGGCCAGGGACGAGGCTGCGGAACAGTTGCGGCAGGCGGGTGATCAGGCTGCGGCAGAGGAGGCGTTCGAGCGGCATCGTTACGCGGAACGTGATGCGGCCGAGCGTGATCAGCAGCTCACCGATCAACTGCGGAAAGACACGTTGCTCGAGGCGGGCGCGGAGCCGCTGGACGGGGTGCCGCAGATAGGCATCGTTCCGGGTGATCCGCCGCAGGCGGTGGTCGTGGTGCGTGGTGCGTCGACGGACCCGACCACGTTGCTCGAGCGGGCTGCGGCGCAGCACCCGGAGCTCGGCGATCTCGTCGGGCCGAACCGCGACAACGTCACGGTCTACCGCCTTGTCCCCGGGGAGGACGGTCGCACCGAGGTGCACCGGACCGATCCGCCGGAAGATCCCGCGCAGTCCGCGGAAGCCTTGCAGCGCCGGCAAAGTGAGGACGAGGCGGATGCGCGGCAGCGCAGTAACGAGATCGATCGGCTGGAGCGGTCGAAGGCCGAGGCCGTGCGTATCCGGGACGAGGCTGACGAGCAGCTGCGGCAGGCGCGCGATCAGGCCGAGGCCGAGGAGGCGTTCGAGCAGCAGAAGCATGCCGTGCGTGACGCGGCCGAGGCGGATCGACTGCTGACTGATCAGCTGCGGAAAGACACGTTGCTCGAGGCGGGCGCGGAGCCGCTGGACGGGGTGCCGCAGATAGGCATCGTTCCGGGTGATCCGCCGCAGGCGGTGGTTGTGGTGCGTGGTGCGTCGGCGGACCCGATCACACTGATCGAGCGGGCCGCGGCGCTGCACCCGGAGCTTGCTGATCTGGTCGGGCCGAACCACGACAACATCGTCGTATTCCGCCTTGTCCCTGGGGAAGACGGCCGCACCGAGGTGCACCGGACCGATCCACCGGACGCGCCACCGCTGGCCGCACCCCGTCCTGAACCCGACGCCCCGAGCGATGGTGGCGGCGCGAAGAAGCCGCCGACCGGCGACGCGCCGGAACCGGGTGAGGTGGAGAGCGCTCCGGTAGCGGATGATGCTGCGGCACAGATCAAGTCGGGCGAAGACCCGAGCGCGGCGGACAAGCCTGAAGTAGCGGCGGACAGGCCCGCGAGCCAAGCGAATAGGACTGGGGGAGAGGCGGATAAGCCCAGCGAGGCGGCCACGTCTGTGCGCGAGCCCGCCGAGGACGGCGCTGCGAACAAGCCGGAGCCGCGCGCCGCAGGCGACGAGGATGGCGCCGACACCGGCCACAACCGTGTGCCCGAGGGGGTAGCCGACGCCTATGCGGACGCGGTGGCCCGGCGCGATGAGCTGGGTGCGCGCCTGCGGGAACTGGGCAGGCAAATGATGTACCAGTTCCCCGAGGGGGCGTTCGATCCGGCCAACCTCGAGGCGACCACTCGCAAGCTGACCGAGATCGCCATGATCGGCGCCGATTTCGACCGTGGCGACGAGATCCTCCGTCTCGCTCCGGAATTCCTTGCCGCGGATGCGCGCGTGCGTGAACTCGGCGGTGCCGCACCGGAACTGACACCCGCTCTGCAGGCCGGTGACCCAGGTGATCCGAGCAGCCCGGGCGATCCAGGCGTTCCGAGCGGTCCGGGCGACCCGGGCGGTGCTCCCCGTCCGCCGGCGGGCGAGCAGACCGGGCAGTGGTCGACGGTGGGCGAACCGCGCCCCTACGAACCATCTACCCGGACACCGGAATTCGAGGAACTGGTCAACCGGATCGCCGCAGCGGCCGATAACGGCCAACGCCTGCTCGATCAGGCGCGCACGACACTGCGCGGACTCGGCGTGAATCCGGACGGCCTGAATGCCCGCGAGCTGGAGCAGGCTGCTCGGGATGCCGCGGACAACGCCGCGGCCCGGGTCGCGGAACTGCAAGCCCAACAGCATGTTCCATCCGAAGAGATGGTCAAGTACTTCGACGATCTGCACGCGGCGCAGCAGCACTACGGTGAGGTCACGCGGGTGACCGGCGAGCTGACCCGGACGCTGGGGCAGTACCACGAGTCGGTGCGGACCAAGCACGAACTGCGTGCCGAGGCGGCCGCGGTGATTGCACGCGACGTGCTCGCGTCGGAGGGGCGGCCGCTGCCCAAGGCGGACGGTATCGCCGTGCTGCCGGGCGAGGCGCAGCGGTTGCTGGTGGCTTCACCGTTCCGGGCGCCGGAACACATCATTGAACCCGGTCTGCGCGCGCGGCTGGCCGAACAGGGTGTCGAGGTCGTCTACCGGCAGGTGCTGGTCGATGATCAGGGTCGGGTGTCCGTCGTCGATCTGGTGCCGCCTGGCGGTCCGGATCCCTCGGGCGGACCGATCCATACGCCGCCCCAGCCCGGTGGTGGCACACCGGCACGGACCGGTTCGTCGAATGACGGGGCCGGAGCGAACAGGTCGCCTCGCGAGGAACCTCGCCAGGACAACGGATCGCGGCCCGGCGATGTGAAAGCCGAAGAGATACCGGAGAATTCGGTGCCCGAGCCCGCGACCGGTGGCGACGATGGTGGCCACAAGCCGCCGCAACCGCCGACGCCGCCAATGGCAGGCGACCCCGGTGACGGTGGTTCCGATTCCGGCGGTCACCGGCCACCGGAGGGCGGTCCCGCCGACGAGCCGAGCGAAACGAACTCGGACGCTGCGGCTCTCGCGCAGGCGGTGGCTCGGGTGGAAGCGGCGCCGGAGTCCGGTGAAGTGGTCCGCGTCGAGGTCCTCAGTGAGGGCGCGCTGCTGATGGCCGAGCGGGTCGAGCTGATCACCCTCGACGACGGCACGCAGCTGATCCGCAAGACGCTCAGCAATGTTCGGCACGCCGACGCGGAAGTGCTTGCGGCAGAGGTCGGTCGGGCCGTTGGTGCCGGCGTGCCGCACATCGTGCGGGTCAGCGACAACGTGATCTACATGCAGTTCATGCCGGGCGATTGGGCCAGTGCGCAGCACCCCGGCGCGTGGAGCCCGCAGCAGACCGGGTTGACCGAGACGCCGGGCGGCGTTCGGCTAGGCCTGCTGGACACGTTGATTCGGATGCCGGACCGCGGCATGACGAACTGGCTGGTCACCGCGGCCGGACTCATCAGCGGCATCGATCACAGCCTCGCGTTCGGCAACGGCAAGCGCCCGGATGCCGAGACCACCAGCGGGTTCGCCCACCACTTCCTCGAGCGCGGCCCCGACGGTACGGTGCGGTGGCTCCAGCACGACCTGAGCGCGGCCGAGCTGGCCGAGATCCGCGGCCGGATCGAGGCGCTGGCACCGGCCTTCGCCGAGCACCCGGACTGGCATCAGTCCGTCCTCGACCGGTTGACGAAGCTCGAGGAGAACGTGCGGCCGGAGACCGATCCGCCCGCGTCGGACGGATCGTCCGGCAGGCCGGACAAGCCGGGTGACGGTGGGCCGGGACGACCGGGCGGACCGCAGGTTCCCGGTGGTCCCGAGCGGCCGGGTGGCTCCGAGAATGGCAGCAGCACAACGAGATCCGAGGGTTCTCCGGAAGCCGCGGGCACGCATCGACCCGAGCCGATTCCACAACCCGACCCGAGGCACGAGGCGGACGACGCCCAGCGCCGAGCCGAACTGACCGCGGCGCGCGACCTCGCCATCGAAGACCACGACGTCGCGCTCCGCAGGCGCAACGAGCTGGCCACCTTCCTCGGCGTGGATCCGTCCGACGATTTCGCGGCGCTCCGGCCGGGCGACAACCTCGCCGACACACTGCGGGAGTTGCGTCAGCACCGCGTCGAGGGGATGGAGCGGTCGCCGCACGAGGCGCTCCGGATCAAGGAACTGGAGCGGCTGGCCAATCGGGTGCCTGAGGCCGAGGAACAGATCGGGCGGTTGAATGACGAACTGGCCCAACTGGATGCCGACCGTGGCTCGGGCCCGCTGGAAACCAGGGAGGCCGAATACGACCGCCTGCTCGATGAGCGCGGTGCGCGGGCTCGGGACCGCGAATCCGCCCGCGCGACAAGGGATGAACTCGCCGCGCGACTGAATGTGACCGAGCTGACCGGCGATGCGTTCGACCGGCGGGTGCTCGAGCTGTACAACGAGTCGCGCTCCCGGACCGTGCGGATGCCCGGCAGCCTCGACAGCCCGCCAAGGGTGGTGCACGAGCCGGTGGCCGGGCCCGAGCGGGAAATGCGCGACCGGGACATCCGCCGACTGGTCCAGGCCGTCGACGAGTTCAACCGGCTCGATCAGATAGTCGACGGGATCGACGGCAGGCTCGAGGAACTGCACCGCCAGGAGGTGGACCGGGACCGCCCGCTGGCCGATGACGTTGTCGCCGCATTGGATCGGCTGGCGCGCCAGCGGGCCGCGATCTTCCTCGACAGCAGGCCGCGCCGCTCGGTGCTGGAAGAGCTGGCGGAGCATTTGGACGTTCCACTGGCCGATCTCGGCCCCGATCCGCGACAGCTGGCCGAGACGATCGAGCACCACCTGGGGATCGTCGACAGCACCAATCCTGAGCGACCGCGCATGCTCCAGGAACTTGCGGACGCCGCCGCCGACGTGATCAAGGCCGACACCGCGATGCGGCGCGTGCAGGACCAGATGACCCAGCTCACCGAGCGGTGGCACGAGGTCGTCGCATGGCGCGACGAGATCGGCGCCGAAGGTGGGCGGATGGCGACCGACCGGGTCGGCCTCATCGAGGGCGGCGAGCGCCCCCGGATCGTGGTCTTCGGTCAGCAGCCGGATACGGCACGGCCGCGCGGCGGCCACGATGCCGCGCTCGAACATGCGATTCGTACGAATTCCGCTGTCGCGCAAGCGATGTTGCGGCACCCGCAGATCGAGTACCGGCAGACCGCCCCCGGGCAGGAGTCCGTGGTCCATTCGGGTCCGCCGGTGGAGCGCACGGCGACGGGCTGGATCAAGGGCGAGCCGGGCATGCTGGTGGTCCGTTGGCGCGACAGTGCCGGGGACTGGCATATGGTCAACCCGAGCAGGCCCGACTGGTCGACCAATGTGCGTGAGGACGGCACCCTGGCCTCGCGGCGTGAGCTGGACGGCTACAACCCCGGTGATCCGGATTGGTGGGCCGGTCTCGCCGACTTCATCAATGACCTGGCAACACCTTTCGCCGATATCCCGCCGGGACACATCGCGAAGAACATGCTGCCGATGAACCCGATGAGCGCGCCGGTCGAGTACTTCCAGGACGGTGTCCCGGCCGACGACATCGTCACCATCCACGTCGGTGGTGATTTCTACGCCATCCAGCGGGATATCCGTACCCTGCTCGCGGCGATCGATCACCCGAAGGTGCGCGACTGGATCCATCGGCACCCGGCGATCGGTGATTGGGTCGAGGCCAGGCCGTGGCTGCAGAAGCTGCCGCCGTTCGGGACGGTGTGGGCCGGGTTCGACTGGCACAAGCCGCCGGAGACGAATATCCAGCCGATGTACCGGGATTGGGACGAGGGCGAGCACTCGCGTCGCTATGACCACGTCGAGATCCCCGACTGGTTGCAGCAGCAGTTCGACCAGGAGGTTGCCGACTGGCAGCGGGTGCAGGACTGGGCCGACGGTGAATACGACCGGTTCCGCGCCGATCCCCAGCTGGCCGACAAGATCGCCGATCAGTTGGCGCACTACGGCGAAGATCAGCAGACGGGCGCCGCGCGCAAGCTGATCGACCTGGTCCGCAAGGAGCTGGTGGACGCCCACCGCGGCATCGATCCGACCCGGCCCGACGTCGCCGAGCAGCTGGCCAGGATCGACCAGCAGATCGACGACCTGGCCGGACGCACCGTCGGCATGTTCGAAGGCAACGATCGAATCGCGGTCCGCGACACCATCGCCGACATTCGGAACCTGCTGCTCGACGAGCAGAACACCGGTCGCATCACCGACGATCAGCTCAATCGAATGGCCGAGGAGCTCGCGCCGCACATGTGGCACGACATCACCGCCGAAGGCGCGGTGCCGCCGCCGCGCTTCACCAGAGAGCAGATCCAGCAGGTCATCGATCACCTGATGAACGACGAGCATCTGGTCACCGACTACGCCGATCCCACCGGCCAGGTGGTGCGCAAGCGGATGGATCAGCTGGCCGACGTCGCCGAGGCGATCAACCGTCTGGTGGCGGGCGAGCCGCTGAAGCAGGACATCGTGCTGCTGTACGACGCGCTGGCCGAATCGGAATTCCTGCGCGATCCGGAGAACTGGAAGAAGACCTGGCACGACGCGAACACGCACGCGGTCGTGCTCGGCTTCCACTGGGACGCGGACCGGCCGCCACTGACCGGCTGGCGCAAGGATATTCCTTACGCCGTCGCACCGTTGGCCGAGCCGGCACCGTTCCTGCCGCGCGACCGCTACCAGGTCGAATTGTCCGAGGCGCGAGCCGTTTTGGATGCGCGCACCGACGCGCTGCTCGCGCTGGAACAGCGACTCGGTATCGACCCTGCTTGGCTCTTCGGCTCCGATGAGCCCATCGACACCCGATTGGCGCAACTGCGGTCGCAACAGACGGACGCGGACGGCCGCCGCCGAGTGGACGACCTGACGCAGGCCTACCGCGACTTCGAGGACGCGACGGAGAACGTCCGCCGCCACGAGCAGAACATCGAACGCCACGACCTCGCGCTCGAACAAGCACGTGCGCTCGTGCGCGATGGGCAGCGCGAACTCCCCAACCCGGTCGCCGAGACACCGCAGCAACCTGAGGCGACGCAACACGATTCGGACGCGCAACGTGATGCCGCCGCTCGACAGGAAGTGGAAGATCTCCGGGAGCGTCTCGAATCGGAGTTGGTGCACGCCCAGGATCGGCTCGATCGTGCCGAAGCAGCGCGCGCCGCGGCCGCCGCGAGCCTGTCCCTGACGATCGAGCCGCACGAGCTGCGCTCCGAGCGCGAAATCGAAGCGCGCGCAGAAGATTTGCGCGCACGGACATTGGACATCACCCAGCAGCAGGCCCGCCTCGACAAGGTCGCCGAACTCGAGCGCGCGGCCAAGGACTACCTGATCGCCGAAGCCGAGGTGGGTCGCATCGAAGCGGAGCTGGCACACGCCGAGACCCGCGCCGAAGAACTGACACCACTCGACCCGAACACCGGCGACCGGCCCCGTCCGACCGAGGAGAACACGAACCAGCAAGAACCACTGGACGATTCGACCCCCACGCCGCATCGTGACAGCGACGACTCCGATCCCGCTGAGCAGTCGGCTGATCCTGACTCGGCGGTGAGTCGTGATCGCGACGACTCCGATCCCGCTGAGTTGTCCGGTGATTCGGGGTCGGCGCGGGATAGGACTCGTGAGTCCGACGGGGACTCCGATCGCGATGATTCCGACAGTGACGATTCCGGGTCGGATCCGGATCGCGGGACTACCGATGACGGTTCGAATCGGGATCGCGGCTCCGACAACGGCGGCGACGATGGCGGGGATGCTCGGTTCCGCGGTGGTGAGCCGGACCCGGCGATGTTCCGTTCGCGCATCCCGCATCCGCCGCATGAGTACGAGTTCGATTTCCCGCCGGAGGTAGGGCCCCCGCTCAACATTCATGTACCCATGCCGGATCTTCCGGAGCCGCCGCAACCCCCGCACCCACCCGCACCCCCGCACCCGCCGGTTCCGCCGCACCCGCCTGCTCCACCACGGACTCCGGTACCGCCGACACGGCCGCACACGCCGCGTCCGGTTCCGCCGACCACGCCGACGACACGGCCGACGCCGCCGACAACTCCTCCGACGACGCCCCCTACAACGCCGCCGACGACGCCTCCGACGACGCCGCCGACGACGCCTCCGACGACGCCGCCGACGACGCCTCCGACGACGCCGCCAACGACGCCTCCGACGACACCGCCTACAACTCCTCCGACGACGCCGCCTACAACACCCCCGACAACTCCTCCAACGATGCCCCCGACAACGCCACCGACGTTGCCGGATCCGACGCAGCCCCCCTCGCAGACTCTTCCCCCATACCCGGGAGAGCCTGGGGCAGCGCCATTCCCAGGTCAGCCATCACTTCCGGGGCAACCCGGATACCCGGGCCAGAACGGCCAGAATGGCCACTCGCCGAACCCGTGGCCGTCCAACGGCTCACCAGTCGGTGACCAGCAGCAACCGCCGATGGCCCCACCGATGATGCCGCCGATGGCAGGCTCACCGGCCGGCACCGCGGGCCAACGCAATGGCGACCGCCGCCGCTGGAATGGCGAGAACCCCTCGCCCAGTGGCGAAATCGTCATCCAGCCACTAGACGGCGGCCGCCTGGCCACCTTCGATCCGGAAACCGGCTCGTTGCGCGCGGCAGGCACGGCCACCAGCCCGGTCGGCGGCGTACTCGGCTACTTCGGCGACGTCCTCGCCGTCTTCTACCGCAAGGCGGGCCGCCTGACATTGCGCTTGGGCCCCAACGAGTTCGACCTCGATGCCCCCGCTGTCGACGTCGGCTGGCAGCATCTCGGCCCGCAGCAAGCACGTTTCCAGGTGCGCGTCAGTGGCGAACCCGTCGTCGATTTCCCCTACCCGCTCGGCGGCGCCGGTACCGACCTGGGTTTGATGATCCGCGACGTCCTGGCCGACCCGCGACAATGTGCCGGAGTTTTCCACTGAGACAGACGAGGAGGAACCATGCTCTTGGACTACCCGACCGAGGACGAACTGCGGCAGAACTTCGCCGAGGCACTGGCTTCGGTCCGCAGCGGCGGCGGCGTCTCCTCGGACAACGGCCTCGACCTGCGCACGGTGGAAGCACTCTGGCAGATAGCTGACGCCCATCCCGCAGTTCCCGACGAACTGATCGCCGCCGCGAACGCCGCCTTCGCGGGCCAACTGGACGGTACCAACGCGGCCGCGCGGCAGGCCGCGATCGACCGTGCGTTCGAGCAGGACGAGTGAGCGAGCCGAGCCGCAGCAACCCCGTGGTCATCGGCAAACTCACTGGTCAAAGCGCGTTCAGCGCAAGCGTGCCACCAAGATTCGGGTCTGTACATGCGGGGTCGACGCTAGTACCCATAGAATTGGCACGCTGTAGGAACTAGCTGCGATGCCGACGTGCGCACACAACGTCAGCAGCGTCGTAGCTACGAGGAGGGCCAGTAGCGGATGAGAGATCCAGTGCACGAGCGCCGTTCGATGCGCAGGGCAGGCGGGTGGCCTGTCCCGGTCGTGTCGGTCTGCGGCCGTACTCGGAACTGTCCGCCGGCAGGAGTGTGACCAATGGGTGACCCGAAGGACGACTGGAAGGGCTTCAAACGGCCCGGCGCCCTCAAATTGACTGATGACGTTGCGAAACAGGCAGCGACCTATTGCGCCGATATGCTCGACGTCATCGATCTTGTCGCGGCAGATGTCAGCAGAGTCGTGCCGACCCAGCCTGAAATGTTCGGCCATTTACTCTCGGGGCATCAGTTGACGGACGAGTTCGTCAAGGCCGGCAAGAGGTTTCGTGACGAGGTCCTGGACAGCCATAAGAAGATTTTGACGGATATGGCCCAGTCGTTCCTGATCGCGGGCAACCATTACAAAAATGCGGACGAACAATCGCAGACCGATCTGGACGCGATCAAGAACAGTCGGGAACCCAGGGAAGGCATCGTCCGTGTCGGGCAGTCCTGGCAGGTCGTCCTGTGCACCACAAAAGGCGATGTATACGGTTGGGCCGACACCCCGGTCCACGATCCGAGCAACTACCAACGGGCCACGCCGGACGACAAGGGTAACTGGCAGGTCGGCAAGTACGGGGGATTGCCTTCTGGTCTGCAAGCTACCGATAAGGGGGCTGCGATCAGTGCGGAACCTGCCGTATCGCTGATATACGAAGATTTCAACAAATTGTTTTCCAGCCTGGGTGGCGTGTACGCAGCCAGGGATGTGTCGCAGGGCTGGAATATTATGGCCGGCAAGCTGGACGCGGGGTTCACCGACTTCAACGCGAATATCTCCGGCCTGGTGGACTCGGAGAAATGGACCGGTTACGGCGCCGAGAGTGCAAAGAACGCGGTGCACGTCTATACCGCCACCGGCAAGGCCTTGGTCCAGACCATGTACAACATGGGCACGATTTCGCTGGACGCGTACAACTGGGGGAAAACAACTCAGGTCAATATGCCGAGCCAGCCGGCTGCGTCGATGTCCGATCGAAACAAGATTCTGGAATTGGGGCTGGCCCGCGCGGCCTACGGCGGCTGGTATGAGCAGGGCATGGCCGCGACCTCTGCCGCCATCCCGACGATTCCCCTTCCGCAAGGCCCCAAACCGCTGCAGAACAACAGCACGCCGGGAACTCCGGGTCCCCCGGGGCCTCCGGGTGCGCCAGGCAAGGCGAGTCCCGGCGCCCCCGGACTGCAGAACCAGCAACAGCAGGAAGAGCAGCAGCGCAAGCTCCAACAGCAGGCCGATGAGCAGCGCAAGGCCCTGGAAGACCAGCAACGGCGGGCACAGGAACAGCAGGATCAGCGCGAGAAGCTGCAGCAGCAGCAAGAACAGCAGCGCGCCACCCAGCAAGCCGCGCAGCAGGCGAGCCAGCAGGCCACCCAGATGGCGTCGCAGATCGGGCAGCAGCTCTCGCAGGCCGCCCAGCAGATGGGGTCGCAATTGGCCACTGCCGCACAGCAAGCCGCGCAGCAGGCAGGCTTGGCCGGACTGCCTACCCTCCCGAGCATGAAGGATCTGGAGGAGCAGGCGAAGAAGGCGCTCGGCACCGCCTCGGCGAAAGGCGCAGGCGGTCCTGGTCCAGGCAGCGCGGCGAAGCTGGGCGGCGTCGGTCAGACCCTGGACAAGGCCGCCAAGCTGTTCCCGCGTGCCGAGGCGACGACAAACGCCGCCGCGACCGGCGCGCGAGCGGGCCTCGCGTCGAGTGCCGGAATGGGCATGGGTCCCGGCCCCGGCCCGGGTGCCCAGGGGCAGCAGAAGGAGCACAAGCGAGCCGACTATCTCGACTCCACCGAGCATCTCGAGGATGCGATCGGCGAGGCGCCGGTAGTGGTCAAACCCATTGTTGAACAATGAACCGCACGTGGAACTTTACCGACCTCGAACTCTTTGCCCTGTGGGAACGGGCAACGACGACGTGGCTGCCGTGGCCGTTGGTCATGACCGCTCGGGTGCGCACCCGCAGCGAATTGGATTCGCAGATGCGGCAGGCGCTGAATCGGGTGGAACGTGCGCACCCGGAGTTCATCGATACGGTGTTGGCGACACTGCTCGAGCCTGATATCCAGATCGCAGTGCACGGATCCGACGGCAGCGACAGTATGAAACCGGATACGCTGGTGCGCGTGTACGCCGCCCGCCGTGGCGATACCGGCTACGTGGTAAGCCAGAAACCCGGTGAAACCTATTGGCACAGTGGCGGATATACCGTCACCGAGTGCGATGCACTGAGATTGGCCGATCTGGTGGTGCAAGCAATTCCCGAGGCCGAGGCCGGTCGGGAGGCGGACTACATCCTGCCGACCGAAGACCGGGCCGAAGAGTTGGATTATTCATTCGCCAGTTCCGTTGTGCAGGATTCCTTCACAGACTCGGTGCACTCGCGCTCCGCACGGTTTGTGGCCGCCCCGGACCAATTTGTGGGCACTATCGACATCACCCAGGGCCGCTCCCGGTTCGGCCCGCGTGGAGTTACTCGCCATCGACTCGACTGGCGCGACATCGAAGGCGACGGTCGTTATGTCGTCATTCCCGAGGGGACCCCGGCGACGGCGGTCGCGGCGGACAGCAAGCGGTTCGTGCAGTTGATCAACGGCCGAATCGCCGAGGTGGTCCGTGCCATCAAAGACGAGCGCGCATAAGGAGTTGTTAAGGAGTTGACATGCGTGAGACGCTGTTATTGATCCCATGTTCGGAGAGGGAGCGGCCGTGACGGTACCCAATGGCGATACGCCACCGGAGTTTCCGACGGAATTCGTCGTGACCTCGCTGACCGGTTCGATTGCCGTGCGCACCACCGAGCAGGGGCTGCCGCTGGGCATCAAGCTGGACCAGGATCAATTGCGGCGTGATCCGGCGGCGTTGGCGGCCGAGATCTTACGGCTCTGCAAGCAGTCGGCGAACCGGGCCGGGATGGCCCGCCGGACGCAACTGCGAGACGCGGGCTTCACCTCCGAGATGCTGGCGATGACCGGGCTACCCACCGAGCAAGAGGTGGCGCGACAGGAGATCATCGAAGAGCAGGAGTACGAGACCGAGCCGCAGAGCTGGCTTCGATCAGTCTGACCAGGACGGGAATTCGGGAGGTAGTCATGGTCGACACGATGGACGAACTGATCGCGCGGGTGCAGCAGCAGATGTATCGGCTGCGTGACCTCAACGAGGCGACCACCGGCATCTTGATGACCGAGACGTCGGAGGACGGCGCGGTCACCGCCTCGGTGGACGGCAACGGCGCGCTGGTCGAGCTGAGCCTTTCCGGTGCGGTAGCGAAGCTTTCGCCTGCCGAGTTCGAGCAGACACTCGTCGGCACCGCGCGGGCAGCGGCTTATCGCGCCTTCGCCGAGCGAGCCCGGCTGGTCACCGCATATAACGAGGAAAGTGCGGCGAGGTGATCGAGAAATTACGCCGTGATCAGCGCATACATGCTTCTCTAGGTAAGGTCTGACGAAACGCCTTATGGTGTTTCGGGATTGGATGTCAAGTCATGAATCACATTGAAGTTGTTCCAGATGCGGTTCGGGCCTACGGCTCCGCTTCGGCCGCGATGGCAGCGGGCGTCGCCTCGGCCGGCGCGGTGGACCAGGCGGCAACCATCGCCACGGTCGTGCCGGTGTTCGGCCTGATCGGCCAGGAATTCCTCGCCTCGTTCGCGTTCGCGCAGGCGAACCATCTGAGCTCGGTGGCCGAACTGGCTGCGGTGCACGCGGGTACGGCGTTGACCGCACACCAGGCCGCCAGCACCTACGAGTCCGCCGATGGCGAGTCCAGTATGGCCATCGGATCGGTCAACTCGAAGTCATGACCATTCCCGGGGCCATTCCACCGCCGGGTGCGGAGCCGCTGGATCCGACCGTGCTGGATCTGTTGCGGGGCAGTTCCTTAGCCCCGATGCTCGACCAGCCGGTGAACCACATCCTGCAGGACATGGGGCTGCCGAACCTGCCCGAGATGCCCTCGTTCATCCACATGCCCGAGATGCCGCCGCTGCCGCCGCTGGATCTCACCGCGCTGATGCGACCGCTGACCGATCTGGCGGCCGCGTTCGGCAGCGGAAAGCTCGGCGCGCCACCGGCACCGGCCCCGGTCCCGACGAGCGCCGACGGCACCCAGAACGCTGCGGCGCCGCCACCGCCGATGGACCCCACCCAGCTGTTGACCGGTATCTCGACCGTCATGCAGACCGTGATGCAGGTCGGCACCTCCGCCATTCAGACGGTGATGTCGGTGTGGCAGGGCATGGCGGCGATGGAGGCGGCCAAGAAGTCGGGCGAGGCCGCGACGGACGCGGGCAAGCTGGAGACCCAAAGCGTCCAGGAGAAGGTGGGTCTCACCAACGCGGCGGGCAGCGTCTTCGTCGGCGCCGGGCTGATGTCCGCGGTGGTGGCGAAAATGTCCACCACTCTCGCCCTGGCTCCGCTGTACGCGGCAACCCCGGCGGGACAGGTGTTCCTGGCGGCCTCGGCGGTCGAGTCGATGGCCGAGGCGCTCGGCATCACCGTCAAGACCAAGGGCGAACTGCTCGGTCACAGCGCCACCATGACCACGACCGGGACGAAGGTCCCGATCACCAACGCCCCCAAGGGCGTTGCCGGTGCGGGCGGCGCCGACCAGCTGAGTCAGCTGATGAGCATGGTGACGCCGCTGATCAGCACCGCGAGCACGGCGGCGCAGTCGCTCGGTCAGCTCGCCCAGGCGAGTTCGGCGCTCAGCGCGCCGAAACCCGTCGTCGACTCGAAAACCCATGAGAGCAGCCAACTCTCCGATGACGAGAAGGCGAAGGCCGAAGCCGATGCCGCGAGTGGTGTCGGCGGCCCCGGCGCGTTCGGTGGCCCCGGCCCCGGCGCGGCGGGCGCACCTGCCGCTCCGTTGAACCCGTGGCAGGGCACTCGAGTCGCGAGCGGTTCGATGGGCTCGCTCAGCGGGCTGAGCGGTGTGGGTGGGTCGAGTCCCGCCACCACAGCGGCGATGTCGACCGGTGGCACCGGCGGCATGGGTGGCGGGATGCCGATGTCCGGTGTCGCCGGTGCCGGACTCGGCAAAGACGGCGGGTCGAGCACCGATGCGCTGCGCGGCCAGCTGGTGACCAGCCAGCACGGCGACGAAGTCGTCGGCCGGATCGAAGGGGTCTCGTTGCCGGTGGTCGGCGCGGCCGACACCACCTCGGAACTACCGCCGGACAAAGAACTCACGCTCTGACTTTGAGGAGGGTCTCATGAGTAGTGACAGCGCGTTCGCGAGCGTTCAGTTCGACGCAGTCGCGGCCGGGGAGGCATCGAGTGGACTCGATGTGCTCGCCGACCGGTTGGCCGCGGATCTGCAGGCCGCCGAACAGGCATTGACGATCCAGCCGGCGGGGGCCGACGAAGTCTCCGGCCGGGCCGCGCAGACCGGGAACGAGGTCGCGTCCTCGTACTTGGCGAGCGCCCAGGCCAGCGTGACCGAAATGCGAAAGCTGGCGGCCACGTTGCGGATGCACACCAACGAGTTCAGCCAGATGGAAAGCGACAGCGTCGCGGACTTCAACGCGGCAGGCGGCACGTCCGCCTGAGGCACGGGTCCGCGGAAAGGCCTGTCTTGGAAAGGCACAGCGCAGCAATGATCGAACCACCGAAGCCAGGGTTCACCGGCGTGGTGTGGGAAGCTCGGCAGCCGGATCGGCTCGCCCGAGACCTCACCACGGGCCCGGGCTCTCTGCCGATGGCCGAGGCAGCCGCCGAATGGGCGCGGCTCGCCACGGTTTTCGGTGCGGCGGTGCTCGAATACGAGCGGGTCCTTGCTTCGCTGCGCACCGCGTGGCAGTCCGGTCGTAGCGGCGAGGTTATGGAAACGGTGACCAAGCTGCGGGATTGGCTGGTGGACGCGGCCACCACCGCGACAACGAACGCCACCCGGCTGCAGACTCAGGTCGCCGCGTACGAGGTGGCCAGGCTGACCATGCCGAACACCGCGGACATCCAGCAGATCCAGCAGGTGCAGGACATGCTGAAAAGTATGGGCGCCATGCTCGGCGCACCGATCCAGGCGATCGCCGCCGACACCGACGCGGACGCGGATATGGCGAAAGCCGTTGCGTCGCGGGTGATGCGGAGTTACGAAACGGCCGCTGAGCCGTTGGCGACGCCGTGGCAGCATCAGGAACCGCCGAAGATCGCGCCGGAACAGGCGCTGGCCGCCGAGCAGTCCGCCGCCGCGGCGGCGGCTGAAGCACCGAAAGTGATGCCGAGCTTCAGCGGCATGCCGATCGGCTCGATCGCGATGCCGACCTTGCCACCGAGGGCACTGTCGTCCTACCGCGCGCCGGTGTACTCGCAAGCCACCACGACCACCGAGCCGACTACCAAATCGACCCAGGTCGGCGCGACGAACGCGACCGGCCAGACCGCGCCGATGGCGCCCGGCGCGATGGGTGGTGCAGGCGCATCCCAAGATTCGGCCCGGTTCCCGCGCGCCAGCTTGGCGGGCGAGGCGGACCAGATCGGGCTCGAAGGCGAAATCCAAGCCGCGCCAGCGGTTCTCGGTGGCACCGAGTCGGTGACCAAGGCGCCCGCCGAGACTCGGACCGAAACCGGCGGTGCGCCGTGACCACGCTGACCAACGACGCGTTGCTCGCCGTCGCCGACCGGCTCGGGGTACAGACCCTGCCGCTGGCGCTTTCGGTTGGGCCGCAGCAGGATTCATTCGAGGAATGGCAGCGCGCGCAGGAGTACGCCGTAGCCACCCTGATCGGCGACGGCCTGATCGACGCGCACGGCGAGGTGGTTTCGGAACTGGCCGAAACGCTGTTCACGCTGGCCGTGCCGGAGCAAGAGCTGGTGGCCCGCATCTACACCGAGAATGGTCCGCGCCGAGTCTGCGTGGTGCGTCGCGGTGACGCGCACGCGGTCGCCGTCCGCTCCGGCGACGACTTCGAGGTGCGGCAGGTGTGGACCGATGGGTCCGCGGCCGATTTGGTGCGGCCACTGCTGGCCGCCATGGATCCGTGCCAGCCCGCCGAGATCCCCAATTTCAGCGTCCCGGCCGCAGAGCTGGCCGAGCGGCTCAATGCCGCCGCCACCTCCAGCGAGCTCACCGACGCTCTCTATGCCCTGGGTGCCACCGAGCGCGACGCCACCACATTGGGGCTCACGTTCGGTGCGACGCACGCTTACGCCGAGATCGTGGCGTGCGCCCATGAGGATGGCGTGACCACGCGAGCGCCTGGTGCCGTCGCCGTGTATGACACCGCCCGCGGGCGGATTGTCGCGGCGCCGACGGTTTCCCCGGATCAGCAGGTCTGGTCCACGGTCACGCCGGGTTCAGACCACCGGGTTGCGCAAGCAGTCGCCACGTTGATCGAGGGGCTGCCCGGGGGGAGGTGGCTGCCTCAGTAGTTCTCGGGTGGCAACTTCGGTTGCTCGTAGTTCAACGAGATCGTTCTCCTGCGAACGGTTATCACAATGACGAAAGGTCAATGAAATGGCACTCACCAACCTCGGTGGCTCGGGTCAGACGGTCGCCCTCGATTCGGCTGGTATCAACAACGTTCACCAGCAGCTGACGGATTCGATCAAAAACCTCCGCGACTCGGTCAGAGCAATCGACGATGCCGCACAGGCATGTACGCGAACGGGCTGGGTGGGTGAGGCGGCGGATGCGTTCACCAAGGTTGCCACCGTCTGGCACGACGAGACCACCGATCTGAACAATCGCTTCGACCGGTTCTCCGCGGCTGTCGAAGAAGGCAGCACGCACCTCCAGAAAATGGACGCGAACCACGGCTGATCAGCCCGCTCTGTTTAGAACTCACCATTCGAAGGAACTGAATCATGACTTCTCTTACTTACGATCCCGATGCTATGAAGAAGCTGTTCGGAGATCTGCAGGACCACGGCGGAAAAATGAAGGCCGAGATCGACGCGCTCAACGACGCCGCGAAAAACTTCCACAACAACCTGGCCGGTGAGCAGGCCAAGGCGGGCTTCGACGGCATGCACAAAGACCTCCAGCAGGGGCTCTCGGACACCATCGAGAAGCTGAACAAGCTCGCCGAAAACGTGGAGAGCTCGCTGCAGCGCGCGCTCGACGCCGATGGCAAGGTCGGCGACGGTTTCGCCGCTTACAACCACTGACATGTCCGTCACCTGACGGCCGGCCGGAACAGCCAGTTCCGGCCGGCCGTTCCGGTTTTCAAGCCAGCACAGTGGTTTTCAGGCTCATCGCGCGGCGAGCGATTCGCCGATGTAGTGCATCTCGTCCGGCGTGGTCACCATGAACACGGTGGCGCTCGCGGTCGCGGTGCGCACGGTGATCCGGTTCGGTGCGTCTGGATCCTGGACCAGCGTGACGTCGGCGTCGATCGACCCCGGCGGCTGATCCGGCGTGCGCACATGCACGATGGTCGCGCCGCCCGCGTGCGTGGTCGGCGCGATCCCGTCGAACACCACGACCGTGGTGCTCGGGTAAGGCGCGGCGGGTAGCGGCGGTGCGGCGGGTGCGTGATAGCTGGCGCCCGCGGACCGCGGTGCGATCGAAATCACATGCGGCGCATCGAGATTGGTCACCATGGTGTGCCAGGCGTCCGGCCTGGCGGTATGCACGATGGCGTGCGCGCCGAGCGCGGTCGCCCGCAGGATCACCTGCTGGGCCAGGTCCAGGTTGCCGATCACCTCCAGGTGCCGGGTGCCCTCGCCGACCAGTGGTACCGCGATGCCCTGGCCGACCTCGTCGGCCCCGATCAACTGCCCGCAGCCCGCGGTCGGCACCGCGATGTCGGTGAGCGCGGTCATCGTGCCGCGATATCCGGTGTCCGCGCCCCAGCGACCGCCCGACCCGATCGGCAAGGTGTCCAACAGGATTCGCAGCTGATTGCCCGGCAGTTCGCGCAGGCCGGGCAGTGGCGGCTCCTCCGGTTCGAAGGTGGTGTCGAACCGGACAACGGCATTGAGCACCACAGTGCCGGCATGGTCGGCGCGGGTGTTGTGCCGCTGCGCACCGGGACGCAGCCGCAGGATCACCGTGGTGGACAGGCTCTGCACCGTCCAGATGTCGGCCAGCCCGCGCGGGGCGATCAGGTCCGCGCCGATCTGATAGTGCGTCATATAGCGGCCCTGGTACTCCAGGGACCGCGGCGATTCGGCGAGCTGGTCGAGCTCGAAGCCGTGGGTGAGTTCGCGGACCGCGGTGTTCATTTCGGTGGCGGTCAGCACCGAGGTGGCGATGTCGTGCGCGGCGAGCCGGTTCGCCACCCGACGGGTGGCGATCATCGCGGTGCGCAGTGCGCCCGTGCCGCCGCCACCGCGCTTGTCCACCGCCTCGGCATTGGCCAGCGGATCCAGCCGCAGCACCAGCCACAGGGTGCGGTGGGCGATGGCGGGCAGCGGGCCGAGGATGCTGTCGTACAGATGCGAGATGATGCCGGTGCCCGCCGTGCGCGCACCCGTGCTGACGATGTCGACACCGGCCAGGGTCAGATCGAATTGATCGAGGCAGCTGGCGATCTCGGTGAGCGGAAGCAGCTGGTCGGTGCTCAGCTCGCCACGGCGAAGCAACGTCAACGTGTCCGGTGGCGGATCGATCCGCAGCATGGTGAGCAGCAGCTCGCCGTCCCAGCGCACGCCGTAACCGCCGCCCTCGCTGAACGGTACATCGAAGGCGGGTGATTGGGTCAGCAGATCGGCGGGCCGCCCGGTGCGCCGCCGGGCCAGTGCGGCACCGATCCGCCCGGCCGGGGTGCGGTCGCGGATCGGCAGCAGGAAGATCACCGCGAAACCGATACCAGCGCCGATCGCGCCCCACAGCGAATGCGTTGTGGCGAGCACGATCCAGGCCACCGTGGCGGCCAGCACCACCACCGGCACGACCACCCGCAGGGGATAGACGCGGAAGAGCCAGAACTCGGGGTCGCGCAGCGTGTCGTAGGCCGAAGCCGGGTCGGCCGGTGGCGCCGGCGCACTATCGCCTTCCGGCTCGGTCGCCCCGTCGGGCCTGGTCTGCTGCTCAGTTGTCGTCACCGCGTTGTCCCTGTCTGCCACCCGTACAGCCACCACCCATGACCATGAAATCATCGGTTCAGGGCCGTCCTGGAATTACGGTACCGTGTCGATCAAGATGGTTCTCGACAGTTCATGGAGACCTTGTGCCGGCACAGCTGACCACCCGAGCCCAGGTCAACGGGTACCGATTCCTGTTGCGCCGACTCGATCACGCGCTGGTGCGGCGCGACGTGCGCATGCTGCACGATCCCATGCGGTCCCAGGTGCGTTCGCTCATGGTCGGTCTGGTGCTCGGGATACTCGTGATCGCCGGTGCGGCCATTCTGAGCTTTCTGAAGCCGCAGGGTGCGGTCGGCGACTCGGTGATCGTGTCGGGCAAGCAGAGTGGCGCCTTGTATGTCGTGGTGCAGGGCGAGAACGGCACCAAGACACTGCACCCGGTCCTGAACTTGGCCTCGGCCCGGCTGATCACCGGCAGCAATGCCGAGCCGAACGCGGTGAAAGACAGCAAGCTCAACGACATGCCGCGCGGACCGATGGTCGGCATCCCCGGCGCGCCGAGCGCGCTGCCGGGATCGTCGCAGGGGCCGCGGTCGGAATGGGCGCTGTGCGAGACGATCACGCTGTCGCAGGGCGGTAGCGCGGCCTCGGCCACCGGCGGCACCACGACGGTCATCGCGGGCCACCCCGCCCTCGGCGATCGGACTCGCACGGTGGGCAAGGACGAGGCGCTGCTGGTGAAGCGCAGCGGCAAGACCTACCTGGTCTACGACGGCAAGCGGGCCGAGGTCGACCCCGGCAACTCGGTGCTGGTGCGCGCGCTGAACCTGCCTGCCCACCGGCCGCGTCCGATCGGCACCGGAATGCTCGGCGCGACAACGGAAGTCCCGCCGCTCGCGGCGCCGCAGATCCCGCAGGCCGGTCAGCCGGGCCCCGGGCCGCTGTCGAATGTTCCGGTCGGTGGCGTCATCTCTGTTCGCGATGCCGGCGACGGCAAGCCCGGGCTGTATGCCGTGCTGGCCGACGCGCTGCAGCCGGTGAGCCCGTTCACCGCGCAGCTGATCCGGTTCGCCGACTCACACGGGATGAGCGATATCCCGACCATGCCGCCGGACGTGCTCGATCGGGTGCGGGTGGTGCGTGATGTGTTGCCGATCAACGACTTTCCGGTCGAGACCCCGAAGATCCTGAATGCCGAGGACGCCCCGGTCACCTGCGTGGCCTGGTCCAAGACGCCGGGCACGGCCCCGGCCAACCGCAAGGTCGACGCGGGTGACGGACCGGCCGAACGCGCCTCGGTCACCCTGCTTGCCGGTGTGCGCGTGCCGATCGCGGAATCGGCGAAGGCCGTCGACCTCGCCACCGCCGACGGCACCGGTGACCGGGTGGACGCCGTGTACGTCCCGCCGGGCAGCGGCGAGTTCGTTCAGGTGACCGGCATGGATCCGGGCAGCCCGCGGCGCGGCAGCCTGTTCTACGTCGCCGATAACGGTGTCCGCTATGGCATTCCGGATATGGCGACCGCGGGCGTGCTCGGTCTCGGCGACACCCCGCGGCTCGCGCCGTGGGCGGTCATCGGTCAGATGGTTCCCGGCGCCACGCTGTCGCCGAAGGAAGCGCTCATCGCGCGCGATCAGCTGCCGCTGGAGCCGCAGCACTAGCCGTGCAGCGTCGGCTGCCGTTCATAACCTGAACGGCAGCCGTATGTCAGCCGGTGAAGCCGACATTCAGCGAGGCGAGGATGCTGGAGAGCGCGGCGTGCATATCGGGCGCCTCGATGCGCATCAGCATCTTCTCGTCGATATTGGCCAGATCCAGGGTTTCGTCGTTGGCCAGCCGGAATTCGCGCTCTTCCTCGGCGGTCTCGATGACGTTACGGATGAACCGGCCGTTGCCCGCCAGGTCGACGCCGCGGCGCGGCTGACCGCTCTGGTCGGTGCTCTGCAGTTCGTAGAGCTGGGTGCAGGCGGTGACGAGCAGCGCGAGCGCCTCGTCGGACAGCTCCGAGTCCCGCTTGCGCGCGATGACGTTGCCGATCTCGCCGAGCTCCGCCGGGGTGTAGGACGGGAACTGCACGCGCTTGGAAAACCGGGATGCCAGACCATCGTTGGCGGCCAGCAGGCGATCGATCTCGCCGTCGTATCCGGCGATGATCACCACCAGTCGGTCGCGGTCGTTCTCCATCCGGGCCAGCAGCGTATCGATGGCCTCCCGGCCGAACGAGTCGCCGCCCTGCAGGCCGGTCTGGATCAGCGTGTACGCCTCGTCGATGAACAGCACGCCGTCCATCGCGCTGTCGATCAGCGCCTCCGACTTGACTGCGGTGCCGCCGAGATGCTGGGCGACGAAGTCGACGCGTTTGGCCTCGACCACCTTGTCGGTCTTCAAGATGCCGACGCCGCAATAGATCTTGGCGACCACCCGGGCAATGGTGGTCTTACCCGTGCCGGGCGGGCCGGTGAACGCGAGGTGCTGACCGCGCGCCCCGGCGGCCAGGCCCTTCTCGGCGCGGATCTTCGCCATCTGCGCGCTCGACTGCAGCTTGGCCACCTGGGTCTTCACCGAGGTCAAACCGATCTGGGAGTCCAGTTCGGCGCGGGCGTCGGCGAGGATCTTCTTGGCCCGATCCTCGGTCTCGGCCTGCTCCATGGCCTTCATCGACGGCGCGGAGGCCGGATCCCACTTGTCGGTGCGGGCGTCGATCGTTTCGCGCGAGGTGACGCTGATCCGATAGGTGCGGTCGCGCATCGCGGCGGTGTTCGCCTCGAAATCCGGTGCCTGCGAGTAGACCTTCTCGAACAGCCCCTGCGCCACTTCTTCGTTGCCGGATTCGCGCAGGCACAGGCCGCGGCAGAACATGGCGGTCGACCGAGCGGCCGGGATCGGGCCCGATTCGGCCTGTTCCATCCGACGGATCGCCTCACCGAACAGACCGAGCTGCGCGCAGGCGGTGCCGACCATGACGTTCGCGCCCGCCGCGAGATACGGGTCATCCCACTCGGCCGAACCGGCCAGCACGGTCATCACATCGGACCAGCGCTGGGTGTTGTAGTGCATGACGCCGCGGACATAGGCGCAGATTCGGTTATCGATCGCGCGATCCGGGTCGCTCAGCTGAGACCTGCGGTACGTGTCGAGTTCGTCGAGCACCCGCTCGGCCTCGTCGTATTCCTTCTCCGCGATGAGGAACGCGGCCCAGGCGAGCCAGATCTCGGTGTAGCTGGCCAGCGGGTAATCGATATAAAGGCCGGGCAGGAACCGGCCTGCCAGGTCACGCGGCTGCAGGCCGAGCCTGCGTTGCTCCCGGTAGAGCGTGCTCGTGCTGGTCTTGTGCATGTTGAACAAGACGTCCTTGGTGAGCTCGCCCGCGGCGGCGCGGCCGAGCCAGGCGTCGCACATGGTGGGATCCCACTCGGTGGCGCGCTGGAAGGCGAGTTTCGCGTACTCGAGATCGCGCGCGGACTCCTGCCCCTCGATGGACAATCCCAGCGACAGAATTCCGGCGTCGAAGGCGCGTTGTGCTTGGCGATTGCCGGTCATGGCTGTCGGACCCCGAAGTCTTCGTTCGTAGTAGCGGATGAGTTCTTTATGCCCCCCAGACTACCGATCGCGCAGTGCCTGGTCTGTCCGTTACATTAGGTTCAGCTGCCCAGAGGTTGCAACGCATGTGTTGTCTAGGTGAGAGTTCTACGGGTGTCGAAGTCGTTCACTCAGAAGACGTTCCACCCAGTGCCGTCGAGGCGTGAACAATCGTCAGTGGAGAGGCCGGGGGTCCGGGGTCGTTGATCGAGTCACCAACCAGTGGCACGCGCGCCGCTGAACCGGAGTTGAGTCGGGTTTCTGTCATCGGCGGGAACACTCAGCTCGATGTCGGGCTGCCCGCAACCGTGCCGATCGCAGGCTTCATCGGCGACCTGGTGGCCCTGATCGAATCCCGCAATCCCGACCAGTTCGACGCCGAGGACGACTCGGTGCCGCTGCAGGCCCAGCATTGGACGTTGGCGCGGGTCGGCCAGGATGCGTTCGCACCGAGCCGCACGCTCAACGACGCCGACGTGCACGACGGTGAGTTGCTGGTGCTGCGTTCGGTCACCGCGAAGGAAGCGCCCGCGCTCTTCGACGACGTGATCGACGCGGTGTCCCGGCTCACCGCGGAGGAATTCCGCAGCTGGACCGGCGGCTCCGCGCGCTGGATGGGCCTGGTCTCCTCGGTGCTGACGGTGCTCACCGTGTTGGCGTTGCTGGTCAATTCGCGCGGGCACGGCGATCCGCTCGCCCCCGCGTTCGCGCTGTCGGCCGTGGGCATCGGGGCCTTCGTCGCCGCGGGCTTCGCCGCGCGCAAATACCTCGACCAGCTCTCCGCCGTCTGGTTGTCGCTGGACGGTCTGCTGCTGCTGTTCGGCGGCGCCGCGCTTTTCGTGCCCGGCCCGCTGGGCAGCGCACATCTGTTGCTGGGCTGTTCGGTGACGATCGTGGCCGCCGTGCTCGGCTTTCGGATCATCGGCGCGGGCGCGACCTTGTTCTCCGCCGCGGGTGCGCTCAGCGTGATCGCGGGTATCGCCGCCGCGGTGCTTCTGGTCTGGCATCCCGCGCTGCCGAAGCTGGCCGGTGGCCTGGTGGTGGTCGGCATCGCGCTGCTGTCGATGGTGCCGCGACTGGCCGCCGGGCTGGCCCGGCTGCCGATCCCGCCGGTGCCGACCGCGGGCGGAGCGATCGACCCGGCCGATCATGAACAGCGCCCGACCATCGAGGGCATCGGCGCGATCGGCGCCACCGCGCTGCCGTCGGCGTCCGGCCTCGGCGAGCGGTCCCGCGCGGCCAACCAGTACCAATCCGGCTTGATCACCGCGTGCACGGTGACCGCGGTGATCGGCGCGTTCGGCGCGGCCGACCCGCTCGGCTCGGACCGCTGGCAGGGCATCGTCCTTGCCATCGTCACCGGGATCATCCTGTGCCTGCGCGGCCGTTCCTTCGCCGATCTCACCCAGGCCGCGACGCTGATCGGGGGTGGCTGCGTGACCTTCGTCGGGCTGGCCGCCGGTGCGGCGCTGGGCAACACGGAATTCGAACTGCTGGGCGTCGGCCTGCTCGTCGCCTTCGCGGCGGGCACGGTGGGCTTCGGCGTGATCGGACCGCATATCGAGGTCACGCCGATCACCAGGCGGATGATCGAAATCTTCGAGTACCTGCTGATCATCTCGTTGATCCCGCTGGTCTTGTGGATCATGGGCGTCTACTCGATGGCCAGGAACATATGAGTGCGGGAACCGATGGGACCTAGCGCTTTCCGTCGCAACCTGCTGCGGATGGCCGGTGCCGCCGCAGTGGTCGGCCTGGTGAGCGCACTCGCATCGCCCGCCGCCGCGATCTCGCCGCCCGGCATCGATCCGGGCGCGCTGGGTATCGCGCAGGCGTTGAGTGGTCATCCCGCGCCCTTGGAACCGACCCAGCAGGCCGACCAGTGCGCCGAACCGGCGCTCACCGGCTCGCCGCCGAATGAGCCGCCGATCTCGCAGCGGGTGCTCGATCTGCCTGCGGCCTGGCAGTTCAGCCGGGGCGCCGGGCAGAAGGTCGCGGTGATCGACACCGGGGTGCAACGGCATCCGCGGTTGGCGGCTCTGCAGCCGGGTGGCGATTACGTCTCCGATTCCGACGGCACCGTCGACTGCGACGGGCACGGCACCCTGGTGGCAGGCATCATCGCGGCGCAGCCGAGTCCCGGCGACGCGTTCACCGGGGTCGCGCCCGATGCGGAGATCCTGAGTATCCGGCAGCTCAGCCTGGCCTACGAGAAAAAGGATCGCGGCGGTGAGAAGCCGCCCGGCACCATTCGGGCCGACGGCTACGGCAGCGTGCTCACCCTGGCCGCGGCGGTGGTGCGTGCGGTCGATCTCGGCGCCACCGTCATCAACATCTCCGAAGTGGCGTGTAGCCCAGCCGGATCCGACACCGCCGACTCCTCGCTCGGCGCCGCGGTGAAGTACGCCTCGGAACGCAATGTCGTCGTGGTGGCGGCCGCGGGGAACGTCGAGAACAACGGTCCGTGCCAGAAGCAGAACGACGGTTCCGGCTGGGACTCGGTCAACACCGTGGCCAGCCCCGCCTGGTTCTCGCCGTATGTACTCGCGGTGGCCTCGGTGGACGCGGACGGCAAGCCGTCGGACCTGTCGTTGCACGGCCCGTGGGTCGGCGTCGCCGCGATCGGCCGCAATATCGTGTCGCTGGACAGCAAGGGCGGCGGCGTCGGCCTGGTGAACGGCGTGCAGACCAACGAGGGCATCCGCCCGGTGGACGGCACCAGTTTCGCGGCGCCTTACGTCGCCGGGCTGGCTGCGCTGGTACGGTCCCGATTCCCGAATCTCGATGCGCGACAGGTGATCGACCGCATCATCCGCACCGCGCAGGCGCCGGGCACCGGCCGCGACGACGCGATCGGCGCCGGCCTGATCGACCCGCTCGCCGCGCTCACCGCGCAGCTGCCCGACAAGTCCGTCAGCGACGGCGCCGATGTCGCACGGGCGATCGCCGCACCTGTGATTCCGCCCGGCCCCGACCCACGGCCGCGCCGGGTCGCGGTGATCGGCTCGCTGACCTGCCTGACCGCCTTGGCAATTGGTATCGCGGTATCGATTCCGTACCGCCGCCGACGGCGGGAGATCGACGCCGAATTCGACCCGTAGCGCAGGCTGCCCGCCGAACGCAGACAGCTCGACCGATCGAAGGACTCCATGGCTACCGAAGGTTTCGTACGACGCCCCCGGATAGCGCCGCCACGGGCACCCGGTGGTGAGGTGGCGCTGACCCCGCCGCCGGAGATTTCGCGCGCGCTGCCCGCCCCCATAATGATGAAGCTGATGCCCGTCGTCATGGTGGTCGCGGTGGTCGGCATGATCGCCATGATGGCAATGATGGGTCGCAACCTGCTGGCCAATCCGCTGTCCATGATGTTCCCGATGATGATGCTCATGTCGATGGTCGGCATGATGGCCGGCTTCCGCGGCGGCTCGGGCAAGCGGGCGGTCGAGCTCAACGAGGAACGTAAGGACTACTTCCGCTACCTGGATCAGATCCGTAAGGACGTGCGGCGCACCGGCAATAAGCAACTGGAGACTCTGGTCTGGAGTCATCCCGACCCGGCCGACCTGCCGTCGCTGATCGGGACCAGGCGGATGTGGGAGCGCAGGCCCAACGATCCCGACTTCGGGCACGTCCGGGTCGGCATGGGCAGCCACCGGCTGGCCACCAAGCTGGCGCGGCCGGAAACCGGTCCGCTGGAGGACCTGGAGCCGGTCTCCACCGTCGCGCTGCGCCGGTTCGTGCGCACCCACTCGGTGGTGCACAGCTTGCCGACCGCGGTGTCGATGCGCGCCTTCCCGGCGATCAACATCAGCGGCACGCCCGAGGACGCGCGCATGCTGACCCGGTCCATGCTGATGGAGCTGGTCACCTTCCACGGTCCGGACCATCTCGCGGTCGCCATCGTCTGCGCGGACCCGGACGGGCCGTGGGCGTGGGCGAAATGGCTTCCGCACCTGCAACATCCGACCCTGCGCGACGGCATGGGCTCGGCCCGCATGATGTACACCTCGCTCGGCGAGCTGGAGACCGCGCTGTCGGCCGAGCTGATGGAGCGGGGGCGTTTCATGCGCAACCCGCAGCCCACCCAGGGGCGGTTGCACCTGGTGGTGATCATCGACGACGGATACGTCAACGGCAACGAACGGCTGATCAGCGAATCCGGACTGGACTCGGTGACCGTGCTCGACCTCACCGCCCCGGAGGGCGGGCTGGCGGCGCGACGCGGGCTGCAGCTGGTCGCCGTCGACCGCGACGTGTCGGCCCGCAGCGCGGCGGGCGTGGAGAAGTTCGCCACCGCCGACGTGGTGAGTTGGGCTGAGGCCGAGGCCTTTTCGCGGACATTGTCGCGCTACCGGCTGGCCACCGCCGCTCAGATCGTCAGCCTCGGCGAGGGCTCGACGGCCGATCCGGGGCTGATGGCCCTGCTGAAGATCCCGGACGCGGCGCAGATCGACCCGGCCCGGGTCTGGCGGCCGCGCACCGCGCGGGAACGGCTGCGCGTGCCGATCGGCATCACCCCCGACGGCACCCCGGTGGAGATCGACATCAAGGAGTCGGCCGAGAACGGCATGGGCCCACACGGCCTGTGCATCGGCGCGACCGGCTCCGGTAAATCGGAATTCCTTCGCACCCTGGTGCTTTCGCTGGTCACCACGCACTCGCCGGACGCGCTGAACCTGGTGCTCGTCGACTTCAAGGGTGGCGCGACCTTCCTCGGGCTGGATTCGCTGCCGCACGTCGCCGCGGTGATCACCAACCTGGAAGAGGAACTCTCCCTGGTAGACCGCATGAAGGACGCGCTCGCCGGTGAGATGAACCGGCGGCAGGAACTGCTGCGCTCCTCGGGCAACTACGCCAACGTCACCGACTACGAGAAGGCAAGGGCCGCAGGCGTTCCGCTCGATCCGCTGCCCGCGCTGTTCGTCGTGGTCGACGAGTTCTCCGAACTGCTGTCGCAGAAGCCGGACTTCGCCGAGTTGTTCGTGATGATCGGCCGACTCGGCCGCTCGCTGCACGTGCACCTGCTGCTCGCCTCGCAGCGCCTGGAGGAGAACAAACTTCGCGGCCTCGAGTCGCATCTGTCCTACCGCATCGGCCTGCGTACCTTCTCGGCCAACGAGTCGCGCGCGGTGCTCGGCATCACCGACGCTTACCACCTGCCGAGCGTGCCCGGTGCCGGATACCTGAAGAGCGACGCCTCGGATCCGTTGCGGTTCAACGCAAGCTACGTGTCCGGCCCGTATGTCGCGCCGGTCGGCACGGTGACCGGCGAGGACGGCGCCCCGGTCGGCGGCCAGCGGCTGGCGGTGTTCACCGCGTCGCCGGTGGAGATGCCGGAACCGGTCGAGTCCGACTCCGCGCTGGATCTGCCGCCGTCACCGATGAACCCGATGCTCGAACTCCCGCCGCCACCGTCGGCCTTCGGCGCGCCCGGCTCGGAGGAGGGCATTCCGGACTCGCTGCTCGACACCGTCGTCAAGCGACTGACCGGGCACGGCCGCCCGGCGCACGAGGTGTGGCTGCCGCCGCTCGACGAATCCCCGACGGTGGACATGCTGCTGCCCGACCCGGATTGGCGCTCGCCGGTCAACCGGCACGGTCAGCTGTGGATGCCGATCGGCGTCATCGACAAGCCATACGAACAGCGCCGGGACGTGCTGACCATCAGTCTCGGTGGCGCACAAGGCAATGTGGCGGTCGTCGGCGGTCCGCAGTCCGGTAAATCGACCACCCTGCGCACCATCATCATGGCCGCCGCCGCCACCCACACCCCGCAGCACGTGCAGTTCTACTGCCTGGACTTCGGTGGCGGCTCGATGGCGGGCCTGGTCGGGCTGCCGCACGTCGGCTCGGTGGCCGGTCGCCTCGACGGCGACCGGGTGCGCCGCACCGTCGCCGAGCTCACCTCACTGATGCGCCAGCGCGAGGAGCGATTCGCCGAGCTGGGCATCGAGTCGATGGCAGAATTCCGGCGGCGCAAGTTCGCCGCGGCGGCGCACGTGCCCGACGGCGCGGCGTCGGCCGGTAATCCGTTGGCCGACGACCGATTCGGTGACGTATTCCTGGTGATCGACGGCTGGGGCGCGATCCGCGAAGAGTTCGACGTGCTGGAGTCGCAGATCACCGCCATTGCGGCACAAGGCTTGTCGTACGGGATCCACCTCATCATCGGAGCGTCCCGGTGGGCCGAGATCCGGCCCGCGATCAAGGATCAGATCGGCACCAGGCTCGAGCTGCGCCTCGGCGATCCGACGGACTCGGAGATGGGGCGGCGCACCGCCGTTCAGGTCCCGGTCGGTCGCCCCGGTCGTGGTCTCACTCCGGACCAGCTGCACATGCTGATCGCCCTGCCGCGACTGGACTCCGACTCCGATCCTGGCTCGCTGGCCGACGGTGTCACCCGGGCTCGGCTGGAACTCGCGGAGCTGCACGCGGGCAGGCGCGCGCCGGAGGTGCGGATGCTGCCGGGGCAGCTCGACCGCGACGAGCTGCTTGCCGCCGCGCGGGAGCTGGGCATCGAGCTCAGCCCCACCAAGGTGGTCGTCGGGCTCGGCGAATCCGAATTGCAGCCGCTGGTCCTGGATTTCGGCACCGAGCCGCATTTCATGGCCTTTGCCGACGTCGAATCCGGCAAGACGACGCTGCTGCGCAACATCGTGATGGGCGTGGTGGAGAATTCCACCGCGGACCAGGCGAAGATCATCATGATCGACTACCGCAGGACCATGCTCGGCGTGGTCGAGGGCGAGCAACTCGCCGGGTATTCCACCTCGTCGCAGACCTGCGGGCCGATGATCCAAGAGGTCGCGCAGTACCTCTCCCAGCGGATCCCGGACTCCGATATCACCCCGCAGCAGCTGCGCGATCGCAGTTGGTGGGAGGGCCCGGAGATCTACATCGTGGTCGACGACTACGACATGGTGGCGACCGCCAGCATCAATCCCTTTTCCCCGCTGATCGAATACCTGCCGCAGGCCCGCGATATCGGCATGCACTTCGTGGTCACCCGGCGTATGGGTGGCGTCTCGCGCGCGCTCTACGACCCGATCATCGGCGGCATGAAGAACCTGTCGGTGGAGACGCTGATCATGAGCGGCTCCCGGGACGAGGGCAAGATCATCGGCGAGATCCGCCCGAGCAAGCTGCCACCGGGGCGGGGCACGTTGGCCTCGCGCAGTAGGGAGCAGGAGATGGTGCAGATCGCCTACCTGCCACCGACCATCTAGGGCTCAGTTATTGGCCTGGGCTCTCCGCGTATTCAGGCCGGACTGGGTGCCGCGGCAGTGGCGTTGGCGGCCGGCGGTGGGGAGCCGGCCAGGTCAGCCCGTACCCGGCGAGTTACCCATGTGCCAACGAGATATCTTGGTGCGTGGGGATGAAATCCCAACTGTTGGTGCGTCGTTCGAAGAGTGCACGGGAGGGTCCGGTCGCGATCGGGCCCGCGATGCGGGCGAATTGGAAGCCCTCCCTGCGGTAGTAGTCGTGCAGTTCGGTGTTGGTGGTCCACGCGTCGAGGCGAACCCAGTCGCGTTCCTGTTGGCGCGCAAGCATTCCCGCGTGGGCGAGTAGATGGTGACCGATCCGGTATCCGGCGAAGCGCAGGTCGACGATCATGTAATGGACGACGACCGCGTCGGATAGTTCCCACGGTGACCACAGCCCGGGGTCGGCATGGTGATCGACGGTGATGGTGCCCGCGGGTTCGCCGGCTACCTCCGCGATCCAGGTCTCGCCCGCGTCCAGCGATCGGCCGACCGCTCGCGCGAATATCTCGATCGGTTTGCCGCGGCCCGCGACCGTCCACTGATCGGAGCCGCGCGCGGTCAGCCACGCGGTGCGTTGCAGCCGTAGTCGGCAGATGAAGCCCAGATCGCCAATTGTGGCCTGGCGGAACGCGATGTTACTCATGCTGACGGCACACCTGGCTCATACGGCACGCCGAGCGTGCGTCCGATAACGCCGAGACCCTCGGCATCGCCGAGCTGATAGGCGAGCCGGTTGCTCGCGGCGATGGAGCGATGGCGAGTCGCCCTGGTGACTCGCTCGTGATTGGCGCCGATGCGCAGGTGGTCCAGCAAGATCGTGCCTGCCGCCACGCCGAGCACGGTGGCTTCCTCGGCGGAGGCGGGCCGCGCGGTCAAGGTGTCGCGGTGCGCGGTTTCCGCGTGACCGCGATCGGCCAGCCGCCGGGTGGTGCCCTCCGGGATGTCGTGCGGGGAGTCGATTCCGGTGGCCTCGGCCAAGTCTCGCGGGTAGAAGCTGACCTCCCAGGACCACGGCTCGTTATCGAGGAACTGGACGACCGTCCGGGCCAGCACCCAGGAATCCTCCGGCACGCCGAGCCATAACGCGACCGCCGGACCGGCCGGCTCCATCTTCGCACTGAACTCCTTGGACGGCATCCGGTGCGCGGCGCGCGCGATCTCCTCGAAGATATCGTGCGGCGATTTCGGCCGGTCCTGTCGAATATGGTCGGTGACAACCGATTCCAGGACCTCCTGGTTTCGCACGATGGTGCCGCGGGAAGTCGCTGTGTAGACGAGATTTTCGGTGACCAGCACCTGAATCGCATTGCGAGCGGTCGTAAGCGAGACCTGCATGTGCTCGGCCAGCTCCGTGTGGCTGGGCAACCGATCACCCGGTTTCCACTTGCCTGCGCGGATCTCCTCGCGGAGGAGGTCTGCGATCCGGTGGTACGTCGGACCGTCCGCCATCTTGCTCCTCGGTTGGTCGTGCAGGTAACGAAGTGTACTCTTCGTGACTTCCTACGGCCCGGTAACGCTTGACAGGTGCCTTCAGAGGTTTATTGTAATGAACGTCCTGATCCGGTGTTGTGCGGCGATGACGGCGAGGCAACGTGGCAGGTTCGGATACAACAGTCGTAATGGCTCTTCCCGGCACACTGCGGTGTACCGATTCGGTGGTGCAGTCCCACGTTCCTGGACTGCTTCCCACCTCGGATCTACTTGTTCGGGCGTGTCGTGGACACCGCGTAGTCGGCGGTCCGCTGCTCTGGTTCGCCCGCGATCTCGCGGTGCTGCACGAGCGGCGACTGGTCGGCCGCGGCGGTTCGGTGGACACCGACCCGCTGGTCGTCCTCGAAATCGAGCGCCGCAGAGTCGAATTGGTCATGGCTATCGACGACTGGGTCGCCCGCAGCGTGCCCCAGCACCGACTCGGTGCGACCCTGCACACCGAAACCGTCGGCGCGGTCATCGACCGCCTCGCCGAATCCTCGGTCCGCGCGCACCACGCGCTGATGACCCTCGACGCCCACGACGAAAGACTCCACGGCGCATGGCATCACCTCGCCGAACTCGCCGACGCCTACGACGACCTCGTCCGCGACATCCTCGCAGGCAGACGCCGCCTCCCCGAGTGGTAACCCCACCCCCCTCCGTCCCCTCAGCGGGTGCGAGTTTGCTGGATCGCGAGTCCCACAGAGCGTGCATACTCCTCACAGGGCCTGTAGCCCCTGTGAGGAGTATGCACGCTCTGTGAAACCCCCTCCTCACCAATAGGTTTCACGACGGCGGAGTTCTCGGGGCGCGACCGCGGCCAGGTCACCCGGCGAAACCCCTTCGGTGCACCCATTGTGTTCGCCTCGCACCTTCTGTGTGCTGGGTGAGCAGCGCGCGCAGTGGCTGTACGGCTCACACGGCCGGTTACGCCGCTGTGAAGGGTGCGGGCACTGTATGAAAGCCTCTGCTCACCACCAGGTTTCACCACACCACAGCCCCCTTGTGACGCAACCAAGGCCAGGGGGCCACCTCGGGAACCTATCCGGGCACCCACTGTGTGAGCCTCACAGCAGCTGTACGGGGTGTCGGGCTGACACAGTGGGTGCCCCGGGGCTGTCTTGACCACCTCGGGAGCCGGGATTGGCTGATTCTCGAAGTTCTCGAAACGCCACCACAGCCAGATGACCACCTGCACAACGCGACACCGCGCGCCTGACCGGTAACTAAAGCCGGGGACGGCAGGCGACGCGCCCAGCACTATTCGGTCATTCCCTTGGATAAGTACACCTATCCGGGTAAGTGCACCTGAGGACTTCCCAAGGTGACCTGTTCATGAAAGCTGAAGACAGTCCCCGGTTTTCCCTGAAGTAGTGTGGGCGCGCCGTGTGCCGTACCCGGCCTTAGGTGCACGTCAGGTGCGCGATGTCACGTCCCCGAGGTGGTCATCTGGCTGTGGTGGCGTCTCGAGCATTTTCAAGATCAACAGAGTCGTATGGTGGCTGTTCAAGATCGTTTAGCGACCCTATGACTCGACTCGATGCTCGCCTCGTGTGCCGTGCCCCGCTTTGGGTGCACGTCAGGTGCGCGATGTCGCGTCCCTGAGGTGGTCATCTGGCTGTGGTGGCGTCTCGAGCATTTTCAAGATCAACAGAGTCGTATGGTGGCTGTTGAAGATCGTTTAGCGACCATATGACTCGACTCGATGCTCGCCTCGTGTGCCGTGCCCGGCTGTGGGTGCACGTCAGGTGCGCGATGTCGCCCGCGAGGCGCTCCGGGTCGGTATTCCCCGAGATCTGCACTCTTACTCGGGATCTGCACTCGGAATAGGGCCCTAGGGTCGGTGCTGATCCCGAGTGAGGGTGCAGATCTTTGGCGTAGGTGGTGCTAGCCCCCGTGTCACGTGACGGTGTGACACGGGGGTGTTTCAGGGTTGGTAGCGGCGGTGGTCGGTGGCGAAATCGTCGGCGATGGTGGCGGCGAGTTCGACGTAGGCGCGTTTGGTTTGTTTGTGGAGGCGGTGTAGGTCGATCTCGGCGCCTTCGGACATGTGTGCGTCGAACGGGATGATGTGTACGGCGCGGCAGCGGGACAGGAAGTACTCGCGTAGTTGTTGGATGCCGACATTCGGTGATCCGGCGCGTGGCGAGTTGATCACGACTACCGCGTTGCGGACCAGGTGGTCGTGTCCGTGCAGCGACAACCAGTCCAAAGTTGCTGCGGCACTGCGGGCTCCGTCGATCGCGGGGGAGGAGATCAGCACCAGGGAATGGGCCAGATCGAGTACGCCCGACATCGCCGAGTGCATGAGTCCGGTGCCGCAGTCGGTCAAGATGATGTTGTAGAAGCGCTGCAGGATACGGGCGACCGCGCGGTACTCCTCCTCGCTGAACGCCTCCGACGCCGCTGGATCGCGTTCGCTGGCAAGCACTTCCAGTCGGCTGGTGGCCTGGGACGTGTGCCTGCGGACATCCGAGTAACGCTGGATCGACGGGTCGAGCAGCAGGTCGCGCACGGTGGACCTGGTCTGTAGCGGCACCCGCTGCGACAGTGTGCCGAAGTCGGGGTTGGCGTCCACCGCGATCACTCGGTCGCCACGAATGGACGCGAAGATCGACCCGATACCCATTGTCGTGGTGGTCTTTCCGACGCCACCCTTCAGCGACAGCGTCGCGATCCGGTAGTCGCCGCGCACTGGTTGCCTGATTCGCGCGACCAGTTCCTGTAGTCGCAGCTCCTCCGCGGACAGGCCTGGATTGATCGCGCCACCCGAGACGTGATGCACAGCCTTACGCCAGCCGCTACCCGGCGACTTCTTGGCCCGCCGCATCGGTACGTCGTCCAATGACGGCGGCGGCCCGGACTGATACTGCACACCCGGTTGGTACTGCCCACCCGGCGGGATCTGCCCTGGCGGGCGGCCCCACTGTCCCGGCGGCGCAGGCGGTGCGCCGCCAGGCGCCTGCCCGCCCATCTGCGGTCCGGCGAACCCGCCGGGCGCCCGTGTCGGTACCTGAGGCTGCTGCGGCCCGAGCTGCTCGCCGCCCGGCGCCTGCCCACCCACCAAAGGCGTTGTCCGGCCAGCGGTTTCGTCGGTCGGTGCTGGTGTTCCTTGGTTGCGCCAGGGTTCGCCGGGTGCTTGCGGGCCGCGTTGTTCGCTGCCCGGTGCTTGTCCGCCCGCGAAAGGTGGTGTCTGACCGGTGGTTTCGTCGGTCGGTGCTGGTGTTCCTTGGTTGCGCCAGGGTTCGCCGGGTGCTTGCGGGCCGCGTTGTTCGCTGCCCGGTGCTTGTCCGCCCATGAAAGGTGGTGTCTGACCGGTGGTTTCGTCGGTCGGTGCCGATGTTGCCTGGATGCGCCACGGCTCGCCGGGTGCCTGCGGGCCCCGCTGTTCGCCACCCGGAGCTTGTCCGCCAACGGAGGACGGTGTCGGCGTGATGATTTCGTCTGCCCACACCGGGGCCGCCGCGTTGCGCCACGGTTCCGCCGCCGCCGGCGGGCCTGGCTGCTCGCTGCCTGGTGCCTGGCCGGCGGCCGCGGGGGATGGGTAGCCGGTCTGGCCGCCCGGTGCCTGCGGACCGGTCGACGGCAGTGCGAAGTCGTTCGGCTGCGGTGCTTGCGGGCCGGGCTGGTCGACAGCTCCCGGATGCCCCTCGATCTCGGAGGGCAGGCGGTGTCGTCCACTGTTTGTCGTCCGAGACGTTCCGGCGTTGGACGAGGGCACCCAACCTGGTGCCTGCCGACCGGAGTCGCGTTGCGGCGGACCGGATTCTGCCCGCTCGGCGCTACTCGGTGTCGATTGTCCGGTCAGCCAGTCGGGGGGTTGCGACGCTACCGTGCCGTTCGGGCTTTGCTCGGCGGCTGGGCGATCAGGCTGCGGTGCACGGTGTGGGCCGGTGTCGCCGGGTGTCTGCGGTCCGCGCTCCGGGCCCGACGGTGTCGAGCCCGCCGCCGGTGCTCGGCTCGGGAGTTCCTGAATCGGCGGTGTTCCAGGAGGGGACGCCGCACCGCGCTCGGGTGCGTGCTGCGTGCCGCCTCCGGTGCCAGGCTCCGGAGTTGTTGTCGCGCTTGGTCGCTCGGTACCAGGTGCGCGGCCCGGCTCCTGCGCTGCCGGAGGCGTTGCGGGGCCTGGTTGTTGGGTCGCTGCGGTGTCGCGCGGCGACTGCGGTTCCCGGCTCGGGGCAGGTGGTTCCTGTCCGCGGTGCGGTGGACCATCGACCCCCCGCGTCGGTGCCTGCTCGGCGGGTGGCGCTGCCGATCGGCCGACCGGCGGATTGCCCTGCGACGGTGGGGGATCGGGCAACGGTGGACGCCGGGGCGATTCGACCGGGCCGGTCGTCGGCTGCTCGGGCCGCGGTCCGGCCAGCCACGGCGGCGGGCCACTGGACTCGGGCGGTGCGGAACGCTCGGCGGATGCTTGCGACACACCGGTCGACGCCTGTGGCGGCTCGGCGGTCGGCGCCTGCTGCGGCGGATCCGGAAGTGGCGGTGGTGGCGGCAGATCGGGCCGTGCCGACTGGTGCCGGGTGGTCAGCTCGTCCGATGCGGGCGGCTCGGCCGCAGTACGCCTGCCGAGCGGCTGGAAGGCCGGCGGCGGTGGGCCAGGGTTGCGGGTAGGCAGCCCCTGCGCGGGCGCTCCGGTGCGCTGCTGCGGCGCTTCCGTGCGGGGTGCTTCGGCGCCCGGTGCGTCCGGCCGCTGCGGCGGACCGGCCTGCCACGGGTCGTCCTGGCGCGGCTGGACGTACGCGTCCAGACCCGGCTGGCGCCACGGGTCGTCGCGCGGAGATTCGGGCTGCGGCGCCTCCGGCCCGCGCGGCGTCGGTTCCGGCGCACGTCCCTGCGGTGCGGGCGGCTGCTGCTCTTCGGCGGGCTGCTCGTTGTTCTTGTCGCGACCCCAGCGCCTGCCACGCTTCTCTTGGCGCCGTCTGCGGCTCGGTCCCTCTTCGATCAAATCGTCGGAGGGTAGGTTCTGTACCGGCGCTTCGTAGCCGACCTGTGTGACATCGCTCTCGGACAGCCACGGCGGCAGCATGGGGAGGCCGTCATTATTACGGCTCACTGGTCCCCCTCGATCTGCTCGACCCTTGTTACCTGGACAGCGGTCAGTTTACGCGACGTCCGGACACGGCAGCGGGGCAGGAGGGCAAGGCGTGCGGGCCTGGATTTCATGCTCTGATCGGGGCGGAAAGACTACCGGCGGCCGGTGCTGGCAGGGGGCATTTTTGCCGGAACCATCCGGTACCGGTAAGCTGGAGCGGCGGTGCACCTATGCGCCGACTGTTTGTGTGTCTACCGGTCACTTCGACCGACAGATCCATGTAAGCAGAAACAAGCCAAACAAACCAGGTTGAGCGTAACCGGGATCGCGGAGGACATGGCGAAGAAAGACGGGGCCATCGAGGTCGAGGGTCGAGTTGTCGAGCCGCTGCCCAATGCGATGTTCCGGATCGAGCTCGAGAACGGTCACAAGGTTCTCGCGCACATCAGCGGGAAGATGCGGCAGCACTACATTCGTATCCTCCCCGAGGACCGTGTGGTCGTCGAGCTGTCGCCCTACGACCTGTCGCGCGGCCGGATCGTCTACCGCTACAAGTGAATCGAGTGGGCGACCGCTGCTCGCAGAGAGCGCTCGCCGGAAGTCGATTCACTTGGTGTTTTGTGGGGGTGCAACCCCCACACTCCGCACGGCGGGCTTCGCGTCCGGACCCCCGGAGGGGGCTCGGTAAGGTGGGACCTCGCCGACGTAGGCGGACCGTCGCCCGATAGGGCGGCACAACAGAGACTTCCCCAGCCGTCAGGCTGGGGAAAAACTGTGTTCACACCCGTGTGAACCACAACAAGATTGGACGGACGTGAAGGTTCAGCCGAGCGTCAAGAAGATCTGCGAGAAGTGCAAGGTGATCCGCCGTCACGGTCGGGTCATGGTGATCTGCGACAACCTGCGCCACAAGCAGCGCCAGGGCTGATCGAACGGGGGCAACCCCATACCGATCCGAGGCTTGCCGAGGGTCGAATCGACGCAGCACCAGCCGGGCACCGATCACTGATCGGCTTGGCCAATAAAGAAGAACTCCCAGCTCCAGCCGCACGCTGCGGTATTCCGGGTTCGCTCGGAAGGCGTGTGCGCCAACCACCGGTACGGAGGCCGGTGCCCCAACAAGACGCGGGGACGGACAGGGAGCAGACCTCCGCAACAGTTGAAGGAACCTGCCACATGGCACGTCTCATGGGCGTTGATCTCCCGCGCGAAAAGCGCATGGAGATCGCGTTGACCTACATCTACGGCGTCGGCCGTACCCGCTCCAAGGAGATCCTCGCGGCCACCGGCATCAGCCCGGACCTGCGCAGCAAGGACCTCAGCGACGACCAGGTCACGCAGCTGCGTGACTACATCGAGAGCTCGCCCGAGCTCAAGGTCGAAGGTGACCTGCGCCGCGAGGTGCAGGCCGATATCCGTCGCAAGATCGAGATCGGCTGCTACCAGGGCCTGCGTCACCGTCGTGGCCTGCCCGTGCGTGGTCAGCGCACCAAGACCAACGCGCGCACCCGCAAGGGCCCGAAGCGCACCGTCGCCGGCAAGAAGAAGTAGGGGATAACCGATGCCTCCGAAGTCCAGGGCCTCCGGCCCCAAGAAGACCCAGAAGTCGCGTCGCCGGGAAAAGAAGAACGTCCCGCACGGCCACGCGCACATCAAGAGCACGTTCAACAACACCATCGTGTCGATCACCGACCCGGCCGGCAACGTCATCTCGTGGGCGTCCTCGGGCCACGTCGGCTTCAAGGGTTCGCGCAAGTCGACCCCGTTCGCCGCGCAGCTCGCCGCCGAGAACGCTGCCCGCAAGGCGCAGGAGAACGGCGTCAAGAAGGTCGACGTCTTCGTGAAGGGCCCGGGTTCGGGCCGCGAGACCGCGATCCGTTCGCTGCAGGCCGCGGGCCTGGAGGTTGGCACGATCTCCGATGTCACCCCCCAGCCGCACAACGGCTGCCGTCCGCCCAAGCGTCGTCGCGTCTAGCGGGAAAGGAAACAGATAAAAAATGGCTCGTTATACAGGCCCCATCACCCGCAAGTCGCGTCGTCTGCGCGTCGACCTCGTCGGCGGCGACCAGGCGTTCGAGCGTCGCCCCTACCCGCCCGGCCAGCACGGCCGCGCGCGGATCAAGGAGAGCGAGTACCTGCTCCAGCTGCAGGAGAAGCAGAAGGCTCGCTTCTCCTACGGCGTCATGGAGAAGCAGTTCCGCCGGTACTACGAAGAGGCCAACCGCCTCAAGGGCAAGACCGGTGACAACCTGCTTCGCCTGCTCGAGTGCCGTCTGGACAACGTCGTGTACCGCGCCGGTCTGGCCCGTACCCGTCGTCAGGCGCGCCAGCTGGTTTCGCACGGTCACTTCACCGTGAACAACCGGAGCGTCAACGTTCCCAGCTTCCAGGTGACCCAGTACGACATCATCGATGTCAAGGAGAAGTCGCTCAGCACGCTGCCGTTCCAGGTCGCGCGCGAGACCGTCGGTGACCGTCCGGTTCCCGGCTGGCTCCAGGTCATTCCGGGCCGCCTGCGGATCCTGGTGCACCAGCAGCCCGAGCGTGCCCAGATCGATGTGCCGCTCTCGGAACAGCTGATCGTCGAGTACTACTCGAAGTAACACCAGGTGCGAAGGGCCGTCCTGGTTAAACCCCGGACGGCATACGCGCAGGTGTGGTCCATCGAATCGGTGGACCACACACAACCCCTTAAACGAGGCGTCAAATAGCGGGCGCCCAAACAGGAGGATGATCCTAAATGCTGATTTCACAGCGTCCGACACTGACCGAAGAGGTCGTTGCCGAGAACCGCTCGAAGTTCACCATCGAGCCGCTCGAGCCCGGTTTCGGTTACACCCTGGGCAATTCGCTTCGGCGTACCCTGCTGTCCTCGATTCCGGGGGCCGCGGTCACGAGCATTCGTATCGACGGCGTGCTGCACGAGTTCACCACCGTCCCCGGCGTGAAGGAAGATGTCACCGACATCATCCTGAACCTCAAGGGTCTGGTCGTGTCCTCGGAGGAGGACGAGCCGGTCACGATGTACGTGCGCAAGCAGGGCCCCGGTACCGTCACCGCCGGTGACATCGTGCCGCCGACCGGTGTCGTCGTACACAACCCGGACATGCACATCGCCACCCTGAACGACAAGGGCAAGCTGGAGATCGAGCTCGTGGTCGAGCGCGGTCGTGGCTACGTCCCCGCCGTGCAGAACAAGGCGTCCGGTGCGGAAATCGGCCGGATCCCGGTGGATTCGATCTACTCGCCGGTGCTCAAGGTGACCTACAAGGTCGAGGCCACCCGTGTCGAACAGCGCACCGACTTCGACCGTCTGATCCTGGACGTGGAGACCAAGAACTCCATCAGCGCACGGGACGCGCTCGCCTCGGCGGGCAAGACCCTGGTCGAGCTCTTCGGCCTGGCCCGTGAGCTCAACGTCGAAGCCGAAGGCATCGAGATCGGTCCTTCGCCGGCCGAGGCGGACCACATCGCCTCGTTCGGTCTGCCGATCGAGGACCTGGATCTCACCGTCCGGTCCTACAACTGCCTCAAGCGCGAGGGTGTGCACACCGTGGGCGAGCTCGTCGCCCGCACCGAGTCGGACCTGCTGGACATCCGCAACTTCGGCCAGAAGTCCATCGACGAGGTCAAGGTCAAGCTGCACGCGCTCGGCCTCTCGCTCAAGGACAGCCCGGCGTCGTTCGATCCTTCGTCTGTGGTGGGTTACGACGCGAGCACCGGAACGTGGAGCGACAGCGGCACGTTCAGTGACACCGACGGTGGCGAGCAGGACTACGCCGAGACCGAACAGCTCTAGGCCGCTGGGGTAGGCACCCCGGCCCGGCCTCACACAAGGAGAACAAACAATGCCCAAGCCCAAGAAGGGTGCTCGCTTCGGCGGGTCGGCGTCGCACCAGAAGGCGATTTTCGCCAATCTGGCGACGGCGCTCTTCGAGCACGGTCGTATTTCGACCACCGAGTCCAAGGCCAAGGCGCTGCGCCCCTACGCCGAGAAGCTTGTCACCAAGGCGAAGGGCGGCACCCTGGCCGACCGTCGCGAGGTGCTCAAGGTGATCCGCAACAAGGACGTCGTGCACGAGCTTTTCGCCACGATCGGCCCCTCGTTCGAGGGGCGCGAGGGCGGCTACACGCGCATCACCAAGACGCTGCCGCGTAAGGGTGACAATGCGCCGATGGCCATCATCGAGCTGGTTCGCGAGAAGACCGTGACCAACGAGGCCGACCGGGCTCGTCGCGTCGCGTCCTCCAAGAAGACCGAAGAGGCCCCGGCCGCTGAGGTTGTCGAGGAGACCGCTGACGAGGCTGTTGCCGAGACCGCCGAGGTCGAGGCGCCTGCTGCCGATGAGGCCGCTGAGGACAAGAAGGACGAAGACAAGGCCTGAGGTCGCGTCCAGTTCTGCACGAACCCGCCGCCCGCTTACGCGGGTCGGCGGGTTCGTTCGTTGACCAGGAGATCGAAGTGAGCGCGGAGGACTCGATGCTGTCGGCTGCCACGTCGTCGGATTCGGCGGAACCGAAGCAGGATTCGGTGTCGGCCGACGTGACCGTGCGTCCGTCGAACCGCTTCCGGCTCGATATCAGTTACGACGGAACCGATTTCACCGGCTGGGCGCGACAGCCCGGGCTGCGCACTGTGCAGGGTGTGCTCGAGGAGTCGCTGAGCAAGGTGTTCCGGGAGCCGGTGCAGCTGACCGTCGCGGGCCGCACCGATGCCGGTGTGCACGCCGAAGGGCAAGTCGCGCACTTCGATACGGCCGCCGAGGTCGACACCGACAAGCTGGTGCATCGGATGGCGCGCTTCCTGCCGAAGGACGTGCGTATCAAGGAGATTCGGGTCGCTCCGCCCGAGTTCGACGCTCGCTTCTCGGCGATTCGCCGTCACTACGTGTACCGGCTGACCACCGCGCCCTACGGTGCCGAACCGCTGCAGGCGCGCGGCATCGTCGCCTGCCGCCACGACGTCGATATCGACGCCATGCGCGCGGCATCCGGAAAGCTGTTGGGCCTGCACAACTTCGCCGCCTTCTGTCGTCGACGTGAGGGCGCGACCACGGTCCGCGAACTGCAGCGTTTCGACTGGGCCCGGCACGGTGATCTGCTCACCGCCTACGTCAGCGCGGACGCGTTCTGCTGGTCCATGGTGCGCAGCCTGGTCGGCGCCGTGCTCGCGGTGGGCGAGGGTCGTCGCACCCCGGACTGGGTCGGCGCGCTGCTGACCGAAACCGAACGTTCCAGCTCGGTCACCGTCGCTCCCGCGCACGGTCTGAGCCTGGTCGCTGTCGACTATCCCGCCGACGCGGACCTCGCCGCCCGGAACGCGCAGACCAGAGAAATGCGCACGGTGCCGTCCGGCGACGGTTGTTGCGGCAGCTGAATCGCGCACTCCGAGGTTTCGCTATGCCGGAATAGGAACGTTGGCACGGTGGTTCCGCAAAGCATGACAAACGAGGGTCTCGGACGGTTCGGTGTGTGGCGGGCGTACAACCTTTTCACCCCGGAAGACGCGCAGGAGCTGGAGAAATCCGGTTATGGCACGCTGTGGCTGGGGTCGTCGCCGCCCGCTGATCTGTCGACCGTCGAGCCGTTGCTCGAGGCGACCGAGACGATCAACGTGGCCACCAGCATCGTCAACATCTGGTCCTCGCCCGCGAAGCAGGCCGCCGAGTCGTTCCATCGGATCGAGGCGCGGTTCCCCGGACGTTTCCTGCTCGGCGTCGGCGCGGGTCACCCCGAGCACACCGGCGAGTACCGCAAGCCCTACGACGCCCTCGTCGAATACCTCGATGAGCTGGACGAATTGGGTGTTCCGGTCGAGCGCCGCGCGGTGGCCGCACTCGGCCCGCGGGTGCTGAAGCTCGCTGCGGCACGCTCCGCGGGCCCACTGCCCTACTTCGTCCCGTCGACGCATACCGCGCAGGCCCGCGCCACACTCGGCCCGGACGCCTGGATCGCCACCGAACACAAGGTCGTGCTGACCGACGATGCGCAACAAGCACATTCGCTCGCCGACGGCATCGTCGGCTTCTACCTCGGTCTCACCAACTACGCCTCGAACCTGACCCGGCTCGGCTTCACCGATGAAGAACTCGCCAACCCTGGCGGCCGCGTCTTCGACGCCGTCATCGCCCACGGCAACGCGGACCAGGTTGTCGCCCAGCTCAATGCGCACCTCGACGCAGGCGGCAACCACGTCGCGATCCAGGTCCTGAACGAGGACTACCTCGCCGCGCTGCGCACGCTGGCCCCGCTATTGAACGCGTAGAAGCGATGGGTCGCGCCCGGCGACAACTGATTTCGCGAGAACAGGGGTAACTCGTCGGGCACGGGCCAACTCGGCCACTACCGCCCCGCCGGCCGCCAACGCTACTGCTGCGGCACCTAGATCTGGCCTGAATACTCGGAGAGGCGGAACAGCCCTAAGGGAGTGTTAGGAAGCGGCTTGGAACGTTCCCTTTCCCCTGTGACAGCAGACACACTCGATCTCGGCTGACGCGCTGATGCGTCGAAGAAGGAGATCTTGTGACTACGACAAAGCCCGTGAGCGAGCGGCGGGTCGTCGCGAATGTGCTGCGCGGATCCATCGGCAACCTCGTCGAGTGGTACGACTGGTACGTCTACGCCGCGTTCAGCGTCTACTTCGCGAAAACGTTCTTCCCCAAGGACGATCCGACGGCGCAGCTGCTGTCCACCGCCGCCGTTTTCGCCGTCGGCTTCCTGATGCGCCCCATCGGCGGCTGGCTGCTCGGCCGCTACGCCGACAAGTTCGGCCGCCGCTCGGCGCTGACGCTGTCGGTGACGGTGATGGCGGCGGGTTCGCTGCTGATCGCGGTGACTCCCGGCTACCAGACCATCGGCCTTGCCGCGCCCGCGATCCTGCTGATCGCCCGGCTGCTGCAAGGCCTTTCGGTCGGCGGTGAATACGCCACAAGCGCAACGTATCTGTCCGAGGTCGCCTCGTCGGGCAAGCGCGGGTTCTACTCGAGCTTCCAGTACGTCACGCTGGTCGCCGGTCAGCTCGTCGCGCTCGGCGTGCAGATCATCCTGCAGCAGTTCTTGACCAGCGCGGAAATGAACAACTGGGGCTGGCGCATCCCGTTCTTCATCGGTGCGGCGGGCGCGCTCATCGTGATGTGGCTGCGACGCAGCATGGACGAGTCCGAGCAGTTCCAGGCCGCGGCCGCGGATCCGGAGAACCGCGTCTTCATCACCGACGGAATCGCCGAGCACGCCTACCAGTACGGCAAGGACAAGGCCGCCGAGTTGGCCGCCGCGAAGCGAGGCGAGCCGAAGCCGCCGCCCGCGCGTGGTTCGCTGCGGATGCTGCTGCAGTACCCGCGCGAATGCCTGCTGGTGATGGGGCTGACGCTCGGTGGCACGGTTGCGTTCTACACGTACACGACCTACATGCAGAAGTTCATGATCAACACCTCGGGCCTCTCGAAGGGCACGGTCGCCTGGATCAACTTCATCGCCCTGCTCGTGTTCGTGGTGCTGCAGCCGCTGGCGGGCGCGCTGTCCGACCGGATCGGGCGGCGCAAGCTGCTCATCTTCTTCGGCGTCGCGGGCACGTTGCTGACCGTGCCGATCATGACCGTGCTCGCGCACACCACCAACGTGCTCGCCGCGTTCGCGCTGATGATGCTGGCTTTGGTGATCATCACCGGCTACACCTCGATCAACGCCATCGTGAAGGCGGAGCTGTTCCCGACCAAGATCCGTGCGCTCGGCGTCGGTCTGCCCTACGCGCTGACCGTCGCCATCTTCGGCGGCACCGCGGAAACCATCGCTCTCTGGCTGAAGCAGGCGAACCACGAATCGGTGTACTTCTGGTACGTCGCCGGGTGCATCCTCATCTCGCTGGTCACCTACTTCTTCATGCGCGAGACGTCGGACTCGTCGACCATCGATACCGAGCAGCCCACCGCCACGGACGCCGAGCCGGCTCGTCCGTTGGCCCAGCATGCGTGACTGACCGCCCGCCACCCGCGCCGATCGACCCGCTGTGGGACGATCGGCGCGTGCGGCTTGCGGTGGTCGAAGATGACGACGGCGTCGGTGACGCGCTGGTCGAGGCGTTGAACGCCCGGGGCTACCGGGCCGAGCGCAAACGACGCGGCGCGGATCTGCTGATGTCGCACCGTGGCTATGACGCGGTCATTCTCGATCTGGGTCTGCCCGATGCCGACGGGCTGCAGGTGCTGCGGCAGTTGCGTGAGGTGAGTCAGGTGCCGGTGCTCATTCTGACCGCGCGTAGCGACGAACGGTCGATCGTGCGGGGGTTGCGCGGCGGGGCGGACGACTACCTGGTGAAGCCGCCGCGGATCGCGGAATTGATGGCCAGGCTGGAGACCGTTACCCGGCGCGCGGCCGCCGCGGCGCAACCGGCGCAGGCGGTGGTGGTCACCGGGGACGTGCGGGTGGATCTGCAGGCGCGGGTGGTCGAGGTGGGCGGTGCGCCGATCACGTTGACGCAGAAGGAATTCGAATTGGTGCAGGCGCTGGTGGAGCGGCCGGGTGCCGCGGTGAGCCGCCAGCAGCTGATGGATCGGATCTGGGGCGACGCGTTCGTCGCGGTCTCGCGGTCGTTGGATGTGCACATGACGGGGCTGCGCGCGAAGCTGAATCGGCCGGGGCTGATCACGACCATTCGCGGCTACGGATATCGGTGGGGGCAGTGACCAGGGGTACGCCATGCGGCGTCGGCTGCTCATCGCGCTGACCGTGTTCGCCGCGATCGCGGTGCTGGCGTTCGCCGTCCCGCTGTCGCTGACGGTGGCGACGAGCCGAACCCAGCAGCTGGTGCTCGCCCGCTCCGGGGACGCCGACCGGTTCGCCAACCTCGCGGCCGCCGCGTCGACCGCGGGCGACAGTCGCGCGCTGTCGGACGAGGTGGGCCGCTATCACGAGCTGTACGGCGAAAACGTGCTGGTAGTCGATGCCAAAGGCGCGACAACCGCCAACGGCGGCGCGAACATGGACGATCCCGGTATCGGCGCGGCGGTGGCGGCGGCGCGGCGCAATCAGCGACCGCACGCGGCGGACCAGCTGACGCCGTGGGGTGCGCGGACCATGCTCATCGCGCGGCCGGTCGGCACCGGTGTGCAGGTGAACGGTGCGGTGGTGATCGAGGCGTCGACCGCGCGTGCGCGTGCCGATATCGCGCGGACCTGGGCGTTGATCGTGCTCGGCGGTGCGGTCGCGATGGCCCTGTTCACCTTGCTGGCACTGACTTTGAGCCGCTGGGTGTTGCGGCCGCTCGCGGCGCTCTCGCACGCGGTCGCCGATCTCACCGCGACACTGCCCAAGCCGCGCGTCGCCGCGGCACATCCGGTGTCGATCGCCAGGCATCACGGCGGTCCGCCCGAAATGCGTGCTGTAGCGGAATCTTTCGACGCCATGGCGCTTGCGGTCGCCGACTCGGTGGATGCGCAACGCCAGCTCGTCGCCGATACCGCGCATGCCATGCGGAACCCGCTGGCTGCCTTGACGATTCGACTCGACTCGCTGGAGCATGCGGTACCCGGCAATGCGGCGAACACGTTTCGCAGTGCCAGCACGGAGGTCGAACGGCTGACCGCGCTGCTCGACGGCCTGCTGGCGCTGGCCTCCGCCGAAACCCCGGCCGCCTTCGACCTGACCGAGCTCGACGAGGTCGACAATCATTGCGACGCCGTGCAGGTGGTCGCCGATCGCTTCGACGCGTGGCACTCGGCATACGAGGCCGCGGGGCAGGAACTGCGCATCGGTACGTCGGCCGAGCACGCCGATGTCGCCGTCTCCGCCGATGTGCTCGCGCAGATTCTCGATGTGCCGCTGAGCAATTCGTGTCGTTACGCGGGATCCGGTACGCGAACCATGGTCAGCGTGCGTACCGAGCCCGGCTGGGTCACCCTCACTGTCCACGACGACGGCACGGGTGTCCCCGCCGACGAGATCGACCGGCTCACCACCCGCTTCTTCCGCGGCTCGACGGCCATCAGCGGCGGCTCCGGCCTCGGCCTCCCCATCGCCGCCGCCCTCGCCCAAGCCCGCGGCGGCACCCTCACCGTGGCATCGATGAACCCGCACGGCCTCGCTGTGCACATCAAGCTGCCCGCAGGGGAGTCCGCATGACCGAGCGCTGGGATTGGTCGGTGCGGCCTCCTCGCCGTCGCGGCAATCGACCCGCACAATCTTGCCGTGCACGACAGGCTTCCTGCGGCGGAGCGCGCAAGATGGAGCGGAACTGGTTGGCGCGGGCGGCATCCGGTGCTATGGGCGAATGCGGGGCCCCGTGGCGATGATGGGACGGCGGGGGTTTCTCGCGCTGAGCGGTGCGGCAGCGGCGGCGGGCATAGCCGGGTGCGGGCCGAGTGGTGGCGGGCCGCTGGTGCGGTTGGCTTCGGGTGAGGTCGGCGGGTTCTACTACGCGTTCGCGGGATTGCTGGGCGCTGCTGCGGCCAGGTCGGGGGACGTGCGGATCGAGCGGGTGACTACGTCGGGGTCGCAGGAGAACCTGGCGATGTTGGCGCGCGGTCAGGTGGATGCGGCTCTGGCACTGTCGGATTCGGTCGGGGACAGCGCGGATCGGATGTTGGCGCTCGGCCGGGTGTACGAGAACTATCTGCAGCTCGTGGTGCGGTCGGACAGCTCGATCGGCAGCGTCGCGGGACTGCGCGGCACGCGGGTGAGCCTGGGTGCCGACGGGTCGGGCGCGGCGTTGACCGGCGACCGGATCCTGCGGGTGGCGGGGCTGAATCCCGAAGTGGACGTGCAGGTTTCGCATCGGCCGCTGCGCGAGGCGATGGCGGAGTTGATCGCCGGGGAGGCGGACGCGCTGCTGTGGGCGGGTGGCGTGCCGACGAGCGTGCTGGAGATCCCCAAACGCATGCGACTGGTGGACATGGGTGACCTGGCCGTGCCGATGCGCGAGCGATTCGGTCCGGCGTACGACCGGGTGGAGATCCCCGCCGACGCCTACCCCGGCGGCGTCGCCGTGCACACCATCGGAGTGGCGAACTACCTGCTCGCCGCCGCGTCCATGTCCGACGATGTCGCCGCATCGATCGTGGAACTGCTGGTGTACCAAGCTGATTCGCTGGTGCCCACCGAGGCGGCGGGCACCCAGTTCCTGGATGGCCGTTCCCTCATCGGCACCGCGCCGGTCCCGCTGCACCCTGGTGCTGCCGAGGTCTACCGCCGCTGGCACGGTTAGCGGACGTTCCGATCAACCAGCGCGGGTCAGGAGCGGACCAGCCGGGCGATGGCGTCGGTGGCCTCTTTGATCTTCGCCTCGGCCTCGGGTCCACCCGCGACCGCGGCGTCCACCACGCAGTGGCTGATGTGGTCTTCGAGCAGCCCCATCGCCACCGCCTGCAGCGCCTTGGTCATCGCGGAGACCTGAGTGAGGATGTCGATGCAGTACTTCTCCTCCTCGACCATCCGCTGCAGCCCGCGGGCCTGACCCTCGATCCGGCGCAGCCGCTTGAGGTAGTCGTCCTTTGCGGTGATGTAGCCGTGCGCGGCGTGATCGTGCGCGGTGTGGTCCTGTGGGGTGGGTGTCACCGTGTCTCCTCGCTGGCTGCCCGGTCTGCGGACGGACCGGAATTGATACCCCCCTAGGGTACAGTTTTCCGGCGGACTTGTCAGGCGGGCGCCTGGTCCGCCGGGTAGCGCGGGTGTTCCGCGGCTCGATGTGCGCCGAGAGTTTTCGATCCCCGTCGCGCGGCGGGCGCGCCGAGACGAGAGAATTGGTGCATGAGTTCGCATGCCAAGCCCGCGCTCGCCGTCATCGGCGGCAGTGGCTTCTACGATTTCTTCGACGACGAGTCGACCAATGTCGAGGTAGAAACCCCCTACGGGGCGCCGAGTGCGCCGATCGCGGTCGGCGAGGTGCAGGGTCGCCCGGTCGCGTTCCTGCCGCGGCACGGCAAGAATCACGAATTCGCCCCGCACACCCTGCCGTACCAGGCCAACATGTGGGCGCTGCGTTCGCTGGGCGTGCGCCGGATCTTCGCGCCGTGCGCGGTGGGCAGCCTGCGGGCGGACTGGGGGCCCGGCACGGTGGCGGTGCCGGACCAGCTGGTCGACCGGACCTCCGGCCGTCCGCAGACCTTCTTCGACGGCGGTGGCGTGCACGTCTCGTTCGCCGACCCGTACTGCGACGACCTGCGCACCGCGACGATCAAATCCGCCGACGACACGCTGCCGATGAAGGGCGCGGGCACCATGGTCGTCGTGCAGGGCCCGCGGTTCTCCACCAGGGCCGAGAGCCGCTGGTTCGCCGGGCAGGGCTGGGACCTGGTGAACATGACCGGACACCCCGAGGCCGTGCTCGCCCGGGAACTCGAGATGTGCTATGCCGCAGTCGCTTTGGTAACCGACCTGGACGCGGGACTGGAGGAAGGCGGCGGTGTGCACGCGATCGACGTCTTCGCCGAGTTCAAGCGCAACCTTGCCCCGTTCAAGGACCTGATCCGTCGCTCGGTGGCTGCGGTCTCCGACACCGACACCTGCGATCGGTGCCGCGTCCATACCGGAGTGTCGCTGCCTTTCGAGCTACCGTGACCCAGGTGGGGTGCCGAACAAAGGTGCGGTGAATGAGAGTGCTGGTCACCGGCGCGGCCGGTTTCCTCGGAACACACGTGTGCAAGGTCGTGTCTTCCGCTGGGCATGAGGTAGTTGCGGTCGATCTGATGCTCGACGCGGTGCACGGACCCGACGCGGAGCCGCCTGCGGGCGTTTCGCGGGTGGACGTGCGCGATGCCGACGCGCTGGTACCGCTGCTGGCCGGCATCGACGTGGTCTGTCATCTCGCCGCGGTCAGCGCGGGCGGCCCGGCCGACTACGCGACGCACAACGATCTCGGCACCGCGGCGCTGCTCGGCGCGATGGAGCGGGCGAAGGTGCGTCGGCTGGTGCTCGCGTCCTCGATCGCCGTGTACGGCGAGGGCCGGTACCGCAGCGTGCGCGGCGGGCCGTTCTTTCCCGGGTTGCGCAGGCGCGCGGATATGGATCGGGGTCTGTTCGATCACCGGGCGCCGCGCACCGGAGATGTGCTGACCTGGGAGCCGGTGAACGAGGATGCGCCGCTGCGCCCGCGCGGGAGCTACGGCGCGAGCAAGGTGGCGCAGGAAAACTATGCCTTCGCTTGGGGATTGACCGTCGGCGGCGCGGTGACCGCGCTGCGGCTGCACCAGGTCTACGGCGACGGTGCGCGCGCCGGCCTGATCGGCCAGGTGCGGGCCGCGCTGGACGCGGGGCGGGCGCCGCACGTGTTCGAGGACGGTGGGCAGGTTCGGGACTTCGTGCATGTGCGCGATGTCGCTGCGGCCGTGCTCGCGGCGATCGAGCGGGCGCTGCCCGGGTTCGTTCCGCTGAATATCGCGTCGGGGCGGCCGATCACGCTGTGGGAGGTCGCTTCGATCATGGCCGAGGCGTGCGGCGGGCCCGCGCCCGTGGTCACCGGGGAGTATCACATCGGCGATGTACGGCATTTCGTCGCCGACCCCGAACGTGCCAGGCGGACACTGGGTTTCAGTGCGGTAGTGGCGCCGAGGCCGGGGCTGGCCGAGTTCGCGGCGGCTCCGGCGAAGGTGGCCGTCGCTGCCGCGAAGGTGGCTTCGGCGACAGACGTGGCGATTTCGGCCGAAGGCGCGGCGGCCGGCTGACGGTCACGGGGCCGGTGGGCGCTCGATGATATCCAGTTGGACGAGGGCGAATTCAGGCGTGCCCGTGGTGCCGCCGGATAGCGGTGAGACCGCCAGGTCGGCGACCAGCCAGTCGCCGGTATCGGTGGCCAGGCGCATGCCGGGCATTGTCACCCGTTCGGCACCGGTTCGGATGTCGTTGCGGGCGACAATGATTCGGTAACGGTCGGCGGGATGTGGCACGGTGCGTTCGTCGGTGCCGCGACCCCAGCGCAGCCCGGGAACGGGATCGGTGACCCAGCGGATCAGCCGCACCTGGGCCAGGTCGACGATGGCGAGGTAGAGGTTCGGTTGTGCGCCGCGCAGCAGGTCGAGGGTCGCGGCCTCGAACGATTTCCGTTGCGGCGCAACACTGTCCGTGACGTCGACGGCCAGGCCGACCCAGCGGTACCGGTTCTCGTCCGGATTGCGGGCGGCGAGCAACAGCGTGCGCGGTCCGGTCGGCGCGCGCACGGTCGCCGTGTCGAGCCACCGGTCGCCGGGGGCCGACCTGGCCAGCGTGGCCACGAGATCGAGTGCGCCGTCGAATCTTTCGATCAGTTCGAAGGACTCCGCGCCGATCCAGACGATGCGGTCGTGCGCGAAATGCGGTCCGAGGTCGTGCGAGAGGGCCTCGATCCGGCGGGCGCGTGCGTCGACCCCGAACGCGGCGACGCCGACCGGCGGCGGCGGATCGCCGGTGCCCACCCAGAGGCGGACGGCATGCACCCGGTGGTCCGGTCCGTGCAGCGGCACCACCAAGATGCGTTGGCCCGACCAGTTGTGCCGGGACTGCGGCAATTGCTGGTCGACGATCGAACCGGTGGTGTAGGCGGTGGCGACGAGGGGCTGTAATCGCGTGGATACCGCGCGCTGGAACGACTTCCATTCGCGCGGCGCCGTGCCGACCGCAAGCAGCGACCAGGTATCGACGTGTCCGAGCGTTTCGATGAGCAGCCAGCGCCCAAGTATCACAAATCCCCCTCCCGAGTCGAACACTATGCCACGGTCAGGCTGATAGCCAGTGCATATCGTGCCTGATTCGGCGGCATGGGTCGAGCACGGGGCCCGGTCGCGAGGTCATTGCGCGAAGTCGGCGGCGTGCGTGTGCGCCCACTGCTCGAAGCTGCGCGGCGCGCGTCCGGTGAGGTCGCGCACGGTGGGGTACAGGGTCGCCTCGTCCAGGGTGCCGTCGGCGAAGAAGCTCAGGAAGGCGTCGACATAATGCTGCGGCATGGTGGCTGTCAGCTCGGCCTCGGTCTCCTCGGTGGTGAGTCCTTGCGCGACCAGTTGCCGGTCCAAAACTGCGGCCAGCACGGCGATTTGGTCGGCGGGCAGCAAGGCCTGCGGGCCGGTCAACTCCAGGACTCGGCCGTCGAGATCGTCGCCGGTGAGGGCCAGGGCGGCCACGGCGGCGATGTCGGCGGGATCGATCGCGCCGACGCGGACATCGGGGAACTGCACCCGGACCGTGTCGCCGACCGCGAGCTGGGGCAGCCAGCGCAGGGCGTTCGACATGAACGACCGTGGCCGCAGGAACGTCCAGGCCAGTTCGGATTCGCGCACCGCCTGCTCGGACAGTGTCATGTAGCGGGAGACGGCGTTGTCCAGGTCCCGCAGTCCCGCGGCGGCGCTCGACAGGAGCACGATCCGTTGCACGCCAGCCTTTTTCGCGCGGTCGAGCAGGTCGGCCTGGTTGTCGTAGCCGGGCAGCAGGAACACTGCATGCACACCGTCCAGGGCATCGGCGAAGGTCTCCGGTCGGTTCAGATCGCCGGTGACCGCCGTGACACCGGCGGGCAGTGTGGCCTTCGCCGGATCGCGCACCAGCGCCCGTACCTGGGTGCCGGACTCGCTCAGCGCCGTCACCAGTTCGCCGCCGATGTTTCCGGTGGCACCGGTTACCAAGATCATTTCGTCTTCCTTTCGGACCGCCTCGCCCGCGTTAAGCTCACGCGATGGACACTCCGTTGCGGCTCGAGGTCATCGTGGCCAGCGTGCGTCCGGAGCGGTTCGCTCCGGTGGTCGCCGACTGGTTCCTGCGCACATTACGCGCGCACGCCGAATTCGACACGGGTGTCATAGATCTGGCAGAAACCCACCTGCCCACCGACCTCACCGACACCCCCGAGGCCGCGGCCTACCGCTCCCGCCTGGCCGCCGCGGACGCCTTCGTCGCGATCACCTCCGAGTACAACCACGGCTATCCCGCCGCCCTGAAAACCGCCTTCGACACCGCCAAACACGAATGGCGCGCCAAGCCCATCGGCTTCGTCTCCTACGGCGGACTCTCCGGCGGCCTACGCGCCGTCGAACAGTTGCGTCAGGTCGTCGCCGAGATCCACATGGTCTCGCTCCGCGAAACTGTCAGCTTCCACCAGGCCAAGCGCCAATTCGACGCCGCAGGCGAAACCCAGGACGGTGCCGCCCGCGACGCCGCAGACCGGATGCTCCGCCAATTATCCTGGTGGGCAAGAACTCTCCGCACCGCCCGAACCACCGACCCCTACCCTGCCTGACCACTGCCGCACACAGGCCCGCTCGCCGCGCACGGGCTCGCTTGCCGCGCACGGGCTCGCTTGCCGCGCACGGGCTCGCTTGCCGCGCACGGGCTCGCTTGCCGCGCACGGGCTCGCTTGCCGCGCACGAATCGTCTCGCCGCGCACGAATTGGTCGACAATTTCGCGAGCGTCACGACAAATCGCGCGCAGCGGTCCGGGCACGACACTCTGAGCCGCGCGACCATGGGCTGCGCACTGATCAGTGGGCTGCGCTCCGGTTGTGTCTGCCGCGCACTGGTTATGCGGCCGCGCGTGAAATCGCCGACGAATTCGTGCGCGTCGCGCCAGAACGTGCGCGTCGCGCCAGAACGTGCGTGGCAGGCCAGGCGCGCTGCGCCATCGTGTGCCGCGTTCCGATTAGCGTACGGCGCACCGAGTCGGCTGCCGCGCATGAAATCGTTGGCGAATTCGTGCGCGCCGAACTAGAGCGCGCGGCAGGCTGGTTGCCATCGCGCATGGCGGGGGCAGGAAGGGCGCGCGGTCAGCCTGCGCTCGGGACGGGGGCGCCGCGGCGGCCGCGGGGGTGGCCGATGTAGGTGGCTTCGCGGGGGATGGAGACGAGGGTGAGGTCGACCTGGGCGGTGCCGGTGCGCAGGATGACGTGGTTGCCGATCGCCGAGGGCTGGTGGATGGCGAGGTCGGGGCGGGTGGCGGGCCAGCCCATCGGGTCGCCGGTGACGTAGATGGTGGTGACACCGGCGTGCGGGGCGGGCGCGAGGACGCCGTCCACCACGGTCGCGGTGAAACCCGCGTCGGACTGGTGGGTTTCGACCGCGAGGGTGAGCCGCTCGGGGTTGCCGATGGTGGTGACCAGGTTTTCCCAGGCGTGCGCGCGGTCGGTGCGGATCAGGATGCGCTCGCCGACCGCGAGCGCACGGAACACCAATTGCTGTGCGAGATAGAGCTCTCCGGCCACGTAGACGGTCGAGATGCCCGCGCCGACGATGCGGACCGCGACGCCGTTGCCCTCGTCGTCGGAGCCGATCAGCTGCCCGCAGCCGGACGACGGCAGGTGCAGCGCGTCGATCACATCGATCGGGTACTCGCTCATCGGGACGGTGGCGTCCACGCCGGGCACGGCCAGCGGCAGGTGGGCGAGCAGCCCGTCGCGGTGCCGCCCGTGCATCGACACCATGCCGGAAAGCTTGCTGCGCTCCGGCAGTTCCCGCGCGGTCAGTCGCCACGCGGCGCCGATGCTCACCGACTCGGCGGAGCTACCCGGCCGCAGCCGCACCGCGACCGTGGTGCCGCGCGACGGCGCCACCCACAGCTGCGCGAGCAGGTCCGAGCCGAGCCGCTTCGGGTCGACGGCCATGCCGATGTTCACGCTGTTGCCGATTTCGGCGTAGCGCCAACGATGTTCGAGGGTGCGCGGATCGAAGCCGCTGGTGATCTGCAGGACCGCCTTGCGGATTTCCGGGGCGGTCAGGATGCGGGCGTTGCAGTCGGCGTCTTCCAGCGTGCGCATGATCCGCTGGGTCGCGATGGTGACCGCGCGGGACGCGCCCTCCGCGCCGCCGCCACGTCGTGCCGCCGCCTCCGGACAGGCCACCGCATCGAAGCTGATGGCCAACCAGACGGTGCGATGCGCGGTGGCGGGCAGCGGCCCGAGCAGCGATTCGTAGATCTTGCCCGCGGGCGTACCGGACCTGCTGCGGTGTCCGTGACTGACGATGTCGATGCCGCTCAGCAGGATGTCGTGCTGGCTCAGGCATTTCGCGAGTTCCGGCAGCGGCAGCAGGTGCGAGGCGTGCACGGTGTTGCGGGCGATCCTGGTCAGGCCGCCGGGCGGTGCGAGCACCTCGACGACCGTGACCACCCGGCTGCCCTCCCAGTACAGCCCGAGCGAGCGTCCGTCGGTGCCGCGGTAGTCGACGGTCTGGCCGATCGTGTACTCACGCTTGGTGAGGTAGCGCCACCAGGTCGCGATCCAGTCCAGCACGGTGCGCTTGGCGATCGGGATCAGCGGAATCAGTGCGACGACGATGCCCACCCCGAGCGCGATCAGCGGCTGCAGGCCGGCGATCAACGCCACTACGCCCGCGATAAAGCCGATGACCTGCGCAATCAACAGATTCTGCAGCGAGATTCGGCCAAAGAGCGGCCGCGGTCCCGCCCCGGCAGGTTCCGCCATCGTCGTCCCCCAAGTACCCGGTGTCGGCCGTTTAGTAGTGGCCGAGCTGAACAAGAGTCCTCGGGAACTGTACTGTGTTGCGCGAACGTGAGCACTGTTCGGGGGAGGAATAATGCCTTCAAAACCCACCACTCGGTGGCAGGTCAGCGGCTACCGCTTTCTGGTCCGCCGAATGGAGCACGCCCTGGTCCGCCGGGACGTGCGGATGCTGCACGACCCGATGCGCTCGCAGTCGCGGGCCTACGCGGCCGGGCTGGTTTTGGCGATCGTCGTGTTGGCCGGTTGTGGTGTCCTGGCGCTGTTGCGTCCGCAGGACAAGATCGGCGACAAGAAGATCCTGATCGCGAAGGAATCCGGCGGCGTCTATGTGCAGATCGACAACGTCGTGTACCCGACGCTCAACCTGGCCTCGGCCCGCCTGGCCGCCGATGACTCGTCCAAGCCGACGATCGTCAAGGATTCCGAGCTCGGCAAGAAGCCACGCGGCCAGCTGATCGGTATCCCCGGCGCGCCCAGTTCACTGATTTTCGACAAAGCGGGCAAGGGGCGGAGCTGGACCGTCTGTGATTCGTTGAAGACCGATGGCAGCGACGACCGCACCACCTCGGTGTTGATCGGCGATCTCGATGTCGGCGACAAGGCGTCGGAGCTCGGCAAGGGCCAGGCCTTGCTGGTGAAGGGCAAGACCGCCACCTACCTGGTGTGGAACAACACGCGGGCGCGCGTCGACATGAACGACCCGTACGTCACCGGGCCGTTGAATATCCGCGGGGCAACGCCGCGTCCCATCAGCGAAGGCCTGCTGAACTCCATTCCCGAAGTGATGCCGATCGTGCCGCCGAAGATCGACGATCCGGGCGGGATTCCCAACGGCTACTCGATCAACAACTTGAAGATCGGCACGGTCGTTCAGCGTTCCGGCAAGGCCGATCAGAATTACGTGCTGCTGCGCGACGGTCTGCAGCAGATCAACCCGTTGACCGCCGACATCATCCGGGCCTCGCAGCGAAACCCGGACCACGGCACCGCCGTCAGCGACAACGAGGTGACGCTGCCCCCGCCGTCCAAGGCCTTGCAGGTGGATACCTACCCGGTGACCGCGCCCACGATCGTTCAGCCTTCCGCTCGTCCGGTGAGCTGCCTGTCGTGGAAGCCGATCGCCGCCGCGGTGGGCAACGCCGACGTCGCCGTGCGCGCGAACCTGTCGGTGATCGACGCCACCGATCTCCCGATGCCGAGCAGCGCCAAGCTGGTTCCGCTCGCGCAGGCCGACGGCAAGGGCGACAACGTCGACTCGGTGTACTTCAAGCCGGGCTCGGGCGCCTTCATCCAGACCACCGGCATCGAAGTGGACAGCCGCCGCAAGGACAGCCTGTTCTACGTTTCCGACACCGGCGTTCGGTACGGCATCAAGAACAAAGATGCGGCGAAAGCGCTCGGGATGGACATCGACGGTGGCGTGACACCGGAACCCGCACCATGGCCGATCGTCGGTCTACTCGCCGGTGGGCCGACGATGGGGCGCGAGGAAGCTATGGTCGCGCACGACGGCATCGCTCCCGATCCGAGTCCCGCCAAGCAGCCGATCGCCTCGTCGAAGTAGTCGGCTAGCGGCCTTCCGCACCAACGGAATTCGAGGTCTCCGCAGGACGGTTCGCGGGTAGCGCGGCGATCTCGGCGCGCAACGCGCGGATCTCCTCGACCAGCACCGTGATCTCCCGGTCGGTGCGGTCGGCGGACTCCTCGACGGTCTTCAGCTGATCGATCACCCAGCTGGTGGTGGTGCCGATGGCGAAGGAGATGATGCCGATGCCGAAGGTCATCAGCACCAGGGAGATCAACCTGCCCTCGACGGTGACCGGGTAGACGTCGCCGTAACCGACCGTCGTGACCGAGACGGCCGACCACCACAGTGCGTCACCGAAATTCAGCACCTTGCTGCCCTCGGCGCCGTACTCGGCGTCGAAAAAGGCCAGGCTGCACAGGAACAGGATCAACACCGAGCTGGTGCCGACGAACACCGCCAGCCGGGTGCGGTGGGTCAACGTGTGCCGGTTCAACGTGCCGAGCACCAACACCGCCGCCCGCACCAGCCGCAGTGGGCGAAACGGCGGAACGAGCACGATCAACAGCTCCACCGGATGTGTTCGCAGGAATTGCCAACGGCGAGTGGACAACCCGAACCGCATCAGAAAATCGGCGGCGAACAGCGCCCAGATCACCACGTCTACCCGTTCGAGCCAGGCATCCAACTGTGGCGAGGCGCCGGTGTCGAGCACGAACCAGGCGTAGACGCCGAGAAACAGCACCGCGAGCGCCACCATCGGCACTGCGGTGACCTGCTCCCACGCCTGCCTGCGACTGCGCCCCTGCGCAGTGGGCGGGCTGCTGACTGCTTGTTCTTGCTGCTCCATGGGAACTACCTGCGTCGATTCGGATCCGGCACTCTGTGTACCGCTAGTTTGCGGTGCCGACGCTACAGGCACCGCACCCGAATTTCGGTCAGGTCTTGCTGCTACATGTCGTCGCCGGAGATGCCGAACCTGCGGCGGATCGGGAAGGACGCGAGCATGCCGAGGATGAGCAGGATGGCGACGGTGCTGCTCCCGATCAGGGCGATATTGCGGGCCCGGTTGTCCGGGGGCGGGGTTGGCGCGGGCACCGCGAGCTGTACCTGCTTGGGCGCGGCGGAGCGTTTCGGCGGCAGGGGCTGGGTGACTTCGGCGGTGAGCGCGGCGACCGGATCGACGGCGCCGTAGCCGACGTAGGGGTTCCAGCCCTCGCCCGGTGCGTGGGCGGTGGCCTCGAGGCGCTTGATCACTTCGAGCGCACTGAGTTCGGGGAACCGGGCGCGGACGAGCGCGGCCACACCGGATACATACGGTGCGGCAAAGCTGGTGCCAGCGTTCGGAATCAGGCCTTGCGCTTCGTATTTGCCGGTGATGGTGCCGGTGCCGCGCGGGTCGAGCGAGACGATGTTCTCACCGGGTGCGGCGATGCCGACCCACGGTCCCGGAACGGTGAACTTCGAGGGTGCGCCGTTCTCGTCGATCGATCCGACCGAGAGGACGTAGTCGTCGAAACGTGCGGGCGTGACGTTGGTTGTCACGTTCTTCCACGGGTCGCGGTCGGGATGCAGCGGGTCGACGAGGTTGGGATTACTGGGTTTGCACTTGTCGTCGGTGTTGCCCGCGGCCACCACCACGACGGCGTTCATCTCGAGGGTCGCGTAGCGCACTGCGGCACCGACCGGGCCATCGCCGATCTGCTGGTCGGCGGATACGCAGGAAACCAAGGAAATGTTGATGACCGAGGCGTGCCGGTCGGCCGCGCGACGGATAGCGGAGGCAAGCGCGTCGATGTTGCCGTATCCCTTGGCCGGGTCCTCGGGTTTCTTGTCCTGCCGACCGGGGATCTCGTACAGTGCGCTGGTCTGGCGGATCGACAGAATGCGCGCCTCTGGCGCGACGCCGTAAAACCCTTGTCCCTCTACCTGTTTCGCGGCGATGAGGCCCGCCACGATGGTGCCGTGCGCATCGCAGTCCTCGCTGACGCCGTCACCGGGGTCTGCCACATAGTCACCGCCCGCTTCCACGTCCGGTAGGCGTGGATGGCGGACGACTCCCGTATCGATGACGGCGATGAGCTGGCCCTCGCCCTTGGAGAACTCCTGGGCGCGTTTGAGATCCAGCGCCAGCTGCGGTGCCGGCACGGTCGGGCCGTCGCCGCCCTGCTGGGTGGAGTAACAGGGCGAGTTGGCCGGATGTTCGGTCTTGTCCGGCGGCCGGGCCGGGTCACCCGCAGGCAGCAAGGCCGGGTCGACCGGCGGCGGCCGATCCGCGTGTGCCACACCCTGACTCGCGCCCAACCCGAACGACATGCTCAGCGCGAGCACCACTGCCGCCGCGCCGGTGCGCAGGATCTGGTTCACAGCCCGCGGACGAGGGAGTAGAGGCCGGCTACCCAGAAGACGAGCGGGAGGACGGCGGCGACGAAGGCGTATTCGAGGAGCTCCACGCCGCGGCGCATGGGTGGGGTGGCGGATTGGTTGGGGATGATGATGCCGAAGATGAGGGCGGCGATCAGGATGACCATGGCGGTGCCGAAGACGGCGAGCGGCTGGTCCATCTCGAAACTGGCGCCTACCAACATGATCAGCACGATGCCCGCGCCGCCCGCGATGAGCACGACGGCTTGTTCGGCGCCCGCGTAGGTGCGGCTGCGGAACATCAGGACCACGGCGCACACCAGGGCGAGGGCGATGCCCTGCCAGTACGGGTCGTCGGCCATCGGGTCGGTCGCGGCCAGTGCGCCGACGACGGTGACCAGGGTGGTCGCCGCGACGAGACCGGCCAGGTACATGCGAGCGCGCTCCGACTTGACCCGCAGTGCCTCCATGGTCGGCAGGGCACGATGATCGTCGGGATCGTCCTCGGTCGGGTCGATCGGGGTGCCGGGGGAGGGGACCGGCGGCAGCGGCAGTTTGGACAGCAGCATGGAGATGCGCGGTCCCATGGCGAGTCCGGCGAGTCCGAGCGCCGCGGCGCCCGCGCCGATCGCGCGTTCCGGCTGTGCGGTGAGCAGACCGACCAGGGCGGCGGGTACCGCATACACCGCGAGGGTGGTCGCGCCGATGAACAGGGCGAGGCCGACGCCGCTGACTCGCCACGCCAATACCGCTGTGGCGCCGAGCAATACGGAGCCGAGCAGCAGGTGCGGCCAGCCGTAGTGGTCGGGCACGTAGAGCATGCCCGCGGTGAAGGCGGTCGGTAGCGCGCAGCCGCCGAGAACCAGGGCGGTCGAGGTGTCGCCGTACATCCGGCTGAGCACCATGGCCGCGACCACGAGCAGGATCGTCACCGCCAGGGCGACCGAACCGCTGACCCAGTAGGGCAGCGAACCGGGCGCGAGCAGCAGGCCGAGACAGCCGACCAGCATGGTGAGCGCGGCGAGCACCGAACCGGTGATCCGCGCGATCTTCGGGGTCCAGCTGCGGTAGTGGTCGGTGTCGGCGATCGCGACGTTGTACATGATGTCGTCGAACAGCGGCGTCGGCGCGGTGTGCGAGGCGCTCTCCAGCATGAGCAGCTCGCCGTCGCGGACGCCGTGCTCGCCGAGGCTGAGCGAATTGGAGAACGGCGGGTGACCGATCCGGGCCAGCACCCACTCGGCGGGCTCGAAGCGCTCGCCCTCGTTGTCGAAGTCGTTGGTGCGGCTGTGCTGTGCGACCATGTCGACGACGCTCGGGATCACCAGCGCGACAGGCACGTCCACCGGGATCGCCATATCCACCTGGGTGTGCTTGGCGAGGATGGTCACCCGGGCAAGATCCGGTGCGCGCACGATGCCGTGCGAGGAGTTTTCATCGATGTGGTCAAGTCGCGCGTGCGTCAAGCTTCCCCCAACTCGTCTTCTACCTCGTATTTTCGCAAACCCGAGACCCTACGTCGAGTTTGCGAACCCACGGTTCGGGCAGCAGAATGCTGGTCGAACTGTACGACATGTCGGCGGCGGCCTCTACACTGAGCCGGAATCACAGCAGTCGAGGAGGGGGATTCTCGCATCATGAGGGAACCGAGCGCCGGCGAGGTGCAGGAATGAGTACCGTCCGGTTCCAGCGACGCGCGCGCCGGGAGATGCCGCGCTCGCCCGGTGGCGAGGTCACCCTGCAGCCGCCGCCCGAGATCCCCCGGGTGACGCCGGGCAACCTGCTGATGAAGCTGATGCCGGTCGTGATGATCATCGGCATGGTCGGCATGATGGCGCTGATGTTCACCCAGGGCGGTGGCATCGGGTCGAATCCGATGAGCATGATGTTCCCGCTCATGATGATGTTCTCCATGGTCGGCATGTTCGCGGGCCAAGGCGGCGGCAAGGGTGCCAAGGCCGCCGAGGCGAACGAGGACCGCAAGGACTATCTGCGTTATCTGGACCAGGTGCGCCGCGACGTCGACACCACGGCCACCCAGCAGCGCGCCTCCGTCGAGTGGAGCCACCCCGAGCCCACCCTGATCTGGATGCTCGCGGGCACCAGCCGGATGTGGGAACGCCGGGCCGGCGACAAGGACTTCTGCCACGCCCGCATCGGCGTCGGCGGCCAGCGGCTGGCGACCCGCCTGGTCGCGCCGGAGACCGGACCGGTCGAAGAGCTGGAGCCGATCGCGGCCGTCTCGCTGCGCCGCTTCGTGCGCGCGCACTCGACCGTGCCCGACCTGCCGACCGCGATCGCGGTCAAGGGCTTCGCGACCATCGCCCTGGACGGCGACCGGGTCGAGGCCAGGGACATGACCCGCGCGATGCTGTTGCAGCTCAGCATGTTCCAGGCGCCGGACCAGGTGCTGTTCGCGGTGGTCTGCGGCCCGGACACCGCGCGCGAATGGGAGTGGACCAAGTGGCTCCCGCACACCCAGCACCCCGACGCGCAGGACGGCATCGGCACCCAGCGCATGTTCTACGGCTCGATCCGCGAGGCCATGGCCGGCCTGCAGCCGCTGCTCGGCAACCGGGTCCGCTACTCGCGTAACCAGCCCGCCAACGCGAACATGGTGCACATCGTGATCATCGTCGACGGCGGCCTGCTCGAGGCCGAGGACGATCAGCTGCGCGAATCCGGCTACGAGGGCGTCACCATCATCGACCTGTGCGGGTACGCACCGCGGTTGGCAGTGTCGCGCGGCATCAAGATGATCGTGGAGAACGGCGAGTGCGTCGGCCGCGGCGCGACCGGCAACCAGGAGCGCTTCGCGCTGATCGACCGGATCAGCCCGCAGCAGGCCCAGCAGGTGGCCCGCAGGCTCGCGCCCTACCGCGCGGCGACCCAGCGCAGCAGCGACGTGGAAACCGATGACTCCGAGGTGATTTCGACCTGGAGCCAGCTGATGGGCCTCGGCGACATCGGCATGTTCAACCCCGAACACGCCTGGCGCCCGCGCTACGGCCGGGAACGGCTGCGGGTGGCCTTCGGCGTCGGCGCCGACGGCCTGCCCGTCGAACTCGATATCAAGGAAGCCGCCGAGAACGGCATGGGCCCGCACGGCTTGTGCATCGGCGCCACCGGTTCCGGCAAGTCGGAGTTCCTGCGCACGCTGGTGCTCAGCCTGCTCGCCACGCACTCGCCGGACCAGCTCAACCTGGTGCTCGTCGACTTCAAGGGTGGTGCGACGTTCCTCGGGCTGGACAGTGTCCCGCACGTCGCGGCCGTCATCACCAACCTCGAAGAAGAGGCCGATCTCGTCGACCGTATGAAGGACGCGCTGGCCGGTGAGATGAACCGCCGCCAGGAGGTGCTGCGCGCCGCGGGCAACTTCGCCAACGTCTCCGAATACGAGAAGGCCCGCGCGGCGGGCGCCGACCTGGATCCGCTGCCCGCGCTGTTCGTGGTGCTCGACGAGTTCTCCGAACTGCTCACCCAGCACCCGGATTTCGCGGAACTGTTCGTGATGATCGGCCGGCTCGGCCGCTCGCTGCACGTGCACCTGCTGCTCGCCTCGCAGCGCCTCGAAGAGGGCAAGCTGAAGGGCCTGGAGAGCCACCTGTCCTACCGGATCGGTCTGAAGACCTTCTCCGCCAACGAATCCCGTCAGGTGCTCGGCGTGCCCGACGCCTACAACCTGCCGAACAACCCCGGTGGCGGTTATCTGAAGTCGGACTCCGGCGAGATCGTCCGGTTCCAGGCCTCCTACGTCTCCGGCCCCTACGTCGGCGGCGGCTCGCAGCGCGATATCACCGTCGCCACCCAGTCCGGTGACATCGATATCAAGGCGCGGCCGTTCACCGCCACCCACGTGGATTTCCGGGCGATCGACCGCGTTCCGCTGCCCGCCGAGCCCGGCGAGAGCGAGCAGCAGGGCGACGACGGCGAACAGGTCTCCAACGTGCACATGCTGGTCTCGCGGATCAACGGCCACGGCCGCCCCGCGCACGAGATCTGGCTGCCGCCGCTGGAGGAGGCGCCGACGCTCGACCAGCTCATCCCGCGCTCCATCCTCACCGGCGAGTACGCCGCGGTGGCCACGCTGCGCGCGCCGATCGGCATCGTCGACCGGCCGTACGACCAGCGGCGTGACCCAATGGTCGTGGACCTGTCCGGCGCCCGCGGCAACGTCGCCGTCGTCGGCGGCCCGCAGTCGGGCAAGTCGACCGCGCTGCGCACGCTGATCATGGCCATGTCGCTCACACACACCGCCGAGCAGGTGCAGTTCTACTGCCTCGACTTCGGTGGTGGCACGCTGATGAGCCTGCAGGGCCTGCCGCATGTCGGTTCTGTCGCAAGCCGATTGGACGGCGACCAGGTCCGGCGCACCGTCGCCGAGATGACCACCATCGTGCGCACCCGCGAGGCCCGGTTCCGGCAGCTCGGCATCGAGTCGATGACCGAGTTCCGCCGTCTGCGCGCCATGGATCCGTCCAGCAGCCCGGCCGCGACCGGTGCGCACGAGGATCCGTTCGGTGATGTGTTCCTGGTGATCGACGGCTTCGGCTCGATTCGCCAGGACTTCGAGGCACTCGAACAGACGATCATGAACCTGGCGGTGCAGGGTCTGTCGTATGGCGTGCACATCGTCATCGCGCTGGCCGGCTGGCGCGAGGCGCGGCCCGCGCTCAAGGATCAGATCGCCACCAGAATTGAACTGCGACTTGGTGATCCGATGGATTCCGACCTCGGTCGCAAGTTCGCCTCGATGGTTCCGCAGGCTCGCCCCGGTCGCGGTATGACGCCGGACTGCCTGCATATGCTGACCGGTCTGCCGCGCATCGATGGCAGCTCGGACCCGACCGATATCGGCCAGGCCGTCGGCGACGCGGTGGCGACCATTGCCCGGTTGACCCCGGGCCGGCCGGCACCGTCGGTGCGTATGCTGCCCGAGGAATTGGCGCGCGAGCAACTGCTCTACCTGGCGGGGAATTGGCCGTCTCAGGTCGACCAGTCGGTCAAGTGCATGCGAATCCCCATCGGTATCAACGAAGCCGAGTTGGCGCCGGTCTACATCGACTTCGCCGAGAGCCCGCATTTCATCATCATCGGCGATACGGAGAAGGGAAAGACGGCGCTGCTGCGCTCCATCGTCGAGGGCATCTGCGCGTCGAACACTCCGGACAGTGCGCGGATCATCATGGGCGACTATCGGCGCTCGATGCTTGGCATGGTGCCGGAGGGCTACCTCGCCGGATACGGCTCGACCGCGCCTCAATTCACCCAGAACATGGCCGATCTCGCCGCGTACGTCAGCAACAGGACGCCGGGCGCGGACGTGACGCCGCAGCAACTGCGGGACCGCTCGTGGTGGAGCGGGCCCGAGTTGTATGTGGTCATCGACGACTACGACCTGGTGTCCACATCGCAGGGCAATCCGGTGCAAGCCTTGCTCGAGCATCTGCCGCACGCCCGTGACCTCGGTTTCCATCTGATCATCGCCCGGCGCTCGGGTGGCGCGGGCCGCGCCATGTTCGAGGCGACGCTGGCCAGGATGAAGGACCTCGGGTCGGCCGGTCTGATCATGAGCTGCAGCCGGGACGAGGGTGTGCTGATGGGTGTGACGCGCCCGAGCGCGATGCCTCCGGGGCGCGGCACCTATGTCACTCGAAACTTCGAGGGTTTGATCCAGACGGCCTGGACGCCGCCGCAGAACTGATGTCCACCGTCGAGCTGGTTGTCACCGACACACGCGTCTGGGCGCGTGGCGCGACGACGCACTGGGACGTGCCGCCCTCGATCGTGTTGGGCAGCAACGGGTTCGACCTGGTGGTCGGTGAGTCGCTGACTCCGCCGACCCAGGTGAGTTCCGCGGTGCAGTACGTGCCTGCCGAGGCTATCGCGTTGCTGCCGCGCGTCCCGGCTGTTGTCGAGGGACTGACGGCGGTGTTCGCCGCCGTACTGGAGAACCTGCGCATTGCCGCGCCGTGTGAGCGGATCACCCTGATCTGCCCGACCGAATGGGGTGCGTCGCGTCGCTCCGTCGTGGACCAGGCGGCTCGTCGCTTCACGACGGACGTCGTGTTCGAGGACCTGGCGGTGCGCGCCGTCGCGGCGGACGAGGGCACCAGTCACAGCCGTCGCACGCTGGTGCTGGAGTTCGGTGCCCTCACCACCACGGCCACCGCGGTCATTCGCAGCCATCAGGGTGTGCACATCGAATCCTGTGAGCACCAGCCAGCTCTCGCACTGGCCGAGGTACTTCCGGAATCGCCCGGCTTCACCGCCCTGTGTGCGTTGATCGACCGCGTGCTCGACGGGCAGCCCGCCGACCTTGCGCAAACTGTCGGTGTCACCGATGCGGGGAAACTCGACCTGCTGCGCGCCGCCGTTCAACAGCGGTGTGGGGCGAGCGTCGGGTTGCGGGCACTCACCGGGCCCGAGCTCATTCGCGGTCATCAGACGGAACCGATGCACCAGCCGGAGGTGCCGTCCATCCTGTCGCAGACCGAGTGGATGCAGCCGCTGCGTGAACGCGCCGCCGCCCAGCGGCCGCCGCGTAGTGGCCTCGGTTATGTGGGCGCGGCCATCGCCGCGGTGGTCGTGGTTGCGGCCGTTGTCGTCGGCGGCGTTGTGCTGCTGAATCGATCCGACGACACTCCTGCCGCGGCACCTAACACAGCGGTGCCGAGCAGCAGTGCCCCGGCACCGACGACCAGTGCTGCCGCGCCGACCACCGCCGCCGGGCCGGAAACGTATGGCCGCATACGCTTTCAGGTCCCGGATGGCTGGCACATCGCGTCGGCACCCGACGCAACCGGCAAGTCCCGAGTGGATCTGTCCCCGGACGACGGCGCCCGCCTGCGCGTCACAGTGACGCAAACTCCGGTTGCGCCGGGCGCGAGCTACGAGCAGGTCGCGGCAAAGCTCGAGACTCAGATGAACCAGCGTCCCGCTGGCGTGATGTCCGATCTGCAGCGCGACGTCGTCTACGGCGGCCGCTCTACCCTGGCCTACACCGAACGCCCCGGTGACGGCTCAACCGTCCGCTGGCATGTACTGCTGGAGTATGGAATTCAGGTCAGTATCGGCTGCCAATACATCGGAAACGATTGGCAGTCTTTATCGACTACATGTGAGAAATTCGGCAGTTCGGTCCGCGTGATTCAGTAAATCTGTTGTGGCAGCACAACATCAGTAATGCGGCTCGACACGTCTCGACCCACATAATTCGGGCCCCCGGCGACGTGTGTGCCGGGGGCCCGAATTGGCCGAGACAGGATCTCAGAAAAGGCCTGCGAGGCTGGTGTCGGTGCTCTGCAGATCCGTGTTACCGGAGCTGACTGCCCGACCAGCGGTCTCCAGCGTGGCGTTCAGCTGGGTGACGCTGGTGTTCCACTGCGACTGGAGCTGGGCGAACGCGTCGTTGGCGTCACCCTTCCAGTAGTTGGTCACGAAGTCGGTGACCTGCTTGTGGAAGTCCTCGAGCATGCTCGAGATGTTCTTCGCCTCGGACACGATGGACTGTGCGCCAGCCTCGACCGCTCCGAAGTTAGAGGAAATCGTGCTTGGGTCGTTCGCTGTCATCTGGGGCTCCTCCTTGGTATCTGGTGTTCGGCTGATCGATCAGGGCAGCGTCAGGCTGGAAGCCTGCTGCGCCACCTGCTGGGCGAACTGCTCGTCCTGCGCCGCGAAGGCATGACCGGCCTTGGTGAGCTTGTCGGCAGTCTGATCCAGCGCGTCGTTCAGCTTCTTCGCCTGGGCGAAGTAGTTGTCCATGAGCGAATCGAATGCCGCCCGGGCTTGACCCTTCCAGGTCGCGGTGGTGTCATCCGACTTCGTGTTCAGCGCGGTGATCGCGTTCTGCAGCGCGGCGTGACGATCCCTGCAGTTGTTTGCGAACGCCTTGATGGTGTCGTTGTTCGCTTCGAGCTGTCCTGCCATTTCGGCTCCTTCTCGGTTACCCGTCTCGGCCAACGGCAGAAACCCCCAGTTGGCCTGTACATCTGATTGGACGCTCGATAGGTCTGATCGGTTCCATCCGACTCGAGAAAATTTGGATCTCCCCCTACGGAGATCAGACCCCAGCGTCCCTTGCCGTGCTCGTCCATGATGTCGGGGCCGCGGATGGGCCGCTCGACAGGTCACGGACGTGGTCTTCTTGGCATGCTTGCAACGCCAGCGCTCGGCTCCCCTCCTTCCCCCTGCTCGCTGGTGTATTGATTGGCGAGTGGGCTGGCTGCGTATACCTTACCCAACCACTATGGCTCCCGCTACAGCAGATCGTGGGCATATCGGCAGGAAAGCGTCAGGGTCGGACGGTGAGAAGGTGCTACTGACTGTTGGCGAGCACCGCGAACTGCGCCGCGGCACGTTGCTGTGTGTCCTGAAGTTGGGTGCTCCAGACATAGCCGACGTAGTTGCGGTATCGAACGGTGCAGACCCAGTCTTTGACATATCTGTCCGTCGGAATTTCGGCGCATTTGCTATCCGGCAGGTTGGGCGGCGCTTGGCGGGTATCCGGCGCGTCGAGAATCGTCGACCACAACGCTCGAGCCGAGTCGATATCCCGCGCTCGGATCAGGATGGCGCCGTCGAGGAACCTGCTGATTCCCTTGCCGAAGCTTTGGGCGATCCCCCTGCTGTAGCTGTTCGTTGTCGCCGAGTAGGCGTCGGAGAAGACGAAACGTTCGCCGTTTGCGTAAAGGTTCTTCGCGGCTGCGCGGTCGGTCTGCCAGTGTAGAAATCCTTGCAGTTCGTAGGCTGCGAGCCCGCCGACGTCGGGGACGGGTAGCTTCATCGGATTGAGGACTCGGCGGATCACCCCCGCTGGGTCGATGTCCAAGCGCAAGACCTGTTCGGCGGAGAGCGGCGTAAGCGTGTCGAGCATCGGCAGCTGTGCGGTGAAGACCTTCTCGACAAGGCCGGTCAGGGCGCCGAGGTCGGGCTGGGATATCGAGATGAATGTGTTGATCACATAGTTGCCGTGCGCGACGGACGAGCCGATCGTCGGCGTTCCCGGACGCCAATGAGAATGTGCCAGTGGATATTTCGCGAGCTGGACGCGCTCATTCTGATCTGGGGCCACGGCGAAATCGGCCTCTTCGAATTCGGCTGCGGCCCGCTCGGCGGACTCGGGGTCCGGAAATTGCATGACGGTCACCGTGGTGAGTGTCGATTCCGGCGGCACCGCAACTGCGGGCTGTGGCAGGAAATCGCTACTGCCGGAAGCGAACCCGAACAATATCTTGTTCCGGGTCGCGATCGGCACGCTCTGTTCCGCCAAGACGTTCTTGACGTCGTCGGGTTTGGTGATCTCCTGGACCCCGGTGCCGTACCGCAGCTCGGGGTCGATGTCGATACCGGTAACTACGTGGTCGGCCAGGCGTGCGACGGCAAGCGCGGCTCCGCCACGCAGTGAGTGGGAGTATTCCGCGTAGGTGTCGAGCGGCTCCGTCGGGTACTTTCCGACGTCGAGGGTGCGGACGTCGATCTCACCCGGATTTGCTGTGCCGGACACGGATGAGCCACATCCGGCAAGAGTGAGCAGCGCGACGGCAACCGCAGCGAGTCGCCTACCTCTATCGATCATTCGGCTCACTTCGCCTTCGTAAGAATCGCGTACTGCGCCGAGATACGTTGGTACGCGTCGATCAGCTGATCCGACCAGACCTCTGCGGTGTAGCGCTCGTAGGCCGCTACACAATGGAATCGGGGGACGAGCACATTCTTGGCCCGGAACTCGAGGCAGCGTGCGTCGGGAAGATTCTTCGGTGGATCGATCAGTCGATACTGTTTGCTCGATGCGCCGTGGCTATCCCGAACGAGCTGCGCACCGTTCGGATTCTGTGCGCGATAGAGGCGCCCGGCGTAGTTCGCCATCCAGTCGACCCCGGCTTCGTCGAACAGCTCCTTGTCCCGCATGACATCACTGCTCATATGTAGCGCGCCGGTGCGGTCGTACAGGCCGGGAGGGTTGCGCCAACCGTCTTCGTTCGGCCGCGGCAACGATCGGCTGAGCATGCCGTCGTGGTCAAGGGGGATGTCGGTCAGCTTGTCCGGCGGCGTGGGACGGAACTCGCGCAGCCGGGTGCCGACCGTATCGATACTCTTTTCTGCGAGTTCGACCATGGCGGGCAGGTCGACGATGTCGAGCACCTTCTTGGCTTCATCCTGGATCGAGGTGTAGATGACATACTGTCCGCTCGCCTGGAACGAGATCAGTTCCTGCGTCCCTGGTTTCCAGAACGCGGTAGCGTCCCGATGTTTGCTGAGGACGACCGGTTCGCTCATCCCCTGCTTTGCTGCGGCAGCCGGCGCGAGAGCTGCGGCGGCCAGGGTGGCGGCCTGCTGATCCGGAAACAACAGCACGGTGTTCTGGAGGCTCGTGGCGATCAACGCATCTTTTTCGGTGTATGCGGAGCTGTAGAAACCTGCTACGAACCCCGGTGCGTTCGCACGGAAACTGTCAGCGGAAAGCCCTAGCGCATATACGCTTTCGATGAATCCTCGTATTGTCGAAACGTCGGAGATGATCTGGACGGTGAATCTCGGATCGATATCCATCGGCAACGGGACGAAGCTGCCGAGCCGCTGGCCTTCGCTGAGTCGCGCACGGTCGAATCCGGGCTTGCCGATCTCGCGTGGTGCGGTCGCGTAGCTACCGACGTCCAGCTGGCTGATATCGACCGTGGCGGGCGGTGCGGGGGAGCCCGATCCGCATCCGGCCGTCCCCACCGACAGGACGACCAGCCCGGCGGCCAGCGTTCTCAGCGGACTCCGCATCGTTCCCTCCTTCGACAGACGGGCAGGAGGACGAGCCATCGAACAGTGATCCCCCCAGAGATACGCGCGCACTGGCCTAGCCTGCGGCGGACGTATCGCAGTCGGCAACATAACACCCGGGACGTCGTCCGCGACACCGCTCGAACTACTTCACGCCCACTGCAGCACATCGGTCGACGAGCGCAGGAAGTCGGCCGCCTTCAGGTCGCGGTATCGGCATCGACCATGAGACTCACGTCGCCTTCGCGAGAATCGCATACTGTGCCGAGATCCGTTGATACACATCGATGAGCTGATTCGACCAGACCTCGGCGGTGTATCGATCGTAGGACGCTGTGCAATGAAACCTGTTGGTCACCACATCCGTTAGGCGGAACTCACGACAGCGTGCAGTGGGCAGACTCTTCGGCGGATCGATCCGGCGATACAGCTTGCTCGGTGCGCTGTGGCTGTCTCGAATGAGCTGTGCGCCTTTCCGGCTTTCGGCACGGTATAGATACCCGGCGTTGTACACCAGCCAGTCGACGCCTGCCTCGTCGAACAGCTTCTTGTCTCGCACGGGATCGCTGCTCAGATTCAGCGCGCCGGTGCGGTCGTACAGGCCGGGTGGGTTGCGCCAACCGTCTTCGTTCGGTCGCGGAAGGGAGCGGCCGAGCATGCCGTCGTGGTCGATGGGGACATCGGTCAGCTTGTCCGGCGGCGTCGGCCGGAACCCGTGCAGCCGGGCGCCGACCATATCGAGACTCTGCTGTACGAGGGAGACCATGGCAGGTAGATCGGTGGTGCCGACCGCGATCTTGGCTTGGTCCTTGACTTCGGTGTAGATCACGTACGGTCCGTCGGCCTGGAACGAGTAGAGCTCCTGCGTCCCCGGCTTCCAGAACGCAAGAGCAGCTGGGTGCTCGCCGATGCCGACCGGTTCGCGCAAACCCTGCTTTGTCGCGATGGCCTGTGCGAGCGTTGCGGCGGCCGACGTGGCGGATTGCTGATCAGCAAACAGCAGCACTGCGTTCGACAGGGAGGTGGCGATCGAAACGTCGTTTTCGGAATACGCCAGGCCATCGAAACCGGCGATGAAGCCGGGTGCGTTCGCCTTGAAACTATCGACGGAAAGGTTGAGGCTGTACAGGGTTTCGATGAACGCCAGCACCGGGCCGGTCTCGGAGTAGGGCTGGAAGATGAATCGCGGGTTGATGTCCATCGGCAAGGGGATAAAGCCGCCGAGGCGCTGGCCTTCGCTGAGTCGGGCGTGGTCGAAACGGGGCTTGCCGATCTCGCGTGGTGCGGTCGGATAGCTGCCGACGTCGAGCCGGCTGATATCGATGGCGGGCCGTGGCGGCGGGGAGTCCGGTCCGCATCCCGCTGCGCCTACCGACAGGATGGCCAGTCCGGCGGCCAGCGTTCTGAGCGGTCTCCGCATCGTTCCTCCATCAGCTGACGAGCAGGAGGACGAGCCATCGAACGGTGTTCTCCACAGGGCCTATGTGCGAGCTGACCAAGCTTGTGGCGGACGTATCGCAGTCGGCAACATAACACCCGGGACGGTCGTCCCGCGACACCGTTCGAACTACTTCACGCGCTTCTGCAGCAGCGGGACCAGCTTGTCGAGGAGTGTCTGTTCCGAGCTCGGAGTCCAATTGCGGAACGCGGCCACGGCTTCGGGATCATCGAGCGGAATGACGGTGGCCCGGGTACCCGCGACCTGGTAGGGGAGCCCGCGCAGCCCGCCACCTCCGGCGTCTTCGTCGGTGCGAACCGCGAGGACGTAGCTGTCGGATGCCACCTCGAGCGAGTCTGCCGATTTCATCGCGCGCGGCGATGGTTCGCCACCCTGCGCCACGTAGTTCAAGTTGTAGACAAAGCCCAAGTCCTCGAGGAACTTCGACTGAGTGTTGCCGCCGAGGTAGATCGACACCGGTTTGCTCGAAGCGACCGAGCGTTGCACATCCACCACCGTGATGGTCTTGCCGCGGAAGGCGGGATTGGTGGCACGGGCCTGCTCGATCGACGGCAACGCACTCGCGGCGACGGTGGCGTTGGCCGCGGTGGTGGCGACGGCCGCGTTGGTGCCGGGCTTGTCGCTACCGCCGAGGCCCCAGATCCCGAGACCCGCCGCCAGCGCGACAACGACGGCGCCCGCACCGGCTCCGATGATCCATCGTCTGCGAGAGTGGGGAGCCGCCAGCGGGTGTGGTCCCGAAATCGCAACGCGCGGATCAGTATTCGGCCGTGGATCGAAGGCCTGGACGGGATAGGTGGGCGAGGTGCCCGTAGGGGCCGGGTGGTAGCCGGGGGTGAGGGCGCTCGCCGCCGCGTCGGTGAATTCGCGGCAGGTGTTGAACCGGTCGGTGGGGTTTTTCGCCATCGCTTTGGCGAAGACGTGATCGAGGGCGGGCGGCAGCGACGGATCGACCGCAGTGGCCAGCGGGGGCGGCTCGTGCAGGTGTCCCATCATTACCAGCGCGGGTTGCGTTGCCGGATAAGGGTTTCGGCCGGTGAGCAACTTGAAGAACGCACAGGCGAGGCTGTAGATATCGGCCCGGTGGTCGAGGTGGCCGCCGACCAGCTGCTCCGGCGGGGCGTAGGCGATGGTGGCGACGAAGCTGCCGGTCTGGGTTAGTTCGGTGGTGTCGTCGTTGGATTTGGCGACGCCGAAATCGGTGAGCAGGACGCGTTCTTCGTCACCCTCGCTCGACGAGAGCAGGAAGTTGGCGGGCTTTACGTCGCGGTGCAGCAACCCTTTTCGGTGCGCGTAGTCGAGGCCCTTGCCGACCTCGGTGGTAATGCGCAATGCGCGAAGCGGATTCATCGCCCGCTTGTCGCGGGCCAACTCGGCTGCTGCGTCGGTGCCGTCGACGTACTGCATGGCGATCCACAGCTGACCGTCTTCTTCGCCGCGGTTGTAGACCGAGACGATGTTCGGATGGTCGAGGCCGGCGGCGAGATTGGCCTCGCGCTCGAAGCGGGTGCGGAACTCGTGGTCGTTGCTGAGTTCGCCGCTGAGCACCTTCAATGCGTCCATGCGCGGCAGACTGGGATGTTTGGCCAGGTAGACCGTGCCCATGCCGCCGGCCCCGAGCACGCCCTGGACGCGGTACCCGCCCACGATGGTGCCGGGGCTTATCGCCATGATCCACAATCTCCTGAGTCGGTGCTCCCCACGCGGCAGCATACTGGACCGCACGCGGTGGGCTCGGTGCGTCGCATTACCGGCTGTTCGCGAAGAGCGCGTACTGTGCGGCGGCGCGTTGCTGTACATCGAGGAGCTGATCTCCGGTCACGAATCCCGCGTATTGGCGGTAGGCGACGACGCAGGTGAATCTTTTCGTGTCGAAGTCGTCGCGGTCGCGTTTGTTCTCGACACAGGTCGAATCCGGCACATTCGGTGGGGCATCGGCATCGCGCGCTGCCGGTGCGGGGGTAAGTCGTTCGGCAACGATCTTCTTCGCTGCCGCCGAGTCCGGGGTACGGGCCACGATCGTGCCGTTGGAAACGGCGAACCGATCCGCATTCATCGCACTGAAGCGTTGCTTTGCGACACTCAGATCGTCGGCATACTGGGTGATGCCGCGCAAATCGTAGAGTGCCTGGCTGCCGATCGCAGGTATCTCGACCGCGATCGGATTCAATGTGCGGCTCAGCAGATGGTCGGGGTCCCATGGCAGCTGGAACAGTTCTTCATCCGTGAGGGGTTTCAGCTGGTCCAGCACGGGAAGCTGTGCGTCGTAGGACTTTTCGGCGAGCGCGGTGAGTGCGTTCAGGTCGGGCTCGCTGGTGGAGACGAGAAAGGCGACGACATAGGGCCCATGGGCCAGGGTGGTGCGCAGAAATGGCGCGCCAGGACGCCAATGGGCGTGCGCGGTGTTGTATTTCGGCAGTGCGACCGGCCGGTTGTGCTCCTGGTTGGCGGCAAGATCCGCGTCGTAGAACTCGGCGGCCGCGGCGGTGGCTCGCTCGGCGTCGGGAAACTGCATGACCATGGTCGAGATCACCGTCGCGTGCTGTGCTGTCTTGATCGGCCAGCTGGAGGGGACGATCGACGCCTTCTGATCGAAACCCGTTGTCCGGAACCCGAACAGCAATTTGTTCCGGTCGGCGATCGGCTTCATATCGTCTTCGTTACCCAGCTCGCCGGGTGGCAGCCCGCGGGATATCTCGGCGGGGCGTTGGCCGAATTTCAGGTTCGGGTCGATTTCGTAGGCAGGCAGCACATAGTCCGACAATCGCATTGCGGCGACGTGCGGCATGCTGGTGAAATCGGGTACGTAGTCGTCATCGTGCGCATTGAGCGGCTCGGTGGGATAGGACCCGGTATCGAGTTTGCGAATGTCGACCTCGGCGGGATGCGAGGTCCCGGCCATGGTCGATCCGCACGCGGTGATGCTTGCCGCCAGCAACGCGGCGAATGGCAGGACGAACGCGCGCCTCATCGGGCATTCACCAACAACGTGTACTCGGCGGCGATCCGCTGCTGCGCGTCCAGCAGCTGATGCGACGCCGAGAACGCGGCATAGCGGTCGTAGGACACCGAGCAATAGAAGCGGATCGCCAGGTTGCCCCGCCCGATGTACTCCCGGCACTCGGCCGCGGGCAGCTCAGCCGGGGAGTCGGCTTTCTTGAATCGCTTCGTCAGACGACCGATGTCTTGCCGCAGCGTCTCGGCCGCGGCGGCATCACGGGCTCGATAGAGCTCGACGCCATTGTCCGCGTACCTGTCGGCGCCCGCTTTCTCGATGTCCCTGAGGGTACCGGTCGGGTCATTGACGAAATGGAGTGCGGTGCGGGCGTTGTACGCGCCGGGCGGATTGAGCCACGCATCTTCCTTCGGGCGCGCGATGGTGCGATTGAGCATGCCGTCCAGGTCGATCGGCAGGCTCATGAGTTTATCGGGCGGAGTTGGGTTGAACTTGCTGATGGACGGAACCACCGTGTCGAGGCTCTTCTGCACCAGCGCAACCAGTGTGGGCAGATCGACCTTTTCCAGGAAGATCTTCAAGTAGTCGTAGATCCACGTATAGACGACGAATTTGCCGGTGGCATACCAGGATCCGATCGACTGCTGGTTCGGTTGCCAGTGTGCATGTGCCGCAGGGTATTTCGGTATCGCCACGGTGGTATTGCGGTCGCTGGCCTCGTAATCGACCCGCTCCAGTGCGACCGCCGCGTCCGCGGCCTTCTGTTCGTCCGGAAAGATCATGACCGCGTTCATCAGATCGATGCCGCGCGGACCTTCCACGGTGCGGCCGAAGGCCTGGAACCCTGCGACGAAGTCCGGCGCGGCCTCGGCGAACCGGTCGACAGCCATGATCCGGCCGAGAGCGAACTTCGGATCGGTGAAGACGGTGGCGATGAACGGATTGCTGTAGGCGAACCTGGGATCGATATCCCGCGGCACCGGCACGAAATTTCCCAGCCGTTCGGCTTCGATTATGCGAGCCTGCTCGAGGCTTTTCACCGCACCCAATTGACGCGGATTCGTATCGTAATTCCCGACATCCAGCTTGCCGAGATCGACGGCAGGCGCCGGGTGGTCCGTGGTCGGCTCCTCCGCGCCGCATCCCCCGCTGACGAACGTCAACACTGCCGCCAGGACCAGGGCATACGCCGTTCTGCGCGGCGTCGTCCTCGCGCTGAGCTGCAACGTCCTCCCCTAACGGCTGTGGTTCCCGCGGAATCCTACGTCACCACCGGCCGCCACACCCGACCACAACGTTCGGGATCAGACCTCACAGACTGTTCGCCAGCAGCGCGTACTCGGCGGCTACCTTCTGTCGGACATCCGGTTCTTTGTCGCTGGTCACGACACCCACATAACGCTTGTACGAGACGTAGCACCGGAACTTGTATTCGCGGTCGGGGTCGCCTTTGCTATTGAGCTGCAAGCATTTGGCGCCGGGCACATCCTTGGGTGCGCCGAGCGTGTCGTAGTGCGCCCCTTCGCTTTCCAGCAGGGCGTCGGCCAGTTTCTGCGCGGCGGCGGTGTCTCTGGTGCGTGCGACGTAGCCGTTGTCAGCGACAGCTACGTGGTCTACGCCCGCGTCGTCGACCAGGCGCAGGTTCGCGGATTCGTCCTCGGCACGGTGCACCGTGTGGTGCGGGCCGAAGATGGCGAAGGTGGCGGGGTCGGGGGTGCGGTTCTTGCGGTCGCTGACGGCGACCCTGGCGAGCAGTCCGTCGGGATCGACCCGCAGGTCCTTGATCTTTTCCTGCGGCGTCGCCTGGAATTTGTCCAGCTGGGCGACCTCTGCGGCGAGGGTCCTGTCGACCCAACTCGTCAGGTCGGCGCTGTCGGCGCGCGGGCGCTGGATGAACAGGGAGATGACGAATTCCTTGTAGGCCATGAAGGTGCCGACGGTGGGAACGCCTGGGCGCCAATGGATATACGCGTCGGGGTACTTGGTCGACGGCAGTTTGCGGTTGTCCGGCGAGATGGCGATGTCGACGTCCTCGAGCTCGCGGGCAGCGAGTTTGGTGACCGCCGGGTCCGGGAAACGGAACAGCGCGGTGGTGACCGCGGTGGCGTCGGGGGCCGGGTTGGTCTGCCCGGCCGGGTCGGGCTGGTCGGCGCCGCTGGCGGCGTAGCCGGTGATCAGCTTGCGGTCGTCGAAGACCGGCTTGGACACCTTGGCGACGAAATCGAGCGCCTGGTCGGCGTCAGCCACCACGGTGCTGCCCCGGCCGACCTTCAGGGACGGGTCGATCTGCACGGTCGGGACCACCGCGTCCGACATTCGCATGCCCTCGAGTAGCGCGGCCTTGTCGCCCGGGTCCTGGTTGTACTGGTGGCGGTCGACCGCGTAGGTACCGACCTCTAGTTGGCGTACGTCGACTTCACCCGCGGTTGCGGTGCCCCGCACGCCGCCGCACCCGGTCAAAAGACCAGCCAATGCGATACACGACGCGGCGAGCGCGATTCGCGATGTCCGAACCATGACGGGTCCTCGTTTCTTCACGTGCTGCCACTGAAGTTACCGGACGGACGCCTGCGAGGGGGGTCGATAGTTGTCGTATTGCAATACCCTGGTTCGTGTGACGACGACCCCGGACCGCGTGCGCGGCGCAGGCCGATACCTCTGATGGATCGGCAGGTCGAGGTCGTCGTCGGAGGTCACGCGGTGGTGCGCGTCGCCGGGGCGGTCGTGGTAGTCGCGCATCGCGGGCAGGGCAGGCCGACGCCGGATTCGCCCGCCGTGCTCGCCCTGGAATCGTTGGCCGAATTGGTGCGCGAGGCGACCGAGCAGGAGCCGAAGGGGCCGGGGGCGTTGATCGCGCGCCAGGCCACCCGGTGGCTGATGAAGCACGCCGAGCAGATCAGCCCGGGGGAGCCGATCGATTTCGGCATCCTGTCCACCGCGGAAAACGGTGGGGTGGCGGTGTTTCTGCACGGCGCGGTGACGGCGGTGCTGGCCGGGAACGGCACGGTCGAGCGGTACCGGGGCGGTGACGCGGCGTTCACCGTCGACCGGGTGGCGGGCCTGCCCGCGCGGGCCGTCGCGTTGTTCGTCGACGACGCGAAGGGCCGCATCCCCGAACTGCCCGCGCAGCGCGGCATCGGCTGGCTGGTCGAGGGCATCGCGCAGGCGGGCGGCGCGATCATCTGGTCCGACGAGGTGCGCACCAGGGCGCTGTCGGGCCTGCCGCGCGCGGGCACGCGGCAGCGCGACGAAGAGGAACGGCTGCCGACCGCGCGGATCGACCACGACCCGCCGGAACAGCAGCGAGAACCGGAGCCGCACAACGGAACTCAGGCCTCGACCGCCGCGCACGGACCCGACGAGGATCTACACAATGCGCACACCGAGGTGAGCGGTACCACGCCGGCCCCGCCACCCGATCCGGAGCTGCAGCGCCGGTTGGAGGCGACGGCGAAGGCCACCGCGCTCACCGTCAAGGTGATGGGATTCAAGTGCGCCAGAGCGCATCCCAGCGATCCGCGCGCGGCGTTCTGCACCGTGTGCGGCATGCCGGTGGACCAGACCCAGGCGCTGATCGAGGTGATCCGCCCACCGCTCGGCATGCTGATCCTCGACGACGGCATGACCTACGTGCTCGCCGCCGACGCCGTGATCGGCCGCGACCCAGAGCATTCCGACGCGGCCCAGCGCGGGCTGGTCCCGCTGCGGGTGGACGACTCCTCCGGCGGCATGTCCCGCGCGCACGCCGAGATCCATCTATCGAATTGGGATGTGACCGTGGTGGATCGCGGCTCCACCAACGGCACCCGCACCCGCCTGCCCGGCTACCGCGACTGGATTCGCCTGGCCCCCAACCAATCCATGGTCCTGGTGCCCGGCGCCGAGGTCATGCTCGGCAACCGCGTCCTGCGCTTCGAACACACCGCCCCGCCGCCGTTCGGCGGCTAGCCGATCACGAATACCGTGATATGCAGGTCTTTTCGCCGTTGATCACGCCTGCGCGGAACGCGTCGACGCGGGCGAAGCCGCTGCGCACGGTGTTGCCCTGCACGTCGCTGGCCGCCAATCCGTCGGTGAGCAGGCCGGAGACCGCTTCGTCGAGATCGCCTGCGGCAAGGCCGATGTCGCCCTGCGAGGTCGGGCGGTTCGGTGCCGCGAGCTTGCCGGTGACCACGCCGGACAGGCAGGCCGCCCGCAGCCCGGTCTTCGGACCGATCAGGTCCTGGCCGTGGTTCTTCTGCACCGCGAGGGTATATCGGGAAATGAAAACGACGTAGCCGTTGTAGTCACCGGTCACCTTCAACGGCAGCGGGTCGTCGACATCCCAGTTCGAGGTGCCGCGCTGGGCGAGGGAGGGGATATCGGTGCCGATGGTGTTGGTGTCCGGGCAATAGCTGACCGGTTCGGTGGCGACACCGTTGGGGCAGTTGATCTTCGCACCGGAGTAGTCGTAAGTCGGCGACGGCTTGGTCGGCAGCAGCGCGCCGAGGGCCTTGCTGAGTTCGACCAGGGTGTCCTTGTTGATCTCGTATTCGCCGCGACCGGTGTCGCCGTTGAAATCCTTCGGCAACGAGCCGCGCCGTTGGTTGATCTCATCCATGTCGATGCGCTTGCAGCCCTTCGCGCCATCGGTGAAACCGGCCTGCACCGCGGTGACGCGTTCGAAGGCCGAGCCGTGCACGCTTTCCGGGTCGCTCGGGTCGGAGTCGCGGATGGCCACGGTGGCGGCGAGCACGTTGTTGAGGCCGTCGGTGGTGTCGATGGTGAAGTGCTTGGATTTGCCCTCGGCGACCGAGCGCATGAATGCGCCTGCGAAGCAGTCGGCCTGCTGTTCCTTCACGATCACCGGGTCTTTGGCACCGACCAGCCTGGCCATGGTCTGCACCGCGTGCCCGTACTCGTGCGCGAGCACCATGACCACGGCCATCTTGCCGAAGGTGTCGGTCATCGCGGGCAACAGCACGGAACGGTCCCAGCCGATGGAATTGTCCAATCGGCAGTAGGCCGCGTTCACCAGGTGAAAGGTGGTCTCCTTGCAGAATTCCCGCGCATCGCTGCGCGGCGCCTTCGCACTCCAGGACAGCAGCGTGTCGACCGGCTTGAAATCGCCGCTCTGGAATTCCTTGCCGAATTCGGCGTGCCAGTAGGTCTGGATGTCGTCGACGGCGTTGAGGGCCAGGGTGTCTTCGGGGCCGCCGTCGCCATTGGTGGCCTTGAGGGGGCTGTCCGGGACACCGTCGCGCGGGCCGCTCGGACCACTCGTGGTGGGCAGTCCCGCCACCTTGAACGGGTCGTCGTAAATGGAGACGGCGCGGCCGTCCACCAGCCTGGTGCAGCCCGCGACCAGCACCACAACGACCAAGACGGCGGTAATGATCGCCGTCGCACGGACTTTCGGCAAGGCTCCCCCTGAATCGGCCGGTATCGCGTTCATATCGTCGCCGGATCGGGGCAAAAGGCGCGTCGGGGGCACCGCCGATGTCCGGGTGATGGAATAGTATCCGCTGCATGTCTTCACCGGGGGCGCAGACCATCACCGTGCGCCATGATGGAAACGAACGAGTCTTCGATTCGAGCCAGCAGGTCACCATGGGCCGTGCGCCGGAGGTGACGCTTTTCGTCGACAGCCCGCTGGTTTCGCGGGTGCACGCGACGCTCGCTTGGCAGGGTAGCGCCTGGGTGCTGTCCGATAACGGAAGCACGAACGGCGTGTTCGTCGACGCGCGTCGGCTCGCCCAACCGGTGTCCATCGATCGGCCGACGCAGGTGCGGCTCGGTGACGCGATCAGTGGACCGTTGCTCCATCTATTGCCCGCCAATCCACAACCCCCGCAGCGCCCCTCGGCGCGACCGCCGCAGTCGGGGCAGCAGCCGATGTCGGGTCAGCGGCCCGCCCAGCAGTTCCAGCGCCCGGCCTATCAGCCGCCGCAGGACGCGCAGCCGCAGGTGAACGTCAATCTGACCACCCGTGCCGACACCTCGAACATGCCGCCGGTACGGGCGCGGGCCTCGACCGCGCCGATCGCCAGGGCCGATCGGCTGCCCGCGGGCGGCCTGACGATCGGGCGCACCACCGACAACCAGATCGTCGTCAACGATCCGCTGGCCTCGCGCAAGCACGCGCGCCTCATCGCGGCGGGCGACGGGCTGACCATCGAGGACCTCGGCTCGGCGAACGGCACCTTCGTCAACGGCCACCGCCAGCAGCAGGCGGTGCTGCGCGAGCGCGACATCATCACCATCGGCAACATCGACTTCGTTGTCCAGCAGGGCACTTTGGTGCTGCGGCAGAAGCCCGTGGCCGAGCAGGGTCTCGCGGTGCACGGGGTGGCGTTCACCGTCGAGGGCAACAAGCAGCTGCTGGTCGATGTGAACATGCAGGCCAGCCGGGGCACGCTGACCGCGCTGATCGGTCCGTCCGGCGCGGGCAAGTCGACGCTGTCCCGGTTGATCGCGGGCACCACCCAGCCCTCCGGCGGTGTGGTCACCTTCGAGGGCCGCAATCTGCACGCCGAGTACGAGGCGCTGCGCTCCCGGATCGGCATGGTGCCGCAGGACGACGTGCTGCACCGGCAGCTCACCGTGCGCCAGGCGCTCGGCTACGCGGCCGAGCTGCGGCTGCCGCCGGACAACAGCCGGGCCGACCGGCAACAGGTGATCGACGGTGTACTGAAAGAACTTTCGCTGACCGAGCACGCCGACACCAGGGTGGACCGGCTCTCCGGCGGTCAGCGCAAACGCGCGTCGGTCGCGCTGGAACTGCTCACCGGCCCCTCGCTGCTGATCCTGGACGAGCCGACCTCTGGTCTCGACCCGGCGCTGGACCGGCAGGTGATGGTGATGCTGCGCGAGCTGGCCGACGCGGGCCGCGTGGTGATCGTGGTGACCCACTCCATCGCCCACCTGGACATGTGCGACCAGGTGCTGCTGCTCGCGCCCGGCGGCAAGACCGCCTACTGCGGCAACCCCGCCGGAGTCGGCGCGGCGCTCGGCACCACCGACTGGGCGGAGATCTTCGCCAACGTGGCGGCCAACCCGGATCAGGCGTTCGCCGCCTACCGATCCAGGCAGGCGTTCGCGCCACCGCCACCACCGCCACCCCAGCAATACGGGTCCGCGGGCTCACCACCGCAATCCAGTGGCGGCAAACAGTTCTCGACGCTGTCGCGCCGGCAGATCCGGTTGATCCTGGCCGATCGCGGCTATCTGTCGTTCCTGGTGATCCTGCCGTTCATCCTCGGCGCGCTGTCGCTGGTGGTGCCGGGCAAGGACGGTTTCCAGCGCGGCGCGCTGAAGGCGTTGCCGGACGGCACCTTTGTGCCCACCGGCGGCGGCGAGACCCAGCAGCTGCTGGTCGTGCTGATCCTCGGCGCCTGCTTCATGGGATCCACCCTCACCGTGCGCGACCTGGTCGGCGAGCGCACCATCTTCCAACGCGAACGCGCGGTCGGGCTGCTGCCGTCGGCGTATCTGTCGGCGAAGATCGCGGTGTTCAGTTTCACCGCGCTGCTGCAGTCGGCGGTGCTGGTCGGCATCGTGCTCGCGGGCAAGAAGCGGCCGGACGAGGGCGCGGTGCTCGCCTCGGGGAGCGGGGAGCTCTACATCGACATCGCGTTGACCGCGGTGTGCTGTGTCGTTGTCGGCCTGCTGCTGTCGTCGCTGGCCAAGTCGAACGAGCAGGTGATGCCGCTGCTGGTGGTCGCCATCATGGTGCAGCTGGTGATGGCGGGCGGGCTGATCCCGGTCACCGGCCGGGTGGTGCTCGAGCAGGTGTCCTGGTTGTTCCCGGCGCGCTGGGGGTATGCGGCCGGTGCCTCGACGGTGAACATTCGTGAGGTGTTCCCCAACGCGCAGCCGGACACGTTGTGGCAGCACACGCCGGGCATCTGGGCACTGGACGTCGCCGTGCTGTTACTGATCACCCTGGTGCTCGCCGTCATCACCTGGCGGCGGCTGCGACTGAAGGCGTCGGCGGCGTGACGGGCGAGCGATTTTCCGGCCACTACCGGGGGCTCCGGACAAGAGCAAGCATCTCGGCCGCACACCAGGCACACTTATGCCTGTGACGGTGCGAGTAGGGGCGGTACATCTCGGCTGGGATGTGGTGTCCGTGGCCGCGGGTGGCGGTGGCACACCGATCCGCCCGGTCCAGGTGGAAGGTATGTGGACGCCGCCGGCGTATCTGCTGGCGGATTCGTCGGGGCGGTTACACACCGCGGGCGTGGATCGGCAGCGGCCGGACCTCGGCATGGCGATCGCGGACGTGCGTGACATCCTCGGGCATCCGCAGATCGTGGTGGCCGGGGCGACCTGGCCCGCGGAGCTGGTGTTCCGGGCCAGGATGTACAACCCGCTCGCCTCGATCGGTAAACACTTGCGCGGCAAGCCGGATCTGGTGGCGTTGCCGTTCCCGGACGGTTGGCCGGACGAGAAGGTCGAGGTGTACGCCGGTCTGGTGGAACAGCTCGACGTGACCGTCGAGCCGCTGCCGGAGAGCGTCGCGTTGTCCGGCTATGTGCGCGCGCTCGGGCTGGTGCACCCGCCGGACCAGGCCAGGCCGCACGGCATCGGCGCGACCGGTGTGTACTCCGACGGCCGGACCGTGCTGGTTGTCGCGGTGCACGGCGACGACGAGCAGCCGACCGAATCGGTCGACGTACCGGTGACCATGGAGTCGATGCGCGATGCCAGGTCTGCGGACAACGTGGTGATCGAGGTGATGGCCGCGGCCCGCTCGATCGGCGCGGACACGTCGACGGTGTTGCTGTCGGGCAACGTCTGCTTCAACGACGCGCTGCGGCTGGCCTTCCAGAACCACCTCGGCCACCGGTTGCAGGTCGCCGATCATCCGATGCACGCGCTCGTGCTCGGCGCGGCTCACCTGTTGGTGACCGATACCGAAGCAGCAGAGCCGGAGCCGTCGGGTCGGCATGCCGAGCCTGTACAGCCGCGGGTCGATCCCACCCAGTTCCAGGATCCGGGACCGCAGTACCGCGATCCGGCCGGGCACTACCGGGCGGAATCCGCACCGCAGCAGGCCGCGCCGGGGCAACGTCAGGCCGGCGCCGCACATCGGCAGGCCGAGTCCGCGCAGCGCCAAGCGGAGTCTTCACAGCGCCGAACGGACGTGCCACAACCCCATATGGATCCGTCTCCGCCGCGGACCGTGCCGCCCGTGCAGTACGGGCCCGGCTATCCGACGCAGGGCGAGGAACCGACGACCAGGATCACCCGCGACGAGGTGCCGCGGCTGCCACCGAATCTCGCCGAGCGCTTCACCCGCCCGCCGGGGCAGTATCCCGAGGAGCAGGGGCGAAGTGCGCCGCAGGGTGGGCCGCCGCCCGGTCAGACGTCCGGTGCGCGGTCGTACCAGGCGCCGCAGTCCGATGCCGAACCCGGGCGACACGGGTGGCGGGAGCCGGAGTCCGAGGACGACGACGAGGACCGGCCCCGCAAGGGGAAGCTGTGGAACAAGATGAAGGACAACCTGTTCGGGGCGCACACGGTGGTCGGCGCGCTGGCGCTGGCCGTGGTCGCGCTGCCGGGCGGCGGTGATCGGGTCGAGCTGACCGCGGCCGAGGTGACCCTGACGGCGGCACCCGCGCCGTCGTCCGCGGTCGACCCGATCGTGTGCCCGCTGACGCCGTATGTGACCAACGAGGTCAATCCGGGCATCTCGTCCGTGCGCGGTCTGTCGGCAGGCGGTGAACGCGACGACCGGGGGGCCTCGGACCAGGACTGTCGGCAGCCGGGCGTCGATACCCTGCGCTACCTGCTGCCCGGCCCGCGTCGCGCCGTCGATCCAGGGCCGCCGATCGAGATCTGACGCGATTTCGATCGTCGGATCGTGGCTGGTATTGTGGCTCGTTGGCGTATGGACGGCCGGGCAACCGGTCGTGCAATCGAATCCCGGGTCTCCACCGGCCGCCGGGAGCTTCGACCACATGCCTGGCCGGCAACACCGACTACAGACAGGGAAGCACTGTGCCTACGTACAGCCCCAAGGCTGGTGACGTCACCCGTCAGTGGTACGTCATCGACGCCACTGACGTAGTGCTCGGCCGTCTCGCCGTTCAAGCAGCGAACCTGCTGCGTGGCAAGACGAAGCCGACCTACGCACCGAACTTCGACGGTGGCGATTTCGTCATCATCATCAACGCCGACAAGGTCGCCATCAGCGGCAACAAGAAGGCGGACAAGCTGATCCACCACCACAGCGGGCACCCGGGCGGCCTCAAGTCGCGCACTGTCGGTCAGGTGTTGGAGAGCCGTCCGGACCGGCTCGTGGAGAAGGCCGTCAAGGGCATGATCCCGAAGAACAAGCTCGGCAACGCGATCGCGGGCAAGCTGAAGGTCTACGCAGGCCCGAACCACCCGCACGCCGCTCAGCAGCCCATTCCATTCGAGATCAAGCAGGTGGCCCAGTGACCGCTCCTGAGGAATTCAACGAGGAAGCCGTCGTCGAGGAATTCGACGCCGCCGAGGTTGTCGAGGACGGCGAAGGCTACGAAGAGGCCGAGGTCGCAGTCGAGACCTTCGCCCCGATCGTGATCGACCGCCCGGTGCAGACCGTCGGCCGTCGTAAGGAAGCCGTCGTTCGCGTGCGGATGGTGCCGGGCTCCGGCAACTTCGTGCTCAACGGCCGCACCATCGAGGATTACTTCCCGAACAAGGTGCACCAGCAGCTGGTCAAGTCGCCGCTGGTGACCGTCGAGCGGGCCGAGAACTTCGACATCATCGCCCTGCTGCACGGCGGCGGCCCGTCGGGACAGGCCGGCGCCCTGCGTCTGGCCATCGCCCGCGCGCTGATCGAGGTCACCCCGGACGACCGCCCCGCCCTCAAGCGGGCCGGCTTCCTGACGCGTGACCCGCGTGCCGTCGAGCGTAAGAAGTACGGTCTGAAGAAGGCGCGTAAGGCGCCGCAGTACTCGAAGCGCTGATTTTGGCCTCGCCGACCACCGTCATCCGGCACCCTGGAGGTGCCGGGGGCGGTACGGTCGGCGGGCAACCTGTACGAGAGCAGGCGTCCAGCACAGGCTGGTCGCCTGCTCTCGTGCTGTATCAGCCGCGGCGTTTCGGGTGCCCTTCGTGGCAACACCGGCTGTCGTCTTCGGACGCGCCGCGGATCCACCGATGAGGGGCTGAGTTATGGGACGTTTGTTCGGCACCGACGGAATCCGTGGGCTGGCCAACGAGTCGTTGAGTCCGGAACTAGCGCTGCGCGTTTCGGGCGCGGCCGCCCAGATTTTGAGCAGCGGCAAGGAGCGTCCCCTCGCGGTCGTCGGCCGCGACCCAAGGGCAAGCGGTGAGATGCTGGAGGCCGCGGTCACCGCGGGGCTGACCGCCGCCGGGGTGAACGTGCTCCAGGTCGGCGTGCTGCCGACACCCGCCGTCGCCTACCTCACCGGCCGCTACGACGCGTGCTTCGGCGTGATGATCTCCGCGTCACACAATCCCATGCCGGACAACGGCATCAAGATCTTCGCGGCGGGCGGGCACAAGCTCGACGACGCCATCGAGGACCGCATCGAGGCGCTGCTCGCCGAGGACAACGCGCTGCGACCGACCGGACGCGGCATCGGCCGGGTCGTCAACGCGTCCGGCGCGCGCGACCACGGGCAGGTGGTACCGGACCAGTACAGCGTCGCGGGCACCCACGAGCGGTATGTCGAGCATTTGGTCGAGGCGACCGGGCAGGACCTGTCCGGGCTGACCGTGGTGGTCGACTGCGCGCACGGCGCGGCGTCCGAGGTGGGGCCCGCCGCCTTCCGGGAGGCGGGCGCGACGGTGATCGCGATCAACGCCGAGCCGGACGGCCTCAATATCAACGACGGTTGCGGCTCAACGCATTTGGACACCGTGCAGCGGGCAGTGCGCGAGCACGGCGCCGATCTGGGGCTGGCCCTCGACGGTGACGCCGACCGGTGCCTCGCGGCCGATGCCGACGGCAATGTCGTCGACGGTGACGCGATCCTCGCGGTCCTCGCGCTCGACCTGCACGAGGCCGGTGAGCTGGCGAAGGACACCCTGGTCGGCACCGTGATGAGCAACCTCGGCCTGCATATCGCCATGCGAGAAGCTGGAATCACCTTGCTCACCACCGCCGTTGGTGACCGCTATGTGCTGGAGGAACTTCGCCGCGGCGGTTACACGCTGGGCGGCGAACAGTCCGGACACGTCATCTTCCCGAAGTTCGGCACCACCGGCGACGGCATCCTCACCGGGCTGAAGCTGATGGCCAGGATGGCGCGGACCCGGCGCAGCCTCGCCGAGCTGGCCGCCGTATTGCGAACGGTGCCACAGGTATTGGTGAACGTGCCGGTCAGCGACAAGTCGCTGGTCGCGGCGGCACCCGAAATCCGGGACGCGGTGCGGGAAGCCGAGCGCATCCTCGGCGACACCGGCCGAGTCCTGCTGCGGCCCAGCGGCACCGAGCAGCTGGTTCGCGTCATGGTGGAAGCCACCGATCCGGCTCAGGCCAGGCAGCTCGCCGACGACCTCGCCAAGCGCGTCGCGTCGGTCTGATCCGAGGGACCGCCTGGCGAGTTCTCAGCTCGTCAGGCGGTTTCGGTGAGCTTGCCGAAGTCCATGTGCCAGCGGCGGGTGGCCTGGATGGTGTCCAGCATGCGGCGGTCGTGGGTGACCAGCAGCAGTGTGCCGGTGAAGGATTCAACCGCCTGCTCGAGTTGTTCGATGGCCGGCAGGTCCAGATGGTTGGTCGGTTCGTCGAGCACGAGCAGGTTCACGCCGCGGGCCTGCAGCAGCGCGAGGGCGGCGCGGGTGCGTTCGCCGGGAGACAGGGTTTCGCAGGCGCGCAACGCATGTGAGCCGCGCAGGCCGAACTTGGCCAGCAGGGTACGAACCTCGGCGTCCGGCCAGTCCGGCATCTGCGCGCCGAAAGTATCGGCCAGCGAGGTGGTGCCACGAAACAGGCCGCGCGCCTGATCGACCTCGCCGACCTCCACCCCCGAGCCGAGCGTGGCGGATCCGGTGTGTGGCTTGATCTTTCCGAGCAGCAGCGCGAGCAGCGTGGACTTGCCGGAGCCGTTCGCGCCGGTCAGCACGATCCGGTCGGCGAAGTCGATCTGGGTGGTGATCGGGCCGAGGGTGAAATCGCCCTGGACGACCGTCGCGTCGGACAGCGTGGCCACCACCGACCCGCTGCGGGGCGCGGCGCCGATGGTCATCCGCAACTCCCACTCCTTGCGCGGCTCCTCGACCGCGTCGAGGCGTTCGATGCGACGTTGCGTCTGGCGGGCCTTGGCGGCCTGCTTTTCGGTCGACTCGGCGCGCATCTTTCGGCCCGCCTTGTCCGAGTCGACCTTCTTCGGGTCGCGGGCCTTGCGACGGGCGTTGCGCACACCGTGCTCGAGCCAGTTGCGCTGCATCTGCGCCCGCGCCTCCAGGCCCGCCTTGGTGTCGGCGAACTCCTCGTAGGCCTCGCGCGCGTGCTGGCGGGCGATCTCGCGTTCGGTCAGGTACGCCTCGTAGCCGCCGTCGTAGCTGCCGACCTGTTGCTGCGCCAGATCCAGCTCTACGATCCGATTCACGGTCAGCGCCAAGAACTCTCGGTCATGGCTGATCACCACCAGCGGCACCCGGACACCGGTGACGAACTGCTCCAGGCGGGCCAGGCCGTCCAGGTCCAGGTCGTTGGTCGGCTCGTCGAGCAGCAGAATGTCGAAGCGGGACAACAACACCGAGGCCAATCCCGCGCGCGCGGCCTGGCCGCCGGACAGGCCCGTCATCGGAGTATCCAGGCCATTGGGCAGACTGGCGGTCAGGCCGAGATCGGCGGCGACCTCCGCGGCACGCTGGTCGAGGTCGGCGCCGCCGAGTGCCAGCCAGCGCTCCAACGCGGGTGAATACTCGTCCTCGCCGCCGTCGGCGATGCGTTCCGCGGCGGCGTCCATGATTCGCTGCGCCTCGGTGACACCTGTTCGGCGGCCGAGGAATTCGAGCACCGTCTCGCCGGGCACCCGCTCGGGTTCCTGCGCGAGGTAGCCGACGGTGGCGTCGGGCGGGCTCAGCGTGATGGAGCCGGTGGGGGTGCGCCGGTCCGCGAGCATGCGCAGCAGCGTCGACTTGCCCGCGCCGTTCGCGCCGACCAGGCCGATCACGTCACCCGGTGCCAGGGTGAGATCGAGGTCGTCGAACAGGGTGCGTTCGCCGTGTCCCGCGGACAGTCCGCGCGCATGCAAAGTGGTACTCACGACTCCGCCTCGCTGGCGCTAGGCTCCGTAGTGTGCATAGGCACGCTGTGTCTTTGGTTCACTCGCTGACGCTCGCTCACGGTCCCAAGTCTGCCGTGTTCGCGCAGCCCACCCCCTACTCGGGGTAACACCCTGAACCAGGGTTGTAGGAAATCAGGGTCGGCATAGCTCCACGGACCGATGTGCCACGGCGTGCGGCTCGGCAGAGTGGAGTTCGAAGAGATCATCACCAGAGAGGAACATCATGACCGCGCCTACCCGCCGTTTCACCCGCTCCACCCACGACAAGTGGATCGCCGGAGTCTGTGGCGGCATCGCCGAATACCTCGGCTGGAATGCCAATGTCGTGCGCCTGCTGTTCGTGCTTTCCTGCCTGCTGCCCGGCCCGCAGTTCATCATCTACCTGGTGTTGTGGCTGCTGATGCCGAAGAAGTGAGGCCAGGGGGCTGCGTCGGGCTGCTGTGGATGTCAGGATGGAGCGATAGCGTTGTTGTCGGGTCTTTGGATGACAGCACCACGAGTCCTGCTGAGGAGGAGTAATGATCACCTCGGGTGAATTGCCGGGTCTGGAACTACCCGGCATCGACGCGTCCTCGTCGCTGGACGGCCTCGGTGCCGTCGAATTGCACCATCCCACCCAGGACATCGACGGTGACGGCACCCTCGACACCATCACCACCAACGGTGGCGACGCGATGCAGGTCTGGACCGATTACGATCACGACGGCTTCGCCGACCACGTCACGGTCGTCGAGAACGACGGCGACTACGCGGCGTGGGAATTCCACCGGCATCCCGACGGGTCCTCGGAGTGGGTACGCACCGACCACGGGAAAATCGGCACGTAGGTCGTCGCCGGCCGGTTGTTCCCACCGTGCCCGCCCAGTAGATTTTCCCCGGGGACGGCCTCGCGCTGGATTCGATGGAACCGAACGTCGTCGTGCCGCGTCGAAGGAAGTATGGGGACGCCCGGCGCCGACGTAAGTCCGGGGAGATCGTACGAGGCAGGGACGGAGGGGATCGCGTGACCGGATCCGAGTTGGTCGGCGTCAAGACGGGGGAGTTGGGGCGGCTCGGCAATGAGCTGAGCATGTCTGGGCATGCCGTGCGAGACCGCGCGAAGGACTTGACCCACACTATGTTCGGCCCGGCCCAAGCGGGCGAGCACTACGGCGATCAGGGGCGCAAGATTCAGGCCGGGCTCGAAAAGATCTACACGTGGCTCGGGAACTGGTCGGAGGCGACGCTGGCCATGGGAGAAGCGGTGGGGGCCTCCGTGGTGAAGGTCTCGAATACCGATGAACAGACCTCGTTCGATATCGATAAGATCGACAACGGTAACAAGGCATAGGGGCGGACATGGCTTTCAGTGTTCCCGCGAACGCGACCGTCAAACAGTATCTGGATATCGGGTCGCGCAGCCTCCTGTATTTCGAGAAGTTCGAACCGCGGTTCACGCGCGCATTTGGTAGCGACGCGCGCCCGTCGACTTACGAGCAGCTGCACAAGCGGTTCTACGAGCAGAACGGGATGGACGAGGGCAAGCTGCGCGAGGTCGCGACGATGCTGCAAGGAGTGCTGAACGGGGCGAACACGGAGCTGGATAAGCAGCGGACACAGTCGAACGCGCTCGGGAGCATTTGGCAAGGCGCGGCCGCCGATTCGGCCGCCATCATGCTGAACCAGCAGATCGATCGCGCGGGCACCGATTCGAAGGCTGCGGAGGAGGTGCGCAAGGCGATCGCCGCAGCGGGGGATGGGCTGTGCGCCGCAGTCAAGATCAAAGCCGAAGTGGTGCGCTATATCCTGGAGAATGGCGAAGATGTCAAAATCGCCGATAAGACCCCTGAGGATATCGATGACATTATCTCCGGTAGGAGTATTGCGGTCAGCAATGGTTGGCAGAGCGATAGTCTGCTGAACAAACTCGGTCGAATCTTTCCGGATCTGACCGGCGGATCCGATGCCTGGGCTGCGCGAAATATTCTAGGAATTCTGCCGGGTTCGGACTATCAGCAGCATATTCAGGATCGTTGCAGGCACTGGCTGGACAACGTATTCAAGCCTGACTATCTGGCCAAGGTGCAGAAGTTCACCGACGCCTGCACCCTGACCGATAAGGCTGTCACGAGCACCTACGACTCGATCATCAATTCGATGAACCTGATGACGGTCGCTGCCTACCCGCGTCCGGCGGGTGCCCCGGCTCCGGATAAGCCGAAGGAAACGACGCAGTCGCCACCGGGACCTCCCGGCCCGCCCGGACCTCCTGGTCCGCCCGGAAACCCCACGACCACCACCACTCCGGCGAGCACGGTGCCGAGCAACGTGCAGACGCCGAGCACCACACAGACACCGACGACGACCGTGCCGAGCACGACGAAGACCCCGTCGCTGGACGGACTCGCCTCGCTCAGCCAGGTGGCGAGTTCGTTGTCTCCGTTGACGTCCGGGCTCAGCTCGGCGGTCACCCAGGGACTCAGTTCGCTGACCGGCACCATCAAGAGCGGTGTCGAGGACGCGGTGAAGAAGATCGAGGAGAGCATCGATCCGACGAAGGCGGACAAGGACCACGACGGCAAACCGGACGGCAAAAAGGACGCCAAGGCCGCGGCCGAATTCGACGTCGCCGGTAAGCATCTGAAGTTCGAGATGGGGCCGGACGGTCAGCTGAAGCTGGTGATGTCCGATGCCGACGGGAAGCCGAAGGAGTTCAGCGTGAAGCTGGACGAGCACGGGATGCCGGTCATCTCGACGAACGAGCCGAAGACCGAGACTCCGTCCGCGCCGACCGGTGAAACGCCGAAACCTGGGCAGCCCGCGCCGAGCGCACCGGCGAAGGAAGAACCGGTGCACAAGGCGCCCGCGGCCGAGGAGAACGCAGGTCAACCGGCCGCGCCGACCGGCGCTCCGCCGAAAACGCAGCGCGAAGAAGACGGCGAACACAAGTCGAAACCCATGCCGGGGGAACAGCATCCGGACTTCGACAGCGGGGCGGAGCTGGCCGAGGCCGGTCCGCTGTGAGTGCGCTAGTCTGCGGCGTCCAGCACGAGGTGCCGGGCGTCGAAGGGGAGTCATGAATCGCAGCCTCAGCGCGGCCGGTGCGGATCGGGGAGAATCAGCGTCGTGAGTTATGCCGAGGAGATCGAGCGCGTCGCCGAGGAATGCCGCCGCCGCTCCGCGCTGTTACTGGACGAGTTCGAGGAGATCAATCGGCGCACCGCGGACACCAGCCGTGCCCTCGCCGAGACCTCGGCCGCCGAGATGCGCGAGTACTGGGCCGAGCACGCGGAAGAGATCGAAAAGGCACGCGCCGAAGCCGAAGAGCAGGAACGGCTGGCCACCGAGGCCCGCGAACAGCGCGAAGCCATCGCCCGCTCGATGGCCGCGCGCCGCGCGAACCGCGATGTCGCGCCCATCGATGACGAAGACGAGGAGGCGGCCTTCTATCAGCGCAAAAGCTGGCTGATCTGAACCATTAGCAGGGGGCCGCCATCGAGTCGAGTCATATGGTCGTTAAACCCTCGTCAACAGCGACCATATGACTCGACTCGATGACGCCAACGACCCTGTGGCACCAGCGACCGTGTGACTCGGCTCGATGACGCCATCGCCCCGTTGACTCGACTCGACGACACCATCGACCCTTTGACTCGGCTTGTTTTCCCCAGCTTCTTTCAACCGGGCCACAGTCAGTCCGCACGCTGGAACTCGAGCGTTGCCCATCACAGGCTGCGGAAGAGAAAGCCGGGGACCCTACCTGACGTGCTCAGTACTATCGGGTCATTCCCTTGGACGGGTGTACCTATCCGGGCAAGTGCACCTAGGGATTTCCCAAGGTGAGCAGCTCAATGAGCTGAAGACCGTTCCCCGTTTTCCTGTGAGTAGTGTGGGCGCGTCGTGTGCCGTACCCGGCTTTAGGTGCACGTCAGGCGCGCGGTGTCGCGTTGTGGAGGTGGTCATCGGGTTGTGGTTGCGTTACAAGCGCTTTGGGCAAGAGTGGGTGGTCGGTGGCGGTTTTGGTGGTCGATCAAGTCCTGTGAGGTGGTCGGTGGCGGTTTTGGTGGTCGATCAAGTCCTGTGAGGTGGTCGGTGGCGGTTTTGGTGGTCGATCAAGTCCTGTGAGGTAGTCGGTGCGGCTTTGGTGGTCGATCAGGCCCGCCGGGTGGTCCGGGGGGCGGTGTGCCCGAGGATCTGCACTCTGTCTCGGGATCTGCACTCGGAATAGGGCCCTAAAGTCTCAGTGCAGGTCCCGAGTGAGGGTGCGGATTCTGCTTTTGGCTGGGTGCGGTGGGGTGCCGGGCACTCGTGGCGGGTGCGGTACCCGGTTTCGACCACGGATCCGCGCCCTCTCTCGGAATCCGCCCGGCACTGGCACTAATCCGGGTGCACAACCCCGACACGGGGTGCGGATTCTGCTGCCCGCGTGGGGAATTGGAGGCCGCTCACTCTCTGTGTGACCTGCTCACCCGGTATACGAAGTGAGCGGGTCACACAAAGAGTGAGGGGTTCAGCGTAGGTCGTGTTGTACCCAGTTTCACCACAGATCCGTACTCTCGCTCGGGATCAGCACTCGGAATGGGGGCTCTAGAGTCGGTGCGGATCCCGAGTGGGGGTGCGGATTTGGTGGATGCTTGGGGGTGGGGAAGGGTTATCGGCGGAGGAGACCGGCTAGTTGGGTGATCTTCAGTTTGGGGGCGGGCTTGTCTTCCTTGGCCTCGGGATCGACGACGACCGTGTGCGGGATGTCCGCTTCCGGATCGGCGAAGGCTTGATAGGTCTTGTCGCCGGCAATCGTGGCGAGCAGGTAGCCCGCGAGCAGGGCTCGGGTGGTGCGGGCGGTTTTGGATTCGTGCTTGCCCGCGCCGACGGCGGCCAGCACCCGGCGACCCTCGATGATGCCGTTGTGTGAGGCGCCGTCGATCGCCCGGAACACCGAACGCCCGCCCCACGCGGTGGCGAGGGGGATGGCGTTGGAGCTGACCGAGGCCAGATCGGTGGCGCCGGCCAGGATCAGCGCGGGCGTGTCGAGGTCGGGCGCGAGGTTTTCGGCGGACGGTGCGGTCGGTGCGGGGAACAAGGCGGCGACCGCGGCGACCTGGCGTTGGGTCGCGGCGATGACGGCGGCGCCCGCGCCCATACCGTGGCCGATCAGCGCGAGCCGGTCGGGGTGCACGCTGATGGTGCCGTCACCGAGCCGCACACCCGTGCAGATGTCCAAGGTGGTGAGCAAGTCGGTGGCCAGGCCCAGGTGTGACGGAATCGGACCGCGCTCGGTATCGGGGGCGGCGGCGACAAAACCCCAGGACGCGAGGTGCTCGAGTAGGCCTCGGTAGTTGGCGGCGCCGGTCAGCCAGCCGTGCCCGAACGCGACGGCGGGCAGGTTGAGCCCCGATTCGGGCGTGAATACCACCCCCGGCTGCCCGGCGATGGCCAAATTGCCGCGCAGCACCCGATGGGGGCCGCGGCTGGTCAGGGTGCTCAGGAGTGATTTCACAGACGCCGACACGACGAGAACGTTATCCGATAAGTACTCTGGTGAGCCATGTGCGGAATCGTGGGGTACGTCGGATACCGGGACGCGCTCGGCGTTGTCGTTGACGCGTTGCGCCGCATGGAATATCGCGGCTACGACTCCGCGGGTGTGGCGATCGTCGATGGCGCTGGTGCGCTGGCAGTGGAACGCAAGGCGGGCAAGCTGGCGAATCTCGAGGCCGAGCTCGCCGAAATCGGGGTGGCGCGCTTCGCGGGCAGCACCGGAATGGGACATACGCGCTGGGCGACGCACGGCGCGCCGACCGACCGCAACGCGCATCCGCATCGGGACGACAGCGGCAAGGTCGCGGTCGTGCACAACGGGATCATCGAGAACTTCGCCCCGTTGCGCCGGGAACTGGAGGACGCGGGCGTCGAGCTGCGCAGCGACACCGACACCGAGGTCGCTGTGCACCTGGTGGCCAGGGCGTACGCCGAGGGACCTACGGCGGGTGACTTCGCGGCCAGTGCGCTCGCCGTGGTCCGCCGGTTGGAAGGCGCGTTCACGCTGGTCTTCACGCACGCCGATCACCCGGACTTGATCTTCGCGGCGCGTCGGTCGACGCCGCTGGTCATCGGTGTCGGCAAGGGCGAGATGTTCATCGCCTCGGACGTCACGGCGTTCATCGAGCACACCCGCGAGGCGGTCGAGCTCGGCCAGGACCAGGCCGTGGTGATCACTGCCGACGGCTACACGGTCACCGACTTCGCGGGCGACGACGCCGCCGCGCGGACCCGCCCGTTCACCATCGACTGGGATCTGGCCGCCGCCGAGAAGGGCGGCCACGACTACTTCATGCTCAAGGAGATCGAGGAGCAGCCCGCCGCGGTCGCGGACACCTTGATCGGGCATTTCAGCGTGGACTCCGACGGCGCGGGCCGGATCGTGCTGGACGAGCAGCGCCTCGCCGACCAGGAGCTGCGCGACTTCGACAAGGTCTTCGTGGTCGCCTGCGGCAGCGCCTACCACTCCGGGCTGCTGGCCAAGTATGCCATCGAGCACTGGACCAGGCTGCCCGTCGAGGTGGAGCTGGCCAGCGAATTCCGTTACCGCGACCCGGTATTGGATCGTTCGACGCTGGTCGTGGCGATCTCGCAGTCGGGCGAGACGGCCGACACGCTCGAGGCGGTGCGCCACGCCAAGGAGCAGAAGGCGCGCGTGCTCGCGATCTGCAATACCAATGGCGCGCAGATCCCGCGCGAGTCCGACGCGGTGCTCTACACCAGGGCGGGGCCGGAGATCGGCGTCGCCTCCACCAAGGCGTTCCTGGCTCAGGTGACCGCTAACTACCTGGTCGGGCTGGCCTTGGCGCAGGCGCGCGGCACCAAGTATCCGGACGAGGTGGCCCGCGAGTTCGCCGAGCTGGAGGCGATGCCGAAGCTGGTGGAACGGGTGCTGCAGACTGCGCCGCAGGTGCGGGCGATCGCGCGCGAACTGGCGCACGTGTCGACGGTGCTGTTCCTCGGCAGGCACGTCGGCTACCCGGTGGCGCTGGAGGGTGCGCTCAAGCTCAAGGAGCTGGCGTACATGCACGCCGAGGGTTTCGCGGCGGGCGAGCTCAAGCACGGCCCGATCGCGCTGATCGAGGACGGGCTGCCGGTGATCGTGGTGATGCCGTCGCCGAAGGGGCGCGCGGTGCTGCACTCCAAGCTGCTCAGCAACATTCGCGAGATCCAGGCGCGCGGCGCGCGCACCATCGTGATCGCCGAGGAGGGCGACGACACGGTCCGTCCGTTCGCCGACGACCTCATCGAGATCCCGTCGGCGCCGACGCTGTACCAGCCGCTGCTGTCGACGGTGCCGCTGCAGATCTTCGCCGCCGAAGTGGCGCAGGCCCGCGGTTACGACGTGGACAAGCCGCGCAACCTGGCCAAATCCGTCACCGTCGAATAACCACGGTCCCAACCCTTTAACGCACGCACCCCCGAACCGCTCAGCGATTCGGGGGTGCGTTGCGTCAGGGCGATGCTCAGCTTGCCCACAAGCCGGACAAGGCTGCGGCAAGGTGCGAGAACCGGCTCGATGATGTCCCGTTCGGCGCTGCCACTCGTGGCGCGAACCCAGCTGCGCTGAGGAGCGCCGTCGGGTTGGCTGTGCGGCTCGAGTCATGGGTGGGCGACGGCTATGCGGGGTTCGGTTGAGGCAGTGGGGGATTGGGTGCTCGTCCGGCGTTCCAGCGCACCGGACCAGACGGCCAGGGCGAGGGCGACGAGGACTAGCGCGACGCCGACCCAGTTGGGGGCGGTGTAGCCGAAGCCCGCCGCGATGACGACGCCGCCGAGCCAGGCGGAGATGGCGTTGCCGAGATTGAACGCACCGATGTTGACGGCTGAGGCCAAAGTCGGTGCGCCGGAAGCCTGGTCGAGCACGCGCTTCTGCAGCGGCGGGACAGTCGCGAAGCCGAGGGCGCCGATCAGCACGACGGTGATCGCGGCGGCGATCTTGTTGTGCGCGGTGAGGGTGAACAGCGCGAGCACCACGGCCAGGCCGCCGAGCGAAACGTAGAGCATCGGCATCAGGTGGCGGTCGGCGAACTTGCCACCGATCAGGTTGCCCGCGAAGAAGCCGACGCCGAACAGCACCAGCAGCCAGGTGACCGAGCTGTCCGCGAAACCGGTGACCTCGGTCATCATCGGCGCCAGATAGGTGATCGCCGCGAAGACGCCGCCGAAGCCGAGCACGGTCATCGCCATCGCGAGCAGCACCTGCGGGTTGCGGAAGACGGCGAGTTCGGTGCGCAGCCTGGCATCCTGCGGCGCGGGCTGCTCGGGCACCAGCATGGCGACGCCGACCAGGCCGATCAGGCCGACCAGCGCGACGATCAGGAAGGTGAGCCGCCAGCCGAATTGCTGGCCGAGCAGGGTGCCGAACGGCACGCCGACCATGGTGGCGACGGTGAGTCCGGTGAACATGATCGCGATCGCACCGGCGCGCTTGTCCGGGCGCACCACGGCACCCGCGACGACCGCGCCGATGCCGAAGAACGCGCCGTGCGCCAGCGAGGCGACGATCCGGCCGGTCAGCATCAGGCCGAAAGTGGGTGCGACAGCGGACAATACGTTGCCGGCCACCAGGAGCAGCAGCATGCCGAGCAGCATGTGTTTGCGGGAGACCCGCGTGCCGAGCCCGGTCATCACCGGCGCGCCGATCACCACGCCGAGCGCGTATCCGGTGACCAGCAGGCCCGCGGTGGGGATGGACACCGCGTAGGTGTCGGCGATGTCAGGGAGCAATCCCACGACGACGAATTCGGTGGTGCCGATTCCGAATGCCCCGAGCGTCAGGGCAAGGAGTGCGAGCGGCATGGGCGGAAGCCTCCAGTATCAGTTGCGCCTGAGCCTTACGGGCGTCAACAATAATTGCATACGCGTGATAATTGCAAGCGCGGGCTATTGCGATACTCATCTATCCTGGAGGGACAACCTCTACGCGGAAGGAACGCGATGACCGCGGATGCCGCCCTGACGGGCCTGGCCGATAGCTGGTACGCACTGTCGCTGCTGCACGATCGGATCGAGGCGCACATCGAACGGGCACTACAGGGCGGCCACGACCTGAGCGTCCGCGAGTACTCACTGCTGGTCGTGCTCAGCCGCCAGCACGATGGGCCGGGCGGCCACCTACGGATGAATCAGGTCGCCGAGGCGGTCGTGTTGAGCCAGAGCGCGACGACGCGCCTGGTCACCCGTCTAGAGGACCGCGGCCTACTTCAGCGCTACCTGTGCCCCGACGACCGTCGCGGCATCTACACCGACGTCACCCCGCCGGGTCTCACCCTGCTGGAACAGGCTCGCCCCACGCACGACGACGCCCTCTCCAGCGCATTGGGCCAAGCCGCCGCCGACCCCGAGCTGGCACCGCTGGTGGCGGCCGTCGAGGCCCTCAACACCAGTTCCGCGCGCAGCCCGCGCACCCGCCGATATCGGCCGGTCTGAATGGGTTACTGGACGGTGATGGTGCCGCGCATCTCCGGGTGCAGCGAGCAGAGGTAGCGGTAGGTGCCCGCGACGGTGAAGGTGTAGCTCCAGTCGCCCTTGTCGATGATGGGGCTGTTGAGGCCCATGGCCTTGTCGCCGATGCCCTGCACGGTGTGCGGCGCCTTGTCGGCGAAGTGCCAGGTGACGGTGTCGCCGGTCTTGACGGTGACGTCGGCGGGGGCGAACTTCATGTTGTTCACCTCGACGGTGATGGCGGCGGGCTTGGTGTCGCCTGCGGGCTGCGACGTCGTGGTGGTCGGATGCGGCCGCTTCGTGGTCGTCGCGGCCGAGCCGGCATCGCTACCGCCGCACCCGGCGACCAGCAGCGCCGCTGCCAGCGTGCATCCGATAACAACCTGTGTGGACCTTGCACGGGGCTTGACCATAGGCATGATCGCCAAGCGTAGTCTGCAGTCGTTGCGGGCTTGTACGGCACTATCGGCGCCGCTGAGCCGCGCGGTGACGCACAAGCAGTACCGAAAGTGGAGGATCGCTCATGTCCACGCAGCGGGGTTACTACACCGCCGACGAAGTACGCGAGGCCGAGGCCGAGCTGTTCACTCGAGTCCCGGACGGCGTCCCCATGCAGCGTGCGGCGCACGGTCTGGCCACCGTGGTGGCCGCCGAGCTGCGGGCGCGCACCGGCGGTGTCGCCGGGCGTTCGGTGACCCTGCTCGTCGGCTCCGGTGACAACGGCGGCGACGCGCTGTGGGCGGGATCGATGCTGCGTCGTCGCGGTATCGCGGTGACCGCGGTGCTGCTGAATCCGGCTCGCGCCCACGCGAAAGGTCTTGCGGCGCTGCGCAAGGCGGGTGGTCGGGTGTGTGACGAGATCGGCGATCCGGACTTGGTGATCGATGGCATCGTCGGCATTTCGGGGCGTGGTTCGTTGCGGCCGGACGCCGCCGAACTCGTTGCGGCGGTGCGCGTCCCGATCATTGCCGCGGATTTGCCGAGCGGGGTGGATCCGGATACCGGCGCGCTCACCGGTCCCGCCGTGCGGGCCGACGTCACCGTCGCGTTCGGTGCGTACAAGCCGGTGCATGTCCTTGCCGCGCCGCACTGCGGGCGAATCGAGCTGGTGCCCATCGGGTTACGTCTGCCCGAGCCGAATCTGGCTGCACTGGAACCCGCTTCGATCGGCGCGAGCTGGCCGGTGCCGAACGCGACCGACGACAAGTACTCCCAGGGCGTCACCGGCGTCTGCGCGGGCAGCGCCGAGTACCCAGGGGCGGGCGTGTTGTGCACCGGCGCCGCCGTCGCGGCGACCTCCGGCCTGGTCCGCTACGCCGGAACCGACGCCGCCGAGATCCTCGCTCATTTCCCGGAAGTCATTGCCACCGAGCACGTCTCGGAGGTGGGCCGGGTGCAGGCCTGGGTGTTCGGTCCCGGCGCGGGCACCGACGCCGAGGCGCACAAGCGGCTCGTCGAGATCCTCGCCACCGATCTGCCCGTCGTGGTGGACGCCGACGGTCTCACCATGCTCGCCGCCGAACCCGACCTGGTTCGTGGCCGCTCGGCCCCGACCGTATTGACCCCGCACGCAGGCGAATTCGCGCGCCTGACCGGAGTTGAGGTCGGCGACGATCGGGTGGCCGCGGTTCGCTCCCTCGCCGAGGACTGGCAGCTCACCGTCCTGCTGAAGGGCCGCGCCACCCTCATCGCCACCCCCGGCGCCCCGGTACTCGTCAACGAGGCAGGCGCGTCCTGGGCCGCCACCGCCGGCGCGGGCGACGTCCTCTCCGGCATCATCGGCGCCCTTCTCGCCGCAGGCCACAGCCCCGCCCAGGCCGCCGCGGCCGCCGCACGGGCCCACTCGCTCGCCGCCAATTTGGCTGCGCACGAAGGTCACCCCGAAGCCGCGCCGATCTCGGCAACCCCGTTGCTGGAGCACATCCGCCCGGCCATCCGAACCCTGCGTGCCCTCGGTCGCGCGGAATCCTGACGCGCCGGCCTGGTCCGGACCAGTGCGGCGCTCAGCCCTGTGCCCTCGATCACTCTGTCCGCCGGCTGCGGAGCTCCAGTGGCGCACCTCGGATAGACCTTCGCCGACGGTCGGGCCGCGTGGCGGCTCGTATGCCGCATACCGTCGCTGGTCTGGGAGTGTGTCCGTGCGCTGTGGGGCCCGCGATCGGCACTCAGCTCGTCGAGCCCGGTCATAAGACTGCTCGCCCCGGTGTGCCGCAGGACACGGCCGGGGCAACTCGCCGCAACCAGATATCCCCGCGCCAATAGACTTCACCGAGAACAATCGTGACGACCGACTTCGACAGCACATGGATACTTCGTCGGATACGGGCTGACCACAGTCCGTCGCGTCACTGCAGGCCGCCGACGCCACGGCATCCAGGTCTGGTTTGAAATACTCGGAGAGGCGGGCTGCGTGAACGCGCAAGTGGAGACGGTCATCGATCTGGATGCCATCGCTCACAACGTGCGCATTCTGCGCGAACTCGCGGGCGACGCCGCCGTCATGGCGGTCGTCAAGGCCGACGGCTACAACCACGGTGCCGTCGAGGTCGGCAAGGCGGCACTGGCTGCGGGCGCCGCCGAGCTGGGCGTGACCACGATCGACGAGGCCGTGCAGCTGCGCGAGGCCGGGATCACCGCACCGATCTTGAGCTGGCTCAACGACTCCGACGCGGACTATGCCGCCGCGATCGCCGCCGACGTCGAGATCGGCGTCTCCTCGCTCAGCCAGCTGCGCGCGGTGGAAGCGGCGGCCAGGAGCACGGGGCGGACCCCGACGGTCACCCTCAAGGTGGATACCGGGCTCAACCGAAACGGCCTGTCGACGGCGGAATACCCGCAGGCCCTCGCGGAACTGCGGGCCCTCGTCGACGAGCAGGCGGTGCGCTTCCGGGCGATCTTCTCCCACCTCGCCCGCGGCGACGAACCCGCGCACCCGACCAATGACCTGCAGCGCGACCGCTTCCTGGACGCCATCGCCGCCGCCAAGGAGCACGGCCTGGAACCGGAACTGGTGCACCTGGCCAACTCACCGGCCACGCTGACCCGCCCCGACCTCGCCTTCGACCTGGTCCGCCCCGGCATCGCGGTGTACGGGCTCTCCCCGGTACCCGACCTCGGCGACTTCGGACTGCGCCCGGCGATGACCTTCCAGGCCCGCGTCGTTCAGGTCAAGCAGGTCGCGGCCGGTGCGGGCGTCTCCTACGGGCACACCTGGATCGCCCCGCGCGACACCACGGTCGCGCTCATCCCCGCAGGCTATGCCGACGGCGTATTCCGGCCGCTGAGTGGACGTTTCGAGGTGTGGCTCGGCGGCGCGCGGCGCCCGAACGTCGGCCGGGTCTGTATGGACCAATTCGTCGTCGACCTCGGCGACAACGCCGCGAACGTCCGCGAGGGCGACGTCGCGGTGATGTTCGGCGGCGGCCGCGGCGAACCACGGGCCGAGGACTGGGCGGCCCAGCTCGACTCCCTCAACTACGAGGTGGTCTGCGCGCCACGCGGCCGAGCGGTCCGCCGCTACGTGGGCGGTGCCCGGTGAGACGGTCCCGGACCACCGCGGTGCGCGGCGGCTTGGCCACTGCGGGAGTGATCGGCGCCCTGGCCGGAGTACACGCGCTGCGTCGCGCGGGCGCCCGCGTGCTCTGGCCGGCCCGCCGCGACGAATACCGGGACGAGAACTTCGATCTCATCGAAGAGGACCGGGCCGGCGCGGTGCTCACCGAGGACGGCGTGCGGCTGGCCACCCGCGAATGCGGACCGGCGGACGCGCCGGTCACGGTGATCTTCGTGCACGGCTTCTGTAACACCATGGAGTCCTTTCACTTTCAGCGCCGCGACCTCGAAAAGCGCTGGGGTGCAGGCGCGCGCCTGGTGCTGTTCGACCTACGCGGGCACGGCCGCTCTGGCACGCCGGAGACCGACAGCTGCACCGTCGCCCAGCTCGGCCGCGACCTCGCCACGGTGATCACGGCGAGCGCGCCGAAGGGGCAGGTGGTGCTGGTCGGTCATTCGCTGGGCGGGATGGCGGTGCTCGCCGCCGCGGCGCAGTTCCCGGATCTGTTCGCGGACAAGGTGATCGGGGTCGCGCTGCTCTCCACGGCGGCCGCCGAGGTCACCGCCGCGGGCATCACCCAGCTGCTGCGCAACCCGGCGATCGACGGGTTCCGGATGGCCGTGGCCACCGCGCCCGCGCTGGTCCAGGCGGGCAGGTCCACGGCGCGGCATGTGATCACGCCGATCCTGCACGTCAGCTCGTATCACGGTCAGGTGAGTCCCACCCTGTCCCGGTTCACCACCATGATGATCGATCGGACCCCGGTCGAGACCATCGTGAAATTCCTGAAAGCCATCGAGCTGCACGATGAATCGGCCGCGCTGCCCACCCTCGCGCACCTGCCGGTACTTGTCCTCGGTGGCACCAACGACCTGGTGATCCCGTTCCGCAATTCGCGCGCGCTGTCGCACGAGCTGCCGAGCAGTGAGTTGATCCGGCTTGTCGGTGCCGCGCACATGGCGCACCTGCAGTACCCGGATATCGTCAACGACGCACTCGATCGATTGCTCGTGCGCGCCGGCGTGCGCGAACCGACCCAGGCTTCGGAGGTGACCAGTGGCTGACCGGCAGCAGCGGATCCTGCCCACCGTCGCCGACACCGAGGCGCTCGGCCGTGAGCTGGCCGCCGGGCTCGGCGCGGGCGACCTGGTGGTGCTCGACGGCCCGCTCGGCGCGGGCAAGACCGCGCTCACCAGAGGCATCGCCGCCGGCCTCGGCGTGCAGGGCCGGGTCAGCTCGCCGACCTTCATCATCGCCCGCCAGCATCGGGCGGGCGAGGGTGACGGCGCGGTGCCGCTGGTGCACGTGGACGCCTATCGACTCGGCGGCGATCTGGACGAGTTGGATGCCCTCGACCTCGACACCGATCTGCATCAGGCGGTGGTCGTGGTGGAGTGGGGCCGCGGCGTGGTGGAACACCTGACCGATCGACACCTGCGGGTGCTGCTTTCGCGCGAACCGGATTCGGACGTGCGCACCGCCGAATGGGAATGGGTCGATTAACTACTCGGTAGCTCCGCACCGACGGCAGCTACCAACCGGTATCGTTGGATCAATCATGCTGGTATTAAGCGTCGACACCGCGACACCCGCCGTGACAGCGGGATTGGTGGAACTGGAGCAGGCCGCACCGGGCGCGGCCACCGTCGGTGGCGACCGCTCGGCGGTCGCGCCACGCGACAGCGCAGGCGAACGCTTACCGGTCGCTCGATACAACACCCGCACCCTCGCCGCCCGCGTGCGAGTCGATCCGCGCGCGCATGCCGAGGTGCTCACCCCGCAGATTCTCGAATGTCTCAGCGAGGCAGGACGTTCCAGGGCCGACATCGACGCGGTCGTGGTCGGCATCGGGCCGGGCCCGTTTACCGGGCTGCGCGTCGGCATGGCGACGGCCGCCGCCTTCGGTGACGCGCTGGGCATTCCGGTGTACGGCGTGTGCAGCCTCGACGCGATCGCCGCCGACGCGGTGTCCGACCTCACACCCGGCAGCGAACTGCTCGTGGTCACCGACGCGCGCCGCCGGGAGGTGTACTGGGCGCGCTACCGCGACGGCGTGCGCGTCGCGGGTCCGGCCGTGACCAAGCCGAGCGAGGTGGATATGGCGCAGGCCACGGTGATCGCCGGGTCCGCCTCGCACGTCGACTTCTTCGACCTGCCCGTGCTTCCGGTGGAGACACCCTCGCCCGCCGGGCTGGTTCAGGTCGCCGCGGCGGAGTTGCTCGCGCGCACGGTGCCCGACGCGCTGGTGCCGCTGTACCTGCGCAGGCCTGACGCCGTCGAGAAGAGCTTTCGTACCCTCGACCGGACGGGAGCGTGACCCGATGACTATCCGAATCGAGCCGATGGTCACCGCCGACATCGAGCGCTGCGTCGAACTCGAGCAGCTGCTGTTCCCGGAGGACGATCCCTGGCACGCGGTGGCGTTCCAGTCGGAACTGGCCGCACCACACAATCGCTACATCACCGCCCGCGACGACGACGGGCGAATGGTCGGCTACGCCGGCGTGGCGCTGCTCGGTGATGACGAACACCCCGAGGCCGAGGTGCACACCATCGGCGTCGACCCGACCTGCCTGCGGGCCGGCATCGGCACGCTGCTGCTCGAGGCGCTGCTGGCCGAGGCGGGCAAGCGCGGCGGGCCGGTGTTCCTGGAAGTTCGCACCGACAACACCCCGGCGATCGCGTTGTACGCCAAGCACGGCTTCCACATCATCGGGTTGCGCAAGAACTACTACCATCCCAGCGGCGCCGACGCCTACACCATGCGCAGGCCCGCGTTGAGCGCGCTGCCCCTCCCGGACGAGGTCCTTTCGTGATCATCATGGGCATCGAAAGTTCCTGCGACGAAACCGGAGTCGGCATCGTGCGCAGGCACGACGACGGTAGCTGTGAACTGCTCGCCGACGAGGTCGCGTCCAGCGTCGACCAGCACGCGCGGTTCGGCGGCGTGGTGCCCGAGATCGCGTCGCGCGCGCATCTGGAGGCGATCGTGCCCGCGATGCGCCGGGCGCTGGCGACGGCGGGCATCGCCAAGCCGGACGCGCTGTGCGTGACGATCGGACCCGGTCTGGCCGGTGCGCTGCTGGTCGGTGCCGCGGCCGCGAAAGCCTATGCGGCAGCGTGGGATGTGCCGTTCTACGCGCTGAACCATCTCGGCGGGCATGTCGCGGTGGACACGCTGGAGCACGGCCCGATGCCGCCGTGCGTCGCGCTGCTGGTCTCGGGTGGGCATACGCATCTGCTGCATGTCACCGATCTGGCCGAGCCGATCATCGAGCTGGGAAGCACCATCGACGACGCGGCGGGCGAGGCGTTCGACAAGGTGGCGCGGCTGCTCGGGCTCGGTTTCCCCGGCGGTCCGGCGTTGGATGCCGCTGCCGCCCAAGGTGATCCGCGCGCGATCGCGTTCCCGCGCGGCATGACCGGGCCGCGGGACGCGCGCTACGACTTCTCCTTCTCCGGTTTGAAGACCTCCGTCGCGCGCTATGTCGAGTCGGCGCAGCGCAGCGGGTTGACCGCCGAGGACCTGCCGATCCCGGACATCGCGGCGTCATTCCAGGAGGCGGTTGCCGATGTCCTCACCATGAAGGCGGTGCGCGCGGCACAGGATGTCGGCGTCGACACGCTGGTCCTCGGTGGCGGCGCGACGGCCAACTCGCGGATCCGATCGATGGCCGAAGAGCGTTGCACAGCAGCAGGATTGACGCTGCGGGTGCCCAAGCCGCGGCTGTGCACGGACAACGGTGTGATGATCGCGGCGCTCGGCGCGCATGTGATCGCGGGCGGCGCGAAGCCGTCGCCGCTGACGGTGGCGACCGATCCGGGGTTGCCGGTCTCGGTCAGTCGAGTTGTCTGACACCTCGGTGTACTGGTTCGGGTTGGTGTGCTGAGAGATCTCCGATGGTGTGCTGTCCACGAGGTTTTGCGGGATGACCGGAGCAGTGCTGAGCGCGTGAGGTGGGGTTCCCGACCTTCGCTGCCGCGGCTTGGGTAGTGGAGGCGCGGGTTGGGAGCGGAAGGACTGGCTGTGGCGCCGTTTTCGAGCGCTTTCGCGGGAGCGGGGCTGTCGCGCGGGCGTTTTCGGTGCCATTGAATGTCCGATGCGCACTCTTTGTGCGGCCGAGCACCGTTTCCTTAACCCTCACACCAGGTATTGCGGGTGTGAGGGTCACAGAAACGGTGTTCGGCTGAAAGAGGGGGGTGGTTGCGGTCCTGCGTTCGGTGGAGGACGGGTGCTGGGCCCTGTCGCGCGCCTGCGGTTGACCGGTCAGTCGGAATCGCTGGATTGCCAAGGGCTGCCCACGCCGGGGTTCGTGGCCGAGCCCGAGTTCTGCCGGGGTGGCATCGGCAGGAATGAGTGTGCGGGAGTTTGGGTTGGCGCGGTTCGCTGGGTTGGCGTGGTGGGGCGGTTCTTGTCCTGGCCCGACGAACCCGGTTGCGGCCCAGCGGAGTTGCCGAACAGCGGGCCGAGCAGCTCCGGGAACGGGATGACCGGGAGGTTCGGGTCGGGGCGCAGCGTCGGCTGGGTCGGTGGGGTGGCCGGCGTCGGGGGCGGGGCGCTGGACGGGGTGCCGTGGTCCTGGGTGATCGATGGAATGTTGCCGCCCGGCGGGTGATTGGTGCTTTCCTGGTTCCGCCCACCGGTCGAGGTGCCCGCGCCGGTCGGCGCCACGATGCTGCCCGGGGCCGGCGGCAGCTGCGACACGCTGCTCGTGGTGCCCGCGGGGGAGACCTCGTCGTCCGAGGTGGGTGCGAAGGTCTTCACGCCGTAGCCGATGATCAGCCCGACCACCACGATCGCCCCGGCCAGCGTGCCGACCACCTTGGTGAAGGTGCCGACCGGCGCGTCAGAGCCGAGCGCGGCCACCGGGAACACCGACGGCTGTACCGAATCGGCCACCAGCGCGGCGCCTTTGGCGATCACCGCGTCGGGGTCCTCGACGGTGAACACCGGGACGTCCAGTTGCGCGGCGAGCGTGTCGACCACGGCGGGGATGTTGGCTCCGCCGCCGATCACCGTCACCGCCTGCGGGAACTTGGGCGCCCGGGCGAACACGGCGGCGGCGAACACGGCCGTCTCGCGCAGCAGGTCGGCGATCAGCTCCTCGAAGTCGGCCCTGGTCAGCTTGAGCGGCCGGCCCGCGACGTGGTCGATGGTGACGGCGGGCGCGATGGACAGGTGTTCCTTGGCCGCGCGGCCGCGATTGGTCAGCATGCCGCGGTTGGGGCGGGTGCCGCGCCGGGCGTAGTGCAGGTCGACCAGGTGGTGGTAGATGAGGTCGTCGATGGCGTTGCCGCTGATCGCGATCGTGCGCTCGGACCGGAGCACGGTGCCGTCGGCCTGGTCGGCGACCGTGACGCTGAGTCCGGTCGCGCCGAGGTCGATGACGGCGACGGTCTCGTAGCGGTCGAGCAGGCCGGTGTGCCGCAGGTAGGCGAGTGCCGCGGTGCCCTCCGGGACCAGCCGCAGTTCGCGCTGCTTGCCGGTGGCCGCGCGGATCGCCTGCGCCTGCTCCTTGCTGCGGTAGGCGACGGCGACGCTGGTGGGCGGGCGGCTGGTGGGCGGTTCCAGGTTGCGCGGCTGCGCGCCGGCGAAGCGCGCGCCGACCGGATAGCCCGCGTCGTGCGCGAGCTGCGTGGTGGGCAGCTGGGTGGTCATCAGCTCGATCGAGGACGCGACGAGATCGCCTAGGTCGGAGTGGGCCGCGTCGGCGGACACGACGCGGTAGTCGAAGCTCTGCGCGCCGTTCGACGCGGTGGCGACCAGCGCCGAGCACACGACCTCGGACCCGGCCGAGATACCGAGGGATGTTCGCATGTTCATTCACCTCCCTTCGAGCGGATGGTCTTGTGTCGCCGACCATCTCGAATGGACTGCCGAGTCGCCGTGTGGTCGACGGACGATCCGGACTGGAAACCCGTTCGGTCCCGTTATCCGGAGGGGTCGCGGGGACCGGCGATGGATCACGTGTGGCTAGCTCTCTGGTGCAGCTCTGATGGCTGGGGTCTTCTGTGACGCTGGGTGTTCGATGACGCCGGAACTTCGGATCACGCTGAGGTATTCGGTGACGCCGAGCGGTGTAGCGACGTACGTTCTGTGACAACCCCTGGTCTCCGACGGCACCGGTTCGTGACGAACACAGCGGTCGGACAGCGACCGTCGTCAATAGTGTCACAATCCGTTATCCGAACGTTACAGTTTTCCGGATCTATTGAAAACCCCTCCGGGCGTGCGTTGGGCGTGTCGGCGAACACGAAGGTTCGTGGCGATCTGAAATTGGCACATCCCGGCCTTGAGCGCTGGCACTCTCATGTATAGAGTGCTAGTCGGCACTGCTGATGTGCGCGGCCGGACTTTCGTCCGTTCGGTGCACTGAGCATTGCCAGGCATTTTTGACTACTGAGCAGGGGTCCCGGCACCCGCGACGACGGGGCTATGCGACAGGGTCAGCATCAAAAACCTGATACCGATGGTCCGGCACAACAGTTCCGGACGACATCCCCTGAAAGTGGAGGGCTCAACGTGGCGAGCGTGAACATCAAGCCGCTCGAGGACAAGATCCTCGTCCAGGCCAACGAGGCCGAGACGACGACGGCCTCCGGCCTGGTCATCCCCGACACGGCGAAGGAAAAGCCGCAGGAGGGCACCGTCATCGCCGTCGGCGAAGGACGCGTCACCGACAAGGGTGACCGCATCCCGGTCGACGTCAAGGAGGGTGACACCGTCATCTACAGCAAGTACGGCGGCACCGAGATCAAGTACCAGGGCGAGGAATACCTCATCCTGTCGGCGCGCGACGTGCTGGCCGTCGTCACCAAGTGACCCGCGCCCCGCGCGGTCGTTCCGGCGAGAGCCGGGATCGAGTGGTGACGTTCCATGCTCACCCGACCGCCGGGATCGAGTCGTCATGACACTGCCCCGGTTCCCCTGAGCGGGGACCGGGGCAGAGTCGTCTCAGCCGAGAGCGCTCGCGAGAGCGAATGCTCGAGGCCGCCCCGGAATCCAAGGAATAGGACTTATGGCAAAGCAGATCGAGTTCGACGAGAAGGCTCGCCGGGCTCTGGAACGCGGAGTCGACAAGCTCGCCGACGCCGTCAAGGTCACCCTCGGCCCGCGCGGCCGCCACGTGGTGCTCGCGAAGGCCTTCGGCGGCCCGACCGTGACCAACGACGGTGTCACCATCGCGCGCGAGATCGACCTGGAAGATCCGTTCGAGAACCTCGGCGCGCAGCTGGTCAAGAGCGTCGCCACCAAGACCAACGATGTCGCGGGCGACGGTACGACCACCGCGACCGTGCTGGCCCAGGCGCTGGTCCGGGCCGGCCTGAAGAACGTTGCCGCAGGCGCGAATCCGATCTCGCTCGGCTACGGCATCGCCAAGGCCGCCGACGCGGTCTCCGCGGCGCTGCTCGCCGCGGCCACCCCGGTGTCCGGCGAGAAGGCGATCGCACAGGTCGCCACCGTGTCCTCGCGTGACGAGGAAATCGGCGAGATGGTCGGCAAGGCACTGACCGTGGTCGGCAAGGACGGCGTCGTCACCGTCGAGGAGTCCTCGACCACGCAGACCGAACTCGTCGTCACCGAGGGTGTGCAGTTCGACAAGGGCTACCTGTCGCCCTACTTCGTCACCGACACCGACAGCCAGCAGGCCGTGCTCGAGGATGCGCTCATCCTGCTGCACCGCGAGAAGATCAGCTCGCTGCCGGACTTCCTGCCGCTGCTGGAGAAGATCGCCGAATCCGGCAAGCCGGTACTGATCATCGCCGAGGACGTCGAGGGCGAGGCGCTGTCCACCCTGGTGGTCAACTCGATCCGCAAGACGATCAAGGCCGTCGCGGTGAAGGCGCCGTTCTTCGGTGACCGTCGCAAGGCGTTCCTCGACGACCTGGCGGTGGTCACCGCGGGCACCGTGATCAACCCCGACCTCGGCATCAACCTGCGCGAGGCCGGCCTGGACGTGCTCGGCCAGGCGCGTCGCATCGTCGTCACCAAGGACGACACCACGATCGTCGACGGCGTCGGCACCAAGGAAGACATCGCGGCCCGCGGCGCGCAGCTGCGTCGCGAGATCGAGGCCACCGACTCCGACTGGGATCGGGAGAAGCTCGAGGAGCGGCTGGCGAAGCTGTCCGGCGGCGTCGCGGTGATCAAGGTCGGCGCGGCCACCGAGACCGCGCTCAAGGAGCGCAAGTACCGGGTCGAGGACGCGGTGAGCGCGGCCAAGGCCGCCGTCGAGGAGGGCATCGTGCCCGGTGGCGGCTCCGCGCTGGTGCAGGCGGCCGCGAAGCTGATCGAGCTGCGCGACTCGCTGTCCGGCGACGAGGCCACCGGCGTCGAGGTGGTGCGGACCGCACTGTCGGCGCCGCTGTTCTGGATCGCCACCAACGCGGGCGTCGATGGCTCCGTGGTGGTCAGCAAGGTCGCCGAGGGCAAGGAGGGCTTCAACGCCGCCACCCTCACCTACGGTGACCTGCTGACCGACGGTGTCGTCGATCCGGTGAAGGTGACCCGCTCGGCCGTCGTGAACGCGGCGTCGGTGGCGCGGATGATCCTCACCACCGAGAGCGCGATTGTGGAGAAGCCCGCCGAAGAGGCGCCCGACCACAGCCACCACGGTCACAGCCACTGAGCTGAAACCAGAGAAGGCCCTCGGACGTCGCGTCCGGGGGCCTTCGTTTTTCGAAATCCAGTGGGTTTCGTTTTTACGAAATCAAGAGGCTACGGGCGGTTGTTCGGCGGCGATGGCCGCGAGCAGCCGGGTGCGCAGCGTGGCGGGCGGTGGGGTCGCCGTCGCGCTGGACAGCACGGCGAGCGCTTCTCTCGTCTGCCCGATCTCGGTGATGAACTCCGCGCGTAGGGCGGGGTCGTCGGAGTCGAGCAGTTCCTGCACCTCATGGTGATCTACGTCGTCGATCGATCCGAGCGCGACGGTGTGCGCGAGATCGACCTGGCGTTCGTTCATCTCACGTCACCCCCAAACTTCTTTTGAGTCGTGTCAATCCGTCCCGAATTCGGGACTTAACGGTCGGTAACCCTACTCCGAGATACAGTGCGACCTCCGCGTAGGTCCGCCCGCCGTAGTAGGCGAGCGTGATGGCCTCTCGCTGGGTCTCGGTCAAGGTCGCGAGTCCATCGAGGACGGCCTGCTGTTCGAGCCTTCGCTCTACTTCTTCGGTTACCTCGTCGAATTCGTTACCGAGAACCCGTATTCCGTAGGCGACCTCGCGTTGGGTGTGTGCCTGCTCGGCGCGCACCCGGTCGACGGCTCGCCGGTGGGCGAGCGTCATCAACCACGTCACGGCCGATCCCTTGTCGGCGTCGAAACTCGCTGCCGTACGCCAGATCTGCAGGTAGACCTCCTGCGTCGTCTCTTCGGCGTAGCCGGGGTCGTGCAGGACGCGCAGCACCAGACCGAAGACGCGTGCGGACGTCCGGTCGTATAGCTCGGCAAAGGCTTCCTGGTCGGACTCGCCGCAACGATGTAGCAGGTCGGCGAGTTCGATGCTCTCGGCGGCGCGGGCCGTAACCGCAGAATCCACACCGGGTGGGAAGGCATCTCTTCGGAACGAGTCGCCCTCTGCGGCCGGCTGCCGCGTTGTCACAACGCTCCATTCTGTGTCATCGGTCACCACCGTAGCGGGTCGCTATGACCTCCCTTCGGCTGGGGTGTCGGCAAACCACCTGTGGCCCAGCGACTTTGCGGAAAACTTCGACACGCCAGGTCGCGCTCAGAGGAGACACGCCGTGACACGCCGATAGCTAACCGCGAAACGCAGGGCTCGACAGGGTGTGCGGCTTCGGGTGGTCGCCGCCGCAGGCGTGGCGGTGGTGACCGCGTATTGCCTGCCGGTTGTTTGCTAGGGATTCGGCGCGCCACACCCCGCGGATGGGAACAATTTCAACTACACCGCCATGCGTCGCCGATTGCGGCGGGCGTGCATCTCGCGTTCGGTCTCGGACATGCCGCCCCAGATGCCGTAAGGCTCGCTGACTTTGAGGGCGTGGCTGCGGCACTGCATCAGTACCGGGCAGGCCCGGCAGATCTCTTTGGCACGCATCTCGCGTGCGGTACGGGCTCGGCCACGTTCGCCGTCGGGATGGAAGAACACGGCGGAGTCCTGCCCGCGGCAGGACCCTCGCATCTGCCAATCCCAGACATCGGCGTTCGGCCCGGGGAGGTGGGTCGGCATGGGCATTGTGTGAACTCCTCGTGGTGCGAGCTCGTCAGCGTTGTCGAGCAGTTGTTCTGCAAAAGTGTGGTAGGCCACTGCGCTGTGTCGGCGGGTGCCCCTGTGCTCGCCCGTTGCGGTCGCTGCAATTTCGCGCGGCGCCGACCGTGGCGATGAGCTACGTTAGGTCCAGCCGCGAAATTCCGTCAATAGTTCGGCGCAGCAGTTTCCCAAATCTTAGGCTGCGAAATTTAACCTTTGAGCTGTTTACTTTTCGCATTGGTTCCGGCGATACTGATCGGTTGACCAGTGGCCCATGGCTCGCCGCTGCTTCGGCCTGGGACCTATTTCCGCTGGTAGACCCTATTTTTAGGGGCAATGCTCCGATCAGAGCTCTCCGGCGGCCGGGTGGGCGTGGTCACAGCGCCGCACGGTGGCGGGTGATGCGAGCAGATCCGAGATGGCGGAAACGGGGCATTGAGGTTAATTGCGCGAAACGCGTGTGAATTCCGAACGCGGGCGCTCGGTGATTGCCGGTACGAGATTTACCTGATGGAAACATCGTATAGAGATCAGAAATGCTGAGTGGTTGCCGGTTGGTCGGGCCAGGTCTTTCTCCCGGCCATCTTGTCCCGGCCCGGTATACAGTTTCGGCCGTGTTCGCACCTGCTCCGCTCGGAGATACCCGATTCGAGATACTCGCCGAGAGCGCCTTCGGCGCGCACCCCGGTCGGGCCGCTGCCGAGTTGCCGACCGCGCCCGACGCGCTGGGTTCTTGGTATCGGGCGGTGATTCTGGGTGGTCAGGGTCGATATGCCGCGGCACGCGCCGAATTGCGAATTGTCCGCGCCCGCAGCACCGATCCGATTGTGCTTTCGCTGGCCGCGAGTACCGAGGGTTCGCTGCTGCGCCAGCTCGGCTGGCATGCCCGCGCCGCCGCCCTCGACGGTCGGGCCGCCGCCCTGCTCTCCGTGCGGTCGATGGGGGACCGCGCCGTCGCCGGGCCCGCCGACTATCCCTTCGACCGCGGCGACGCGATCTGCGACGCGCTGACCGGTCTCGCGGCCGACGCGCTCGGCCTCGGCCGGGTCGCGCTGGCCTGGCGGCTGCTCGGCCGCGCTGCGGAAGTGGTGCCGGATGACCGGCTCGGTTGGCGGCCCGCCATTCGCAGGCAGTGGGTCAGCGCCGAAACCTCGCTCGCCGCAGGCGCTGTCGGGCCGGCCGGCACGCATGCGGCGGCGGCGCTCGAACTCGCCGAGCGCGGACCGTCGGTGCGGCATCTGATCAAGTCCCGGCTACTGGTCGCCGCGGCGACCGCGGTGGCGGGGGAGCATGACCGGTCTCGCGAGCTCGCCGAGCAGGTTGCCGAGGAATGTCGCGAACATGGCATGTTGCCGTTGCGCTGGGCGAGCGCGATGCTGCGCGAGGGGCTCGGCAGCCCCGGCGCCGCGGCGGAGGCCACGGACTGTGCCGCGACCATCGCCCGACGTGGCGGTCGGTTTCGTCCGGCGACGGCGGCGCAACCGACCGGTTAGCTGTCGCAAAGCTTTTAAGCGGGACTACATCAGGTTGTGCGGGGCCTGTGCGGCAAAGGGCGACCGTGTTGCCTTGTTCCGAGCGCTGTATCGCTATTGTTAGATCCGTTCCGCCGCTTCGGCGGAAGCACTGGTCATCACCGACCGTGCCACTTGTAACGCCGGGAATCTCTCTGACGATGACGAACATGGGCGAAGAGTTGGACCTCGCCGTCACTGCGGCTGCGCAGGGCGACAGATCCGCTTTAGCTCAGGTGCTGGAGATGATCCGCCCGCTCGTGGTGCGTTATTGCCGCGCGCGGATCGGAGCCGCGGAGCGTGGGCAGCTCTCCGCGGATGACGTTGCGCAGGAGGTCTGTTTGGCCGTGATGACCGCCTTGCCCAGGTATCAAGACCAGGGCAGGCCCTTCATGGCCTTCGTTTACGGAATCGCTTCGCACAAGGTCGCCGACGCCCATCGCAATGCCGCCCGTAACAAGGCGGAGGCAATGGCCGAAGTACCAGATGTCATATCCACCGACCATGGTCCGGAACAACGAGCTCTCGAATCGGAGACGAGCAGGCAGATGAACCGTCTGCTCGCGACGCTCCCCGAGAAACATCGAGAGATCCTGATCCTGCGATTGGTCATGGGTTTGTCAGCCGAAGAAACCGCAGTCGCCGTGGGCAGTACGGCGGGGGCGATACGAGTGGCCCAGCACAGGGCACTCGCGAAACTGAAGTCTCAAGTGGCGAGGGCAGGTGAAATGTATGGCTAGGGATGGCGAGCGCGGTCGGGGTGACTGGAAAGCGCGGCTTGGATCGCGAAACAGCGGTCCCTACGCCGACGCGTCCGGAGACACCGGTCCGGTCGACATCGCCGCGGTACGCCGCGACGACGCGTTGATCGACGCTATTGCAAGCGATGGCCAGGTACGGACCGACAGCGCGGAGGAATATCAGCTCGCGGCATTGCTCGCGGACTGGCGAGCGGAGCTCATCGCTCCACCGATGACCGCAGAGCCTGATCTGGATGCGATCGTTGCCGCGGTCAACCAGGAGATCGGCGCACGGCAGTTCAGCAACAGGGCGCAAGGCAGCAGCCGACTGCGCTACATTCGCCCGCTGCTGGGGACCGCGGCGGCACTCGCCCTGGTCATCGGCGGCGTGACGGCGTTCTCGTACGGCTCCCAGCCCGGCGATCCGCTGTGGAATCTCAAGGAAGTCGTCTTCAGTCAGGCGGCGCAGAGCACCGTGGCGCAGCGGGCGGGCACCGATCTGGATGAAGCGGGGAAGCTGATCAACCAGAACCCGGTGCAGGCCAAGGCCCGCCTCGAGTCAGCGAAGGCGAATGCCGACCAGGTCGACAGCCCGGAGAAGCACGACAAGCTGATGACGGAGTGGCAGCGCCTCGTCGATCGGCTGCGCGCCAGTGGCTACGGTGACCTGGCCGACCAGCTGGATCAGGGCACCTCGGGCAAGCCGACCGAACCGTCGACGAGCACCGGCCCGACGACGACGAAGCCGGTCCCGGCCGAATCCTCGGCGACGATTCTGCAGACGAAACCGTCGCAGCCGAGCGACAAGCCGACCGAACCCACCACCGAACCGGCGACGCCGCCGAGCGAGGACAAGCCGACTCCGCCGACGGTGACCACACCGCCGCCGACGGTGGAGCCGACCACCACGCAACCCCCGGCGACGCCGACCACCGTGTCCAAGCCCACTGTGGTCGAGCCGACCAATGACAACGGCGGCCAGACCCAGCAGCCGCCGACTCGGGTACCGACGCAAGGCAATCCGGCTACCACCTTCGTCATACCGTCCGGGGTCGGCGGCGCGGCGACGCCGAGCTAGCAACCCGCGAGAAACTCGAAACAAGACAAGAACCGATTGCCGAGTGGCGGTCGGTTTTCTGTCTGTCCGGGGGTGTTATGCCCAGCATCGGAATCGTGCATAGGTGCGTCGAAGATCACAGCGTCATACGCCACGTCACGCGGGCTCCCGGAAGGGACGCGTCATCGGTTCGGTGTCACGAACCTCAGTTGTCGAACCCTTCGAATCCGTCGCCGTGGAAGGCCTCGTTCATCGAGGCGTCCGCGTATCCCCGGCAGTAGTCCCAGGTGACGTACGCTTCCGGCGTCGGATCGTAGGCGGGCTCGTGTGGGCGCACGGTGCCGTCCACCAACAGTTGAAGTAGGTTGGCGCGCAACATGTCCCAGTCGTGGTAGTGATCCTGCCGACAGTCTTCGCAGCTCACCACGAGTCCGCGGATACCGCGGTGCGCTAGTAGCGCCTCGTAGACGGCCAGATCGGCGAGATCTTCCTCGACCGCAAGGCGCTCGTGGGGATCCAGCGGCTCACCGGGCTCGATGGCGTCGAGCGCGGCGGACGGGTCGGAGGGGTCTCCGGCGAACGGATCCGGCGGCAAGCCAGGTGGTAGATGGTCACGCACATCCCCACGGTACGCAGAACAGGGTGGTCTGCGCCAGCTATGTCGGCCGCAAGTTTCGCCGGTGCTCACCCTTCCCCAGTCGACTTCGCCCCCTTGCCGTCCCTCGGCGCGTACCCTTCCCAGTCCCCGGCCAGCGCCCGGTGGGCTCACTTGGCCGACGAGTTTGCGGGACAGATACCATGGTCTCAGGCCCCGGCGAGCACCCGACACGATTCCCGGAGCCACCAGTCCATCCCATCAGCTGCGCGCGGCGCCGGAGACCCCGGCGCTGGTCGCTGTCGACGTCCAGGAGGGGTCGATCCGAATGAGTAATCCCGTATCGGGCGAACGCACCGCTGTCCGCCCATCTACGGGTGGTGACGATCCGAACAAGATCGCCATGCTCGGCCTCACATTCGACGATGTGCTGTTGCTGCCCGCCGCCTCGGATCTCATCCCCAGCTCTGTGGAGACCTCCAGCCAACTGACCCGGGATATCCGGCTGCGGACCCCGCTGGTCAGTTCCGCGATGGACACGGTCACCGAAGCGCGGATGGCCATCTCGATGGCCAGGGCGGGCGGCATGGGCGTGCTGCACCGCAACCTGTCCGGCGCCGACCAGGCCGCCCAGGTGGAGACCGTGAAGCGGTCCGAGGCCGGGATGGTCACCGACCCGGTCACCTGCCGCCCGTCGGACACCCTCGCCGAGGTGGACGCGATGTGCGCCCGGTTCCGTATCTCCGGTCTGCCGGTGGTGGACGAGGTCGGCAGCCTTGTGGGCATCATCACCAACCGCGACATGCGTTTCGAGGTCGACCAGAACCGCCGGGTCGAAGAGGTGATGACCAAAGCGCCGCTGATCACCGCGCAGGAGGGCGTCACCGCCGAGGCCGCGCTCGGCCTGCTGCGCAGGCACAAGATCGAGAAGCTGCCCATCGTCGACGGTAACGGCAAGCTGCGCGGGCTCATCACGGTCAAGGACTTCGTCAAGACCGATCAGTACCCGAACGCCACCAAGGACCGCGACGGCCGCCTGCTGGTCGGCGCCGCGGTCGGCGTCGGCGACGACGCCTGGTCGCGCGCCATGACGCTGTCCGACGCCGGCGTCGACGTGCTCATCGTGGACACCGCGCACGGCCACCAGGCCCAGGTGCTGCAGATGGTCACCAAGGTCAAGGCCGAGGTCGGCGACCGGATCCAGATCGTCGGCGGCAACGTCGCGACCAGGGCCGGTGCCCTCGCGCTCGTCGAGGCGGGCGCGGACGCGGTGAAGGTCGGCGTCGGTCCCGGCTCCATCTGCACCACCCGCGTGGTCGCCGGTGTCGGCGCGCCGCAGATCACCGCGATCCTGGAGGCCGTCGCGGCCTGCAAGCCGCACGGTGTTCCGGTGATCGCCGACGGTGGCATCCAGTTCTCCGGCGACATCGCCAAGGCGATCGCCGCGGGCGCGTCCACCGTGATGCTCGGCTCGCTGCTCGCGGGCACCGCCGAATCGCCGGGTGAGCTGATCCTGGTGGGCGGCAAGCAGTTCAAGAGCTACCGCGGCATGGGTTCGCTCGGCGCGATGCAGGGCCGCGGCCAGGCCAAGTCCTTCTCCAAGGACCGCTACTTCCAGGACGACGTGCTCGCCGAGGACAAGCTGGTCCCCGAGGGCATCGAGGGCCGGGTGCCGTTCCGCGGACCGGTCAACCAGGTCATCCACCAGCTCGTCGGCGGCCTGCGCGCGGCCATGGGCTACACCGGCTCGCAGTCCATCGCGCACCTGCAGGACGCGCAGTTCGTGCAGATCACTGCGGCGGGGCTCAAGGAGAGCCACCCGCACGACATCACGATGACCGTCGAGGCCCCTAACTACACTGGTCGCGGCTAGCCTGCCGGAACAAGGCCAGCCGCGACCTGTTCGGGGATGAGGCCGATGGCACACGAAGCCCTGGGCCAGTCCGCCGACACCCGGCACCGACCGCGCACGCGACGAGCTGCCGGGCGCCGGCGGCTAGCCTGTGCCGCGACTTCCCGTCACAAGCATGGCCACCACAGCGCGAGTCTTACGAGCGCCGTTCGTGGCCCGTCGCGCGTCCGAGCTGTCGAAGCGCATGCGCCCGCAGGCGCGAGTCTCGACGGCTCGGACGCGCGACACCCCGGGGCCACGAACACGCCGCGCCCGCGCGGCCGAAGATAGGAGTACAGACGTGCGCGACATGGTCGAGATCGGCATGGGCCGGACCGCCCGGCGTACCTATGAGCTGGACGATATCGACATCGTTCCCTCGCGCCGGACCCGATCGTCGAAGCAGGTGTCGCTGTCCTGGCAGCTCGACGCCTACCGCTTCGAGATCCCGTTCCTCACGCACCCGACCGACGCGCTGGTCTCGCCGGAGTTCGCCATCGAGCTCGGCCGCCTCGGCGGGCTCGGCGTCATCAACGGCGAGGGCCTGTGGGCCAGGCACGCGGATGTCGCAGCGAAGATCGACCAGCTGCTCGAGCTCGTCGGCAAGGGCGGCTACGAGCGGGCCGTGTCGCTGCTGCAGGAGCTGCACGCCGCGCCGATGCAGCCCGAGTTGCTCGCCGCCGCGGTCGCGCAGGTCAAGGCGGCCGGGGTGACCGTCGCGGTGCGGGTGAGCCCGCAGAACGCTCGCGCGCTGACTCCCGCGCTGGTGCAGGCCGGCGTCGACCTGCTGGTCGTGCACGGCACCATCATCTCCGCCGAACACGTCGGCGACGGTGAGCCGTTGAACCTCAAGACCTTCATCGCCGAGCTGGACGTGCCCGTGGTGGCGGGTGGCGTCAGCGACCACCGCACCGCGCTGCACCTGATGCGCACCGGCGCGGCGGGCGTCATCGTCGGCTACGGCTCGTTCCAGGGCGCGACCACCACCCGCGAGGTGCTCGGCATCGGCGTGCCGATGGCCACCGCGATCGCCGACGCCGCCGCCGCGCGCCGCGACTACCTCGACGAGACCGGTGGGCGCTACGTGCACGTCATCGCCGACGGCGACGTGGAGACCTCCGGCCAGTTGGCCAAGACGATCGCCTGTGGCGCGGACGCCGCGATGCTCGGTGTGCCGCTGGCGGTTTCCGCCGAGGCGCCCGGCCGCGGCTGGTACTGGCCGTCGGCCGCCGCGCACCCCTCGGTGCCGCGTGGCTCGCTGCTCGGCGTCGAGTGGGACCTGGACGAGGGCACCGGCGACTCGGTGCGCCCCAGCCTGGAGCAGGTCCTCTACGGCCCCTCCGACGACCCGTTCGGCTCGCTGAATCTGGTTGGCGGCCTCCGCCGTTCGATGGCGAAGGCGGGCTACTCCGACCTCAAGGAGTTCCAGAAGGTCGGGCTCAGCGTTCGCGGGTGAGCCCTACCGTGCGTGGGACGGAGTGATCCGTTCGCGCAGGAACTGCCGCATGGCGATGTTGACCGGTTCGGGGTGCGTCATGGTGACCGCGAGCCGGGCGCCTGCGATCTCGACGTAGCTGGCGGCGGTGAGGCCCTGCGTCAGCTGCCTGGCCCGGTCGGGCGGGATGCCGCTGTCGGTGGCGTGAATCACCAAGGCGGGGCAGGTGATTTCGGACAACCGCTCCAGCACCGAGTCCCGACTGAGCAGGCAGCCCGCCGCGACCTCGATGCCGCGGCACTCGCGCAGCAGCCAGCGGGTGGTCCAGATCGTGCGGTACCACTTGTCGTCGCCGATCAGCCAGGACGCCAGCTGATTGACCGCCTGCTCGCGCGAGCCGTCGTCGTACCACTGCTCCAGGAACTGCTGGGTGGCGTCGGACTGCTCGGCGGTCGGGCCGTTGGCCTCGGTGCTGATCAGGATCAGCGCCGATACCCGTTCCGGTGCGATGAGCGCGGTGCGCAGCGCGGTGAAGCCGCCCTGCGCGGTGCCGCCGACCACCGCGCGCTCGGCGCCGAGGTGGTCGAGCACGGTCAGCGCGTCGCGCGCGGCGGTCCAATAGGTGAACGGCAAACCCTCGTCTCTGGTGCGGCCGTGGCCGCGCGCGTCCCACGAGACGATCCGGAATTCCGGTGACAGCGCGGCCATCTGAGCCGCGAACATGGTCCGATCCATGAAGAATTCATGTGCTAGCAGCACCACCGGGCCGCTCCCGCCGCTGTCCTCGTAGTGGATGTCGGCGTCGATCGCGCGGGCGAATGGCACGAGCACGAGAATAGCCAGCGGCACGGGGGCGGGTGGGGCGATTTGCTGGCTCGCCTTTTTGCTTGCTGGAGCTGGGCACGGCGAAGCTGCTGTGCCGATGGTTCGCCCGTGTTGCCGCGTCACTAAACTGTGCTGGTGGCAGATACACAGAGACCGGTCCTCGTCGTCGACTTCGGCGCGCAATACGCACAGCTGATCGCCCGGCGGGTCCGCGAGTCGAGTGTGTTCTCGGAGGTGATCCCGCACACCACCACGGTGGAGGAGATCGCCGAGAAGCAGCCGCTCGCCGTGATCCTGTCCGGCGGCCCGTCCAGCGTGTATGCCGACGGCGCACCGCAATTGGACGCGCGGCTGTTCGATCTCGGCATCCCCGTCTTCGGCATCTGCTACGGCTTCCAGGCGATGGCGCAGGCGCTCGGCGGCACCGTCTCGCACACCGGCACCCGCGAATACGGCCGGACCGAGCTCAGTGTCGACGGTGGCGTGCTGCACGGCGGCCTGCCCACCATCCAGCCGGTCTGGATGAGCCACGGCGACGCGGTCACCGACGCGCCCGCGGGCTTCGAGGTCACCGGCACCTCCGCCGGCGCCCCGGTCGCCGCGTTCGAGGACCGAGCCCGGCGCCTGGCCGGTGTGCAGTACCACCCGGAGGTTCTGCACTCGCCGCACGGGCAGCAGGTGCTCAGCCGGTTCCTGCACGAGATCGCCGGCATCCGCGCCACCTGGACCCCGGCCAACATCGCCGAGTCGCTGATCGCCGCGGTGCGCGAGCAGATCGGGACCGGGCACGCGATCTGCGGGCTGTCCGGCGGGGTCGATTCCGCGGTCGCCGCCGCGCTGGTGCAGCGCGCCATCGGTGACCGGTTGACCTGTGTGTTCGTCGATCACGGCCTGTTGCGGGCCGGGGAGCGCGAGCAGGTGCAGCAGGACTTCGTCGCGGCGACCGGTGCCAAGCTGGTGACCGTCGACGCGGTGGACAAGTTCCTCGGTGAGCTGAAGGGCGTCACCGATCCGGAGGAGAAGCGCAAGGTCATCGGGCGGGAGTTCATCCGGTCCTTCGAGGACGCGGTCTCCGAGGTCGTCATCGAGCAGAGCGACGGCGCGACGCCGAAGGTCGAGTTCCTGGTGCAGGGCACCCTGTACCCGGACGTCGTCGAGTCCGGCGGTGGCAGCGGCACCGCGAACATCAAGAGCCACCACAACGTCGGCGGGCTGCCGGACGATCTGGAATTCGAGTTGGTCGAGCCGCTGCGCCTGCTGTTCAAGGACGAGGTGCGCGCGGTCGGCCGCGAGCTCGGGTTGCCCGAGGAGATCGTCGGCCGCCAGCCGTTCCCCGGCCCCGGCCTCGCCATCCGCATCGTCGGCGAGGTCACCGAGGATCGACTGGTCACGCTGCGGCAGGCCGACGCCATCGCGCGCGAGGAGCTCACGGCGGCCGGGCTGGACAAGCAGATCTGGCAGTGCCCCGTCGTGCTGCTCGCGGACGTGCGCAGCGTCGGCGTGCAGGGCGACGGCCGCACCTACGGTCACCCGATCGTGCTGCGCCCGGTGTCCAGCGAGGACGCGATGACCGCCGACTGGACCCGGCTGCCCTACGAGGTGCTCGAGCGGATCTCCACCCGGATCACCAACGAGGTAGCCGAGGTCAACCGGGTCGTGCTCGATGTGACCAGCAAGCCGCCGGGCACCATCGAATGGGAGTGAATCCCCACTAGCGCAACAAGAATGGCCCGTCCTTTCGAGGACGGGCCATTCTTGTCTGGTCGATCAGCGGTGTCTGCGCGGGGAGACCACCAGCACGATGCCGATGATGATGGCGGCGAGCACCACGATCCAGCCGATCGGGACCGCGCTGGACGCGGGCCACGACTCGGGGCCGACGAAGGCCCACGCGCTCACGCCGAGCGCGAGCAGGCCGATGATGAGCAGCGAGGCGGACGGGCCGCGGCGCGACTCGGTTTCGGTGGACTTGTCAGCCACGGTGGACCTCCGCGTTTCCGGCTCGGACGTTGACATTCAGGTCGAGCACGTGGGCGCCCGGCGTGTTCGGTCCGCTGATGCCGTTGTCGCACTTGGCATCCCCCATGGTCGCGGTGCACTTGGTGCGCACCGTCATGCCCGCGGGCACCCACATCTGGAAGTCGCCCATCTGCACGTCGACATCGACGGTGCGGTTCTCGGTCAGGTTCAGCTGCCGCAGATCCAGCGTGCCGGATCCCATCGTCACCCGGTAGTGCGAGTCGAGCTGGTCGGCCGAGGTCGGTGTCCAGACGTGCTCGCCCATCGCGCCGCGGTTGAAGTCGATCGGGCCGATCGCCGAGGCGAGCAACACGAACCCGGCCAGCGGGGCGGTCAGCACCAGCAGGCCGTAACCGCGCCGCAGGAACGCGCCGAGCACCAGGCCGAGGCCGATCACGGCCAGCGCCACCGCCGCGATCCGGCCCGGCGTCATCCACTCGACGCCCGAGGCGGCCAGCGCGCCCGCACCGGCGGCGGCGAGGATGGCCAGGCCGATGATCACCGGGGTCAGCCGGGAGCGCGGGCGCTTCGGCGGTGCGGCGACGATGGTGCGGACCGGGGTCGGCTCGGGCAGATCCCAGGCGAGCGGGGCGACGCCGAGCGGATCCCAGGAGGGTGGGGTCGGGCGGCCGATGGTGGCCGGGGTCGGGGGCTTCAGCGCGGAGGTGGACGAGTCTTTGCTGAGCGAGGGGGTGTGGCCTGGTGCGGCCGACGTGTCGGAAGTGGTTGAGCCCGAGCCGCTTCGGGTGTCGAGCACCGCGGTGGCGTTGTCGTTCTTGTCGAGCAGCACGGTGTCGGCTGCGGATTCGCCTGGTGCGTCGCCCTTTTCGAGTCGCGCTCCATCGTTGTCAGCGTCCTTGTGCAGCAGGACGGTCTCCGCGTCGACACGTTGTACGTGGTCGCTCGGTCCGGAATCACGGTGTGGCGGTACGGTTTCGGTGCCGGTGGGCGCCTCCGGGGTGTAGGCGTCCGGCAACTTCGTATACGGCGTGTACATGCTGGTCGGCGGCACATACCTATCGCCTGCGGTGCGCTGGGCGCCCGGTGGGAAGACCGCGCCGGGGTAGCCGGTCGCCATGATGCCGCTGTCCGCGATGAGCCCGCTGAACTCGCTGGTGGTGCCCGGTGGCGGCTCCGGATTGCGCAGGTGCAGCATCCACCAGCCGGCCAGCATCAAGGCCATGCTGATCAGCCCCGAGCCGCCGAGGCCGACGCCGACCGGGCCCATCGTGCTCACCGCGATGGCCAGCGCGACGATCAACACGATCGTCTTGGTCTGCGACTGCGAGCTCTGTCCCTTGCCGATCAGCGACTCCGCCGCCGACGACTCGTCACCGGCGGCGCTGAACAGCAGCCAGGCCAGCAGGTAGAGCACGACCCCGGAGCCACCGAATATCGCGGACACCACGAACGCCACCCGCACCAGCACCGGATCGACGTTGTACCGCTGCGCGAACCCGGCCGCCACGCCGGCGATCGGCCCCTGCCGAGGCAACCGTGCCGGGCGGGTACGCCAGATCTGCTGGAGCTGATCCCCGAAGCTCGTTTTCGTCATGGTTTCCATCCTGTGCCTGACCAGCACATCCACACATCGGGGAGAACCCTGAAGATTCTCCTGATCCTTTTGGAGACGCACGCTCAGACCATCATCCGCTGAATAGCAGAAGATCAGGGAGATTCCTGATGGCTAGCTGTCGTCCGGACGTGCCACTATCGAGAGCATGTACCCGTCTGCGCCCTCGTTCGATGCCCGAGGGTTCGATGCCGCGCGGGGGTTCGATGCCGGGCGCGGTTTCGGACCCGCGCCGGTGTTGCACCCGGCGCAGCCGCCGCATGCCCGGATGGTGCGGCGCTCGGGTGGGCGGATCGTCGGCGGGGTGGCGGGCGGGCTCGCCGATCACCTCGGGATCGACGTGTTCAAGGTGCGGATGGCCTTTGTGCTGTTGTCCGCGTTCGGCGCGGGCATCGTCTCCTACGGGCTGCTGTGGATCTTCACCCCGGGCGGCTCGGATGTGGCGAAGGCGTCCGGCTCCGAACGTCGCCAGGCGATCGGGCTGGCGCTGCTGGGCATCAGTCTTGCCGTCGGCGTGTCGTGGCTGTTCAGCGGGACCGCGGCGAATGTGATCGCGCCCATCATCGTGGTCGCCATCGGCGCGGCGCTGGTGTGGCGGGAGTACGACGCGGACGGTCCGCGCTCGCTGCTCGGCCTGCCTGCGCGTCCCTCGGTGGTGACCTGGGCGCGCATCGTCGCGGGCGGCACGCTGATCGTGGCCGGGCTCGGTGTGGTGGTGCTGGCCAGGATCGATCTGAGCTCGCTCGGGTCCGCGTTGATCGCGGTGGCCGTCACGCTGGTCGGGGCCGGGCTGCTGACGGTGCCGCTGTGGTTGCGGATGATGCGGGCGTTGAACGCGGAGCGGTCGGCTCGCATCCGCAATGAGGAACGCGAGGAGATCGCCTCGCACCTGCACGATTCGGTGCTGCAGACGCTGGCCCTGATCCAGCGCCAGGCCGAGGACCCGCAGGAGGTGGTGCGACTGGCCCGCAGCCAGGAGCGCGAACTGCGCAAGTGGTTGTTCGAGGATTCCGGTCCCGCGCAATCGAGCCTGGCCGCCGCGCTGCGCACCATCGCAGGCGAGGTGGAGGACCAGCACGGTGTGAAGGTGACCCCGGTGACCGTCGGCGATGTGTCGATGGACATCGGTGAGACCGGTGCTGGCCTGCCGAAGGAACACTTCACCGCACTGCTCGGCGCGAGCCGGGAAGCGCTGGTCAACGCCGCCAAGCATGCGGGGGTGCCGGAGATCGATCTGTTCGCCGAGACCGAGCCGCACCAGGTGAGCATCTTCGTGCGCGACCGCGGCGCCGGTTTCGACACCACCGCGGTACCGCAGGACCGGCAGGGTCTGGCGAAGTCCATCCGCGGCCGGATCGAACGCCGCGGCGGACAGGTGGAGATCCTGTCCACGCCCGGCCGCGGCACCGAGGTGCGAATCACCATGCCGCGCACCGATTCCGGTGGTGAAGACGACCAGGACGTGGACGAGGCGGCGGCGACAGTCGACGCCGAGCAGATACCGGAGCCGGTACATCCCGGGCAGTGACAGGTTTCGCGACCGTTGTTTTCAGTGAGTTAGGTCGACTCGCATCTACATGTGGTACCGATGTGGGTGTAGGCGGCCCGTGGGCGGCCTGCGCGCCAGGGTGGGTCGGTCCACCGACAATTGAGGAGAAGCAGGTGGCCGTGCGGGTCTTTCTTGTTGACGATCACGCAGTGTTCCGGTCGGGTGTGCGAGCGGAGTTGAGCAGGGAAACCGACATGGAAGTTGTCGGCGAAGCCGGTGGGGTTGCTGAAGCGATCGCGGGCATCAAGGCGACGAATCCCGATGTGGTGCTGCTCGATGTGCACATGCCCGACGGTGGCGGTGTCGCGGTGCTCGCCGGCATCGAAGCGGGACCGGTGTGCCTGGCGCTGAGCGTGTCCGATGCCGCCGAGGATGTCATTGCGGTGATCCGGGCGGGCGCCAGAGGCTATGTGACCAAGACGATTTCGGGGGCCGAGCTGGCCGACGGTATTCGCCGGGTGTCCGGTGGTGACGCGGTGTTCAGCCCGCGGCTCGCCGGTTTCGTACTCGACTCGTTCACCGGGAAATCGCAGGTGCCCGAGCCGCCGCTCGATCCGGAACTGGATTCGCTGACCCCGCGCGAGCTCGAGGTGCTGCGGCTGCTCGCCCGCGGCTACACCTACCGCGAAATCGCCGAAAACCTGTTCATCTCAGTGAAAACCGTGGAAACGCACGCTTCCAACGTGCTCCGCAAAACGCAGCAGTCCAACCGCAACGCGCTCACCCGCTGGGCCCACCACCGCCGCATCGACTGACTCCGGCAACCGCGTTGCCGAGGTTTACATCACCGCGATGATGATCGCGATGATGATGATCAGGCCGATCAGCAGCCCGACGGCGATCGCCAGCGGCGCGTTGCTCGCCTGCGGTGGCTTGGTCCGCTGCGGCGCGGGCGCCGCAGCGGCACCGGCCGGAGCGCGGTGCGGTCGGGGCAACGGGGTCGAGTGCGGGCTGCGCAGGCCGGACGCCGAATTTCGCGCCGCCCAGGCCGGAATCGTGCCGTCCTCGGTGCGCACCGGCGCGCCGAGAATGTAGGGCCCGGTGCCGGGACCGAAGGCGGCGGTGAGGATTTCGTCCCTGGCCTCGGCCATCGTCGGCCGTCGCTGCGGCGCCGGCTCCAACATGTGCAGCAGCGCCTCGGTGAGCATGCCGCTGCGGGTCGGCGGAATGATCTGCGCCATGGCCGCGCGATGCACCAGCACATCGCTGTCCTCGTCGAGACCGAACGGCGGCTGCCCCTCGATCGCGGTGTACAGCGTTGCGCCGAGGGAGAATACGTCGCTGGCCTTGGTCGGCTGCGCGCCGCGCGCCACCTCCGGCGGTAGGTAGGCGGGGGTGCCGGTGATCACGCCATCGGGCTCGTCGGAGTGCTCGCCCGCGCCGCGCGAGATGCCGAAGTCGCTGAGCTTGGCCATGCCGACGATCGGACCGCGGTCGGCGACAAGGATATTGCCCGGCTTGATGTCGCGGTGCGTGATGCCGGCCGCGTGCGCGGCGGCCAGCGCGTCGGCGACCTGCGCGCCGATCTGCGCAACCTCGATCGGCGGCAGCGTGTCGACCAGCGCGAGCGCCTTGGCCACGTTGCGCGAGGGCAGGTGCTCCATCACCAGCCAGGGCTCGCCCGCCTCCAGCACCACGTCGTACACGGCGATCGCGTGCTCGTGCGAGAGCTTGGCCGCGACCCGGCCCTCGTGCATGATCTGCGCGCGGATCTCGTTGGCCTCGGCCTCATCCAGCCCGGCTGTCGAGATGACCTGCTTGATGGCGACGTCCCGGTCGAGCAGCCGGTCGTGCGCGAGCCAGACCGCGCCCATGCCACCGCCACCCAGCTTCGACTGCAGCCGGTAGCGGCCGGCAACAAGATAGTCGGGGCCGACAATGGGACGAGCGCGTTCGGTCACGGTGCGAGGGTAGCGGAAAACAGGGTGGCCTACGGGGTTTGCTGACACGAACGGCCGCCGTTTCTATGCCTCGTTCGGTAGTCGATCTGTCCGCTGGCGCCTGCCGTGGTGGTCGGCACGGTCGGCGGCGTTCGTCACTGTGACAGCGGGTTGTCCGGTTCGCCGCCGCGATAACGGCTGAGCAACCGGCCGACCAGCGGTTACAACGGCATCGTTGCGAAATCGCGGTGGTGGGGGTGGGGCCTTGACGGAACCCGGGGGTCGGTTTCTACTGAGCAGGTATCGAACGTATATTCGATACGGATCGATAGCTGAATCGGTGCTGATCCCTCGTCAAGGGGTCGTTCCGTGCGCGTCGCCTCGGGTCCATCGTGGGAAGTAGGTGGTAGGGATGGGTTCGGATGCGAAACCGCAGGAGGGGGCACAACCGCGGGCAAGACCGCGCGCGGCAGGGCAGGAGAGCCAGCCGACGCTGGCTGAGCTGCGCCGAAGAATGGCCGCGATACCCGGTCGCGGCGAGGCGGCGGTCGAGCGCATTCCGCTCGACGCCGAGCTGCGCCGGGAGTCGCTGGCCGTGCCGCCCGCGCTCGCTGGGCTGTTGCCCGGCGGTGGCCTGGCGAAGGGGTCGGTGGTGTCCTACACGGGTGCGCGTTCGCTGCTCGCCGGCCTGCTCGCCGCGGTGACCGAGGACGGCGGGCATGCCGCGGTGGTCGGGGTGCCCCGGCTCGGCCTGCTCGCGGCGGTGGAGATGGGCGCTCAGCTGGAGCGACTGGCCGTGATCCCCGACCCCGGCCCGGATCCGGTGGAGGTGGCCGCCGTGTTGCTCGACGGCCTCGACCTGGTCGTGCTCGGCCTCGGCGGCACCGCCGTCGCACCCGCCCGCACCCGCGTGATCGCCGCCCGCGCCCGCAACAAGGGTGCCACCCTGGTGGTTACCGACGGCCGCTGGCCCGGCGCCGCCCTGCACCTCGACGCCCGCATCGCCGGTTACGCGGGCCTCGGTCACGGCCGCGGCCGCCTGCGCTCCCTCGGTGTCGAGGTCGAAGTGCGCGGCAAGGCGGGCCCGCCTCGCAGCGGTCGCCTGGACTTGCGTTCGAACTCCGGCCGAGTCGAATGGGCGCTGCACGAAACACCCACGCGCACCGCGATACCGGTCGATGCCAATGAGGCGGTCTCGTGACGGCGGAGCTACGGCCGCTCGCCCCTGCGCTGGGCGGAATGTGCTCAGCTCCCGCGCTTCCAACACTCGATTCGGCCGCTCGCAGCGGAGCCGGGATGTGTGGTGTGGCACCGTGATTCTGCCCAGCCGAGAGAAGGAGGCGGCGCGGGTATTGGCGCTGTGGTGTCCGGATTGGCCCGCGGTGGCCGCCGCCGCGGTGGCGCGGTTGCCCGCGACGCAGCCGGTGGCGGTGCTGTTCGCCAATCGGGTGATCGCGTGTTCGGCGATCGCGCGCGCCGACGGGGTGCGGCGCGGGCAGAAACGGCGGGAGGCGCAGGCGCGGTGTCCGGATCTGTTTCTTACGCAGGCGGATCCGGATCGGGACGCGCGGTTGTTCGAGCCGGTGGTCGCGGCCGTCGACGCGACGGTGCCCGGGGTGGAGGTGCTGCGGCCCGGGCTGTTGGTGCTCGGGGCGCGCGGCGCTGCAAGGTTTTTCGGTTCCGAAGAGGCGGCGGCCGAGCGGCTCGTCGATGCGGCCGCCGCAGCCGGGGTCGAGGCGCAGATCGGCATCGCCGACGAGTTGTCCACGGCGGTGATCGCCGCCCGGCGCGGCGCGATCGTGCCCGCCGGGGCGGGGGCGCGGTTTCTCGCGCCGATGCCGGTGCGTGAGCTCGCGGTCGAGCCGAGCCTGGCCGCGCCGGAGCGCGCCGATCTGGTGGACCTGTTGCACCGCTTGGGTTTACGCCGGATCGGCGATTTCGCCGCACTGACCTCCGTCGAGGTCGCCTCGCGATTCGGCGCCGACGCCGTGCTCGCGCACCGCTGCGCGCAAGCCCAACCCGAGCGCCCGCCCTCGGCGCAGCAGCCACCCAAGGACCTGACGGTGCAGTACCCCTGCGACCCGCCGATCGAGCGGGTCGATGCCGCCGCCTTCGCGGGTCGTATGCTCGCCACTCGGCTACATGCCGAGCTGTCGAACGCCGGACTGGCCTGCACCCGATTATCGATCTTCGCGGAAACCGATGCGGGGGAGGAGCTTTCCCGGATCTGGCGGTGCGCGGAACCGCTGACCCCGGATGGCACCGCGGACCGGGTGCGCTGGCAGCTGGACGGCTGGCTCACCCGGCGCGATCGGCCCACCGCGCCGATCACCCTGCTGCGCCTGGAACCCGTCGAGGTGGTGGCGGCGGGCGCGCTGCAGCTCGGCCTGTGGGGTGGCGTCGGCGAGGAGGACGAGCGGGCTCGGCGCGCGCTGATCCGGGTGCAGGGCCTGCTCGGTGGTGAGGCGGTGCGGATCGGTGTGCTCAGCGGCGGGCGCGGGCCCGCCGAGCGCATCACCTTGGTCGCATTGGGCGACGAACCCGTCCCCGCCGCCGATCCGGCCTTGCCGTGGCCGGGCAGGCTACCCGAGCCCGCCCCCGCCCTGCTGCTGCTCAATCGGCCGCTGGTGCGTCTGGAAGCCGCCGACGGCGTCCCGATTCTGGTCACCGAGCGCGCCCTGTTCAGCGCCGATCCGTCCCGCTTGCACTGGGGCAGCAGACAGTGGCAGCTGACCGGATGGGCAGGACCATGGCCGGTGGACGAACGTTGGTGGGCACCGGAATCAGCCGAGAACAACGGCACCCCAACAACTTTCACCGCTCGCGCGCAAGTCCAGCTCGACGGCGAGCCGTCCGACGTCCGGGTGCTACTGCTCGTCTATCACGACGAAATCTGGCGCGCGGAAGGACTTTACGACTAGGCGGGCCGCGACCACACCGTCGCCATGGTGAACGGCTGCCCGCGCAGCTCCGCCCACTTCGGCTTGGCCGTGAGCCAGGTGTCGTCGATCAGCGTCTCGGTGAGCTCGGTGAGCACCCAGCCCGCGTCCAGCGCCGCCGTCACGTGCTCGCTGAGCAGGTGCAGGTTCGTGCTGATCGCCACCGGCTCGCCGCCCCGGGGCGTGTAGTGCGTCGGCATCCCGGTCGTCATCATGAACTGTGGGTGGAAGCTGACCAGGACGCATCGCGCGCCGGGTGCGGCCAGCCGCCATGCCTCGGCGTAGAACGGCGCCAGTTCGGGCAGGTGCTCGTCGATCAACGAGGCGATCACCAGGTCGTAGGCCCCGCCCGGCAGCCCGGTGTCGCGCACATCCGCCTGGGTGAGCGTGGTGTGTGCCCCGCGCTCCTGCGCCCGCGTCAGCATCCCCGCACTCACATCGATCCCGTCGATATGGGAAACGCCCTGCGCACGCAGCCACGCCCCGGTCCGCCCGGTCCCGCACCCCAGATCGGCGGCTTTCCGCACCCGCGGCCACTCCGGCCGCCGCAGCCGGGCCAGCAGCGCCAGATCCATCTCGTCCATGACGGTCTGCTCGTACGTCGGTGCCCATCCGTCGTATCCGGTGGCGACATCGACGGTGGGATAGTTTCGGCGGTCGTAGTCCGCGAATGACGGCATGCGCGGAGTATTTCGCGGCACAACAAGATTCGCGAGATGTTTTCTCCGGGCGCTGACGACCCAGCGTGCGGCTTCCGCAGTTCGCGCAGGCAGTGGGCCCGACGATGTGGCACCCGGCTCACGTGATCCGTACAACAAGCCCCGGGCCGGTAGCCGGCAGGCCAAGTACTCTCGAAGATCGTGGATCTCACGGTGACCAGACTCGACTTCGGTGACGTGCGGATCGCCTACCGGGATTCGGGGGTGACCGCGGGCCCCGACGTACCCGTGCTCCTGGTGCACGGCATGGGCGGAGACGGACACACCTGGGACCGATTCGCACGCGAACTGGTGCAGGCGGGCCGCCGGGTCATCATCCCCGACCTGCGCGGCCACGGCCGCAGCTCACACACCGATTCCTATCGCTTCGACGAATTCGGCGCCGACGTGCGGAAACTGTGCGACCGGCTGGAACTGTCCACGGTCGATATGGTCGGCCATTCGCTGGGCGGCTACGCGGTCTCCTGCGTCGCGCAGGAGCGACCGCGGCTGGTGCGCCGCCTCGTCATCGAGGAGTGCCCGCTGCCGTTGCAATCCGGCGCCGAGGAACTGCGGCTGACCCGCCGCTTCCCGACCGTGCCGGAACTCTGGCACGCGACGAGCAGCTTGGCCAGGCATCCGCGCGCGGTGCTCGCCTTCGATCGGTCCATGACCAGGACCGCGCTGGAACAGTTCCGCAAGCCGAACCCGGAGTGGTGGGACCGGTTGCCCGACATCACCGCGCGCACACTCGTGCTGCGCGGCGGCCCCGGCGGCATGGTCGACCCGGCGAAACTGGCGCTCATGCGCACCGCCATTCCCGACTGCACCGTCACCGCCTTTTCCAGCGGTCACAGCATCCATCGCGACCGCTATCGCGAGTTCGCGGCCGCCGTACATCCGTTCCTCGCGGCGTGAAGAACACCGGATTCGAGGGGATGCTCTGCTCCGCCGCCGCGACGGGGACCCCGCTGCCGGGCACCGCTACCGAAGTGACCGGCTGGTTGTGCGTCGAACATCCCGGCGCGTGGGGCCGCGACGTGATCGGCGACGAGGTACTCGGCCCTGAGCTCACGCCCGAGCTGGCGGCCCGCACCGCCGCCGCGCATGTGCGCCCGACCCTGATCCGCCGCCCCGGCCGCAACGAATTCACCGGCACCCGAACGGTTTTGCTCGCCAGCTCGCAGCCGGCGGGCTCCTGGTGCGAACGCTTCGAGATCACCGATCTGAAGCAACTGCTCGATATCGACCTACATCTGGTGAACGGCCCGCCGCCGGGAATCGGTGTGCCCGTACATGATCCGCTGGTGCTGGTGTGCGCGCACGGAAAACGCGACCAGTGCTGCGCGCTGCTCGGCCGCCCGATCGCCGCCGAGCTCGCGACGAAATACCCTGGGCAGGTGTGGGAGTGCTCGCACACCGGCGGTCACCGCTTCGCGCCCGCCCTGGTGCTACTGCCCGCCGGACTCACCTACGGCCGACTCGATATCGCGGCCGCCGAGGAGATGGTCGAGGCGGCCCGCCGCGGCCAGGTCTCGCTGCGCGGCCTGCGCGGCCGCAGCTGCTATCCGCCGCTGGAGCAGCTCGCGGAAGTCGCTGTGCGCGAACAGATTTCCGCCGCCACCGACGATCTCACGGTCGCTCCCGACCTCGACTCGACCCCGGCCGACCCAACCTCGGCCGGCGCGGCCCTGGTCACCCATCGCGACGGCCGCCGCTGGCGAGTTACCGCCTGCACCATCGGCTTCCCGCCACGTCAGGCCAGCTGCAACGCCGCCGCCAAACCCGTAACCGCCCTCGCGGTCGACGCGATCGAGCAGCTACCCACCGACTGATCGCGACGAGCGGGACATCACGGAGCGTCTACTCCGACGATGCCGCCATGTCTCGTTCGCGCCTACCAGTGGGTGCCCGGCACCCAGCGGGCGGCGCGGCGCAGCGCGGTGCCGGTGACACGCCGGGCCGTCGAGCGGGGGCGCGGAGCGCGCTGGGGGACAACGGTTTCCGGCGCATCGTCGGCTTCCTCCACCAGCTCGCCCTTGGCGGCCGGGGAGTCCGGCAGCGCCCGGTAGTAGCGGTGCAGGATCCGATCGCGGAACTTGGGGGTGAGCAGGGCGCCGTATTCGGCGAAGGTGCCGATCGGCACGTCGATGCGTTTGGGGCGTTCGGTCAGCGCGCGCACGATCGTCGCGGCCGCCCACTCGGGAGACTCGGCAGGCTGGCCCTGATCGCCGCTCGGGGTGATCATCGGGGTGCGCACCAGCGGCATGTGGATGGTGGTGAAGGTGACGCCGTCGGCCATGGTCTCGACCGAGGCCACCTCGGCGAACTTGTCCAGCGCCGCCTTGCTGGCCAGGTAGGCGGCGAAGCGTGGCGTCGCCACCTGCACGCCCGCGCTGCTGATGTTGACGATGTGGCCGAACTTGCGCTCGCGCATCTGCGGCAGCAGGGCCAGCGTCATGCGCAGCGCGCCGAAGTAGTTGACCGCCATGGTGCGTTCGAAGTCGTGCAGCCGGTCGGTGGAGCGGTGGATGGCGCGGCGGATGGACCGGCCCGCGTTGTTCACCAGCATGTCGACGTGGCCGTGCTCGTCGAGAATGGTCTTCACGGCGTGGTCCACAGAGTCGGAATCGGTGACGTCACACTGGTATCCGTAGGCGATGCCGCCTGCCGCCTTGATCTCCTCGACCACGGACGCGAGTTCGTCGGCGCGGCGCGCGAGCAGGAAAACGGTGGCGCCCTTGCCCGCAACGGCGATCGCCGCCGCCTTGCCGATGCCGGAGGAGGCGCCGGTGATCAGGACATGCCGCCCGGAGATGTCGCGGCTGCGACGGCCGCGCCGGGTCTCGGGCAGGCCGGCGTCAGCGGATGCGTCGGGCCCACCCGCCGCCCGGCTGCCACCCCTCACCGAATCGCTGCGCGATGCTTCACTCATGCTGCTCCTTTGCAGATCGGGGGATGGCATGAACTTACTCTGAAGTAAGTTTACCCGCCAAGTGGAACTGGTCACTTTTCGGGGCTGGGGTCGAGGTGGTGAACACGGCCCGAACAACCTCTCGAAATCGATCGAACATATGTGCGATACTCACCGCATGGCGGACGATCGGATGGCGGAAATCTTTGCCGCGGTGCGGCTCGGTGGTGGGGACCAGGCGGCGGCGCGACAGGCGCTGGAGAAGTTGTGGGACGAGATCGGTGAGGGCGGTGATCCCTTGCACCGCTGCGTGATCGCGCATCACCTCGCCGATCTACAGGACACGGCTGCCGCCGCGCTGCTCTGGGATCGGCGGGCGCTGGCCGCGGTGTTCGGCCCCGGCATCCCGCTGGACGAAGGACTCCGCAGCTTCCTCCCGTCGCTGTATCTCAATCTCGCCGACAGCCATCGGCGCGTCGGCGACTTCGAGGCCGCCCGGATGCAATTGGCCATCGCCCGCGGCCACCTCGACGTCCTCGCCAACGACGCCTACGGCGCCCTGATCCGAGCCGGCCTCGACCACGTCGACGCGGCACTCGCCGAGGGCTCGACCGCACCGCTGCCGACCAACTGATCCGTCCGAGGAGGTGACCGGTGGGCTGGAGCAACGGGCCGCCGACCTGGGCGGAACTGGAGCGGGTGCTGTCGGGCCGGGCCGGGCCGACCAACCCGGACGCGATGTACCCCGGCGACGGCGGCGACAGCCCGGCCTGGTCGCGCAAGCGCGGCGAGTACCTGGCCGAGCCGGTGCGGCCCGCCGACGGGCCGACGGTGCCGTACGCGGAACTGCACGCGCACTCGGCCTACAGCTTCCTGGACGGCGCGAGCCAGCCGGAGGAACTGGTGGAGGAGGCCGTGCGACTCGGCCTCGAGGCGATCGCGCTCACCGATCACGACGGGTTCTACGGGACCGTGCGCTTCGCGGAGGCGGCCCGAGAGTGGGGGATGCCGACGGTCTTCGGGGCCGAGCTGTCGCTGGGCACCCAGCCTGCCGAAGGCACCCCGGTCAAAGGACGCCGGGGAGCCGAGCGGCGTCCCCGCGGTTCGCGGCCTACGAAGACTTCGGAATCCACTGAACAGCTTGATGTTTCGACCACATCACGCGGGCACGTCGACGCACCGGATTCCATCCCGCGCACCGGATCACCCGATCCCGCCGGACCGCACCTGCTGGTACTCGCCCGCGGTCAAGAGGGGTACCGCCGACTATCCAGGGAGATCGCGGCCGCCCACCTGGCGGCGGGGGAGAAGGGCATCCTCCGCTACGACCTCGATGCGCTCACCGCGGCCGCCGAGGGGCAATGGCAGATCCTCACCGGTTGCCGGAAAGGTCACCTGCGCCAAGCGCTCGCGGACGATTTACGTTCGGGCAGTACCCGTCTCGTGCGGTCCGAGGCCGCGCTGCGCGACCTGACGGAACGGTTCGGCGCCGACCGGGTGAGCGTGGAACTCACTCATCACGGCATTCCGGAGGACGACGAGCGCAACGCCTACCTCATCGCCTTGGCCGACCGCCTCGGCCTCCCCGTAATCGCCACCACCGGAGCGCATTTCGCCGCGCCGGGCCAGCGTCGCCGTGCCATGGCACTCGCGGCGATCAGAGCCAGGCAGAGCCTGGACGAGATCGCGGGCTGGCTGGCCCCGGCGGGCGGCGCGCACCTGCGTTCCGGCGCGGAAATGGCGCGGCTGTTCGCCGACTGCCCGCGGGCGGTGCGCAACGCGGTCACGCTCGCCCGCGAATGCGCCTTCGATCTGAAGCTGATCGCGCCGAAGCTGCCGCCGTTCGAGGTGCCCACTGGACACGACGAGAAGTCCTGGCTGCGTGCGCTCACCCTCGACGGCGCCGCGGCCCGCTACGGGCCGCCGGAGCGAAACCCACAGGCGTACCGGCAGATCGAGCACGAGCTCGCGGTGATCGACAAGCTGGAGTTCCCCGGTTACTTCCTGGTGGTGCATGACATCGTCACCTTCTGCAAGAAAAACGACATCCTGTGCCAGGGCCGGGGTTCGGCGGCCAACTCGGCCGTCTGCTACGCGATCGGCATCACCAATGTCGACCCGGTCACCAACAACCTGCTGTTCGAACGCTTCCTCGCGCCGGAGCGCGACGGACCGCCCGATATCGATGTCGACATCGAATCCGACCGCCGCGAGGAGGCCATTCAGCACGTCTACGCCAAGTACGGCCGTGCCTACGCCGCGCAGGTGGCCAACGTGATCACCTACCGAGGCAAGTCCGCGGTCCGCGATGCCGCACGCGCACTTGGCTTTTCGCCGGGGCAGCAGGACGCGTGGAGCAAACAGGTGAGCAGGTGGACCGGTGTCGGCGCCGAGACCGGCACCGACATCCCTACCGGGGTACTGCAGCTGGCCTCCGAAATAGAAGGACTACCAAGGCATCTCGGTATCCACTCCGGCGGCATGGTGATCTGCGACCGCCCCATCGCCGACGTCTGCCCGGTGGAATGGGCACGCATGCCCGGCCGCAGCGTGCTGCAGTGGGACAAGGACGATTGCGCCGCCATCGATTTGGTGAAGTTCGACCTGCTCGGCCTCGGCATGCTTTCCGCGCTGCACTACATGATCGACCTGGTGCGCGAGCACACCGGCGTGATCGTCGAGCTGCACAAGCTCGATCTGAAGGAAGCCGCCGTCTACGAAATGCTGTGCCGCGCCGACTCGGTGGGCGTCTTCCAGGTGGAGTCGCGCGCGCAGATGGCCACGCTGCCCCGGCTGAAGCCGCGCGAATTCTATGACCTGGTGGTGGAGGTGGCGCTGATCCGGCCCGGTCCGATCCAGGGCGGTTCGGTGCACCCCTACATCCGGCGGCGCAACGGCAACGAGGAGGTGACCTATGACCATCCGGCGCTGGAGAATTCGCTGTCCCGCACGCTCGGCGTCCCGCTGTTCCAGGAGCAGCTCATGCAGATGGCCGTCGACGTCGCGGGTTTCACCGCCGCCGAGGCCGATCAGCTGCGCCGCGCGATGGGTTCCAAGCGCTCGCCGGAACGCATGGAGGGGCTCAAGGAACGCCTCTACCAAGGCATGCGCGACCTGCACGGCATCACCGGCGAGATCGCCGACCGCATCTACGAGAAGCTCTACGCCTTCGCGAATTTCGGCTTCCCGGAAAGTCATTCGCAGAGCTTCGCCTCGATCGTGTTCTATTCGTCGTGGTTCAAGCTGCACCATCCCGCCGCCTTCTGCGCCGGTCTGCTGCGCGCGCAACCGATGGGCTTCTACTCCCCGCAATCCCTGGTCGCCGACGCGCGCAGGCACGGGGTCCTGGTGCACGGCCCCGACATCAACGCCAGCCGCGCCGAACCCACCCTCGAACACGACGGCACCCAGGTGCGCCTCGGCCTGGCCTCGATCCGGCACATCGGCAGCGACCTCGCCGAAAAGATCGTCGCCGCACGGGATCAGGGGCCTTACACCTCCTTCCTCGACCTGACCGGACGGGTGGAACTCACCGTCGTGCAGGCGGAATCGCTCGCCACCGCGGGGGCGCTCGGTGGCCTCGGCAGCACGCGCCGGGCCGCGCTGTGGGCCGCGGGGGCCGCCGCGGGCGAACGCCCAGATCGGCTGCCCGGCACCGGCGCCGCCACCACCGCCCCCGTGCTGCCCGGCATGAGCGACCTCGAACTGGCCGCCGCCGACGTCTGGGCCACCGGCGTCTCTCCGGGCAGCTACCCCACCGAATTCCTGCGCCCACAGCTCGATGCCCTCGGCGTGATTCCCGCCGCGGGCCTGCTCGCCATTCGGGACGGATCGCGAGTGCTGGTGGGCGGGGCGGTGACGCACCGGCAGCGCCCCGCCACGGCCGCGGGCGTCACCTTCCTCAATCTGGAAGACGAGACCGGCATGGTGAACGTCGTCTGCTCGGTCGGCCTGTGGGCCCGCTTCCGCCGGCTGGCGCAGAGCGCCCCCGCTCTGCTCATCCGTGGTCGCGTGCAGAACGCCGAGGGAGCGGTCAGCGTCGTCGCCGAACATCTGCAGCGCATGGATCTGCGTGTCGACTCCAAGTCGCGTGACTTCCGCTGATCCACCACTTTTAGGAAAGTGTTAGAAGGGCTCTAGAGAACGGTTACGTCCGGCTATTTGCGCAGCCAGAGCGGCTACTGTGCGAATCATGCGGAAGCTTGCTGTGCTGTGCATCGGTCTGCTCGGTCTGACGTTGCTCGTCGGCTGCGGCTCGGACAACAACAACGCGAAGAAGGTCCCGCCGCCACCTGGCCGGCCGGAGACCTACGCCACCGTGGAGCCCGCCCCCGCGGCCGCGCCACCGGGGCTGCGCGATCAGGGGCCCGCGCGCAAAGACAACAACTCCGGCGGCGAAACGGTCACCACGCGTAAGGAAGTCGTCACCGGCAGCGTCGAGATGACCGCGGGCAAACCGATCGACACGGCGAGCAAGATCGCCGACCGGGTGCGCGAGGTCGGCGGCCGGATCGACAGCAGGACCGAACAGCCCGGCACCGACAACACCGATCCCAGCGCCACGCTCACCATCCGGATTCCCGCGGACAAGACCGACACGTTCATCGACAGCCTCGGCGGCCTCGGCAAAGTCACCAGGGTGCACACCAACCGCGACGACGTGACCATGCAGTGGGAAGACCTGGACGCCAGGATCAAGGCACTGCAGGCCTCCGTCGACCGGCTGCGCGCGCTCATCGCCGGCGCGACCAACACCGCCGACCTGATCAACGCCGAGCAGGCGCTGTCCAGTCGTCAGGGCGAACTCGACAGCCTGACCGCGCAGAAGCGGCACCTCGACGACGAGGTCGCGCTGTCCACGCTCAACATCGACATCACCACCACGACCACCAAGGCCCAGGAGGATCGCCCCGACAACTTCTGGGAGGGGATCGTCACGGGCTGGCACTCGCTGGTGGATTGGCTGAAGGACGCGGTCGTGTTCACCGGTAAGGCGCTGCCGTGGCTCGGCTTCCTGGTGGTGCTGGCCGCCGTGATCTGGGGCATCGTGCGAACGGTGTTGCGGCGCAAGAAGAGTGGGCCGGCACCGAGTGCGGCGGCCGGGAGTGGCTCGGGGGCCGCGGCGGGTGCCGAGAGTACGGCGAGCGCTGGAACCCCGGTGGGCACCGGAAGTTCCTCGGGCTCAGGTAGTTCGGCAGGCACCGGAAGTTCCTCGGGCTCAGGTAGTTCGGCAGAATCGGAGTCCTGAGAACCGATACTCGGCGTGCCCGGCGATCGAGGGCGGGCACGCCGAGCTTTCATGCGGACGATGAACAGCGCTGAAGCCGTGCACCTTACGGCGGTGGTAGGAGAGACAAGTGCCGACAATTGTCAGGGCGACGATCAAACCGAACAGCCGTAAGGGCCCGCTCGTCGAAGCCCTCGACGACGGCACCCTCCAGCTGTACGTGCGCGCCCCGGCTGTCGAAGGCAAGGCGAACAAGGCCGCCATCGAACTGCTCGCCGAGCACTACGGGGTACCGAAGAGCGCCGTCCGCCTGTCGGCAGGCGCCACCTCCCGCTTCAAACGCTTCGAGATCGATACCTGATCAGTCCACGAAATCGCCTGAGCAGCAAGCCTCAGCGCGCCGCGTATCCGTTGTCGCGCCGCGCACGAGTTCGCCGACAATTCCGTGCGCCGCCCGCGAATCCGTACGCGGCGATCACACCCCGCCGCCGAAACCGAGCTGACGCCAGGCTTCGTACACGGTGACCGCCGCGGCGTTGGACAGGTTCATCGAACGGCGGCCCGGCAGCATGGGGATGCGCAGCTGGTCGGTGACGTGTGGATCATCGAGCACCGCTGCGGGCAGCCCGGTCGGTTCCGTACCGAACAGCAGCACGTCACCTTCGCGGTACGCCACCTCGGTGTAGTGCGTCGTCGCCTGCGTGGTGAACGCGAAAACCCGTTCCGGGCGCACCGACTCCCACGCCGCCGCCAGATCCTTGTGCACCGTCACCGACGCCAGATCGTGGTAGTCCAACCCGGCTCGCCGCAACTTGGCCTCCGAGAGATCGAACCCCAACGGCTCGACCAAATGCAGCTCACACCCGGTCCCGGCGACCAGGCGAATCGCATTGCCGGTATTTCCGGGGATGGCGGGTTCATGAAACATCAGTCGGAACACAACAGTCAGTCAATCAGGTGCATGCGGAACTGATTCGTTGACCTACCGTCGTCGTGGCCCGCACTGTGCCGCGAGATCGAGTCGGAGGTTGCCGCCCCATCCCGGAACCGCTCGGGCGCCGTGTGGGCGCTGTTCAGGCTTCAGCTGTGTGATGTAGCTAACTAATAGCAATGTAAGCGACCGATCGGACGTATATATTACTCAGGTCTTATTCGCGCCTGACAGGAGTGTGGAAACATGCGCGTTCAGCGTCGTTTGAGTGTTGTGCTGATGGGCTGTTTGACGGTCACCGCAGTGGCGATGGCGGGGCGGCCGGCGGTAGTCGAGGCCGCACCGATTCCGGGTTCGGGGGACAGCGCTACCGGCGCCGATTCACTTGATCCTCAGGCGGTCGGCGAGTTGCGGGACGCGCTGGCTCAGCTGCGTCCGTTGGCTGCCGCCGATGCGGTGTCGTTGCGGGACAAGGCGACTGGCGATGTCGGGGCCGGGGTGATTCCGTGGCATTCGGCGGATGCTCCGGCGTGGGACCAGGCGGTCGCGTTCGGGCTGCCGAATGGGCGGACGCTGGTGGCTACGCCGTCCACCGCGACCGGCGATTCCCTCGGAGTGCTCTACGACGCCAACGGCGCGGTTTCCCGCCATGTCGAAAGTCGTATCGTGACCCGCCCTGATGAGTCGGCGGCAACCACGGTCTGGATCGACGATGCCGCACCGGTGGAGCGAACCCTCACCGCCGACCAAGTGCACAATGCCGCAGCCTCGGCCAAAGAGGTCTTCTTGGGTCCCGACTGTGCGATGGTGCTGGCGGAGGTGCCGCTGCTGGCGGTAGGCACCATCCTCATGCTTTTGACTCTCCCCGCGCTCCTTGTTCCAGGAGTCAATATTGCCGTGGGTCTGGTGTGGGTCGGCGTGATCGTCAACTGGATAGCCGTCCCCGTTGTTTGCCTGTGGCCGATGTAGGAGTCCGAGCTACTTCGCCGGGCGCTCCGGCAGTGCGCACATTCCGCCCTCGGCCATGCCGGTCGGTCGGACGCCCAGGCCCTGATTGAGGCGGGCGCGCTGGTTTTCCCAGGCGATGGTGGCCGCCAGTTCGGCGAGTTGGGATTTCGACAGGTGGGTCAGCAAGGTGGTGCGCAGGTCTTCGAGGTCCACCGCCGGGGTGGCGGTCATGGCTTCGGCGAAGGCGATGACGAGTTTTTCCAGGTCGGTGTAGGCGTCGCTGGTTCGGTAGCGCGGCAGGTCGGCGAGTTGTTGCTCGGTGAGGCCGGCGGACTGGGCCAGCGCGGAGCCGATGTCCAGGCAGAACTCGCAGTTCACCAGGCCCGCGGTCTTCAGCTCGGCCAGCTCTTTGAGTTTCGGGTCCAGTCGGTTGGCGAACAGCAGCGCGGACTCGAACATCATGGTGCTGAACAAGATTTGTGGTCGGCGCAGCAACCAACCGGCCAGATCGGACCGGTTCCGCTTCGCCTGCCGCACTGCCTTCACGTAGTGCCGAATCCGTGTCAAAGCTCTCATCTACCCCACCCTCCTGAATCGGATCATTCGACTCTACATTCAAACTACGTTCTGTAGTAGAGATTTGGGCGTCGAAACCCTTGCGCGACAAGCGGCCGTCGCCGAGTGAGCCTGTCGACGGCGCGGAGTGGGGGAGTCTGTAAGAATCGGGGGGTGACCGATGCCGATACGACCACCGCGGACCAGCGGGCAGGCAGCAACCTGGGCTCCCAGTTCCTGCGCTGCCACCTGCCGATGGTCGTCGTGACGCTCGTCATCGTGGTGGCGATCGTGTTCGTGGCCCAGGATCGGTGGCGCCGCGGCGCGCTGTTCTTCGGCGGCGCGACCTTGCTCGCCGCGGCGTTCCGTCTGTGCCTGCCGACCGCGCGGGTGGGTCTGCTCGCCGTGCGTAGCAAGCCCTTCGACGTCGGCGCACTGACCCTGCTCGGCTCCGCCATCGTCTTCATCGCCGCCACCATCAACACCCTCGGTGTCGGCTAGCCCATCCGGTAACCGTTGGTGCGCAAGGGGTCTGCCGCGTACTGCTCCGTGAATACCGCCCGATCGCGAGGGTGGCGACCCGGGTGCGGCGGGGTGATATCGCTGTAACCCACGGCGACCAACACCGCGATGGCCAACTCATCGCGGTCGCCGATGCCGATGGCCTGCTTGACCAGGTCGGGGTCCCAGCCGTTCATCGGGGCCGAGGCTGGTGGCGGCGAGCATGACGTAGGTGGCCGCGGTCATCGCGTTCTTCACGGCGTTCTCGCGCAGTAGCCCGCGTTCCCGTAGCGCGTGGAACTCGTTGCGCGAGTTGAACATCGCGGTGAACTCCGCGTTCCACACGCCGTTGCGGCCTGCCATGGATGCGGGCTGAAAGCGGCGCGTGGTACGGCGGGCGCGGATCGCGGCACTGCGTGATTGGATCGAAGCCGACATCAACCTGATCGAACAGGCGCGCCGCTCGGCCGCTCGCTGCCGCGGGCCTGCCTTCGTCATCCAGCGCCGGGATCACAGATTCCGCTGCGGCGGAAACCAATTCGGTGAACCGCCCGCCGCACCCCTCGATGCGGCGGGCGAGTCCCGAAACTCAAGCGGGCTCGGCGACCAGCGCCGCGCGCCCGGATCGACTGCCGTACAACGCGCGCGCCTCGGTCGGGCTGACCGTCTCCAGTCGGGTCGGCGGCTCGGCGTTGATGTGCTCCTTCAGGATCTGCCCCGCCATCGGCGCGATGAACGGTGCCGCGACCAGCAGTCCGAACGAGTTGAACCGGCTGAATCCCCAGACCAGCACCTTGGCGGGCAGCCGGACCGCGAGATCGACGATGCCCCACCGATCGAAACGCCCGAGCTTGCGCATCCACTTCGGCAGCGTCGAGACCGACGCCAGTGAAAGTAGCCTGCTGCCAATGTAATACGAGATGCCCGCGCCATTGCGCGGCGAGGTCCACAACAGGTGGTGCATGCCTTCCTCGGCTCGCTCGGAGGTGCACAGGCGCGGGCGGACCCGCTCGTAGTACGCGCGAACTTCCTCGCGTGAGCGCGGCACGTCCTCCGGCTTGCAGGTCTGCAGCTCGGCCGCGATCGCGCACTCCTGCCAGAAGCGCGTCTCCTCTTCCGGTGTCAGACCGGGCCCGAACATTTCGTACGCCTTGAGCACCGAGTGCCAGCCGGTGATGTGGATCCACAGCTGGGTGTCCGGGCTGTTCGCGCTGTAGCGGTTCCCGCTGATCGGTTCGATGCCGGTCATCGGCGCGTGGATCTGCATGAGGTGCTCGGCCGCCTGGATGGCGGTGCGTCCGTCGGCGATCGCGGCGATCAGGAAGTAGGAGAAGGTGTGATCGAGGCGCTTGCGCGGATCGCTGTAGATGCCGCGCGAGTCGGCGACGGCCGCGGTGAGGAACGGATCGAAGTGCTCGAGCACGACGGCCCGCTGGAAGCCGATGACCGCGGTCGGCGCGGTCCAGACCTTCCAACTGGGCGAATCGGGGCCGAAGAACCCGTAGTCGTCCCGGCGCAGGGTGGTCGGATCGAAGTGCATCACGTGCTCCTTTGCGGTGATCGCCCCGGCACCGGGGGTGAATACAACGCAACCGTAGCAATTGCTGGCAATGAATACAACGGTTGCGTAGCATTTGTGCTGGACGGGATGCGGGATCGAGACCGGGATGCTGTCAGGATGGACCGCATGGAGGTGCAGCGGCAGTGACGACATCGCGTACCGCGGCGGACAAGCCGCGCAGGCGCTACGCGCCACGCCTGCCGCCGGAACAGCGCCGCGCCCAGCTGCTCGACGCCGCCTTCGCGGTGCTCAGCCGGATGGAACTGCACGAGCTGAGCATGGAGGCGGTCGCCCAGGAGGCGGGCGTCGGCAAGCCGGTGCTCTACACCGTTTTCAAGACCCGCGCCGAACTCGTTGCGGCGCTGCTGGAACGGGAGCGCGAACGCGGCCTCGAACAGGTCGCCGCGACGCTGCCGACCGACCTGATGGGCGCCGACCCGGTCGTCGCCGCCTCGGCCACCGTCGAGGCGTTCGTCGGTGTGGCACTGGAGAATCCGACCCGCTGGCGCCTGATCCTCGCCGGTCCAGGCAACGCTCCCGACGAATACCGGGAGGCACTGCGCAATTCCCGAGCCGGCATCTTCGACCAGGCCGAAGCCCTGGTCCGCATCGGCACCGCACTCGAACCCCGTTGGGCCGGAGTAGATTCCGGCCTGCTCACCAACTCACTGCTACAGGTCGCCGAGATGCTCGGCCGCCTGGCCGTCAGCGAGCCCGACGAATACCCGCGCGAACGCCTCCAAGGATTCGTCCACGCCATCGTCGGTCTCCTGGTCGGCACCCCGCCAAAAGACGTTGGCGCATAGCACTTCCAGCAACCGTCGCGCGCAAGTCAGCGCCGACCGCACAAAATCACCTGCAGTTTCGGACGCAACCCGCGAATCGATGCGCGGCAGCCGAAATGATGCGCCGCACGCGAACTGGTGCGCGACAGGTAGATACGGCCCGCGCGCATCAATTCGCCTGCCGCTTGCGAAATTGCCAGCTGATTCAAGCGCGGCGCGCCAATCGGTGCGCGGTACGCAAACCTCAGCGCGGCGAGAACTCGTGCGCTCGAGGTGGATTCAGTTGGCAGGCTGACGGCTCTGCTGAGCCAACCGCATCGTTTCGGTCAGCAGCTTCGACACCGCAGCTGCCTCGGTGAGGAATCCGTCGTGTCCGTCGCGCGAGTGCACGACCTCCAGACCGTCGCAGCCCGGCAACCCCTCGGCCAGTTCCTGCTGCGTGCGCAGCGGATACAGCCGGTCGGAGTCGACGCCGCCGACCACGCACGGCACCGGCGTCGCGGCCAGCGCCGCGCGCACGCCGCCGCGGCCGCGGCCGATATCGTGCCGGTTCATCGCCTCGGTCAGCAGCACGTAGGTGCCGGGATCGAAACGCCCGCAAAGCTTGTCGGCCTGATGGTCCAGGTAGCTCTGCACCGCGTACCGGCCGCCGCGCCACGGATCCTCGGCGCCCTGCGCGCCGTTCTCGAACCGGTGGTCCAGCTCGTCCTCGGTGCGGTAGGTCAGGTGCGCGATGCGCCGGGCGATGCCCATGCCGGTCATCGGCGCGCGGTCGGTGTCGTGATAGTCGCCGCCCTGCCAGTCCGGATCGGCCTTGATCGCCGCGATCTGGGTGGTCTGCGTACCGATCTGGTCGGCGGTGGCACGGGCACCGACGGCCAGCACCAGCGCGGAGCCGACTCGATCCGGCGCGCCGACCATCCACTCGAGCACCCGCATACCGCCCATCGAGCCGCCGACCACGGCGGCCAGCCGCTCGATGCCGAGCAGGTCGATCAGCGCCGCCTCGGCGGCCACCTGGTCGCGGATGGAGATCTCCGGAAACCTTGCGCCCCAAGGCTTTCCGTCCGGCGCGAGGGTCGATGGCCCGGTGCTGCCCTGGCAGCCGCCGAGCACGTTCGTCGCGATCACGCACCACTCGTCGGTGTCGAGCGGACAGCCCGGCCCGACCATCCCGTCCCACCAGCCGGGCAGCTGATGGATGTCGTCCGGATGCCCGACCACGTGCGAGTCGCCGGTCAGCGCGTGCTCCACCAGCACCACGTTGTCCAGCGTGGCGGAGAGCTCGCCCCACCGCTGCACCGCGAGGTGCACCTGCGGAATGACCGCGCCGCTCTCCAGCTCGACGTCCCCGATAGCGATGATGCCGAGCCGCCCGTCCGGGGGTGGCAGGGCCACCCCGGACGGACGGGCGAAACCCGGTTCGGTACTCAACGTCACGTCGCCGCCGCCGTGAAACCGGCACGCAGGTCGCTCAGGATGTCCTCGATGCCCTCGATCCCCACCGCCAGACGGACCAGGCCCGGTGTGACGCCTGCGAGCAGTTGCTCGTCGGGCGTCAGCTGCGAATGCGTGGTCGACGCGGGGTGAATCACGAGAGAGCGCACATCACCGATGTTAGCCACATGGCTGTGCAGGGCTAATCCGTCCACGAACTTCTTGCCCGCATCGACACCGCCGCGCAGCTCGAAGGCGACGATCGCGCCGGGGCCCTTCGGCGCCAGCTGCTGCGCGCGCTCGTACCAGGGCGAGGTCGGCAGCCCCGCGTAGATCACCTTGGTGACGTCCGGGTGGGTGCTCAGGAATTCGGCCACCGCCTTGGCGTTGGCGACATGCCGCTCGACCCGCAGGCTCAGCGTCTCGATGCCCTGGCTGATCAGGAACGCGTTGAACGGCGAGATGGCCGAGCCGAGGTCGCGCAGCAGTTGCACGCGGGCCTTGAGCGCGAAGGCGGGCGCGCCGAGATCGGCGAACACCGCGCCGTGGTAGCTGGGGTCCGGGGTGGTGAAGCCGGGGAAGCGCGGCTGTCCCTGCGCGTCGGTCACCGTCCAGTCGAAATTGCCGCCGTCGACGATCACGCCGGCCACCGCCGAGCCGTGTCCGCCGAGATACTTGGTCGCCGAGTGCACGACGATGTCGGCACCGTGCGCCAGCGGCTGGATCAGATACGGCGTCGCCACCGTGTTGTCCACGATCAGCGGCAGCCCGGCCCCGTGCGCGATGGCGGCGATGCCGGGAATGTCGAAGATGGCGCTGCTCGGGTTGGCGATGGTCTCGCCGTAGAAGGCCTTGGTGTTCGGCCGGATCGCGGCCCGCCACTGGTCCAGGTCGTCGGGATCGTCGACGAAGGACACCTCGATGCCGAGCTTGGGCAGCGAGTAGTGGAAGAGGTTGTAGGTGCCGCCGTAGAGGTGCGGGCTGGACACGATGTGGTCGCCCGAGGACGCCAGGTTCAGGATCGCAAAGGTCTCCGCGGCCTGGCCGGAGGCCAGCAGCAGTGCGGCGACACCGCCTTCGAGCGCGGCGACGCGCTGCTCGACGACGTCCTGGGTGGGGTTCGTGATCCGGGTGTAGATGTTGCCCGGCTCGGCGAGGCCGAACAGCGCGGCGGCGTGATCGGTGTCGCGGAAGGCGTACGAGGTGGTCTGGTAAATGGGCAGGGCCCGGGCACCGGTGGTGCTGTCCGGTGCCTGTCCCGCGTGCACCTGCTTGGTCTCGAAGGACCACTGCGCGGTGGGATCGATATCGGCCGCGGGCACGGTGGAATCACTCATGAGCTTTGCTCCAAAGGAAAAGGTTGTTCGCCAGAACTACGGGGGTTATCGAGATTTGGGCGAAGGACAACAACACATTTCGGGAACCTCCTGAAAGCGCGCTTGCTCTCGACCTTCGAGAGCCCGGTCATCACCCGGAGCACCCCACCGCTGCTGGAGGGTTGCCGTCCAGCAAGCCGGGGCTTCGCGCTGGCACTCATGACCTCAGGGCATCATAACCGGCCGTCGCGCGACGGCCGAAACCTATCCGCGAACTCAGTCGGAAGTGCTGGTCCGCGCGCCGCCGCAGACCCGGACGAACTCATCGAAGGCCGCGCAGAACGAGTTCCGGCCTGCCGTGGCGGCGTCGTGCAGATCGTCGTAGTCGAACATGCTCTCACCGCACTCCATGGCGAGGTGGCCGATGAGCTGCCAGGAGCCGAGGATCAACCGCACCGGGAGCGCACACGGCGTGGTGGCGAGTCGCTCGGCGACCACCGCGGCGATGGCGATGTTCTTGTTGTCGGCGTGTTCGATGCTGCGCGCGCTGACCGCCGGACTGCTGCGCACGATCCGCTGCATCTGCTGGAATTGCCGGAACGAGACCGGTCCGCCGCCCGGTTCGTTGACGGCTTGATCGATCACCCGCAGGAATGCCGTGCGCAGCGATTCCAGTTCGTTGTCGGTGACCGGAAGCTCGCGCAGCGTCTCCGCCACGGCCTGGCCGAAGTCCTGCACCGGCCCGAGGACGATGTCCTCTTTGCTGTCGAAGTACCGGTTGATCGTGCGCGGCGAGACGTCCGCGGCATTGGCGATCTGCTCGACCGTCGTCGCGTCGAAACCCTGTGTGTCGCACAGGTTCAGCCCGACCTCGATGATCCGCAACCTGGTCTGCTGCTTCTTGCGTTCGCGCAGGCCCGGATGTGCGGTCGTTGCGGCGCTCGCAGAGGTTTCCGCTGCGGCCTTCGCGCCCGTCGGCGTCGGTGACTCGAGCATGTGCCCACCTTATCGCAACCCGGCGTTTTCGTGTCCGTAACCGTCAAATGTCGTATCACGACATTTTTCTCTTGACGCCAAATGTCGTCTGATGACAGGATAGCCAAGCACTTCCTACGATGAGGAGACGACGGTGACCGAGACTGCGACAGCGGTAGAAGTTCCGGTAAAACAAGGCAGCTCGGCGCGCTGGTTCGCCCTCGGCGTGATCGCATTGGCCCAGCTCATGGTGGTTCTGGACGCCACCATCGTGACCATCTCGCTGCCCTTCGCCCAGGCTGATCTCGGCATCAGCGACGGCAACAAGCAGTGGATGCTGACCGCTTACACGCTGATCTTCGGCGGCCTGCTGCTGCTCGGCGGTCGGCTCGCCGACTACCTGGGCCGACGCCGGATGTTCATCATCGGCCTGGTCGGCTTCGCCGCCGCGTCGGCACTTGCCGGTCTCGCGCAGAACGGCGCGGAGATGTTCGCCGGGCGCGCGTTGCAGGGCGCGTTCGCGGCGTTGCTCGCGCCCGCGGCGTTGTCGCTGCTGTCGGTGACCTTCACCGAGGCGCGCGAACGGGCCACCGCATTCGGCGTATTCGCGGGCATCTCGGCCGGTGGCGCCGCGCTCGGCCTGATCGCCGGCGGCGCGCTCACCGAATACGCCTCGTGGCGCTGGTGCCTGCTGGTGAACACCCCGATCGCATTGCTCGCCCTGGTCGGCGCGCTGGCGTGGGTGGTCAAGGACGTACCGACGCCGCGGACCGGCGGCTACGACGTGCCCGGCGCGGTCACCGTGACGCTCGGCCTGATCTCGATCGTCTACGGCTTCAGCCGTGCCGCCGAGGACGGCTGGCTGTCCGGCAGCACCCTCGGGCTGCTCATCGCCGGGGCCGCGCTGTTGATCGCCTTCGTCGTCATCGAACGGCGCTCGGCCAATCCGCTACTGCCGCTGCATATTCCGGGTGAGATCAACCGCGGTGGCGCGTTCCTCGCCGCGCTGCTGGTACCGATCGCCATGTTCGCGATGTTCCTGTTCCTCAGCTACTACTTCCAGATCACCCTGGGTTACTCGTCGCTGAAGGCCGGTTTCGCGTTCCTGCCGTTCCCGGCCGGTATCGCGATCTCCGCGGGTGTCACCAGTGCGCTGCTGCCGAAGCTCGGCCCGCGTCCGCTGATGGTGGCCGGTGCGGTGCTCGGTGTGCTCGGCCTGCTGTGGCTGGCCCAGCTCGGCTTCGGCGACAGCTACGCGTCGAGCGTGCTGCCCGCGCAGGTGCTGATCGCGCTCGGCATGGGCCCGCTGTTCGTCGGCATGCAGACTGTCGCGCTGCATCAGGTCGAGGAGGCGGATTCCGGCGTGGCCAGTGCGCTGCTCAACGCGGCGCAGCAGGTCGGCGGCGCGGTCGGCACGGCGCTGCTGACGACCATCTCGGTGCAGACGGCCAAGTCCTACGCGGAGAGTCACGCCACGATCGACAACCTGATCGCCCGCGCCTCGATCCACAGTTACGACGTGGCGTTCTACGTCGGCGCCGGATTCTTCCTGGCCGCCGTCCCGGTGATCGCGCTGATGATCCGGGACCGTCCGGCGAACCTCATCGAGGGTGCCGAGGACGGGGCGCGCCCGGTCCACGTCGGCGTCTGAATTTCGCAGTAATACCCTTCGGTCCGCGTAGCGCCAGCTCGGCGCTGCGCGGACCGTGGTCGTTGGGTGGGGCGACCTGGGAATTGCGGAATGACCTACCAGTCAGTAAGTTCGTGGGGTTTCTCACTCGGGGGGCTGCCCGCACACCACGATCATCGGCAGCAGTACGCTTGTCTTGTTTGCACCACACGTCTCGCGGACAACGCGGGGCATATACGTTGTCTGTTGGAACAGCTGGGGTCCGCTCACAAGCGTGTTCACCTGGCCGTGCAATGAGGGCACCATCCTAGGAGGACACGAAGATCCATGTCCAAAATCAAGGTTGAAGGTACCGTCGTCGAACTCGACGGCGACGAGATGACCCGGATCATCTGGCAGTTCATCAAGGACAAGCTGATCCACCCGTATCTCGATGTGAATCTCGAGTACTACGACCTGGGCATCGAGTACCGGGATAAGACGGACGACCAGGTCACCGTCGACGCGGCAGAGGCGATCAAGCGCCACGGCGTCGGCGTCAAGTGCGCCACCATCACGCCGGACGAGGCGCGCGTCGAGGAATTCGGCCTGAAGAAGATGTGGCGGTCGCCCAACGGCACCATCCGCAACATCCTCGGCGGCACCATTTTCCGTGCGCCGATCATCATCTCCAACGTGCCGCGCCTGGTGCCCGGCTGGACCAAGCCGATCATCATCGGCCGTCACGCGTTCGGCGACCAGTACCGCGCCACCGACTTCAAGGTGTATCAGGCCGGTTCGGTCACCATCACCTTCACGCCGGAGGACGGCAGCGAGCCGATCCAGCACGAGGTCGTGAAGATGCCGGAAGACGGCGGCGTCGTCATGGGCATGTACAACTTCAAGGCTTCGATCATCGATTTCGCGCGGGCCTCGTTCAACTACGGCCTGCAGCAGAACTACCCGGTGTATCTCTCCACGAAGAACACCATCCTCAAGGCGTACGACGGCATGTTCAAGGACACCTTCCAGGAGGTGTTCGATGCCGAGTTCAAGACCCAGTTCGACGCGGCGGGCCTGACCTACGAGCACCGCCTGATCGACGACATGGTCGCCTCCTCCATGAAATGGGAGGGCGGTTACGTCTGGGCCTGTAAGAATTACGACGGTGACGTGCAGTCCGACACCGTGGCGCAGGGCTTCGGCTCGCTCGGCCTGATGACGTCGGTGCTGCTGACCCCGGACGGCAAGACCTGTGAGGCGGAGGCCGCGCACGGCACCGTCACCCGGCACTACCGTCAGCACCAGCAGGGCAAGCCGACCTCCACCAACCCGATCGCGTCGATCTTCGCCTGGACGCGCGGGCTCGAGCACCGCGGCAAGCTCGACAACACCCCCGAGGTGATCGGCTTCGCGCAGACCCTCGAGGATGTCGTCATCAAGACCGTCGAAGGCGGTCAGATGACCAAGGACCTCGCGTCGCTGGTCGGTGGCGATCAGGGTTACCTGAGCACCGAGGAATTCCTCGGCGCACTCGACGCCAACCTGGCCCGCGCACTCCGCTGACCAGGGAATAACCCGGCGCTGGAAGCGAATCCGGCGCCGGGCGATGAGTTCCCCCGCCTCTCCGCGACTTTTGCCGGTCGTCGGTGCCGCAAGATTTTTCGCGGCGGGCTGCCGGCAACGACAGAGCTGGGCTCCGGTCGTACCCGGTGAGTTACCCATGTTCCAGCGAGATCAGTTGTCGCTCGGGCAGGCTGCTGTGAACAACGGGCACCCGCACCACATCGTGGTACGGGTGCCCGAACTGTTTCTGAGCAGGGGTAGGACTGCCGAGTCGCCGCCTCGGTCGAATGGCTCGACGCAGGAAGCGAATCTGAGGCCGGGGATGACGCTGACCACATCGAGTGGTCCGGCGGTCCGGGGCGCGTCGGATACACGGTTGTTTCCTAATGGAATTTGCCAGGTGGTGGGACAAGACGTGTCCCTATTGCGCGTTTTTACATTCTGACCTGCACGTTTTCTTGGTTGTAAGCGTGTCTGAACTCACGTTTACTCGACCGCCTGCTGAGGCGTTTCATGGATGCGTGACCACACCCCTCGCCGCCCAGGCCCCCGCACGCCCCGAGCCTGCGCGGACGACTTGGCATTTGCCTGCCATGCTCGCGCTGGCGCTGGGCGGGTTCGGTATCGGCACAACAGAATTCGTCACCATGGGTTTGCTGCCGGATATCGCGCGCGCCATGGGTGTGTCCGAGCCGACCGCGGGACACGCGGTGTCGGCGTACGCGCTCGGCGTGGTGATCGGCGCGCCGCTGATCGCCTCGCTGTGCGCGCGGGTTTCCCGCAAGAAGTTGCTCATCGCGTTGATGGCGGCGTTCACGCTGGGCAATGTGGCGACCGTGCTCGCGCCGACCTTCCACACCCTGGTGCTCGCCCGGTTCGTCTCCGGCCTTCCGCACGGCGCGTACTTCGGCGTCGCCTCGCTCGCCGCCGCCACGCTGGCCCCGGTGGGTCAGCGCGCAAAAGCGGTTGCCGCGGTTATGCTCGGGTTGAGCGCCGCCAATGTTGTCGGCGTTCCCGCAGCCACCTGGCTCGGCCAGCATCTCGGCTGGCGCGACGCCTACGTGGTGGTCGCGGTGATCGGGCTGGCGACGGTAGCCGCCCTGATCACGTACGTGCCGGAGCTCACCGGCATCACGATGACCAACCCGGTGACCGAACTCGGCGCACTGCGTCGTCCGCAGGTGCTGCTGACCCTGCTGGTCGGCGCGATCGGCTTCGGCGGCATGTTCGCCGTCTACACCTACATCACCACCACTCTCACCGGCGTCGCCGGTATGTCCGCCGGCCTGGTGCCGATCGTGCTGATGCTGTTCGGCGTCGGCATGGTGGTCGGCAACATCGTCGGCGGCGTGCTCGCCGATAAGGGGGTTGATCGGGCGATCTACGCCTCGATGATCGGCATGGCCGTCATTCTCGCCGTATTCGTTGCGGCGGCGCACAATCCGTACACCGCCGCGATCGGCGCGTTCCTGGTCGGCGCGACCGGCGCGTCGCTGGCGCCCGGACTGCAGACCCGGCTCATGGACGTGGCGCACGAGGCGCAGACGCTGGCCGCCGCGCTGAACCACGCCGCACTGAACATCGCCAACGCCGCGGGTGCGTGGCTCGGCGGTGCCGTGATCGCGGCCGGGCTCGGCTACACCGCGCCCGCCATGGTCGGGGCCGGGCTCGCCGTGGTCGGCGTGCTGCTGTTCGCGATCACCAGCTACGCGGCCCGCCGCGACGCTCGCCTGGTCGCGGCGGCGGCGCTGGTGGCCTGACGCCGCGCTTCATCTGAACATACAGAGCTGTATGTAAGTGTAGAATCGCCGGATGGCCAGGATCGAAGTCGCGAAACCGCAGCGCCGCACCCAGGAGCAACGCAGCACCGAGATGCGCACCCGGTTGCTCGACGCGACCGTCGACTGTCTGGTCGAGTACGGCTATGCGGGCACCACCACGCCGCGGGTCGCCGAACGCGCCGGGGTCACCCGCGGCGCCCAGGTACACCACTTCGGTTCCAAGACCGACCTGGTGGTCGCCGCGATCAGCCACCTGGCGCAACTGCGTGCCGAGACCGCGATGCGGGAGATGGCCAAGGTCGAGCGCGGCGACGATCCCGTCGCCGCGGCATTGGACTTCCTGTGGGAACTGCACCAGGGCCCGCTGTTCATTGCGACCGTCGAACTGTGGGTGGCCGGCCGCACCGATCCGGTGCTGGCCGCCGCGATGGAAAAGGTCGAGCCGTTCGTCAACAACGCCGTCCTGATGGCGGTCGCCCGCTTCGTCCCCGACGAGATCCGCCGCAAAGAGGCCCGCGACTTCATCTACACCGCGATGGACGCCCTGCGCGGCATCTTGGTCTCCAATTTCGTCGACCCGGACAACGAACGCGCACAACGCCGTTGGCGTCGCGCCACCGCCCATCTGCACAACATCGCCGACGCCGCACTCGCGGACGTGCGCAAGGCCGACTGACCGACGAGCGGGACATGACGGCGTCATGTCCCGCTCAGGTTCAGGGCTGCTGGGGGAGCAGGTGCCGGCCGTTCTTGTCGGTGGAGAGGGCGAGCGAGCTGATGTACTGGATCTCGCCTTCGGGACCGGGGACGGCCGAGGCGATCATGTCGGGGCGTTCGAATTCCAGTCCGGTGACATGGCAGGTCAGCGTCTCGCCGGAGGGGTTGCCGTGCTCGTCGACCATCGGCAGGTCGATGCCGTCGTCGCTGCGCCGCAGGTAGTACTTGCCCTTGGTGGCGATCGCGGTGAGTGGGGTGGCGACGAACGCGACCACCAGCGCGACGATGGGAGAGTACGGCTTCAGCAGGTCACCGAAGACCCCGAAGAACGTCAGGATCGACAGCACCGCCGAGAGCCCGAACCCGACCAGCCCGACGGGGTTGAAGTCGTAGAGCATGCCGCGGCGGAACTCCGGCTGCTTCGGTGAGATCTTCAGCAGATACTTGTTGACCGCGATATCCGTTGCGACGGTGACGATCCAGGCGATGCCGCAGTTGGCGTAGAAGCCGAGGATGTTGTTGAGGAAGTCGAACATGTTGGCTTCCATCAGGATCAGCGCGATCACCAGGTTCACGGCGAGGAAGATCAGCCGGCCGGGGTAGGACTTGGTGACCCGGGTGTAGGAGTTGGTCCAGGCCAGCGATCCCGAATACGCGTTGGTGACATTGATTTTGATCTGACTGATCACCACGAGCACCACGGCCAGTGTCATGGCCAGCCAGCCGGGCACCATGTCGCGGTAGATCTCCAGGAACTGGTGCACCGGCTGGTTCGCGATGCCCTGCGCGGCAGGCAGATTCGCGATCAGATACACCGCGAGGAACAGGCCGACCACCTGCTTGAGCGCGCCGAAGACCACCCAGCCCGGTCCGGCCAGCAGCATCCAGCCCCACCACTTGCGCGCGTTCTCCGGCGTGCGCGGCGGCATGAAGCGCAGGTAGTCGATCTGCTCGGCGATCTGCGCGATCAGCGAAAGGCACACGCCCGCAGCCAGCAGCGTGCCGGAAAGGCTTACCCCGGAACCGTTCTCGCCGCCGTAGGCGAAGAACGACGACACCGAATCGGGATGGCGCACCAGCAGGAACCCGAACGGCAGCACCATCAGCAACAGCCACAGCGGAGTCGTCCAGACCTGCAGTTTGGCCAGCGTGTTCATGCCGTAGATGACCAGCGGGAAGATGAGCAGCGTCGAGGCCAGGTAGCCGAGCCAAAGCGGTACGCCCAGACCGAGTTCCAGCCCCTGGGCCATGATCGACCCTTCCAGCGCGAAGAAGATGAAGGTGAACGAAGCGAATACGACATTGGTGAGCACCGAGCCGTAATAACCGAATCCGCTACCGCGCGTGATCAAGTCGAGATCGAGGTTGTAGCGCGCCGCGTAATAGGCGAGCGGAAATCCGGTCACCATGATGACGATCGCGAAGAAACCGATGCCGAGCAGCGCGTTCCCGGTGCCGTGCGCGATGCCGATATTCGCGCCGATGGCGAAGTCGGCCAGGTAGGCGATGCCACCGAGGGCGGAGATGCCGACTACGGCCGGGCTCCATTTCCGGTAGCTCCGCGGCGCGAACCGCAGTGTGTAGTCCTCTAGTGTTTCCTTTGCGGCGGCGATCCCGTCGGAATTCGACGATCGGGTATCGAGCTCGACCACGTTTACTCCTCATCCCCGCACCGGCAACTGCAACCATTCGACGGTCGTACACGGTTGTGGACGGGGAATTTCCGAACGATTACGCGGCTGTTACGTCATCGAGGGCGGTGAGTCACGTCACAGCAACGGATTCGTCGCCGCGCCCCGGCTCGGCAACCCGCTGCGTACCAGCAGGTACTGGCGATACATACACCTCCAGCTGTATGTCTCCGACTGACTGCTACCACCTGGCTATTCGATACCCGGAGCCTGCGTTCAAGGCGGCAGCCTTGCGTACTTACATACATCTCTGTATGTTTGTTTTCAGCTGAATCCGGACGGATCGGCCCATCGCTGCCCGCATTCGGGCAGCACCCGGCGGGGCGCCGGGACAGGTACCAACCTGAGGGAGTTCGATGGCGAACAAGGTCTACGTCGTCGGCGTCGGCATGACGAAGTTCGAAAAGCCGGGCCGCCGCAAGAACGAAGACGGCACCGATTGGGATTACCCGGATATGGCGCGGGAGTCCGGGACCAAGGCGCTCGCCGACGCGGGTATCGCCTACGACCTGGTCGAACAGGCCTACGTCGGTTACGTCTACGGCGAGTCCACCTCCGGCCAGCGCGCGGTCTACGAGCTCGGCATGACCGGCATCCCGGTGGTCAACGTCAACAACAACTGTTCCACCGGCTCGACCGCGCTTTACCTTGCGGCACAGTCGATTCGGGGCGGCCTCGCCGACTGCACGCTGGCGCTCGGCTTCGAGAAGATGCAGCCCGGCTCGCTCGGCTCCACCTGGGACGACCGCGAGCAGCCGATGGCCAGGCACATCATGGCGCTCGCCGAGATCTCCGAGGTGCTGTTCCCGGTGGCGCCGTGGATGTTCGGCGCGGCCGGCCGTGAGCACATGAAGCAGTACGGCACCACCGCCGAACACTTCGCCAAGATCGGCTACAAGAACCACAAGCACTCGGTGAACAACCCGTATTCGCAGTTCCAGGACGAGTATTCGATGGACGACATCCTCGGCTCGCGGATGATCTACGACCCGCTCACCAAGCTGCAGTGCTCGCCGACCTCCGACGGCTCCGGCGCGGTCATCCTGGCCAGCGAGGCGTTCGTGGACAAGCACAACCTGGCCGCGCAGGCGGTGGAGATCGTCGGTCAGGCCATGACCACCGACTACAAGTCGACGTTCGACGAGACCGCCAAGAACCTCGTCGGCTACGACATGACCGTGCAGGCGGCGCGCAAGGTCTACGAACAGGCCGGGCTCGGCGCCGAGGACTTCCAGGTCATCGAGCTGCACGACTGCTTCTCGGCGAACGAACTGCTGACCTACGAGGCGCTCGGCCTGTGCGGCGAGGGCGAAGCCGGAAAGCTGATCGACGACAACCTGACCACCTACGGCGGCAAGTGGGTGGTGAACCCCTCCGGCGGCCTGATCTCCAAGGGACATCCGCTCGGCGCAACGGGTTTGGCGCAGTGCTCCGAGCTCACCTGGCAGCTGCGCGGCACCGCCGACAAGCGACAGGTCGACAACGTCACCGCCTGCCTGCAGCACAACATCGGCCTCGGCGGCGCCGCGGTCGTGACCGCCTACCGGCGTGCAGAACGCTGAACTCGCACAACGAAACTCAACGAGGAGCTAACTCATGGGACACATCGAAGCCACCAAAGACGTCAACGCCACCCCCGAGGCGCTCTGGACGGTCGTCTCCGACCCGAACACCTGGGACAAGTGGTTCACCATCCACGAGCGCTTCATGGAGGAGCCGCCCGCCGTGCTGACCGAGGGCTCCAAGCTGGTCGCCAAGATTGTCATGCTCGGCATGGCGAACAAGCTGGAATGGACCGTGGTTTCGGTACAGCAGCCGAGCAAGCTCACCCTCGGCGGCACCGGCATGGCCGGCGTGAAGACCGAATTCACCTTCGACATCCAGCCCAAGGGCGACGGTGGCAGCACCATCCTCGTTTCCGGTGATTTCGAGGGTGCGCTGATCAAGGGTGCGCTCGGCAAGGCGGTGGAGAAGGACGGCCTCAAGCAGCTGGACAAGTCCCTCGAGCAGCTCGACGCGCTGGCTTCGGCATGACCTCGGAGACCAGCACGGCACGGTTCGTCGAGTTCGACGATGCCGGTCTCGAAACCTGGTGTGACGACGAACGTTTCGAGGTGACGGGCGAGCGGATCGGCGAATATGCCGCCGCCACCAATGATCCGATCGAGGCGCATCGCACCGGCAAGGTCGCCTCGCCGGTCTTCGCGATCGTCCCCGTCTTCGAGGCGATGATGATGCCGGTGATCGAGGTCGCGCCGATGGATATCTTCGGCCGGGTCGTACACGGCGAGCAGGACTTTCACTTCCACCGCGCCATCCAGCCGGGCGACCAGCTGGTCTCGCGCGCCAAGGCGACCGGCTACACCAGTCGACCCAACGGCACGGCCATCACCATCCTCATCGAATGCCGCACCGAGGCAGGGGAACTGGTCAACGAGCAGTACCTGACCGCCTTCTTCCGCAATATCGACGCGGGCAAGACGGTGGGTGCCGCGGCGCCGGCGCACAAGTTCGACGAGAACCTGCGGGCGCAGCCGCCGGTGGCAGTGGTTCCGCAGCACGTCGACGACGACCAAACCTTCCGTTACTCACCGGCTTCCGGCGATCCGGTGCCGCTGCACCTGGACGAGCAGGTGGCCAAGGACGCCGGGCTGCCCGGCATCATCGCGCACGGGCTGTGCACCATGGCGTTTGCGTCCTGGGCGGTACTCACCGAGGTCGGCGGGTCGGATGTCAACCGGCTCGAGCGCTTCGCGGTGCGCTTCGCCAAGATGGTGTTCCCCGGCGACGATCTGGAGACCCGCATCTGGAAGGTCGGCTCCGCCGACGGCGTCAGCACCTACGCCTTCGAGACCGTGCGCGGCGATGACGTCGTCCTCAGCGATGGTCTCGCCGAGATAGCCGACTGAGCCTGCGCCGGGACGACTCCCCGTCGTCCCGGCGAAAGCCGGTACCCGGTCGCAACATTCAGCACAGAATCCAGGAAGAGGAGACATCGATGGGTGCACTCGAAGGCCGAGTAGCCGTCATCACCGGTGCCGGTCGCGGCATCGGCCGCGAGCACGCCTTGCTGTTCGCGCGCGAGGGCGCGGCCGTGGTCGTCAACGACCTCGGCGGCAGCAACGAGGGCGAGGGAACCGACAACACGCCCGCGCAAGAGGTCGCCGACGAGATCATCGCCGCGGGCGGCAAGGCGATCGCCAACACCGCCAACATCGCCACCTGGGACGGCGCGAAGAACGTCATCGACCAGGCGGTCGCCGAACTCGGCGGCCTCGACATCGTGGTGAACAACGCGGGCATCCTGCGCGACGCGTTCATCGCGGGCCTGGACGAGGCGCAGTGGGACGCGGTGATCGCCGTGCACCTCAAGGGGCACGCCGCCGTGCTGCACCACGCGGCCGCCTACTGGAAAGACCAGAGCAAGGCGGGCAATCAGCCGAACGCCGCGGTGATCAACACCGCCTCCGCGTCCGGCACCACGGTGCCGAACGCGGGCCAGGCCAACTACGGCGCGGCCAAGGCGGGGATTGCCGCGCTCACCCTGGTCGCGGCCGACGAACTCGCCCGCTACGGGGTGCGCGTCAACGCCATCGCGCCGATCGCGCGCACCAGGCTCACCCTGGCCACGCCCGGCATGGGCGCCATGATGGCGGCCGAGGCCGACGAGGTGGAAGACGGCGAGTTCGACGCCTTCAGCCCGGCCAACATCTCGCCGCTGGTGGCCTACCTCGCCTCGGACAAGTGCCCGATCACCGGCAAGGTGTTCGCGGTGCAGGGCGGCGCCATCTCCGAGCTGGCCGGTTGGCACGATGTGAAGACGATCGAGACCGAGGGGCCGTGGCTGATCGACGACATCTCCGCTCGGCTGCCCTGAGCTCGCCGGAACGATAAGGAGAACAACGATGTTCGAATGGTCCGAGACCGATGTCTTGATCCGCGATGCCGTGCGGACGTTCATCGACAAGGAGATCCGGCCCAACCTGGACGCACTGGACAGCGGCGATCTGTCGCCGTACCCGATCATCCGGAAGCTGTTCAGCGAGTTCGGGATCGACGCCATGGGCGGCGAGGCGGTGGAGAAGCTGCTCGGCAAGCAGCGCGCCAAAGCTGAGGCGATTGCCGCTGGCGAGCCGCTACCGGAGAAGAAGGAAAAGTCCTCCGGCGGTAGCCCGTTCGCCGGGCAGGAATCGCTGATGGCGGTGGTGATCGGCGAACTGTCCGGTGTCTGTATGGGTTTGGTCACCGCGATGGGCGTCAGCATCGGCCTGGGCGCGACCACCATCATGTCGCGCGGCACGCTGGCCCAGAAGGAACGTTGGCTCGCCGACATCGTGACCATGAAAAAGGTTGCGGCGTGGGCGATCACCGAGCCCGATTCGGGCTCCGACGCGTTCGGCGGCATGAAAACCTACGTCCGGCGCGACGGGGACGACTACCTGCTCAACGGCCAGAAGACCTTCATCACCAACGGTCCGTTCGCCGACGTGATGATCGTCTACGCCAAGCTCGACGAGGGCGATGGCGGTGACAAGCGCGAGCGCAAGGTGCTCACCTTCGTCCTGGACAAGGGCATGGAGGGGCTCACCCAGGGCAAGCCGTTCAAGAAGATGGGTCTGCACGCCTCACCCACCGGTGAGCTGTTCTTCGACAATGTCCGCCTCGGCAAGGATCGTCTGCTCGGGGAGACCGAGGAGCACAAGGGCGGCGACGGCCGGGAGAGCGCGCGGTCCAGCTTCACCGCCGAACGCGTCGGTGTGGCCTTCATGGCGTTGGGCATCATCAACGAATGTCACCGGCTCTGCCTGGATTACGCGAAGAACCGCAAGCTCTGGGGCCAGGAGATCGGTCGCTTCCAGCTCGTCCAGCTCAAGCTGGCCAAGATGGAGATCGCCCGGATCAACGTGCAGAACATGGTGTTCAACACGTTGGAGCGGGGTCGCGCGGGCAAGCCGCCGACGCTCGCCGAGGCTTCGGCGATGAAGCTCTACGCGTCCGAGGCGGCCACCGAGGTCGCCATGGAGGCGGTGCAGCTGTTCGGCGGCAACGGGTACATGACCGAGTACCGCGTGGAACAGCTTGCGCGCGATGCCAAGTCGCTGATGATCTACGCGGGCAGCAACGAGATCCAGGTGACGCACATCGCCAAGGGGCTACTGGCCTAACAGTTTTCGGGTTCCCGAGTGCGCAACAACGGCGTGCGCGCTCGGGATTCCTTGTCCCGCAATCGAAACGCCGCTGGTCCTACGCATCGTTGTGGTGCGAGCTCGTCGAGGAGCAACCGGCCGATGATCACCGAAACCACCGCGCGCTACAACGACGTCAACACCCGAGTCCTTTCCGTCGAGGGCGCCGGCACCCCGATCCTGCTGCTACACGGTTACGCCGACAGCGCGGACACTTGGCGCGGCGTTCTCACCGCCCTGGAAGCCGCTGGCCGTGCGGCCTTCGCCGTCGATCTCCCCGGCTTCGGTCTGGCGGATCCGCGCGAGCCGGGCCCGCTGACCCCGCAGTTCGACCGCTTCGTCGATGCGATCATCGCCGAGCACGGTTCGCTGGCCCTCGTCGGCAACTCGCTCGGCGCCGCCACCGCGCTGCACGCCGCCGCTCGGCACCCGGATGAGGTCACCGCCGTGGTTTCCCTCGACGAGCCACTCTTGGCCCGGCACTGGCTGGCCCGTGTCGGCCGGCTCCGTGAATACCGATTGTTCTTCAGGCTCGTCGGCCTCCTGCCCATCCCGACCGCGCTGGTGCGCTGGGGTGTTCGGCGTGCGGTCGCACTGTTCGTCTACGGCCCCGGCGTTGTTGCCGACCCCGAATTCCTCACCACCGCGGTACGTTCGGTGCCCGATATGGCCGCCGTCGCCGCGCGCGGCCAGGACGCCACCCGCTACGCCCGCGAACATCCCTCAGGCCACGTCGATCTCGTCATCGGCTGTCCGGTCCTCGTCGTGCACGGCACCAAGGACCGCATCATCCCGATCTCCGTCGGCCGCGCCCTGCACGCCATGCTGCCCGGCAGCGAGTTCGTCGCGCTGCCCGGCGTCGGCCATTGTCCGCAATTGGACGTTCCCGATGAGGTCGGCCGACTGTTACTGGGATTTCCTCGATCCGACAGCAAGCGGGCCGACGTCGCGTCCTGAGTGGTGTTCAAAGTCCAGGAGGCGGTAACCGAGTGGGATTGTCGCCGTTGATGATCTGCCGCATCCGGTGTTCTATATGTCCTTTCCATTCCGGGTGTGTCAGCACATAGAAGCGCTCCTCGTGAATTGCCTGCACCACCTGCTCGCCGATAACGCGCGGACTTGTGCCGTGCGCGAATGCTTTCCGGGCGGCCTCGACATTCCAGCCTGCCGGACGCGGGCCGACATCGGCGAATCGATTCGGTCGATTGCGTTCGGAATCAAAGATATTCGTATCGACCACCCCGGGGATCAGCACGGATACCCGAGGCTTGAAATCGCCGTCGACGAGCTCGCGATAAGCGGTCTCCGACAGTGCGAGCACCGCCGACTTCGTCGCACCGTACAGCGACGATCCGCCAACCACCGCGGCAAGCGACGCGGTATTGACGATGTGCGCGTCCTCGCCCTGCTCGATCATGATCGGCAGAAAGATGCTATGTCCGTGCACCACACCCATCAGATTGACCCCGAGAATCCACTCCCAGTCATCGAGCGTGCTGTCCCAGGACGGTCTGCTACCGGCGTAGACCCCCGCGTTATTGCACAGAACATGCACGGCCCCATACTTTTCCAGCGTTGCCTCGGCCAAAGTCGTCACATCGTCCGGCGCCGAAACATCCGCCACCACGGCATGCGCGTCCGCTCCCGCGGTGCGCAATTCGGCTGTAGTCGCATGTAGCGCAGCCACTTCCACATCACTCAACACAACCCGCATCCCCGCATCCAGAAATGCCTCGGCCATACCCCGCCCGATCCCACTGGCCGCCCCCGTGACAACAGCGACTTTGCCCGTCAAATCATCCATGTGCCCTCCACCCTGTGCCTTCGACCAAGACCGGTCCACAGAGTAGGAGCCCGATGCCCCGCAATACATCGCCCCGCAGGCCGATGTATTGCGAGTGTCGCGCAGGCTAAAATGAAGCGGGAACAGAAAATGCCCGCGTCCCGAATAGCTGGCTAGCCTTCATCATCGAGCGGCGCAGGCCGTTGCTTCCGCAGCAGATCGATCACAACGTCCAGCGTCTGCGAGTTCTGCCGAACTGCCGCCGCCACCTCACCCACCTGCTCGTCGAGCCCGGTCACCCGCGCAGGCAGCTCCGCAAGCTGATCCACCTGCTCCGTCAGATAATCCACTCGGCCGGTCAGGTAATCCACTCTTCCCGTCAGGTGATCAACGCGCCCGGTCAGCTGGTTCAGATTTCCGGTCAGGTCATCCATCCGTCCGGTCAGGTCGTCCATCCGTCCGGTCAGGTCGTCCATCCGTCCGGTCAGGTCGTCCATCCGTCCGGTCAGGTCGTCCATCCGTCCGGTCAGATTGTCCATCCGGCCGGTCAGGTCGGCCATCGGTCCGGTCAGGTCGTCCATCTGTCCGGTCAGGTCGTTCACTCGTCGTACGAGCCCGTCTACGTGTTCGGGCAGCGGTGCGAGTCGGTCGACTTGCTCGGTCAGGTAGTTCACCTGACCTGCGAGCTCGTCCACTCGTGCTGGTAGCGGTGCCAGATAGCTCACTTGTTCGGCGAGCTCGTCTACTCGGGCCGGCAGCTCTGCCAGGTGGTTCACCTGAGTAGCCAGTTCGCCGAGTGTTGATTCCACCCGGTCCAGCCGATGTCCGTGTTGACGTTGGAAGGCGAGGTGCACGCCGAACTGCCGACCCGACGTCCGCGACAGCCGGCGGAGTCTTAGGTCGATATCGCGAACCACGCTGTCGGTTTCCTTGGCTTCACGGTTCATCCTGCTGGTCAGGTCGTACAGGCCATCGACGTCGCCGCGGAGTTGATGCACTGCGCGGTCGGTTTGTGTGCTCCCCATGCCTCGAAACAGTAGGCGGGGGCGCGAGCGAGATCGAGACCTTTCCTCGATCTGTGGATAACTTCCTGACCTGTGGAAACCCCGTGTCTCACACCGCGCGAAGACGGTTGCGACTCGCGTATACGTGCTCGGCGATGAGGGTTGCGATGCGGTCCGGCGCCTCGAGCATCGGAACGTGCCCGACACCGTGCACCACGATGCGGTCAGCGGACTCCGGGAGCTCCTTCAGATACCGGCGCGCGTAGACGCGGTTGGGAATGACCCGGTCGTATTCGGCGAGCAGCAGCCGCACCGGTGTCGCCAACGTGGACAGGTCTTCTTGCTCGGGACCCCGGATGCTGCTCACGATGAACGGCAGCATGGACGGGCAGTGCAGCGCGGCCATGATCGCGGCGGCCGTGTCGCGGCGCGAGACCGCGGACGCGTTCTTGCTGAGTGCCAGCAGGGTTAAGCGCTGTGCGATCGGGTTGTTGACTGCGAAACCGCCCAGCCGCTTACCGATTTCGACCATCGGCAGCAGCGACAGGAACTTCAGGGTGATCCGTAACTGGGTGAGCGACGGCGTGTGCCAGCCGCCCGCGGGGGCGACGAGGGTGAGCGTGCGGGCCCGGCCGCGCCGGGCGAGTTCGACACCGACCCAGCCGCCGAGCGAGTTGCCCGCGATGTGGCACGTGCGCCAACCGAGTTCGTCGAGCTGATCCTCGATGCGATCGGCCAGCGTGTGCACGTCGACCGTCCAGCCGTCCGCCAGCTCGCCACCCCAGTGGCCGGCGAAGGCCGGCGCGTACACCTCGCACTGGCTCGACAGCCGGGCCGCGGTCTGCTCCCAGCAGTGCGGCGACATCATGAAGCCGTGCAACAGGAGCAGCGGATCGCCGGAGCCCATATGCAATGCCTTGACAGCCTTGGGAAGTTCCGGCTTGCTCTTGACCGGCACCCGGGTGGCGCTGGTGGCGCGTTTCGCGGCGGCGGTGGACTTGGTGGTGTCAGACGGCATCGTCATCACCCTTTCCTGGACGGCGGTGTCCGAAGGAATTCATCTGACCAGCATTGTACGGTCGTGCGGTGGCCTACATCATTTCGACTGTGAACGTAAACGGCGTCCGCGCGGCCGCGGGCAAAGGCATGCTCGCCTGGCTCGCCGCGACGGAGGCCGACATCGTCTGCGTCCAAGAGACGCGGGCCACCGACGAGCAGACCAGAGCGGCGCTGGCGCCCGCGCTGGCCGACGGCTGGTGGCTGGCGCAGGCCGAGCCGGAGTCCAAGGGCCGGGCGGGCGTCGCGATCCTGTCCAGGCGCGAACCGGACGCGGTCCGAATCGGCTTCGGCAGCAGCGAGTTCGGTGCGTCGGGCCGCTATCTCGAGGCCGACTTCGGCGAGGTCACGGTCGCCAGCGTGTACGTGCACTCCGGTGAGGCAGGCACCGTGCGCCAGGACGAAAAGTACCGGTACATGGCCGAACTCGGCGCCTATCTCACCGCCCGCACCGGAGATTTCGTGGTCAGCGGCGACTGGAATATCGCACACACCGAACTCGACCTGAAGAACTGGAAGGGCAACCGGAAGTCGGCCGGCTTCCTGCCCGAAGAGCGCGCCTGGATCGATGAGCTGCTCGCCGCGGGCTACGTCGACGTGGTGCGGCAGCTGCATCCGGCGGTCGACGGCCCGTACAGCTGGTGGTCCTACCGCGGCCGCGCCTTCGACAACGACACCGGCTGGCGCATCGATTACCAGCTCGCTCGCGGCGAGCTCGCGGCGCGCGCCAAGCAGGCCATCGTGGAACGCGCCGCCGCCTACGACCAGCGCTGGTCCGACCATGCGCCGGTCACGGTGCAGTACCGATGAACCTGTCGCCGAAGGCGATTCGCACGCTCGCGGTGCTCGGTGCGGTGGCGCTAGCGCTGGTCGTCGTCGCGGTTCTCGCCCTGCGCGGCGGCGGCAACGACACGGCCGCGGCCACCACCACCCGCGCTCCCCGCAGTGCATCCGCCACCGGCGCACCGAAGCCACCGTCGGCCCCGCCGGCCAGCCGTGCACCGGGCGTACCCGCGCACGCCTACGACACCCTGGCCGAAATCGACGCGGGCCGTTGGCCCGATTCGGCGAACGCCCCCGGCACCAAGGGCGGCGACCGTTGGATGAATCGCGGGGGCACGCTGGCCGCCAAAGATGCGGCGGGCAAACCGATCACCTATCAGGAGTGGGACGTGAACCCCAAGCAGCGCGGCCGGTCCAGGGACGCCGAACGCATCGTCACCGGCAGCGACGGATCGGCCTGGTACACCGGGGACCACTACGAGACCTTCACGAGGATGCGCTGATGACCAAGGCAATTCCGTTGTCGCAGTTCCTAGCTCGCCCTGTCGCGGCCGATTCGCGTGCGCAGGTCGGTACGCCCGCGCTCGGCGCAGCCGCCGTCGATGCCGCGGAGCTGAGCAGCGTGCGCTACCGGGCGCCGTCGGGCTACCTGGTGCGCGAACTGCGCGGCACGAAGATGCGGACGGTCGCGCGGGTGTTCGACGAAGTCGCTGCGGCCCTGCAGTTTCCGTACTACTTCGGGCAGAACAAAGACGCGTTCGACGAATGCCTGCGCGATCTGGACGATTTCGTCGGCGAAGGCGCGGGATATGTTGTCGTGATCCGTGATTCGGCGGACCTGCTGGCCGAGGAACCGGCCCAGCGAGCGTGGTTCGCCGAGGCGATGCGTGACTGCGCCGAGTACTGGTCGCGCAAGGGCGTCCCGTTCCGCGTTGTCCTGCAAGGCGAATCGACCGGGCTGCACGACGTTTCAGTCGAGCTCTGACACCGGCGGGGTCACGCCAATCGGCGCGCCAAATCCTCACCGAGCAGCACGAACACATCGGTGGTGTGCTCGATCAGCTCGTCGCGGGTGAGTGGCAGCTCGCCCTGTAACCAGGCGGTGAGCGTCTGCACCAGGCCGCCGACCAGATAGTTGGCCCGGAAGTCGATCGCGGGATCGGAATCCGGGTCATCGATCCCGTAGAAGTCGATGCCCTCGGCCGCGACCATTCGCGCGAACACCCGCACCGTTTCCGTGGTGCGGGCCCGCAACTCCGGCGTCGCCATGCCGGCGACCAGTGTGACCTTGGCCTTGCGCGGGTCGTCGGTGAGCAGGTGGATGCCCGCCGCGATCGCGGCCCGCGCCGTTGCCCGCGAGTCCTTCGGTGCGGTGCCGACCGCCGCGACGATCGCGAGCGCGAGTTCCTCGGCGATCGAGTCGACGAGTGCGGTCAGCACGGCATCGCGGCTGTCGAAGCTCTCGTAGTAGTACCGCTCGTTGAGCCCGGCCTGCGCGCACAGCCCCGAGACGGTCAGCTTCGCCAGCCCCTGTTCGCCGATGATCTCCAACGCGGCCGCCAGCAACGCCGCGCGCCGCTGCGCGCGCCGCTCGTCCGCGGAGATCCCGCCATAGGTCCGCTGTGCCGGCCCGCCCGTCGCCCGGCCATCGCCCCGCACGGAATCGCTTCGCGATGCTGGCCCACCCGTCGCCCGGCCACCGCCCCGCACGGAATCGCTTCGCGATGCTGTCACGACTTGATTCTGTCATGACGTAATTCTGGTAGACGGTATTGCCAGAATGGAGATTCTGGCGGATGCTGTTGCCAGATGCTCTCGACGAGGAGGCAGCAATGTCCGAGCCCGGCTACTTCAGCGACCATTCCATGGCCAGACGGGTCATGAGCAAACGCGCGGTCGGCCTGACCTACGGCCAGCGCGCCCTGGTCATCGGCGCGGTCCACCCGCTGCTCTACGTCGGCACCGCGGAGAACACCGAGCATCGGCTGACGCCCTACACCCGGCTCGCGCTCACCGGCCACCTGTTCGAGGCCGTGTTCCTCGGCAGCAAGGCCGAGGCGGATCGCGCACTCGAATTCACCACGAAGAAGCACGCCAAGGTGCGCGGTGGACTGCCGGAAGACGCCGGGCCGCACCACCCGGCGGGCACCGGCTATTCCGCGCTCGACCCGCACCTGATGTACATGACGATGGCGTTCACCTTCGACTCCGCCGAGATGATGTACGACCTGCTGGTCCGCACCATGACCGACGGCGAGCGCGAGGGCCTGTACCAGGATTACGTGCGCTGGGCCGAGCTGTTCGGCATGCCCGCCGACGCGGCGCCGGGCAGCTACCCGGAGTTCCGCGCGTCCTTCGACGCCTACCTCGCCTCCGACGAGCTGTTCCTCACCGACGAGGCGCGGCTGGTCGGCTCCTATCTGGCCGGGCAGCGCGTGCCGTATCCGCAGCGGATGCCGCTGCAGCAGGTCACCTCCGCGTTCTTCCTGCTGGTGCAGGGCAGCCTGCCGCCGCGGATCCGGCAGATGTACGGCATGCGCTGGAGCATCGCCGACCAAGTCGCCTACAAGGCGCTAGCCCAGGCCGTGCGCACCGCGCATTTGGCGCCGCCGCCGCTGCTGCCGCCGATGCTGCGCGGCACCCTGCTCGGGCCGAGCGCGCCGATCTACCAGCTGGTCTCGCGGCGCGAGCACCGGTCGGTCACCAGGGGACGGCCGAGTATGCCCGGGGTGGACCCGCGGAACTGGGCCGAGCGCAATTCCGTCGATGAGCCGCGCGCGGCGACCAGTTGAGGGTGGTGGCCGGGCGGCAGGTGGGCGGCCCATGGAAAGATCAGGGGCATGTCCGTTCCTGCAGAAACCCCGGCCGCTGAACGCAAGCAGCGGGTCCTTTCCGGGATCCAGCCCACCGGTACCTCGTTCCACCTCGGCAACTACCTTGGGGCGCTGCAGTACTGGGTGACCATGCAGGACGACTACGACGCGCTGTACTTCATCCCGAACCTGCACGCGATCACCGTGCCGCAGGATCCGAAGGCACTGCGGGCCCAGACCAAGGCCGCGGCCGCGCAGCTGCTCGCCCTCGGCATCGACCCGAAGAAGTCGACGCTGTTCGTGCAGAGCCAGGTGCCCGAGCACGCCGAGCTGGCCTGGGTGCTCAGCTGCATCACCGGCTTCGGCGAGGCCAGCCGGATGACCCAGTTCAAGGACAAGTCGGTCAAGCAGGGCTCGGACAACGCCTCGGTCGGCCTGTTCACCTATCCGGTGCTGATGGCATCGGACATCCTGCTCTACCGCCCGCATCAGGTGCCGGTCGGCGAGGATCAGCGCCAGCACCTCGAGCTGACCCGAAACCTGGCGCAGCGCTTCAACACTCGCTTCAAGAAGACCTTCGTCGTGCCGGAGGCGCACATCGAGAAGGGCACCGCCAAGATCTACGACCTGCAGGACCCGACCTCGAAGATGAGCAAGTCGGCCGCCTCCGACGCGGGCCTGATCAACCTGCTCGACGATCCGAAGATCACCGCCAAGCGGGTCCGCTCCGCGGTGACCGACACCGAGCGGGAGATCCGCTACGACGTCGAGCACAAGCCCGGCGTCAGCAACCTGCTGGTGATCCTGAGCTCGTTGTCCGGCACGCCCATCGTCACGCTCGAAAAGGACTACGCGGGCAAGGGCTACGGCGACCTGAAATCCGACGTCGCCGACGCGCTGGTCGAATTTGTCACGCCATTGCAGGCGAAGGTGCAAGAGTATTTGTCGGATCAGGGCGAACTCGACCGTATCCTCGCCGCCGGTGCCGAGCGCGCGCGAGAGATCGCCGGCAACACCCTCGCACAGGTATACGACCGAGTGGGCCTGCTGGCCCGCTAGCGGTCGGCACCTGCGAGATCTCTCCTGAAGGGGCGAACTGGTGCAGGTGATCGACAACGTCAAGGCCGGGATCGAACGACGGATCCAGGCGCTGCCATGGCTGGACCATCTGGTGCGCGCGGGCGGGCGGTATCAGCGGCAGCGTGGCGACTACTACGCGGCGGGCATCACGTATTTCACCGTGCTGTCACTGTTTCCGCTGCTGATGGTCGCCTTCGCGATCGCGGGTTTCGTACTGTCGAGCCATCCCGAGATGCTCAGCGAACTGCAGACCAAGATCGTCGACAACATTCCCGGTTCGCTCGGCGAGCAGTTGAACGAGTTGATCGACAAGGCGGTCGAGTCCCGCGGCACCGTCGGCATCATCGGCCTGCTGGCGGGGATCTGGTCCGGGCTCGGCTGGATAGCGAACCTGCGGGCGGCACTGACCGAGCAGTGGGAGCAGAAGAGCGAGGCGCAGAACTGGTTCATGGCCAAGCTGTCCGACCTCGGTGCGCTACTCGGCTTGGGTCTGGCCTTCGTTGTCTCCCTGGGACTTTCCGCGCTCGCGTCCAGCACCCTCGGTGCCAGGCTGCTGATCAGCCTCGGCCTTTCGCACCTGCCCGGCGCCCGGCTGCTGCTGGCGCTGGCGTCGATCCTGCTCGGCTTCCTCGCCTCCTGGGCGGTGTTCGCCTGGATCATCGCCCGCCTGCCCCGCGAACCGGTCACGCTGGCCAGCGCCGCCAAAGCCGCCGCGCTGGCCGCGCTGGTCTTCGAGGTCTTCAAGTTCGTCGCCTCGATCTACCTGCAAAAGGTGCTGAGCAGCCCGGCGGGCGCCGCCTTCGGTTCGATCATCGGCCTGATGGTCTTCAGCTACGTCACCTACCGCATCATCCTGTTCGCCACCGCCTGGGCCGCCACCGCCTCCGACAACGAACCCGAAGCGGACATCCCCGCACCCCCCGCCGCCGTCATCGCCCCCCGCGTCTCAGCCCGCGAACTCTCCCTCGGCGCCGGAGCGACGTTCTTCGGTGCGGGAGCCCTTGCCGCCCTCGCCCTTTCGAGTCTGCGCCGACCTCGCGGTCATTGATTCCCGGCCTTCCTCAGGCACCGGCGCCTGCCGAAGCCATTCTCGGCCGACTGCTCGGTCCTGCGACCCATCGATGCGATGGCCTCGGCTCCGCTTGCGCACAGTTCACATTGCACTGCCGCGCAGCACATCTTGCCGCCGCACCGCAGGTAGGAAATAGTCCCCGATTCGGTCCGGACCAGCTCCGTTACCAAAGATGCCGAGCGGAAGGTATATGTGGAACAACCACACCGCCACCAGGCGGCCGAACGATGGGTACTTGCCGTCCTGCGGGCGGATGACGACCAAGCCGAACACTGCCTTGCCGATCGTTGTATGGAATATCGACTGGATGATGATCCGGTCGAATGCGGAGGCGACGAGGAAGAAGCCCACCACAACAACCGGATTCACCCCTACGTGCTGCCAGTCGTGATGCGCGATCGCGTCGGCAGTGAACCCTGGCGTGACCGCAATGGCGGCGCTGACACCGCATCCCACATGGATGAGCCAGTCGAGGGCGAACGCTATGACCCGCCGCAGCATGCGCGGTGACGGGTACCTGACATCGCCTTTCCTGCCATACGGTGTCGCCTCTTCCGGAGGCCCGCCGACCGGCCGCATCGCCAGGCTCCCGTCTTTCCGTACCAGCTCGTACGACGTATCCGGATCGCGTCGGCTGGTTGAATCGTCTGTCCTGAAGGTCAATTCGGGAGGGGTTTTCCGAGTGGAGCGATAGGCGTACCTAAGATCGCCGCCGCCGGGCGCGGAGACTACGCCGTACTTCAGCGGATTACCGGCGAACCAGACGTGGCGAGTTCGGAAATCGACTAGCTTTCCTCGCTCGCTAGGCCAGGTGCTGAGTTGGAGCGTGGAAACGGAGACGCCGTCCTGTCCGACCAGTTCGACCCACTCGTCGCCGCCAACGCGGATGTACCGGATCGGCCAAGTCGCCCATGGATAGCGGCGCAACGCCTTCCTTTTCCGGTGTCCGATCCAGCCGAATACGCAACCGACAATGGTCCCGATGACGAACACGATGCCGACGATTCCGGCAACCTGCGCGCTTATTCTGCTGATGACGGGCACATTCGAGTCCCCGAGCGTGCTGCCCAGAGCGAAAGCCAATGGTCCGCAAGCGATTACGGTAAGGAATAGCGGCCATCGAACGGCAGCCGTTTTGCGCAGCGCCGCTCGTGTCTCCGGGTGGGTATTGGCGGGGGCAGATGACGAGGTTTGGATGACGACATCCTCACAGGTCGAGCGACGATGGTCGGGCAGTCGGATGGTCGGTGGGTCGGAATCTGACCGACCGCGCCATGTCCACGATCATTTTCCGAAATTCGGGTCCGTGGTCGACGTAGGCGGTGGACATCTCGACAGCCGCGATCGCGGACCCGTCCGAGGAGGGCACTACCGCCTCGAGTTGGTACGTAGCCGTCGTATCGCTGGTGTAGGGCTGCGCTGGAATCTCCGGTGTGGGCAGCTCGGTTATCCGCTCCGAGAACAACATCGGCCGGCCATCGATGTCGGTCAGCTCGATCTCACCGAGCTCATCTCCGGACTCGAGCCTGGACTCGACCAGATTGGTCAGCGCCAATCGTGGGTTTGTCTGCTCGCCATCAGTTTCGTAGACGCACACCGTGAGACATGAGGTGACCAACCCGCCGACCGATGACGCATGCCGACCGATGCCGCAGTAACGCGCATCCCGCTTGGCCAGTTCGGTGAGCAGGGTCGCCGCGGCGGGCAGCACCGCGTGCGCCATTGCTGTTGCGGGCGAGGGGGGTATTCCGTTGACCAGGTCTTGGACAATGCCGATGCTCTCCTCGATGCTGGAGAGCGGCATTGCCATGTACCCGTCGGGGATCCAGATATCCAGGGCTGTCTCACTCATGGTTCCCGAACACGCTTCCTATCTTCTCCAAGCCCAACCCGGCCTTGGCGGATCGTGAGAACAGCTCGATACCGGCCAGCGCGGTGCCTGGCGCCGCCTTGCTCGCTGCGCTGAAGTCCTGCAGGAACAAGGTCGCCTCTGCGGGCCTTGGAATCCAGTTGAGCGCCTTGGACGCTATTCCCGGCGACTGTGCTCCCTCCGCGAAAGCTCGGACTGCCGGAGCGAACTCGCCGAGTTCGCTCAACGCCTTTGCACCCTTGTATGCCCCGCCGACGCCGGGAATGACGCCGAGCGCATCGATACCCACAGTGGTGCCGATCTTCTTCAACGCATCACTGTTGAAGTCGCCATGCAACACATCGCTGAACGCGCTACGCACCTCCGGGTCCAAGGCGTCCATCGCCAGGACGCCCGCGCCGGCCACGAGCGCGATTCCCGCGAAGATCGCGTCGGCAGGTGGCGGAGTCACCAACGCAAGTAGTCCCGTGACGGCGGATATGCCTGCCAAGACGTCGTGGATCTGCTGCCGGTGTTCACTGATCCACTTGCCGACACCGTTCACCGCGTCCGCAATCCGGTCCCAGATACTCTTGTCCGGCGGGCTCGGTGCGAAATCTTTTGCGGCGGAGTCTAATTCGCTGGCAGCGCGGCGGGCCGTGCTGTCGTGCTGGGCTTCCAGGTCGCGGGCGCGCTGGAGGATGGAGTCGATCTTTCCCTGCCAGTTGTCGACCGCTGTGCTTGCGGAGCGGACCTGGGCGGTGGCCGCGTCGAGGCGGGATTGCGCGGCTTGTAGTTCGGTCTGATCGGTGAACATCGTGTTCGCGAGGCCGAGATCTGGATTGGCCTTGGCGGTTTGCAGGGCCGCAACGGCCTGGGTGTGCTGGCCTTTGGCATCGGCGGCCTCGGCTTCGAGTCCCTTTGCGGTGTCCTGGTAGCCGACGAGGTCGGTGTGCCATTGGTCGAGCACGCTGACCGCGCGTTCGAGAGACTTCTGTGCGTAGCCGAGGTCTTGGGCGAGGGTGGCGTCGAAGTTGGCGCGGAAGGCGTCGCCCGCGTCGCCTTTCCACACGTTGTCGTTGCTGTTGCGCAGGCGAGTCAGCAGGTCGTTGGTTTCCCGGACCGCGTCCGCAGACGTGTTGATCTGCCCGCGTAGCCCGGCGACGTCGGTGGGGGCGCCGGGGACCGGGTTGAAACCCAGGTTGGGATAAGGGTTGTCACTCATGCCTTGGCCTGTGTCTTTCCGTCGATGAGACCCGCGACCTGGTCGAGTGCTTTGGCAATGGCGGTGTCGACGTCTCGGTAGGCGTCATGACACTTGCTCACGCCCTCCGCCGTGACCTTGGCCGACTCGCCGATCCGCTCGATCCCGTAGTGCCACCGTCGTTGGAAGCTCTCGGCCGCGTCGTTGAGCGCCTTCGTGCCGATATCGCCATGACCGTCCTTGGTCATCGCCTTCATCGCGTCATTGAGCACCTGCTCGGCACCCCGCAGCGACTGGACCGTCTTGCCCAACACCTCGATGTCCACGCCAAGAATTCCAGCCACGTCGATACATCCCTTTCCCGCACGGCAGCCGCACCTGATAGACGGAAGTCACTTACACAAGCCATAGACGCAGTACCGCGGTAATCGGTTCCATCGCCGCGAACATTTGCAGGCCGAACCTGCGATCCCGAACCCGCTGCCCTCCTGCGAGGCACGTATAGGTCCCTAGCACGGCTGGTCAGACCGTGTGCGGGTGTGCCTGCGGGACCGGCTGATGGTGCGCGGCGTGCAGGGCCTTGACGTCGCGTCGCCGCACCGCCACCAGGCTCGGCGAGTGTTCGTTGCCGTTCGGGGACCAGTCGAACAGGACACTCAGCACGGTGAGGAACGATCGCAGCAGGTACCACTTCAGGAGGCGGTCGAAGGTCGGTTTGCCGCCATCGTCGCCGCGGATGAACACCAACGCGAAGACGGCCTTGCCGATGGTGGCAGCGGTTATCCGCTGCACCACGGTGGTGTGCACGAACGACGTCACCACGTAGACGAGGATCCCGGTCGGTATCGCGATCAGCCCGTCGACGGAAGTGGCGGCGGCGGCCGCGACACCTGCGTGCAGTGCTATGTCGACGACAGTTGCTGTGAAGGTACGTAATTCGCGGGGCGACGGGTAGCGCGGATCGTTTGTGTCGCCGTGGTAGCGGGGTCCGCGCGGCGCGGCTTGGAGGTACTCGTTGACACGTTCCACCCCAGCACGCATGAACCCCATGCCGTTGATGATGGCACAAGCGTGCGGGACACGCTGCGTCCCAGGACTTTCGCGAGCGGGTCTACCGCCGCCGGGTCAATCGGCGTGCACCGAGGAGGAGGGCGAGGATGAGGATTACGCCGCCGGCTATCCAGACGGTGCGGTTGTCGCCGTGGCCTTCGTCGGCCAGCGGACGGGAGTCCTGGCCTTTGGGGGGTGGGGAGGCAAGGGCGGCACCGGGTTTCGACTGTTTGCGGTCGGGGTCGGGCAGCCTGCCGACGGAGGTGCCGCGGGGGAGGGCGAAGCCGTAGTCGAGCAGGCGGGCGGCCTGGTCCGCGGGGCGCAGCGGCCGGACGTCGGCTTTGAGGAGGGTGATGGCGAGACGGCGGCCGTCTCGTTCGGCGGCGGCGACGAAGGTCTGCCTGGCGTCGTCGGTGAAGCCGGTCTTGCCGCCGATGGCGCCGTCGTAGTCGTAGAGCAGGTGGTTGTCGTTGCCGATGGGGAAGCCGGGGTGGTCTTTGTCGCCTTCGATTTTCGGGTTCGCGGGATAGCCGGGGAAGTCCACCTGTTGGGTGTGGATGAGTTCGGCGAACAGCGGGATGGTCATGGCCTCACGGAACAGCACGGACAGGTCGTAGGCCGAGGTGCTCATGCCGGGTCCGTCCAGGCCGGACGGACTGGCCGTGCGAGTGTCCAAGGCGCCCAACGACTTCGCGAGATCGTTCATCTTCGCGACGGTGGCCGCTTCGCCGCCGAGCTGGGTGGCGATGGCGTGCGCGGCGTCGTTGCCGGAGCACATGATCAGGCCCTGCATGAGCTGGCGGTTGGTGTAGTGACCACCGGGGCCGATGCCGACCCGGGTGCCGTCGGCGTTCGCGTCGTCGTCGGTGCCGACGACCACCTTGTTCAAATCCAGTGTGCGCAGCGCGATGGTGGCGAGCAGGACCTTGATGGTGCTGGCCGGCCGATAGCGGCCGTGCGGGTCTTTGGCGGCGAGCACCTCGCCGGTGTCCAGGTCCGACAGCTGCCAGGCGGTGGCCGAAATATCCGGTGGCACCGGCGGTCCCCCCTTGGGCAGCACGGCGCCACACTGACCGAGCTGGCTGCCGCCGACGGGCGGCGTCGGGATGGGCAGTGCCGTCGGCGTCGGGTCCCCTGGCGCCGGAACCTCGGACTCGTCGATCGGCGCGGGCGGACGCGTCTTCTGCGGGCAGCCGTCGGTATTCGGGGTGGTGAACGGTGTCGTCGGCGTGCTCGGCGGCGGCGCGGCGAACGCCGGAACGGCGGCCGAACCCGCGATCACCGCCAGGGCGGCCAGCGCGGAACCGAGGCGGAGTGTGGCGCGGCGGCGCGAGTCCCGGATCTTCATCGTTCGCGAGCCTAGCGATTCCGCGGCGGGTCGGCCGAATGCGCGCCGGAGCGGGGTATTGACAGAAGCTGCTAAATGAGAGTTACTATCAAAAAGTAGCTTCTATCATTTTCGGAGGGGTCATGAAAACAGATGCGACTCGTCGCTGGCTGGCGCTCGGCGCGCTGGCGTTCGCGATGCTGACCATCGGGCTCGACGTCACGGTGCTCACCGTGGCGCTGCCGACGCTCGCCGTCGACCTGCACGCGAATACCGCTGCGCTGCAATGGTTCAGCGGCGCGTACACGCTCGCGCTCGCCGCGCTGATGCTGCCCGCGGGCGCGCTCGGCGATCGGTACGGCCGCAAAAAGTTCCTGCTCGCCGCGTTGCTCGTGTTCGGCGCCGCGTCACTCGCCTGCGCGTTCGCGGGCACCGCTGGTCAGCTCATTGCCGGTCGGGTGGCGCTCGGCGTCGCGGCGGCGGTGATGATGCCGCTGTCCATGTCGGTGTTGCCCGCACTGTTCCCGGAGCCCGCCGACCGGCAGCGTGCGCTCACCATCTGGGTGACCGCGTCGGCGCTCGGTATGCCGTTGGGGCCGATCGTCGGTGGTTGGCTGCTGCGGAACTTCTGGTGGGGTTCGGTGTTCCTGATCAACGTGCCGATGGTGATCATCGGTGCGCTCGCCGTCTTCGCGCTGGTTCCGGAATCACGCAGCGCGAACCAACGCCGAATCGATGTGCCGGGCGTCTTGCTCTCGGCCGTCGGAATGCTCGGTCTCACCTACGGATTCATCCGGATCGGCGACCTCGGCTGGGGCAATGTGCCTGCCTGGACCACCGTGCTGGCCGGTGCGCTGTTGCTCGGCGCCTTTGTGCTCTGGCAGCGCAGGACGGCGCATCCGCTGATCGATCTCGGGTTGTTCGAGACGGCGGGATTCCGCTGGGGCACCGCGCTTTCCATCGTCATCAACTTCGCGATGTTCGGCATGTTCTTCACCGTGCCGCAGTACTTTCAGGCGGTACTCGGGGTGGACACACTCGGTAGCGGGCTGCGATTGCTTCCGCTGATCGGCGGGCTGATCGTCGGCAGCAGGCTGGTCTCCAAGGCGTTGCCGAAGCTCGGGACCAGGGTGGTGCTCACCAACGGCTTCGCCCTGTTGGCCGTCGCGCTCGGGCTGGGCGCGATGACCAGCGTGGACAGCGGCTACGGCTTCACCGCACTGTGGACGACCCTGCTCGGCGCGGGTATGGGCCTGGCCATGCCGACGGCCATGGGCCTGGCGATGGGCGAGCTCACCGCGGAACGTTCCGGTTCCGGATCCGCGTTGATCCAGGCCCTGCGCCAAGCGGGCGGCACCATCGGCGTCGCGGTGCTTGGCACGGTGTTGTCCACCCAGTACCGCTCGGATCTCGGCTCGTTGAACCGCGATCCGATCTCGGACGGGGTGAACGCCGGCGTCGCGGCGGCGCGCCAGTTGGGCGACTCGGCGGTGCTGCACCAGGTGCAGAGCGCTTTCGTCGGTGGCATGGCCGCGATGCTGTGGGTCTGCGCGATCATGTGTGCGTTGTCGGCCGTGGTGGCCGCCGTCGTCATTCGATCGAAGCGACCCGCCGAGGTGGCCGCGGTGCGGCCGGAAGTCGTCGGTGGCGCCGTCCGGCCCGCCGATCAGTCAGAATCGACATATGTCGGTTGAATTGTCCGGGGAAGAGCCTGCCGTGCGCGGCTTACGCGAGCGGAAGAAGGAACGGACCCGCCGGACGATTCGCGAAGAAGCGTTCCGGCTGTTCCGCGAGCAGGGATACAGCGATACCACGGTCGAGCAGATCGCGGCCGCGGCCGACGTGTCGCCGAGCACCTTCTTTCGCTACTTCCCGACCAAGGAACAGTTGGTGCTCGCTGACGACCTCGATCCGGTGCTGATCGAGGCCGTCCGCGCGCAACCGCCCGGCATCGCGCCGCTGACCGCGCTCCGTAACGCGATGACAGACGTCTACGAGGGGCTGTCCGCCGAGGCCTACGCGTTCGAACAAGAACGACAGGCGCTGGTCTATCACGTGCCCGAGCTGCGCTCGGCCATCGGCAGGGAAATGGAACGCAACATCGAGATGGTCGCCACCATAATGGCCGAACGCGTCGGCGGCACCACCGACGATTTCGAGATACGCGTGCTCGCAGGCGCGTTGACGGGCGCGGGTCTGGCCGTCGCGCGGATTACCCCGATCAATCCCGAGAACATCGGCCGGATGCTGGATCTGCTGGAAGCCGGGCTGCCGCTCAGCCGGGAGCAATGAGAAAGCTACTGCGCCCCAGCTGAACTCGACTGCCGCAGCCGGTCCGGCGTCTCGTCGTCCATCGTCGCGAAGAAGCCGCCGATCACGTCCTCGATCTCGGCGACCGACTCGGCGCAGTACAGGATCGGCTGGTAGTGCGTGATGTCGTAGACCGCGGTGCCCATCACCGCGACGTCGAGCGGGCGCAGGTCGGCGGTCCGGAACTCCTCGATCTCACCGTAGGACGACAGCAATCCCGCACCGTAACAGCGGACTTCGTCGTCCTGCCGGACCACGCCGAACTCCATCGAGAACCAGAAGACATTCGCGAGGAACTTCAGCGCGGGCTCGGTCTCCAGGCGACCGACCGCCGCGCCGACCGCCTCGTAGATGGCGGCGAAGCGCGGGCTGGCGATCTGGTTGGCGTGGCCGATGATCTCGTGGATGGCGTCCGGCTCGGGGGTGTACAGCGGCGCCGAATGGTGCCGAATGTACTGGGTGGAGTGGAAGGTTCGATCGGCGAACGAGCCGAAGAACTGGCGCAGCGGCACCAGCCCGGCGGCCGGGGCGTAGCGGAACCCGCTGAGCGGCACCAGCGCCGCCGAGACCTCGTTCAGCTGCGGGATGTGGTCCTCGGGTAGCGCGAGCCGTGCCGCCGCCTCCAGCACCTCGGCGCAGGCGTAGGTCTGGTGTTTGCGGGCGAGTTCGGCCGAGGCGATCCGCCAGACCTGCTGCTCCTCGTCGGTGTAGTCGATCTGCGGAACAGGTTTGCCCGGTGCGTAATCGAGCGCAAGCGCGGCGATGGCATTGCGACGAGCCCGGTAGTCCGAGTCGTGCACGCCAGGGTGCTCGTCGCTCAGGTGGACGGTCACATCGCCGTCGCCGGACCGGGTCACCGGTGAGTACAGCTGAGCTTCGGTGAACATACGTCGATGCAAGCACCGCTGCGGCTTGCCGACAACAAAAGCCCGTGCAGCTTGGCAAAGTGTCTAGCTGTTCGTGCCTTACTGCGCAATTACCGGCATCGGACGACGGATTCCGGCGACGAGCTGACCAGTGGCCGCCGACCGGTGCCACGGCCCCGACGCGATTCGCCAGACATCTTCGAGCGATATGGCGCAAAATGGCGAATGTACGAAGGAGGACGCATGAAATCCGTGCGGATCGATCTCGACCAGAAGTTGCTCGCCGCCGCGGCCGCCGTGATGGGCACCTCGACGAGCAACGCCACGATCAACGAGGCACTGCGCCGGATCGTCGTGCACGAGCGTCAATTGCGACATCTCGAAAAGCTCGCCGCCAACGCATTGTTCACGCTGCCGAGGCCCGAGGTCGTGGTCGTCGACGGGTAGCTCGGCAGCTCACGGTTTCGTGCACCGCAGGCCCTCGGCCGGTGGTGTCAGGTCGATCAGATACTGCACGATCGGCCGGTCGACGCAGGCGATGCCCTCGAACGCGGCACCGTGCTGGGTGCCCTCGTAGGTGATCAGTGCGGCGCCAAGGGTTTTGGCGAGGGTGACACCACCGGGATACGGCGTCGCCGGATCCCCGGTCGCCGCGACGACCACGACCTTCGGCAGGCCGACCACCTTCGGCACGTGCGGCTGGGCGGTCGGCGGAACCGGCCAGAACGCGCAGGCGTCCAGCGGTGCCGAGGTGTTGGCTTTGCCCATGGCGTCGTCGAAAGCCGGAGCGGCGGCCCGCGATCGGCGGACGATATCGGCCGCCACGGCGCGATCGGTCACCCGGACCTCCTCCAGACAGAGCACCGCGCGATGCACGTCGTCGGAGGAGGCGTCCTCGTATGTGGTCGCGTCGCCGCGCAAGGCGTCGCCGCGGCCCTTGGCGAGCTCGGACAACCCTTTGGTCAGGTCCGGCCACAACGAAGGACGGTAGAGCGAGGCGATCGTCGCGGTGGTGACGGCGCTGTAGTCGAGCCCGCGGATCGGGTGCTGAATCAGCGGGCTGACCAGCGCGCGGTAGTTCTCGTTCGCCTTCTTCGGATCGGTGCCGAGCGGGCAGTCCGGGGCTTTGGCGCAGTCGGTGGCGTAGGCGTCGAACGCCTGCTGGAAACCCGCGGCGGTGATCACCTCGTCGCCGATGTTCGTGGTGGGGTCGACGGGGGCGTCGAGGACCATCGCGCGCACCCGATCCGGAAACATCTCGGCATAGGTGGAGCCGAGGCGCGTGCCGTAGGACCCGCCGAAGTAGGTCAGTTTCTGTTCACCGAGCGCGGCCCGGACCACGTCCATGTCGCGCGCGACGTCGACGGTGCCGACGTGCGCGAGCAGCGTCAGCCCGGTGCGTCGCGCACACGAGTTGGCGTAGTCCTCGTTCTCCTGCTCGACCTGGTCGATTTCCGCGAGCGGGTCGGTCCGGCCGAGCACGCGCTGACTCGTCTCGAATTCGGTGGCCGAGCGGCAGGTGACGTGCGGGGTCGAGGCGCCGAGCCCACGCACGTCCATCCCGATCAGGTCGAGCCGTTCGGCCACCGGCGACTTCGCCAGTGCCAGCGGCAAGTTCAGTCCGGGCGCACCCGGCCCGCCCGGGTTCGTCAGCAGCGAGGCGACGCGGGTTCCGGTGGCGCGCAGGCGGGAGATCGCGATCCGAGCGGTGTCGCCGTCGGGTTTGCCGTAGTCGATCGGCACCAGCACCCGTGCGCACTCGATCCCGGCCGCGCCGAGCTCGCCGCCGCCCTGGTAGCCGTCGCACGAACCCCAGGCCAGCGTTTGCTGGTAATACCGATCGAGGGTCGGGGCCGCCGGCTTGACGGGGTCGGTATCACTGGCGCACGCCGTCACCAGCAGCGCGACCGCGGCGATGACCACGGGCAGCGGCGTGCGGAGCTTCGGTGCCGCGGTTGCCTTGCGCGGTTTGAACATTCAGCTGCCCCTGTACTCGGTCGACGCACCCAGTGTGCCCGAACCGCACCGATCCGCAATCGGCAGGGATCGGACAACTCGGGCGGCCCCGCGTCCGCGGGCAACATGTCGGTAGGGCCTGGCACACTCCAGGACACTGTCGCCGTGACCAAGGGGTGGAACGATGCCGGTCTCTCTTATCGATGTACCTGTCGAGCAACGGCCGCGCGAGCGACTGCTCGCACTCGGTCCGCAGGCGCTCAGCGATGTCGAATTGCTGGCCTTGCTGTTACGACACGGCAGGCCCGGCGCCAGCGCGCTGGATCTCGCGGTGGAACTGCTCGTCGAACACGGCGGGTTGGCCGGGTTGGCCGCGGCCCGTCCCGAGGAGCTGTCGCGCCGCGCCGGAGTCGGGGTGGCGAAGGCGGCGGCGCTGATCGCCGCGTTCCACCTCGGCTCCCGGGCTCGCGGCGACGCGGGCACGGCCGTGCGCCTCGCCGACGCGTCGGATGTCGCCGCCGCGGCCCGCCCGCTGTTCACCGGCGCCAGGGTCGAGCGGCTGCTCGTCCTGGTGTGCGATGCCCAGAACCAGTTGCGGCGCAAGGTATTCGTCGCCGAGGGCGCGGTCGACCAGGTCGCGGTCCCGGTCCGCGAAATCCTGAATACCGTGCTGCGCCACGATGGCCGCGCCTTCGCCGTCGTGCACAACCACCCCTCCGGCGACCCGACGCCAAGCCTCGACGACCGCCACGCCACCACCGTGCTCGCCGAGGCCGCGCGCACCGTCGGCCTGCGCTTCCTCGACCACGTGGTGATCGCGGGCGAAGCCTGGTGCAGCGCACCGGCCACCAGCCGCCGCCACTGACCGATGCCGTGGCGGTGGTTATCTCGGCGCGTTGTCCGCCGGACCGGTGGTGGCGCCCGGCGCGGTGTGCTGGGCCGGCGCCTCCGGTCGCCAGGCTTGCGTGACGCCGGGGACCCGGTCCTGCACCACGAAACTGGCCCGGGTGTGGACGGGGGCGCCGGGGCGGCGGATGTAGGGGACCACGCGGAAGTCGTTGCGCCACAGGGTGTGGTCCAGTTCGACGCGGACGTAGCCGCGTTGGGCGTTGAAGAATTTGAGGTCGGGGTTGGCGGCGAGGAGATTGCGGCCCGAGTCGGTCAGGTCCGCGCCGTCGCCATTGCTGGATATCGAGGTGCCGATGAATTCCGATGCTACGACCGGTGATTCGGGATCGGCGAAGTCGCGGCGCAGGTCGGCGGCGTGATTCTGGTGGCGGTCGCCGGTGATCACGACGAGGTTGGGCACGTTGCGGTCGGCGGCCGCGCCGAGCACGGCGTTGCGGTCGGCGACATAGCCGTCCCCGGAGTCGGTGCCGACGGCGAGGGTCGGGCCGGCGTCCTGGTCGGACTGGCCCATCGATACCTGGTTGCCGATGATCTGCCAGCGGGCCGGGGAATTGGTGAATCCGTCGATCAGCCAATCACGTTGTCGCGCACCCAGTATCGTGCGATCGGGATCGAGTCGGTCGGTGCAGTCGACGACGGTGCTGCCGTCGCCGCAGGCCTGCTTGTCGCGGTACTGCCGGGTGTCGAGCATCGTTATCTCGGCCAGGTCGCCGAAACCGTAGCGGCGGTGCAGGTGCATGCTGGGCCCGGACGGCAGCTGCGCGATGCGCAGCGGCTGGTGCTCGTACATCGCCTGGAACGCGGCGGCTTTGCGGCGGCGAAAGAGCGGGGGAATGCGGTAGATGTCGAGTCCGAGCCCGGGGGAGTCGCCGGCCCAGTTGTTGTCGACCTCGTGGTCGTCCATGGTGACCAGCCAGGGAAAGGCGGCATGCGCGGCGCGTAGCGGTTGCTCGGCCTTGGCCTGCGCGTAGCGCAACCGATAACCGGCCAGATCGACGGCCTCCTCGCGAAACTGCGGCTCGACCACCATGCCCGCACGGCCACGCGTCCAGCCCCGCTCGTAGATGTAATCACCAAGGTGCACAACCAGATCCAGGTCCTCGGCACTCATATGCTGGTATGCGGTGTAGTAGCCGGAACTCCACGATTGGCACGAGGCGAACGCGAACCGCATCCGTGCGGTCGGCTGCCCCGGCAGCGGTGCCGTGCGGGTCCGGCCGACCGGTGAGAGCACCGATCCCGCCCGGAATCGATAGAAGTACCAGCGATCCGGCGCCAGCCCGGTGACCTCCGGGTGCACGCTGTGCGCGAGTTCGCGTGTCGCGACCGCGGCACCGCGCGTCACCACCTGCTGGAAGTTCTCATCATGCGCGACTTCGTATTCCACGTTCACCGGGTGCATCGGCATGCCGCCGAGCCCATCCGGGGCGAACGGATCCGGTGCCAGCCGCGTCCACAGCACCACGCCGTCGGCGGTCGGATCCCCCGACGCGACCCCCAAGCTGAACGGATCGTCGGACCAGCGCGGCACCCGGAACTGCCCGCTACTCGCCGCAGCCGCCCCCACCAGCACCGCAGCCGACCCGGCACCCCCGAATCTCAGCAGTCGACGACGGGACAGACCCATACGTCAGCGTATATCGACAGGTGGTCCGACGATCCGGATCCGGGGGTCCGCGAGTGCGCGTGCGCTTTTCGATACGACAGGCGGTGAGCGTTTGCGACATCATCATGAGCGAACAGGAGATTGGAACGCTCGCCACCGGCCCATAGCGTTGTTTTCAGCAGCCGATAGCGAGTGATTGGACCGAAATGACCATGGAGATAGGCGTAATCCTGCCCACCTCGACCCCCGATCCCGAGCGGCCGATCCTGGGCGATGTGCGGGCCAGCGCCCGATTCGCCGAGGAACTCGGGCTCGATTCGATCTGGTCCACCGATCACCTGATCGCGAGCGCGCCGATGCTGGACAGCACCGTCACGCTGGCCACCGCCGCCGCGGTGACCGATCGCATCGGCATCGGTTACAACGTGCTGTTGCTGGCCCTGCGTCCGGTCGCCTGGGCGGCCAAGCAGATCAGCACGCTACAGACGCTGTCCGGCAACCGGCTCGTCGTCGGTGTCGGCACCGGGAATCCGGCCCATGGCGACATCGGGTGGCGGGCGGCAGGCGCCTCCTATGCGGATCGTGGTCGGCGCACCGACGAGGCGTTGCGGGTGCTGCCCGGTCTCGTCACCGGGCAGCCGACGACGTTGGCCGACGGGCTCGAGGTGACGCTCGAGCCCGGTTCGTCGCTGCCGCCTATCTTGGTCGGAGGCAACAGCACTCGGGCGCGGCGCCGGGCTGCGACCTACGGTGCGGGGTGGATCACCATCCAGTCCGATCCGGAGCAACTGGCCAAGGACATCGCTGAACTTCAGGAGTTCGCCGAGCAGCGTGAGCGTGCGCCGCTATCGGTCACTGTCCTGGCGGTCGGCTTGTCGTCGGACGTCAGTGCGGCCGCCGCGCAGGTGTCCACGTATGCGGCACAGGGTGTTTCGCGGGTGGTCACGCTCCCGACCGGTGCGGACTGGCAGCATGGTTACGAGTTCGCCGCGAAGGTTCGTGCGTTGCTGTAGATTCGGGGATATCTGGAATACGAAGGCCGCCTTCATCTTTCGATGAGGCGGCCTTTGCGTTGTGCTGAGAAAAGTTGACAGGTACGGATTTCGGGGGCCGATGCGATCGGTCGATGTTGGTTATCCCGATGCGTCGGATAGGTGTCCTGCGACCACGGCGGACTCGCATATTCGATCAGCGGGTCGGCGGGCCCAGCTTCAGCGGGCGGTACTCCGACTCGGTTGATTCAGTGCCGGTACCACTGCTGTGGTCCTTCGCGCCGCTCTTGTCGGTGCCAGTGGTCTTGGTACTGGTCTTATCCGCGCCTGCGCGGGCGGTTTCGTCTCCGGCGACCGGGGAAGCGGCGCTCAGCGATGCCATTCCCGCACTGCCGGTAGCTATTCCGGCGGCGACACCCGCGCCGAGGGCGACACCGAACGGCACCGCGGCGACACTGCCGCTGCCGAGCATGGCGCTGCCGGTGCCTGCCATCGCGGCGAAGGGCGCGGCGGCCGCACCCGCGCCCGCAAGGCTCGCACTGCCGGTGCCCGCAGCCGCGCTACCCGCGCCGAGCATGGCCAAAGGGGTGCCGAGGCCGCCGGTGGCGACACTGCCCGAGGCGCCCGCGGCGGCGCTACCGGTGCCGAGGAACGCGGCGCCCGCGCCGAGGACAACGCCGAGTGGCGCGAGTGCGGCGCTGCCGGTGCCGGCCGCCGCACTGCCGGTGCCGAGGAACGCCGCCCATGGTGCGGCGGCGACGCTGCCGGTGCCCAACACGGCGCTGCCGGTGCCGATCAGGCCGGCCAGACCGAGGCCGAAGGCCGCACCGCCCATGCCGAGCGGGCCCGCGGTATCGACGAGGCCCGGGTACAGCAGGGTGTTCAGCACGGTGCGGCGGGGACCGGCCGGGCCGCGCGGATTCGTGACGACGGCCGAAGTCGCATATGCCGCGACGCAATCGCGGTGTGGCACGGCACCGGTCGGGGCCGATGCCGTAGCGGCGGCGGCAACCAGTGCGGGGCAGGTCAGCACGGTCGCGGCGATCGCCGTTCGGAACACGTACATGAGTGAGCGCCTTCCTCCGGGCCACCCACGACGGTGCGTCGCGGCGTGGCCGACGATGTGTCGGCAACTGGAGAGCACGTCCAAGATCAACTTACCGGCAACCCGCTCGGATTGATGGCAATTCGCTATCGAGGTGACGGCAAGCCGGTTCTCCGGCGCGCCGTTACTGTCCATGGCATGGGAATCACGCTCAGCCAAGCCACTATCGCCCTGCTCGACGCCAAAAATTACGCGGTGCTCGCCACGCTCAACGCCGACGGCAGCCCGCAGACCTCGGCGATGTGGGTACTGCGGGACGGCGACGACCTGCTGTTCTCCACCCTGGAAGGCAGGCTCAAGCACCGCAACATGGTGCGTGACCCGCGTGTCAGCGTGACCGTGATCGACTCCGCCGACGGCGAGAGCTACGTCGAGCTGCGCGGCAAGGCGACCATCGTCGAGGACAGCGATCTCCGTGTCGGCCACCGACTGTCGTGGAAGTACGACGGCAAGGACCACGACCTGCCCGCGCCGGGCCAGGTTCGGGTCGCGGTTCGCGTCGAGGTGGAGAAGGCGACCGGATACGCGGCCTGACACCGGAAGCGGCCAGTACGGCGTCGCAACGGAGTAGGAGCGGGCCGCCGCTAGGGTGGCTCGGCATGGACACCGCTTCGATCGCACCGTCGACGGCCGTGCCCAGTCCGCGTCCGGGTGCGGTCGCGGCGATCCTGCAGCGTCGTCTCGCGCGAGCATCGCCGGTCGTCGTCGCGGCAGTGTGCTTGCTCGTGCTGCAACTGGTGTTGCGCGGCTGGGTGGCGGGCAGCGGGTACTTCTACTGGGACGATCTGATCCTGGTCGGTCGGGCCGGCCGGTATCCGCTGATTTCCGCGGAGCTGTTGTTGCACGACCACGACGGGCATTTCATGCCGCTCGCCTTCGCCGCCGCCTGGGCGGCAACGAAGGTAGCGCCGCTGGTGTGGGCGGTCCCGGCGCTCTCGTTGTTGATCGGGCAGCTCGCGGTGTCGTTGTCCGTACTGCGGATGTTGCGCGTGCTGCTCGGCGACCGGTGGGCGCTGCTCATTCCGCTGACGTTCTTTCTGTTCTCGCCGGTGACGCTTCCGGCGTTCGCCTGGTGGTCGGCCGCATTGAACGCGCTGCCTTTGCAATTCGCGCTCGCCTGGGTCATCGGGGATGCGCTGCTGTTGGTGCGCACCGGACGGCAGCGGTATGTCCTGTCCGGGCTGGTCGTGCTCGCGGTGGCGCTGTTGTTCTTCGAGAAATCGGTGATCATCCCGTTCGTCGCGTTCGCCGTCGCGGTGCTCGCCCACTATGTCGACGGGCGGGCAGCCGCTGTTCGTGTGGTTGCGCGGCGCGGTGTGCGGTTGTGGGTGGGGTCGGGCCTGGTGCTGCTCTGCTGGTTGGCGGTCTATCTGGCGATGGTGGGTTTTTCCGGGGTGCACAACAACCCGCAGGGCATGCGCGACTGGCTGCCCAACGCGACCTCGCTGGGCGTGGTGCCCGCGCTGGTCGGTGGGCCGTGGCGGTGGGAACGATGGTTGCCCGCCGCGCCGTGGGCCGACCCGCCTGGCGGCGCGGTGCTCACGGCGTGGATCCTGCTGATATCGATTGTGGCACTGACGATTTGGGCACGACGCCGGGTGTGGCCGGTCTGGTTGCTCGCCACCGCCTATGTGCTGCTGATGCAGTTGCCTGTGGCGCTGGTGCGCGGTGGCCCGAACACCGCGGCCGAACTCATGCAGTCCCTGCGTTATTTCGCCGACCTCGGCGTGACGCTGTCGGTCGTCGGCGCATTGATCCTGCGGGCGAGCCCGCGCGGTAAGACACCGAGTCTCGGCCCGCGCACCGCAATACCGGTGCTGGCGCTGTTCGTCGTGAGCAGCCTGTTCTCCACCTACACCTTCGTCCGCTCGTGGAGCCCGAGCCCGACCAAAACCTATATCGGGAACGTGAAGTCGGCCTTCGAGCATTGGGACGGTGTGCCGTTACTGGAACAGGAAGTGCCATGGGACGTGCTGAACCCGCTGGCCTACCCGCAGAACCTGACCAGCCAGGTCCTTGCGCCCCTCACCACCCCGGGCGCTTTCGCCGACTCCACCCCGCACCTGCGCATGATCACCGACACCGGCGCCATCGTCGAAGCTCAGGTCTGGTGGAACCGCCGCATCCTCCCCGGCCCAGACCCCAACTGCGGCTACCGAATCCAGGACACCGACCCGACCTTCATTCCCCTCGACGGCCCCGTGCTCGATCATGAGTGGACCGCCCAACTCAACTATCTGGCCGGTAGCGACGGCCAACTGTCGGTCGCCCTCGAACATGGCAAAACCGTGAAAGTCCCAGTCCGCCAAGGCCTCAACACGGTCTTCGTCCGCATAGTGGGCAGCGGCTCCACCCTCCGCATCGCCTCCCACACCGCAGGACTCACCGTCTGTCTGGGCTCCGGCCCCGTCGGCGTCGCCTCCTACGACAACTAGCGGCTCGACACCCGATGAACGGCGAAGGCCGCCTGCATCTTTCGATGGAGGCGGCCTTTGGTGCCGGGGTGGTCAGCGGGCGAAGAGTAGGGCGCGCTTGACTTCTTGGATGGCTTTGGTGACTTCGATGCCGCGGGGGCAGGCGTCGGTGCAGTTGAAGGTGGTGCGGCAGCGCCAGACGCCTTCGACGTCGTTGAGGATGTCGAGGCGTTCGCGGGCGCCTTCGTCGCGGCTGTCGAAGATGAAGCGGTGTGCGTTCACGATCGCGGCCGGGCCGAAGTAGCTGCCGTCGCTCCAATACACGGGGCAGGAGGTGGTGCAGCAGGCGCACAGGATGCACTTGGTGGTGTCGTCGAAGCGGGCGCGGTCGGCCTGGCTCTGGATGCGTTCGCGGGTGGGTTCGTTACCCGAGGTCATCAGGTAGGGCTTCACCGCGCGGAACGCGTCGAAGAACGGCTCCATGTTGACCACGAGGTCCTTCTCCACGGGCAGGCCGCGGATCGGCTCGACGGTGATCGTGAGGGGTTTGTCGCCCTTGGGCAGCATGTCCTTCATCAGCACCTTGCAGGCCAGCCGGTTCACCCCGTTGATCCGCATGGCATCGGAGCCACACACGCCGTGCGCACAGGAGCGCCGGAAGGTGAGCGTGCCGTCCAGGTAGGACTTGATGTAGATGAGCACGTTGAGGAAACGGTCCGTCGTCAGGACCGGTACCTGGAACGACTCCCAGTGCGCACCCTTGTCGTCCTCCGGGTTGAACCGGGCGACCTTGACGGTGACCATCACCGAGCCGTCGGGAACCGGCGCTGGCTTGGTGGGGGGTGTCTTCTCGAGTACGCCGGGGGACGGTGAGGCGGCGGAGCCGCCGGGGTGGGTATGCACAGTCATCAGTACTTACGCTCCATCGGCTCGTAACGGGTCTGCACCACCGGCTTGAAGTCGAGGCGGATATCCGAGATCAGATCCGGGCTCTCCTTGTAGGCCATCGTGTGCCGCATGAAGTTCACGTCGTCGCGGTCCGGGTAGTCCTCGCGGGCGTGGCCGCCGCGCGATTCCTTGCGGTTGAGCGCCCCGACGACGGTGACTTCGGCCAGCTCGAGCAGGAAGCCGAGCTCGACGGCCTCGAGCAGGTCGCTGTTGTAGCGCTTGCCCTTGTCCTGCACCGTGATCCGGCTGTAGCGCTCCTTGAGCACGTGGATATCGGTGAGGGCTTGCTTGAGGGTGTCCTCGGTGCGGAACACGGCGGCATTCATGTCCATCGTGTACTGCAGTTCGGTGCGGATGTCGGCGACGCGCTCGTTGCCGTGGTCGGACAGGATCAGCTCCAGCCAGTCCTGCACCATCCGCGCCGGGCTCTCCGGCATCTCCACGAACTCGGTGCGGTGCGCGTACTCCGCGGCGGCGATACCCGCGCGACGGCCGAACACATTGATGTCGAGCAGCGAGTTGGTGCCGAGCCGGTTGGAGCCGTGCACCGAGACGCACGCGCATTCGCCCGCCGCGTAGAGGCCGGGCACCACGTCGGTGTTGTTGCGCAGCACCTCGCCGCGGATCTTGGTGGGGATGCCGCCCATCACGTAATGGCAGGTCGGCATGACCGGAACCAGCTCGGTCACCGGGTCGACACCGAGGTAGGTGCGGGCGAATTCGGTGATGTCGGGCAGCTTTTCCTCGAGCACGTCCGCGCCGAGGTGGGTCACGTCGATGTAGACGTAGTCCTTGTTCGGCCCGGCGCCGCGGCCCTCGAGCACCTCGAGCACCATCGAGCGGGCGACGATGTCGCGCGGCGCGAGGTCCTTGATGGTGGGGGCGTAGCGCTCCATGAACCGCTCGCCGCTGGCGTTGCGCAGGATGCCGCCCTCACCGCGGACGGCCTCGGAGATGAGGATGCCGAGACCGGCCAGGCCTGTCGGATGGAACTGGTGGAACTCCATGTCCTCCAGCGGCAGACCCTTGCGGAACACGATCGCCATGCCGTCACCGGTCAGCGTGTGCGCGTTCGAGGTGGTCTTGTACATCCGGCCCGAGCCGCCGGTGGCGAAGATGATCGACTTCGCGTGGAAGACGTGGATCTCGCCGGTGGCCAGCTCGTAGGCGACGACGCCGGTCGCGACCTGGCCGCGGTCGGTCTCGCTCATCACCAGGTCGAGCACGTAGAACTCGTTGTAGAACTCCACGTCGTGCTTGACGCAGTTCTGGTACAGCGTCTGCAGGATCATGTGGCCGGTGCGGTCGGCGGCGTAACACGCGCGGCGCACCGGCGCCTTGCCGTGGTCGCGGGTGTGTCCGCCGAAACGACGCTGGTCGATCTTGCCCTCGGGCGTCCGGTTGAACGGCAGGCCCATCTTCTCCAGGTCCATCACCGCGTCGATGGCCTCCTTGGCCATGATCTCCGCGGCATCCTGGTCGACCAGGTAGTCGCCACCCTTGACGGTGTCGAAGGTGTGCCATTCCCAGTTGTCTTCTTCGACGTTCGCCAGCGCGGCGCACATGCCACCCTGTGCCGCGCCGGTGTGGCTGCGGGTCGGGTAGAGCTTGGTCAGCACGGCGGTACGCGCCCGGGGCCCGGCCTCGATCGCCGCGCGCATGCCGGCGCCACCGGCGCCGACGATCACGACATCGTAGCGATGCTCCTGAATCCGCGAGTCACTCATCGAGTTGACCTGTTCCTAACTGATGTTGGGGTCGAAGGTGAAAATGACGTAGGTGCCGACGGCCAGGATCAGGATCATCGAGATGGCCAGCAGCGTGTTCAGCCAGAATCGAGTCGAGTCCTTGCGGGAGTAGTCCGCGATCACCGTGCGCAGGCCGTTGCCGCCGTGCAGCTGGGCCAGCCAGAGCATGGACAGGTCCCACAGCTGCCAGAACGGGCTGGCCCAGCGGCCCGCGACGAAGCCGAAGTTGAGCCGCTTCACGCCGCCGTCGAGCAGCAGCATGATCGACATGTGGCCGAGCACGAGCACGATCAGCAGCAGGCCGGAGAAGCGCATGAACAGCCAGGCGTACTTCTCGAAGTTGCTGTTCGCGCGCATGCGCGGCGAGCGCGGGTTGTCCAGGCTCGCGGGCCGGTCGTACGACTTACCGAGGACAGGTGCAGTCATCTCAGTGCTCCGTGAACAGGTAGAAGAACTGACGGCCGATAGCGGGCACCGCCAGCAGGAACCAGACCGCGAGGATGATCCACAGCATCAGGCGCTGGTACTTCGGGCCCTTGGCCCAGAAATCGACCAGGATCACCCGGACGCCGTTGAGCGCGTGGAACAGCACGCAGACGACGAGGCCCATTTCCATCAGGGCGACGATGGGGCTCTTGTAGGTCTCGATCGCCCGGTTGTAGGTGTCCGGGCTGACCCGGACCAGCGCGGTATCCAAGACGTGCACGAAGAGGAAGAAGAAGATGGTGACGCCGGTGATCCGGTGCAGCGCCCAGGACCACATCCCGGGGTCGCCTCGGTACAGCGTCTTCCGCTTCGGCTGGGCCGGAGCTTCTATCGTGGTCATAGAGTGCGGTGCCTCCAACGTCGTTGATGGACCCGGTTCATTGATCCGAGGCCGGCTGCGTTGGGCGCAAATGCCCAGGTGGCTGCGCTGCGGCCCGCTGCCGGGAACCTGAACCGATCTGTTCTGGACTCTAATCCTCTAGGTTTGCCGGAACTAATTCGGCGTGCCGTGCGTTGCGCTACAGTCTGGCGAGTTAGGTTTGCCTTTCTTGTTCTGTGAAGGGTTCCTTCGAGGGCCTCGCGCGGCCAAGTTCAGCTCGCTCCAGAAGAGGTTCCCTATGTCGCAAATCGACTGGAAATCCCTGCACGACAACGCGATTCAAGTTATGCGCAATGCCTATGCGCCATACTCGCGGTTTCCGGTCGGCGCGGCAGCCCTCACTGTCGACGGCCGAATTGTGCGCGGGTGCAATGTGGAAAATGTCTCATACGGTTTGGGCCTGTGCGCCGAATGCGTACTCGTCGGTAACTTGCATTCGGATGGTGGCGGACGCTTGCTGGCCATCTCCTGTACCGATTCCCGCGGCGAAATCCTGATGCCCTGCGGGCGCTGCCGTCAACTCCTCTACGAACACGGTGGGCCCGACCTCTTGGTCGACCACAAGGACGGACCCGTTCCGCTGAGCGCCTTGCTGCCAGACGCCTTCGGCCCGGACGACCTGGACGCCGGACAGATCTGAGCGCGTACTCAGACCTCTGCCTCGAGTGTCGCGTCGATCTCCAGCGTCGGTGACCCGCGTCTCGAGCATGCTGACGTGGCGGTCGATGAGACTGGATGTCATTGCTGCCCCCTGGCCCTCGAGCGATTGATGCGGCGAGGCTATCGAACCCCACCGACAAGAACCGGACTCGACGTCGATCTCGTGCCAGACTGGCGAATGTGACGGCACTGGACGCGGTTTCGATCATTACCACCAAGCGGGACGGCGGCGAGCTGTCGGACGCGCAGATCGACTGGGTGGTCGATGGGTTCACCCGCGGCGCGGTGGCCGACGAGCAGATGTCGGCGCTGGCGATGGCGATCGTGTGGCGCGGGATGACCCGGCGGGAGACGGCGCGGTGGACCACCGCGATGATCGCGTCGGGTAGCCGGATGGACTTCACCGATCTGCCGCGCCCGACCGTCGACAAGCATTCGACCGGCGGCGTGGGGGACAAGATCACGTTGCCGCTGGCGCCACTGGTCGCCGCGTGCGGTGCCGCGGTGCCGCAGTTGTCCGGGCGCGGGCTCGGGCATACCGGCGGCACGCTCGACAAGCTCGAGACCATTCCGGGCTGGCAGGCCGATGTTTCGGTGCCGCGCATGCGCGAGATCCTCGCCGACCCCGCGATCGGCGCGGTGGTGTGCGCGGCGGGCGCCGATCTCGCACCCGCCGACAAACGGCTCTACGCGTTGCGCGACGTGACCGGCACGGTCGAATCCATCCCGCTGATCGCCAGCTCGATCATGAGCAAGAAGATCGCCGAGGGCACCGCGGCGCTGGTGCTCGACGTGAAGGTCGGCGCGGGCGCGTTCCTGAAGACCCGCGATGGCGCCCGCGAATTGGCAACGGCCATGGTCGAATTGGGCACCGATGCCGGTGTGCGGACGGTGGCATTGCTGACCGCGATGGATACCCCGCTCGGCCGCACAGCGGGCAACGCCCTCGAAGTCGCCGAGTCGGTCGAGGTGCTGGCCGGTGGCGGCCCGGCCGACATCGTCGAGCTCACCGTCACTCTCGCCCGCGAGATGGTCGCGCTGGCCGGCCTCGACATCGACCCCGCCGACGTGCTCGCCGACGGCCGGGCGATGGACCAGTGGCGCGCGATGGTCCGCGCCCAGGGCGGCGATCCGGACGCGGCACTGCCGACGGCGAAGCACACCGAGATCGTGCGGGCCGACCGTGACGGAGTGCTGACCCGCCTGGACGCCATGGGCGTCGGCATCGCCGCCTGGCGGCTCGGTGCGGGCCGGGCCCGCCAGGGCGACCCGGTCCAGGCCGGTGCCGGAATCGAAATGCACGCCAAGCCGGGCGATTCCGTGACCGCGGGCCAGCCCCTGCTCACCTTGCACACCGACACCCCCGGCGCGTTTCTCGGTGCCCACGCCGCATTGATCGATGCCTACGTCATCGGCGATTCGATCGAAAAACCCACCACCCCACTCGTGCTCGGCCGCATCGAGGCCTGACCCAGCTGTTCGTCAATCGAATTAGATTGCTGCGCAACAATATTTAGGTTGCTGTGCAGCGCGCTGACTGCAATTCCGTGCGCGTCGCCGCCGTCGGCCTCGGGGCAGTGGAGGTTCGCGGCGCACGAATTGGGGTGTGGCGAACCGGATCGCCAGCTGAACGGTGCACGGGACGTCACCATGCGCGCGCTGCGCGACGACTCATCGATACCCGATGCAAGGCAACCGGAGCAGAGACGCGCACGAATTGGTGTGGGGCGCACGGGATCGTCGACTGATCGGTGCGCGGGAGGCCACCATGTGCGCGTCGTGTGTTCGCATCCGGCCTCTGATTCGATGCGGCGAAGGCGGCAGTGCGCGCCTGAGTCGACGTGGGTGTGTGCGGAATTGTCGGTTGTTCGGTATGGCGCCGCCGAGGTGTGCGGCATCGCACAGCCGTGGAGTTGTAGCTGGTCAGTGCGGTATTCGGCGGGGTGGGGTGGTGTCCGGGTGTGGGCCGGGGCGGGGTGGGCGGGCAACGAGATGGTTGCCACTTCGGCAGTCGGGTGCCGTTCGGGCGCGGTGCGGCTACCGTCGTTACATGACTGGACCGACCGCATTGACCCTTGCCTCGATCCGACAGGCGCCAAAAGCGCTGCTGCACGACCACCTCGACGGTGGTCTACGGCCCGCGACGGTGCTGGAGTTGGCCGCCGACTGCGGCTACGAGGACCTACCCGCCAACGACGAGGCGGCGCTGGCCGCCTGGTTCCGGGACGCGGCCGACAGTGGATCGCTGGAACTGTATCTGGAAACCTTCGCGCACACCGTGGCCGTCATGCAGACGCCGGAGGGCCTGCGCCGGGTCGCCCGCGAATGCGCGGAGGACCTGTCCGCCGACGGTGTGGTGTACGCCGAGGTGCGCTTCGCCCCCGAGCAGCACTTGGAACACGGACTGACCCTCGACGAGGTCGTCGAGCACACCCTGGCGGGATTCCGCGAGGGTGCGGCGGCGGCCGCGGCGGCGGGCCGCCCGATCGTGGTCACCTGCCTGCTCACCGCCATGCGCCACGCCGCCCGCTCCCGCGAGATCGCCGAACTCACCGTGCGCTTCCGCGATCGCGGCGTCGGCGGCTTCGACATCGCGGGCGCGGAGGCCGGGTACCCGCCCAGCAGGCACCTGGACGCGTTCGAATACATGCGAGCCAACAGCGCGCATTTCACGATTCACGCGGGCGAGGCGTTCGGCCTGCCGTCGATCCACGAGGCGCTGGCCTTCTGCGGCTGCGACCGCCTCGGGCACGGCGTGCGGATCACCGACGACATCAGCGTGCCCGGCGCGATCGAGGACGCGCGCCTCGGGCTGGTCGCGAACTACGTGCGCGACATGCGTATTCCACTGGAGCTGTGTCCGTCGTCGAATGTGCAGACCGGCGCGGTGCCCTCGCTGGACAAGCACCCGTTCGACCTGCTGGCCCGGCTGCGTTTCCGGGTGACGGTCAACACCGACAACCGGCTGATGAGTGACACCAGCATGAGCCAGGAAATGCTCAAGCTGGCGGACACGTTCGGTTACGGCTGGAGCGATCTGGAGCGTTTCACCATCAACGCGATGAAGTCGGCGTTCATCCCGTTCCCGGAGCGGCTGCGCATCATCGACAACATCATCAAGCCCGGGTACGCGGTGCTGCTCGGATAACGAAGGGCAGCAACAAGCTCCGCGCCCGCAGCCCCGTATCCAGCGGGAACGATGAGCTGGCCGAGGGGAGCTGGGGTAGTCGCCACTCGGGCGATGACCCAGTTCCCCGTGAGCCGCGTCTCGTCCGTCGGGACGGGCGGAATGGCTGGGATGCTGGTTCGCTAGCGTGCAGAGCATGGCGACATTGCAGATTTCCAGCCGGTTCAACGGGCCGCCCGATTCCGGTAACGGCGGCTACGTGGGCGGCCTGCTCGCCGAGCGGCACGGGGACGCCGCGGTCACGGTGATCCTGCGCAACCCGACGCCGTTGGACACACCGCTCGAGGTGCGGGCAGGCAGCCTGTACGACGGCGACACCTTGGTCGCTGAATCCCGTGCTGGCGAATTCGACCGGGACGCACCACAATCCGTGCCGTTCGCGACAGCGGCCGCCGCGGCCGGCTCCTACCAGAGCAACGAGATGTTCGCGTCCTGCTTCGTCTGCGGCAGCGCCCGCGCCGACGGGCTGCGCATCGAGGCCGGCGCGGTCGGCGACGGCCGCGTTGCCGCACCGTGGATCCCCGACGACTCACTCCCGATCGGCCCCGCCGTCCTGTGGGCCGCGATGGACTGCCCCGGCGGCTGGTCACTCCCCAATATGTTCGACCGCCCCGCCCTCCTCGGTTCCATGACCGCCACCGTGCACGCCCTCCCCGAAGTCGGCGAACACTGCGTGGTCATCGGCGAGAACCACGGCGAACAAGGCCGCAAATCCTTCTCGTCCACCGCCATCTACGGTTCCGACGACCGTCTGCTGGGCCGCGCCGAGCAAATCTGGATCCGCTTGAAGTAGCACTAGCGGCGCAACTGCTCGAACTGACTGCAGCCCCAATTGCCCTCTGCGACTGCACGAACAGCGGTTACCCAGCGCACCAACTGATCTCGCGAGCACATGGGTAACTCACCGGGCACCAGCTAACTCAACCAACTCCGCGACCGCCGGCCGCCAACGCCACTACCGCGCTACTCAGCCTGGCCTGAATACCCGGAGAGGCGGAGGAGCCTTACTGCTGGTTGAGCCTGGCCTCGAAGTTGCGCTCGAGGTCTCGCCAGGACTGTGCTTCCGCGGTGAACGGCGGGTTGGGTGCCATTCGGCTCGGGTCCGGGTTCAGCAGGTAGGAGACGTACCAGCCGAGCGGGTTGGACTGGGCGAGCGCCTGTTCCACGGTGTCGTCGCCCGCGTAGTCGGACGCGTCGGTGAACAGTTCGACCGCGAGGTCGAGCTGTTCGATGTCGACCGCTTCCGGGCCCTCGGACAGGTCGTCGGCGAGGCCGGGGAGCACGTAGACGTTTTCGTCGGTGACCTCGACCTCGAGCGAACCGTCCACCGCCGCGGTCTGCACGTCGGCGAAGGTGCTCACCCGGGACAGGTCGTGCTCGTGGTCGTCGGCCAGGTACCTGGCCAGCGCGCGCTCCGAGGTGAACACGGTGATCGTGTTGTCGGAGCCGAGGAAGATCGGCTCGTCATCGAGGTAGCAGCGCAGCGTGAAGTAGGTGCCGTCGGAGGCGATGATCTTGACCGGGTCGATGCCGACCTCGTGCCAGAACGACTCGTCCTCTTCGTCTTCTTCTTCGTCTTCTTCTTCGTCCGCGTTGAGGTCGACGGGCTCGAACTCGTCCTCCTCGTTGTCCGCGGCGTCGTCGGCGTCGACCACGTTCTCCTCGGCGGCCAGCAGCTCGGCCTCGGCGACGGCGACGGCTTCCGCGTCGACATCGGGCGTGCTGACGACGGAGTCGATGGCGTCGAGGACGCTGTCCCAGCCCTTGGCGATGGCGGCGCCGATCTGGTCCCAGAGCTCCTCGCCGTCGCGACCGATGAAGGCGTTCACGCCGCCGGGCAGCGCGCCGAGCACCGGATGCGACCCGAAGAACTTGGTCACCGTCTCCAGCTCGCACACCTCGCCGATGTTGCGCACCATGCTGAGGGTGTCCTCGAGCTCGGCGATGGTGTCCACCTCGGGCTCGCCGGCGGCGAGCTCGGGCACCGCGACCAGATCGAAGGAGAAGTTCTCCTCCGGCTCCAGTTCCACCGCCGACAGCCCGGCGACGACCTTCCATGCCGGATGCTCGACGAGGTCGTTGTCGGAGTTGGTCCGGATGAACGCGGCCAGCTCAGCAACGGTCTCGAAACCATAGAGGGAGTCCTCGTGTCCGAGGAACGCCTCCCACTCGTCGTCACCGTCTCGCCAGCGCGGTGCCCACAGGGTGACGAGATCGCCGTCGGTCAGGCCGAGCTCGATCGGGACGATGTCTCCAGAAGCCATGAGCGGAAGCCTATCGACCTTCCGCGTCAGGCACTATCCGGCCCGCCCCCAATGGTTCCTTTGGCGTCGTCCGCCGCGGGAACGAATGACTCATTCAGTGTCGCAACGACCTTCGAGCGCTGGTTGCCGGCGTCCTCGGCGGCCTGCCTGCACGCCCAGACGATCAGCTGTCCGACCTCGGCGGGTGCCAGCGAGGTGACCGTTTCCGCGAGGCTCAATCCGACGAGCGCGCCGTCGCTGTCGACCTCGACGGTGACCGTGCCGTCCTCGGTGGTGTGGCGCCCACGGACCTGCTTGAGGCCGTACAGCGCGGCCTCGAGTGCTTCCAGCTTCTGCGTCGCGTTGGCGACCAGAGCGTCCATCTCCGCGCTCATGCCTGCGCCTCGCTAACGCTCGGCTCCGGCATGAGCGCAGGGGCGGCTGTGTTCATTGTTCGCTCGCTCCGCTCGCTCATGCCTGCGCCTCGCTAACGCTCGGCTCCGGCATGAGCGCAGGGGCGGCTGTGTTCATTGTTCGCTCGCTCATACTGGCCTCATCCACGTCGTCGGTCCCGTGTCCGCGTCATCGATCCGGTCGAGCTCGTCCACCGCGGCCTGGCGGGTGGGCAGGCCGAGTCGGTCCAGGATGTCGGCGGGCATGCCGGCCTCGGCGAGCAGCTCGCGGCGGCGCGCCTTCGCGGCGACGGTGGAGCGCTTGGTGAGCCGCAGGATTTCGTTCGCGAGACTCTGTGCGCCGTAACGGTATTCGCTGCGCTCGAACTTGATTTCCACCGGCATGCCCTGATCGGTGGCGCGCACCGAGATGGTGCCCGATCGGTTGGTGCTGCCCGCGACCGTGACATTGGGAACCGTCGGTTGCTGCGGGTTACTCATGCTGTCGGCCTATAGAAGCCGTGGAAGCCCATCCCTGAGTTCTCCGTTCGAATTGAGCTGATCTGGACCGGGTCACCGGCCTCGACGAATTCTCCGTTGCCGATCACCATCGCGACATGGCCGTCCCACACCGCCAGATCGCCGGGCATGAGGTCGCCGGGGGAGACCGAGGTGCCGATGGCCTGATCGGCGGCCAGGCGCGGCAGATCCATGCCCGCCTCGCCGTACGCGTATTTGGTCAAACCGCTGCAGTCGAGTCCAGCGCCGGGCGTGTTGCCGCCCCACACGTACGGGGTGCCGACCGCGCTGATCGCCGAGCGGACCGCGGTGGCCGCCTTCTCGTTCGGCGCCTCCACCGTGCTGCCGTCGGGCAGCGTGATCTTCACGCCCTTGCCGTCGCTCGGCATGCCCGACGAACCGGTGTTCGGCTTGGGCGTGCCCGGCGAGCTCGGGGTGCCGGAGGTGGATTTCGGCGTCGCCGTCGAGGCCGGGATCGTGGACATCGCGGTGCTCATCAGGCTGCTCGCCATCGAACCGGCGCCGCTGAGCGCGCTGGTCGCGGTAGACGTCAGCTGCTGCACGCCGGCGGTGGTGACGGCGGCCGGCGCCCCGGCGAGCGACGGCGTGGACGGTGGCGGGGTGAGGTCGGTCATCGACGCGGTGTGCGTGGTGAGCTCGTTCTGTACCCGGCCGACCACGTTGAGGGCCTGGCCGAGGTGGTCGATCGCGGAGCCGACGATCATCGTCAGTCCCGCGGGCGTGGCCAGTGCCGGGCCCGCGCTCGCCGCGGTGTTCACGAATGACTGGGCGATGCCGGTGAGGTCCTTCTGGCCCGATTCGATCTCGGCGGCGGCGGAGTTCACCACGGTAGCCATGTCGTTGCCACGGTCGGAGATGGTGGCGGCGGAGGTCTGTACCTTCAACGCCTTAGAGGTGGCGGCATCGGCGGCCTGGCCGTCCCACGCGGAGTTCATGCCGTTGATGCTGTCGCGACCCATCTGATGGATCTGGTCGACCACGCTGGACGTGCTGCGCAGCGCGTCGGCGGGGCCGCCGGTCGGCAGCACGCCCGAGCCGAAGCTCGCGAGCAGGTCGAAGATCGGCTTGGCCAATGCGTTGATATCGATCACAGGCTCACCCGCCCAACTCGGTGGCCACGCTCTGCAGCGACCCCGCGTGGTTCAGGTCGGTCTCGGTGAGCACCGTGGCCGCGCCGGTGGCCGCGCCACCCATGCTGGCCAGCACCGCCGACAGCTGTCCGATCGACGCGACATGCCCGGCGTGCGCGGCGGCGTACGCGGCCATGAAATCGCCGCCGATCAACCCCATGATCGGGCCGAGCAGCGCGGGCTCGGCCGCGGCCGCGCTCGCCCCGGCCGTGGCCATCTCCCCGGCCATCACGTGGGCGGTCGCGCCATAGGCTGCGATGCCCTCGGTGTCCGCCGACATCTTCCGCATCAGAGCTTCCCCCATCTGTTGTTCCCAGGCAGAGTACGTCATTCAATTGCTTCGACGCGCCCTCTTCCCGTTCGGTTCCCACCGATGCGAAAAAACTTTCGGGTGGAGCTTCGGCGGTGGGCCCGGTGGTCACTTTATCGTTCCCTCATGCGTACTCACACCGTGGACCATCCGCTCGCCGCCGCCCTGTTGACCACGATGCGAGATGAGCGAACCGAGAATTCCGTCTTCCGCGCGGCGCTGCGCGAACTCACCAGGATCCTGATTTATGAGGCGCTGCGCGGGGCGCCGGTCCAGCGCTTCGAGATCACCACGCCGGTGGCCGTCACCGAGGGCGCGCGACTGGCGCAACCGCCGCTGCTGGTGCCGGTGCTGCGGGCGGGCCTCGGCATGGTCGACGTGGCCGCCGAGCTGATCCCCGACGCCAGGATCGGCTTCGTCGGCATCGCCCGCGACGAGGAAACCCACCAGCCGGTCCCGTACATGGAATCGCTGCCCGCCGACCTGGCCGGCCTCCCGGTCTACGTGCTCGACCCGATGCTGGCCACCGGCGGTTCGATGCGGCACACCCTCGAACTCCTGGTCGCCCGCGGCGCCACCGACATCACTGCGGTCTGCGTCGTTGCGGCACCGGAAGGCGTTGCGGCACTGGATGATTCAGGCCATCCAGTGCGCCTGGTCACCGCCGCTGTCGACGCGGGCCTGAACGAGAACGCCTACATCGTCCCCGGCCTCGGCGACGCGGGCGACCGCCAATTCGGCCCGCGCTAGCCGGTCCGGGCTGGGCTGTTCATCCGTCCTTCGACCGGGTGAACAGCTCCAGGTGCGAGCAGTCCTCGCACCGATAAGCGTCGACCAGCCAGTGCGTGCGGCCGGTCCGTATCGCGCCCCAGGAGCCGATTTCCAACGGACCCTCGATCCAGCGGGCATGGCCGCGTGAACTGTCGCCGGAGTCCTCGATATAGCCGGGCTTCAGGCCCTGGCCGCCGCAGTGGGTACAGTGCATCGCCGTCATCAACTGATGATGCCTGGGTGGTCAGAGCCCCTGGCAGTATTCGCGCAATGCGGAAAGGTGTTGTCCCGCAGTTGTCCTGGCGGCGGCGAGGTCGGCGTGGGCCGGGACCGGTGTCAGCACCTCGAGATAGCACTTGAGTTTCGGCTCGGTGCCGGACGGGCGGACCACGATGCGCGAGGTGCTGCCTTCGAAAACGAGTGCGTCGGTGCGCATCCGGCCGCGCACCTGGATCAGGTCGGCGTACTTGACCGGCTCGCCCGCGATCTCGTCCGGCGGGTTCGCGCGCAGCCGGGCCACCACGTCGGCGGCGGCCGCCGCCGAAGCCAGCCGCAGCGACACCTGATCGGTGCTGTGCAGGCCGAATTCGACGGCGTAATCGTCGAGTTGGTCGGTCAGGGTGCGGCCCGCCGACTTCAGGCGGGCGACCAGATCGGCGGCGAGGACGGCGGCCGAGATGCCGTCCTTGTCGCGGACGGTGGCCGGATCGACGCAGTGGCCGATCGCCTCCTCGTAGGCGTAGACCAGGCCGTCGCCGGCCCGGGCCAGCCATTTGAAGCCGGTGAGGGTCTCCGCGTAGCGGGCGCCGCGGGCCGGGGCGAGCTTGGACAGCAGCCGCGACGACACGATCGTGGTCGCGACCAGCGCGTCCTGCGGTGCGGTGCGCAGCACGCAGTCGCCGAGCAGCACGCCGGTCTCGTCACCGCGCAGCATTCGCCAGGTGTTGTCCGGCAACGGGATTCCCACCGCGCAGCGGTCGGCGTCGGGGTCGACGGCGATCGCCAAGTCCGCGCCGATCCGGCCGGCCAGGGCGAGCAGCAGATCGGTGGCGCCCGGCTCCTCCGGGTTCGGGAACGCGACGGTGGGGAAGTCCGGATCGGGCGCGAACTGCTCCTCGACCACGTGCACGTCGGTGAATCCCGCTGCGACAAGCGCCTGCACGACCAGGTCGCCGCCGACGCCGTGCAGCGGCGTGAACGCAATCCGGATCGGCGCACGCGCGCCGTCACCGCCGATCACCGCGGGCAGCGATGACACCCGGTGCAGATACCGCCGCACGATGTCGTCGTCCACCGGTTCGACCGGAGTAAGGGCGACGGGCTCGGTGACCGCGTCGATGCACCGCTCGATCTCGGTATCGGCGGGCGCGAGCAGCTGCGAGCCGCCGTCGAGATAGACCTTGTAGCCGTTGTCGGTGGCCGGATTGTGCGAGGCGGTGATCTGCACGCCCGCGACCGCGCCGAGCTCACGAACCGCGTACGCGACCACCGGAGTCGGCAGCGGCCGCGGCAGCAACGTCACCGGAAAGCCCGCCGCGGCAAAGATTTCCGCCGTCGCGGTGGCGAATTCGGCGGACCCGTGCCGCGCGTCGCGGCCGACGATCACCGCGCCGCCGCCGAGGCAGCGCCCGCGCAGCCATTCGACCAGGCCGGCGGTGGCCCTGGTCACCGTCGTGACGTTCATGCCGTCCGGACCGTCCTGCAGCGGTCCACGCAGACCGGCGGTGCCGAAGCGCAGCATCTACACCCGTTCCAGCACGCCGCGCAGCAGCTTGCCCAATCGCGGTGCGGCGGCGTGGCCCTCGGCGAGCACCTCGGCGTGCGAGAGATGTCCGCCGGTGACGCCCGCGGCCAGGTTGGTGACCAGCGAGATGCCGAGCACCCGGGCGCCGAGCGCGCGGCAGGCAATGGCCTCCAGCACGGTCGACATGCCGACCAGGTCGGCGCCCATGGTGCGCAGCATCCGGATCTCGGCCGGGGTCTCGTACTGCGGCCCGGTCAGGCCCGCGTACACGCCCTCGGTCAGGCTCGGGTCGATTTCCGTTGCCAGGGCCCGCAATTCGGGATCCCAGGCGTCGACGAGGTCGACGAAGGTGGCCCCGGTCAGCGGGGTGCGGCCGGTGAGATTCAGGTGATCGTTGATCAGCACCGGCTCGCCGACGCGCAGCCCTTCGCGGATTCCGCCTGCGGCGTTGGTGAGCAGCACGATCTCGACGCCCGCCGCGATGGCCGCGGTGACCGGGTGCACCACGTCGGCGGGTTGGTAGCCCTCGTACAGGTGCTGGCGGCCCATCAGCAGCAGCGTGGGCGTCGCGCCGACGGTGACCGAGTGGACCATCCCGCCGTGGCCCTGCGCGCTCGGCTTCCCGAACCCGGGCAGCTCCGCCATCGGCACCGACGCGACCGGCGTGCCGATCTCCGCGGCCGCCTCCTGCCAGCCCGAGCCGAGCACCACCGCAACCCGGTGACGCGGCACTCCAGTACGTTCGGCGATCGCCTCGGCGGCCTGTTCGGCAAGCATGTAGATCACTGTATTGGATTGCCGCGCTTGCGGCGCCGAGTGTGCGCGGCCTTCGTGCGCGCGTGGCGGAGCGGTCGACGCGCGTGTCGGTGGGCGGCGAGCCACGCCGGAACGATCCGAGCGTGGTGGTTGCGGGAGGCGCGCATGGTGGTTACGTGCCAGGTAGGCGCCTCGGTACACGAATGCTACCCACGAGTAGGGGAGTCGCCGTGCGCCGGATATTCTGCACCCATGCCGTATCTGGAACGTGATGGTGATGTCTTCGTCGTCTACCTCGGGAACGAGGGACAGACCGACAGCGAGAACCGCTTCCACCCCGACTGGATCGATGAGTTCCACGGTGTACTCGACAAGGTCGAGGACTCCGAGGGCCCGGCCGCACTGGTCACCGTGGCGACCGGCAAGTTCTACAGCAATGGCCTCGACACCGACTGGCTGTTCGGCAACCTGGGCAAGTCGCACGGCTACCTGGACCGCGTGCACTCGCTCTACACCCGGCTGCTGCAGTTCCCGATGCCGACGATCGCCGCGATCAACGGCCACGCCTTCGGGGCCGGCGCCATGCTGGCCACCTCGCACGACTTCCGGGTGATGCGCGCCGATCGCGGCTTCTACTGCCTGCCCGAGGTGCACCTCGGCATGCCGTTCACCGTCGGGATGAACGCCCTGCTCACCGAGCGGCTGTCCAATCAGGTCTGCGTGCAGGCGATGACCACCGGTTACCGCTACCCGGCCGACGAGGCGATCGCCGCGGGCATCGTCGACGGCAAGGCCGACGCGGAGTCGTTGCTGGCGACCGCCGTGGCCAGGGCCGCGGCACTGGCGAGCAATCGTAAGCCGAATCTGCCGGTGATCAAGCGCGCGCTGCACGCCAACGCGCTGGCCGGCCTCGCCGTGCCGACCACGCCGGAGAACCTCGTCTTCGCGACGGGATAACGCCGCGGCTGTCCGGTCGGCACACTCTGCGGCTCCGCCGAACGCAACGCCCTGAACTGCGATGATGCCGGGGAATTCGGCTCAGTGTGACCGGCCGGACAAATATGGGATGCGCTCGGTTTGCGGCCGAGTGCAACACTGTGTGCCATGCCACCACCGCGCAGCGGGCACCAGGAATCGCGCAGCGACTATGACGTCGCGCGCACCGATGCCATGCAGCAGTCGGACACGGCGATCAAGGCCGTCGTCGACCAGCTGATCGATCTTTCGCACTCGATTCACGCCGAGCCGGAGCTCGCGTTCGAGGAGACCAGAAGCGTCGCCAAGATCATCGCGCCGCTGGCCGAGCGCGGCTTCGAGGTCGCCGCCGGCGTCGCCGATCTGCCGACCGCGTTTCGCGCGAGCTTCGGCAGCGGCCCGCTCACCGTGGGCATCTGCGCGGAGTACGACGCGCTGCCCGGGATGGGACATGCCTGCGGGCACAACATCATTGCCGCCTCGGCGGTCGGCGCCGCGCTCGGCCTCGCCGAGGTCGCCGACGCGCTCGGACTCACCGTGCTCGTGCTCGGCACCCCCGCCGAGGAGAGTGGCGGCGGCAAGGTGCTGATGCTGGAGCGCGGCGTCTTCGATGACGTAGCGATGGCGATGATGGTGCATCCCGGTCCGTTCGACATCGTCGGCGCGCGTTCGCTGGCGATGGCCGACCTGTCCATCGTGTTCCACGGCCGCGAGGCGCACGCGAGCGCGGCGCCGGAACTGGGTCGCAACGCGGGCGACGCGGTCACCGTCACCCAGGTAGCTCTCGGCTTGCTGCGGCAGCATCTCCAGCCTGGCCAGCAACTTCACGGTATAGTCGGCGATGGTGGCGTGGCCCCCAACATCGTGCCCGGACGTGCGGAACTGCTGTATTACCTACGTGCAGTCGACTCCGCATCTCTCGACAATCTGATGCGACGAGCGTCGGCGTGTTTCGAGGCGGGTGCCCTTGCGACCGGCTGCACCCAGGAAATCCGGACTGTCGCGCCGACATATACCGAGCTGACACCCGATCCGGCGTTACTGTTTGCCTACCGCGAGCAGATAACCGGTTTGGGACGAGTGCCGATCGCACCCGAGCTCGAGGCACAGCGGCCGCTCGGAAGCACGGACATGGGCAACGTCACCAACGTCATTCCGGGCATCCACCCGGTCATCGGCATTGATGCCGGTGGCGCGGTGACGCACCAGCCCGGCTTCGCCGCGGCGAGCGTCAACGCTTCGGCGGATCGTGCGGTTGTCGATGGTGCGCTCGCACTCGCGCGTACCGCTATCGCCGCTGCCAGCGATGAAGAACAAAGAGACAGGTTGTTGCAACGGCTCGTTCAACGACAGGAGGACATTCAGGTGAGGGAGCGCAGCGAGCGCACCGGGGGCACAGCGCGCCCAGTGCGCACGGCGGAGCCGAGCGACAGCGAGGCGAAGGCGTGAGCACTACCGGCCGTTCGGCGGAACGGGCGACGGGCATGGATGCGGGTGCCTGCGCACTCGCGGAAGACCTGGCGGACATCGTATTGCCGAACACCGTAGGAACAGGTTTGGGATCAGTAGAAGGTTGGCTGGCCGAGCACGCATCGGACCTCGTGCAGTTTCGCCGACACATCCACGCCAACCCGGAACTGTCCCGCACCGAGTTCGCCACCACCGAATTCGTCTCGTCCTGGCTGATCAAGGCCGGTCTGACGCCGCAGCCGCTGCCGGGTGGCACCGGCATGATCTGCGACATCGGGCCGGACGGGCCGCGCATCGGCCTGCGCGCCGACATGGATGCGCTGCCGCTGCAGGAGTTCACCGGTCTCAGCTTCGCCTCTACCGTGCCCGGCGTCTCGCACGCCTGCGGGCACGACGCGCACACCACGATTCTGCTCGGCACCGCGCTCGCGCTGGCTGAGGTGCCCGAGCTGCCGGTCGGCGTGCGACTGGTGTTCCAGCCGGCCGAGGAGGTCATGCCCGGCGGCGCGATCGACGTGGTCGCCACCGGCGCGATGGAGGGCGTGGAGCGGATCTTCGCGCTGCACTGCGATCCGCGACTGGAAGTCGGCCGGGTCGGCATCCGGGTCGGCGCGATCACCTCGGCCGCCGACACGGTCGAGCTGGTGCTGGATTCGCCGGGCGGGCACACTTCGCGCCCGCATCTCACCAGCGATCTGGTCTACGCCATCGGCACCGTGATCACCGGCCTGCCCGGTCTGCTCAGCCGCCGCATCGACCCGCGCACCAGCACGGTAATGGTGTGGGGTGCGGTCAGTGCAGGCAAGGCGCCCAACGCGATTCCGCAGACCGGCATGCTCACCGGCACCGTCCGCACCGGCGATCACGCGACCTGGTCGCTGCTCGAGCCGATGGTGCGTGAGATCGTCGACGGCCTGCTCGCCCCGACCGGCGTGCGATACCAGCTGAACTACCGTCGCGGCGTGCCGCCGGTGGTCAACGACGAACAGTCCACCCGGATGTTCGAGGACGCGATCCGCAAGATCGGTCCGGACGCGCTGGCCGACACCATGCAATCCGGTGGTGGCGAAGACTTCTCGTGGTATCTGGAGGAGGTGCCGGGCGCGATGGCGCGGCTCGGCGTCTGGTCCGGGCACGGCGAGCAGCTGGATCTGCACCAGCCGACCTTCGACATCGACGAGCGGGCGCTCGCGGTGGGGGTGCGGGTGCTGACCAATATCGTGCTGAACGCCTAACCCGCGCTGCCGCATACTGATTCGAAACCACGACGTGGTCGGCCCCCGGGTCGGCCACGTCGTCCGTTGGTCAGCCGAAGTTGCCGGGGCCTACGTTGCGGCTGTTGCGCGTTCGCAGCGAATGCACGTAATCCTCGGGCGCACCGGCCTTTTCGGCCGCGTCCGCGATGACCCCGATATAGCGGGCCGAGGGCAGGCCGCCCTCGTAGGCGTCGAGCACGTACAGCCAGGACAGCGTGGGATCGGCGCCGCTCTCACTGCGGGTGACGCGCAGCCGGATCTTCTTGTGGATGCCGAAGTCCGAACCCTCCCAGCGGTCCAGCCGCTGCTCGTCTTCGGGCGACACGTCGTAGAGCACGACGAAAACTCGGGAGCCCGGCTCCTCGACCACCGTCGCCAGCGGTCCCTCCCAGCCGATGTCGTCACCAGCGAAGGTGAGCCGCCAGCCCTCCAACCAGCCCGTTCCGGACATGGGCGAGTGCGGACAGCGCTCGAGCATCTGGGTTGAGTCCATGTTGGACCCATAGGCGGCGTAGATCGGCACCACAGAAGGGTAGCCAATAACATCCGGGGATCGACTCTATCCCGGCCAGATGCGGCATTCCGGTGGCGCGTTCCGGGCGCGGCGACCGGGTAGAACCCGCATCGCGTAGCGATTCCGTGGGGGGTGGTGGCCGGGCGGCGGGTGGTCCTGCCTCGCCCGATAACGTTGACAGGTACCGGAGATCCCGGTGCGCAACCAGAAGCGGAGGTATCAATGACCCGCATAGCGATCATCGGTGGCGGACCGGCCGGTTACGAGGCGGCGCTGGTGGCAGCCCAGCACGGTGCGTCGGTGACGCTGATCGATAGCGACGGCATCGGCGGGGCTTGTGTCCTCTGGGACTGCGTCCCTTCGAAGACGTTCATCGCCTCTACCGGCGTGCGCACCGACCTGCGCCGCGCCCGCGATCTCGGCATCACCCTCGACCCGAACCAGGCGACGGTGCAACTGTCCGAGGTGAACGGCCGCGTCAAGGCGCTCGCCCTGGCCCAGTCCTCCGACATCAGGTCCAAGCTGCAGACCGTCGGTGTCACAGTGCTGGCCGGCCGCGCGGAGCTGACCGACGCGTCGACCGGGCTGGCCGCGCATCAGATCCTGGCCAAGCTGGCCGACGGCACCGAGGAGACCATCGAGGCCGAAGTTGTGTTGATCGCCACTGGAGCGAGCCCGCGCGTGTTGCCGGGTGCCGAGCCGGACGGCGAGCGGATCCTGAACTGGCGCCAGCTGTATGACTTGGCGGAGCTGCCGGAGACCCTGGTGGTGGTCGGTTCCGGTGTCACAGGCGCCGAATTCGTCTCCGCGTACACCGAAATGGGTGTGCGGGTTCGGCTGGTCTCCAGCCGCGACCGGGTGCTGCCCGGCGAGGACGCCGACGCGGCGCTGGTGCTGGAGGACGCACTCGCCGAACGCGGTGTCGAGCTGGTGAAGCACGCGCGCGCGGACGCGGTGGAGCGCACCGCCGAGGGCGTGGTCGTCAAGCTGTCCGACGGCCGGACCGTCGCCGGATCGCACGCCCTGATGACCGTCGGCTCTACGCCGAACACCGACGGCCTCGGCCTGGAGCGGGTCGGCATCGAACTCGATCGCGGCGGCTATCTGCGGGTCGACCGGGTCTCGCGGACCTCGGTGCCCGGCATCTACGCCGCCGGCGACTGCACCGGCCTGCTGCCGCTGGCCTCGGTGGCCGCGATGCAGGGCCGCATCGCGATGTACCACGCGCTCGGCGAGGGCGTCAGCCCGATCCGGCTGAAGACGGTGGCGTCCGCGGTGTTCACCCGCCCGGAGATCGCCACGGTCGGCGTGAGTCAGACCGCGATCGACAACGGCGAGACTCCGGCGCGCACCGTGATGCTGCCGCTGAACACCAACCCGAGGGCCAAGATGTCGGGCCTGCGTAGAGGTTTCGTGAAGATCTTCTGCCGCCCCGCCACCGGCGTGGTGATCGGTGGTGTGGTGGTGGCGCCGATCGCGTCCGAGCTGATCTTGCCGATCGCCCTTGCGGTGCAGAACAACCTGACCGTCAACGATCTCGCGCAGACCTTCTCGGTGTATCCGTCGCTGACCGGTTCGGTGACCGAGGCGGCTCGTCAGTTGATGCGGCACGACGACCTGGATTGATCACCCCGCCGAGACGCCGCAGCGACCAAGATTGACACGTCAGCTGAGGTGATTCGCCGACCTGGGTTGAATGGTCTTGCGGTTCAGCGCCGTTCGTGCAGCCTGAAGTTTTGATTCACATTGCTCATCAGGTCTACATATGGTTCACTTCCCGCAGAGATGCGATCGGCGGGCGGTCGCGTGGTTCGGTGTTCGGGGGGATGGCTCTTTTCCCAGTCGAAACGTCGAATGACCTTCGCGTCGTTCGACGACCGGGCGTCTCGTCAGAGACAACTGAGTGTGACTGAACTCCAGGTCACACCCGGGAAAGGGAAACGAAAAGTGAAACATCGTAAGCCGAGTCGGGCGCAGCGAGCGATGGCGAGCACCTCGTTGCCACTGGCCGCCGCGGCCGCCGTGGCCTCTCTTTTGGCAGCGCCGGCGGGGGCCGCTCCGAACGATCCGAGCATTCCACCCACCACCGCGCCGCCGAGCCCAGCTCCGGTGCAGCCGGGGACGAACGAGGCGCCGCCGAGTCCGGAGACCACCAAGCCGGATCCGAACAAGCCGGCCAATCCGCAGACGCCGACCCAGCCCGGCGTCACCACGCCGGGTCAGCCGGGCGTCAATACGCCGGACCCGGTCATGCCGAATCCGAACAAGGATCCGAAGCTGGCCCAGCCGACGCAGCCGGGTGTCACCACCCCGCGCGTCGCGCCGCTGCCGGTGCCGGGGCAGTCGGATCAGCCGCAGCCGGCGGTCGTGCCGAATACGCCGCCGGGGGACCAGAAGCCGGCCCAGCCGGGTGCCGCCACCCCGCAGCAGCCGGGTACGCCGACCCCGCAGACCACCCCGAAGACCCCGGGCGACGAGAACGCGCAGGCACAGCAGCCGGAGACGCTGATCCAGCCGCAGCAGCAGCCGCGCTGGCAGTCCCCGCAGCTCCAGGCCGCGCCGCCCGCCCCGGTCGTCGAGATGACCGGTCCGCATCAGGAGATCGGTGCGAACCTCGACGGCGGCGCGCTGCTGCCGGGTTACGTAGCCAACACGCACCACTTCAACAACCAGTCGGGTTACGTCGGCACCATCGGGTACCGCACCCCGGCCGGTGCCGGTGAGGCGGGTGTGTCGGTCGAATACGTCGACGCCAACACCGTCAAGGTCACCACCTACACCGGTGGCGTCGGCCTCGCCGACAACAAGACGATCTCCGTCTTCGACACCACCCAGGCCAACCTGGCCAAGGCGGCCGTCGAGGACTGGATCAAGGAGCAGCCGGGCGGTGCCGCGGCACTCGAAGCGGCCGCGCAGGTTAAACTTCCGCTGCAGCCGGGCGATCTCGCTCCGCAAACGGTCGATGTGGGTGGTGTCACCACCCAGTGGGGTGGTTCACTCCAGTACTGAGACTGACTGGGGCTGATTGACGGGTGGGGCGGTCGTTCGCGACCGCCCCATACGCGTGTCTTGGGGAAAGGATTGGGTGTGACCTCCGAGGGTGATCCGACGGAGAAGGAATCCGACGACCAGTCCGCGTCGGATTTCGGACCCCCGGTGGGCGAATTCGGCCCGCCTGTCTCAGAATTCGGACCTCCCGTCTCGGAATTCGGTCCACCTGTTTCCGAATTCGGTCCGCCGATGGGCGATACCGGCCCGCACTGGCAGGTGACGGAGCAGACGGGCGAGCATCCCGAGCTGGTCTGGCGGCCCGCCGACGCGGGCACGACCCCGCCGCCGCCCCCGCAGTACCGGGCGCCGGACTCGACCTCGTTCCCCGAGCCGCGGCCGACCCCGCCGCCGGTGCCGCCGCGACTGCCGCCCGTCGATCGTGAGCAGGCCACGGATCCGGACAAGGACTCGTGGTGGACCCGCCCGACCGACACCGGCAGCGTGCCGAAGCCGCCACCGCTGACCTCGCCGAGCCTGTCCTGGTCCGACGATCCGATCGCGAAGATGCTGGCGCCGACCACGCCGGCCGCCCCGCCGCCCCCGCCGAAGAAATCCGGCTCGCACACCGGTCGCAATGTGCTCGCAGGCATCCTGGCGGTGCTCATCCTGGTCGGGTTGACGGTGACCGTGATCATGGTGTCCAAGGGCAATGGCGGCGACAACTCGGCCCCGCCCGCCGCGAGCAGCAGTGCGGAGAAGAGCTGCCCGGCCGACAAGACCGGCAAGGTGACCATCGGCAACGGCAATGGCGACACCACCAGCGGGGCCAACGCGATCCTCGGTTTCCAGTACGCCTTCTACGTCGAGCGCAGCGGTGAGAAGGCCCGGCGGTTCGTCGCGCCCGATGCGGAGAACGTCTCGCCGGCCGATGTGATCCAGCACGGCATCGACACCGAGGTTCCGGCGGGCACCAAGCACTGCCTGCGGATCGCCGAGGTGGCCACCGACACGTTCAATGTGGACCTGACGCAGCGCAAGCCGGATGGCACGGAGACCATCTATCACCAGACCATCACCACCGCGGTCCGGGACGGAAAGGTGCTCGTCTACTCGATCAAGCCGCGGGAACTGTAGCCATTCTCAGTATATGGGAATAGTGTTTCATATATTGGTCGGCGGTATGCGAAAGTAGACTTTCGCATACCGTGGCGTCCGTTCGGAGGTTCCCTTGTCGCCGACCATCCCACCGCTCGCGGCCAAGCTCGGCGGTTTGCAGAGCTCGGCGATCCGTGACCTGCTGAAGCTCACCACGCGCGCCGAGATCATCGGCCTGGCCGGTGGGTTGCCCGACGCGGAACTGATGCCGCGCGAGCGGATCGCCGCCGCGGCCGACGCGGCACTGCGCAGCGCGGGCTGCCTGCAATACACCGAGTCGCCCGGCTGGCGGCCGCTGCGTGCGGTGCTCACCGAACGCGAAACGGCTCGGCTCGGCCGGGCGGTGGACATCGATGAGGTCTTCGTGACACATGGCTCGCAGCAGGCGCTTTCGCTGCTTGCCGAGGTGTTGCTCGATCCCGGCGCGCTGGTCGTCGTCGAGGATCCGGCGTATGTCGGTGCGCTGCAGGTCTTTCGGGCCGCCGGTGCGCGGATCGTCGCGGTGCCACTGGATGCCGAGGGCATGCGCACCGATGTGCTGGCGGATCTGCTGGCTCGCGGGGAACGCCCGGCCGTGGTGCACACGGTGAGCAACTTCCACAACCCGGGCGGCGTGACGATGAGCCCGCAACGCCGCGCCCACCTCGCCGAACTCGCTGACGCGCACGGCTTCTGGGTGATCGAGGACGATCCGTACGGTGAACTGTGGTTCGACACCCCCGTGCCCGCGCCGGTGGCGACCTACTCCCGCAACGTGATTCGGCTGTCGAGCGCCTCCAAGATCCTCGCGCCCGCACTGCGCGTCGGCTGGATGGTCGCGCCGGACCCGGTGTGTCGCGCGGTCGAACTGCTGAAACAGGGTGCGGATCTTTGTGGTTCGGCGTTGACCCACCAGATCACCGCCGAACTGCTCGCCGACGAAGCCTGGCTGACCGCACACGTCGACAACGTCCGCACCGTCTACGGCACTCGCGCCAAGTCCCTGGTGCACGCGGTGCGCACCCGGTTCGGCGACCGCGTGCGCTGCACCGACGCGACCGGCGGCATGTTCGTCTGGGCCGACTTCACCGACGGAACCGACACGCAGGCACTGCTACCGCGTGCCCTCGAGGCCGGTGTCGCCTACGTGCCAGGCTCCGCCTTCGCCGTCGACGGCGGCTACCGCAACTCGATGCGCATGTGCTTCACGACTTCGGACGCCGACACCCTGGCCGAGGCCGTGCAGCGGTTGGCCCGCGCCGCCGAATAGTCGATCCGCCACGCGGTGTGGCGGTCAGTCGGCCCAGTTGTAGGTGCGTTCGACGGCCTTGTTCCACGCCTTCAGATGTTCGTCGCGATCCTCGGCGGACATCGTCGGCTCCCAGGTCTTGTCGGCGGCCCAGTTCTCCCGGATGTCGTCGGTGCCCGACCAGTAGTCGACCGCGAGGCCCGCGGCGTAGGCGGCGCCGAGCGCGGTGGTCTCGTTGACGACCGGACGCACCACGGGCACGTCGAGGATGTCGGACTGGAACTGCATGAGCAGGTCGTTGCCGACCATGCCGCCGTCCACCTTCAGGGTGGTCAGTTCCAGATCGAGGTGCTCGGATTCAGCGTCGGCGCGCATCGCGTCGACCACCTCACGGGTCTGAAAAGCGGTGGACTCCAATATCGCTCGCGCCAGATGCGCCTTGTTCACGAACCGGGTGAGCCCGGCGATGACGCCGCGCGCGTCCGGCCGCCAGCGCGGCGCGAACAGCCCGGAGAACGCGGGCACGAAGTAGGCGCCGCCGTTGTCCTCGACGCTGCGGGCCAGCGGCTCGATCTCGTCCGCCGACGAGATGATGCCCAGGTTGTCCCGGAACCATTGCACCAGTGAGCCGGTCACCGCGATGGAGCCTTCCAGCGCGTACACGGCGGGCTCGTCGCCGAGCTGATAGCAGACGGTGGTGAGCAGCCCGTGCTTGCTGACCACGGGTGTGGTGCCGGTGTTGAGCAACATGAAATTGCCGGTGCCGTAAGTGTTCTTGGCCTCGCCGGGGATCAGGCAGGCCTGGCCGAAGGTGGCGGCCTGCTGGTCGCCGAGGATGCCCGCCACCGGGATCCCTTTCAGCGGACCGGAGGTGATCTCCGCGTAAACCTCGGAGGAGCTACGGATCTCGGGCAGCAGCGACTCCGGCACGCCGAACTCCGCGCAGATCTCCGAATCCCATTGCCGGGTATTCAGATCCATCAGCATGGTGCGCGAGGCGTTGGTGACGTCGGTGATGTGCTGACCGGTCAGGTTCCACAGCACCCAGCTGTCCATGGTGCCGAAACACAGCTCGCCCGCCTCGGCCCGCTTGCGCGCACCGTCGACGTTGTCCAGAATCCAGCGCAGCTTCGGCCCGGCGAAGTAGGTGGACAGCGGCAGACCGGTGCGCTCCTGGTAGCGGGTCGGCCCGATATCGCCGCCGAGCTCGGTGGTCAGCCGGTCGGTACGGGTGTCCTGCCAGACGATGGCGTGGTGAATCGGCTTGCCGCTGGCGCGATCCCACACCACCGTGGTCTCGCGCTGGTTGGTGACACCGACCGCCGCGATGTCGTCGCTGCTGAGCTTGTGCTGCCGCAGCACCTCACCGAGCACGAATTCGGTATTCTTCCAGATGGTTTCGGCGTCGTGCTCGACCCAGCCCCGACGTGGAAAGATCTGTTCGTGTTCCCGCTGGGCCACGCCGACGACGCGTCCCTGCCGATCGAAGATGATGCAGCGACTCGAAGTCGTGCCCTGGTCGATGGCGGCCACATAGCGACGCATTCGTGCAGGTTACTAAACAGACGGCGCGCTGTGTCCGATTGCGGCGTTCGCGGGTCCTGTCGCGGATCACATCGCCGTCCGGGTGCCGCTGGATTAGGGTCGGGTAGTGGTTACCGACGGGTAGTGCTGGACGACACGAGCGACGCCGTGATCGAAGAGATCCGAGGCCACTGGCATAGCCTGTAGCAAGAGCAGCTCGATCGAATGCCCGAATAAGACCACTACGTCGTCGACACGCGGCTGGAGGAGTCGAGCATGACCAAGAAACCGGAATCCCAGTTCCTCGGTCCGGAGCAGCGCCGAGCGGCCTGGGAGCGGTTCGGCAAGGACCACTTCGATGTGGTCGTCATCGGCGGCGGCGTTGTCGGCTCGGGTATCGCGCTCGACGCGGCCACCCGCGGGCTGAACGTCGCGCTGGTCGAGGCCCGTGACCTCGCCTCGGGCACGTCGAGCCGGTCGTCGAAGATGTTCCACGGTGGCCTGCGCTATCTGGAGCAGCTGGAGTTCGGCCTGGTCCGCGAGGCGCTGAAGGAGCGCGAGCTCGCGATGTCCGCGCTGGCGCCGCACCTGGTGAAACCGCTGCGCTTCCTCTACCCGCTCACCCACCGCGCGTGGGAGCGTCCGTACGTCGCGGCCGGGCTGATGCTCTACGACACCATGGGTGGCGCCAAATCCGTTCCCGGCCAACGGCATCTGTCCCGGATGGGCGCGCTGCGGCTGGCCCCCGGCCTGAAGCGCAGCGCGCTGATCGGCGGCATCAGCTACTACGACACGGTCGTGGACGACGCCCGGCACACCATGACCGTCGCCCGCACCGCCGCACATTACGGCGCGGTGATCCGCACCTCCACCCAGGTGGTCGGCTTCCTGCGCGAGGCCGACCGGGTGGTCGGCGTGCAGGTGCGCGACAGCGAGGACGGCCGCACCGCCGACATCCGCGCGCACGTGGTGATCAACTCGACCGGCGTGTGGACCGACGAGGTGCAGGCGCTGGCCCACCAGCGCGGCCGCTTCCACGTCCGGGCGTCCAAGGGCGTGCACATCGTGGTGCCGCGCGATCGCATCGTCAGCGACGCCGCGATCATCTTGCGCACGCCGACCTCGGTGCTGTTCGTCATCCCGTGGGGCACCCACTGGATCATCGGCACCACCGACACCGACTGGAACCTCGACCTCGCGCACCCGGCGGCCACCAAGGCCGACATCGACTATCTGCTGGACCGGGTCAACGACGTGCTGGTCACCCCGCTCACCCACGACGACATCGACGGCGTCTACGCGGGCCTGCGGCCGCTGCTGGCGGGGGAGAGCGACGAGACCTCCAAGCTGTCCCGCGAACACGCCGTCGCCCGGGTCGCGCCGGGTCTGGTCAGCATCGCGGGCGGCAAGTACACCACCTATCGAGTGATGGCCTACGACGCCGTCGACGAAGCGGCGCAAGACATTCCGGCCCGCGTCTCGCCGTCGATCACCCAGAAGGTGCCGCTGCTCGGCGCCGACGGCTACTTCGCGCTGGTCAACCAGACGGTGCAGCTGGCCGAGGCGTACAGCGTGCACCCGTACCGGATCAAGCACCTGCTCGACCGATACGGCGCGCTGATCGACGAGGTGATGGCTATGGCGGACGGCAAACCCGAACTGCTGCAACCCATTACCGAGGCGCCGTCGTACCTGCAGGTGGAGGCGGTCTACGCGGCCGCCGCCGAGGGCGCGCTGCACCTGGACGATATCCTGGCCCGCCGCACCCGCATCTCCATCGAGTACCCGGACCGCGGCGCCGACTGCGCCGAGCAGGTGGCTCAGCTCGTCGCGCCGATCCTCGGCTGGGACGACGCCGAAATCGAGCGTGAGGTAAGGACTTACCGCGCCCGTGTCGAGGCGGAGATCCGTTCGCAGACCCAACCCGACGACGACTCCGCCGACGCGCTGCGCATCGCGGCTCCCGAACCGCGTCCCGAGATTCTGGAGCCGGTCCCGGTGGACGGTGTGGTGAACAAGGAAGTGCGCCAGGCGAACCGGTAGTTCCGGACTCAGGAGAGCCCGAGCGTGGGCGGCGGTAGCGCGATGGTCGCGATGGTGCCGCCGCCCGGCGCCGGTTCCATAGTCGCGGCGCCGCCGTGCAATTCGGCGATCCACGCCACCAGTGCCAGCCCGATGCCGCTGCCGCGTCCACCGGTGACGCCGCGCTGGAACGGATTGCTCGACACCTGCGGGTGCAGCCCCGCGCCGTGATCGCGCACGCTGACGCGCCCCTCCGCGACGAACACCTCCACCGGCGCACCGGGATTGATCGCACCGTGCGTGATCGCATTCTCGATCAGATTGCGCACCGCAAGGCTCAGCAGGTTCGGGTCGCCGACGACCACCGTAGGACTGCTCTGCACAACGACATTGGCCTTGAATTCCTCGGCAACCGACTCGGTGAGCTGATCGAGCAGCAACTGCACCCGCTCCATCGTGGTCACCCCCGCCTGCATCCGCGCTCGCGCGAGCAGACCCGCGACGATCCGCTCCATCCGGGTTCCCAGCTCGCCCGCCTCGGCCAGCGCCCGCTCCACCTCGTGCGGATCGCGCCGCCGCGGCGCGGTGACCAACCCCAAAGTGGTGAGCGGCGTACGTAATTCGTGCGCGGCATCGCCGAGGAACCGTTCCTGCTCCTCGACCAGCACCAGCGCCTGGCGCATGCTACGGCCCGAAAGTACGTGTGCCGCGAGGGCGGACAGCACGACCAGGGTGAGCCCGCCGGCGACGAGCGCCCACAGCAGCAGCGCCCGATCGCGATCCACCCGGCCAGGATTCGTACCGGCGATCACGACCGCCTGGGTTTTGGTGTCCTCCCAGAAGATCGGCGTTGCCGCCAGCCGCACCGGCCGGCCGGCGCTGTCGTACCCGTCCTGGAAGACGATTCCCTCCGCACGCACGGCGTCGTCGGCCAACGGTTCCGCGCCGTTGTTCGGCGGCAGCCAGGAACGCAGGTGCCCGTAGATCTCGCGCCAGTGCCCGTTGTCGTCGTTGGTGACGATCATGACCGCGGTCTCGCCGTTGGCCAGGTCATCCTTCTCGACCAGCTCGAGGTTGATCACCTGGTCGTCCGGGTCGAGATCGATGCTGCGCCACAGTCCGGTCACCACCCGGTCCAGGGCGTTGTCGACGGCATGGTGGCGCGAGCGCGCGTCGATGGTCGCCGCGAGGACGCCGAGGATGATCAGGCAGGTCGCGGTGATCACGGTGATGAGCGCGGTCAGCTGCCTGCGGGTGCGGCGCAGCCTGGCGACGGCGGGACGATCGGTCGCAAAGCTGGCCGAGCGGCCGGTCAACGCCGTGGACGTGGCAATCAGGGGGCACTTCCGATCATGAAGCCGGTGCCGCGCACGGTCTCGATGACCTGCGGCGGGCCGAGTTTGCGGCGCAGCTGGGCGATCACAGCGTCGACGACATTCGAAGCGGGCTCGGCCATCTCGTCCCAGCAGCACTCGATGAGTTCGCTGCGCGACACCACGCTGCCCGCGCGGGTGGCGAGCAGTTCGAGCACGGCGAATTCCTTCGGGGTCAGCGAGCGCAGAATGCCGGCTCGCTGGACGCGGCGGCGCGGCAGATCGATGTCGATATCGCCGAGCACGAGGCGGACGGGTGCCGGATGTTCGCGGCGGCGGCTCAGCGCGCGCACCCTGGCGGCGAGTTCGGGCAGCGCGAACGGTTTGACGAGGTAGTCGTCGGCGCCGTGTTCGAAACCGGCGATGCGGTCGGCCAGCCCGTCGCGGGCGGTGAGCATCAGCACCGGCACCCGCTGGCCCGCGGCGCGGTGCGCGGCGACCAGCTGCAGCCCGTCGCCGTCGGGCAGGCCGCGGTCGACGACGAGGACGTCGTAGGCGTTGACGGCGATCTTCAGGTCAGCGTCGGCCAGGCGGTTGGCCAGGTCGACGGCGAAGCCCGCCGAGCGCAGCCCGGCGGCAACTTCGTTGCCGAGACCTTCGTCGTCTTCCACCACCAACACACGCACGAGGTCAGAGAATAGGGCATTTCAGACCGAACCGATCCGTCATCCCGGGCGACCGCCGGGATGACGGATCGGAGCAGGCCGGATGGCGGTCCGGCGCAGCAGATGTGATCAGTTGCTGGAGTAGTACAGATCCCATTCGCCGGTGGGTGTCTGCTGGCACTCCCACCACTTCCAGTCCGGGTGCGCGGGCGCGTTCGAGCCGTCTGCCCGGCAGGCCGCTTCGGTGCCGTAGGTGCCGACATAGATCGTCTCCGCGTTGGCCACCGCCGACCCTCCGGCGACGAGGCCTGCCGAGACTGCGACGGCCGCGAGCAGGGTGCTGATCTTCATGTGTTTCCTCTCTCCCCGGCGCGGGTTCCGCGCCTGGAGACAGAAAACCAAGCCGTCCGTGAGATTTTCGTGATGCCCGGCGACGCCGCAGCTCAGCGGGGTGCTTCCAGTCGCATCGCCCAGCCGACCAGCGAACGGATGTAGCGCAGCACCATCTCGTCCGGATGTTTCGCCGGATCGATCAGATGCAGCCGGGCCAATTCCTCCAGCGCGGCCAGCAGGATTCGCTCGGTCGGGCCGTCCGGGTCGACGGTGACGCCGGCATAGCGGGACAGGTGCCGAGCGCCGATCGCCCGCGCGTAGGCCCGGCCGTGCTCGAGCCGGTCGCACAGGCCGGGCGGCCCGCCGTCCGGCGGGCTGAGGATGATCCGCCAACTGGTCGGCGCGGCATGCAGATAGGCGAGGATGCCGCGACCGACCTGATCGACGTCGACGGTTTCCGACCAGTCGACGCTGCCCACGCCGGCCAGCGCGATCGCCGACTCCCGGTCCAGCAGCGCGGTCATCAGGCCGGACAGGTCGGTGAACTGTTGATAGACCAGAGCGCGTGCGACCTGGGATTCGCGTGCCACCCGGTCGATGCTGACCGCGCCGAAACCGTCGGCGGCCACGATGTCGCGCGCGACGTCCAGTAGCTGCGCCCGCCGGTCCGCCGCCGACATCCGGCGCTTGGGCGTCGGCTGGTCGGTGGTCGCTGGTTGGTCCGGCAAGGGCTGGGCGACGTACTCGGACGCGGCGCGATCCGTGCTCACCGCACCGACGGTAGCGCAAGCAGGAGATCGACCGCCCTGGCCGCGCTCTGTACTGCGCTTTCCATGGTCGCGGACCAGTCGGTGGCGGTCCAGTCGCCCGCGAGCACCAGCGTCGGCACCGAGGTGCGCTGCTCGGGGCGCAACGCGTGCGTGCCGACCACCTGCGAGAACGTCGCCTTCGGCATCCGAACCACGTGTCCCTGAATCACCTTCGCGGCTTTGGCGGCAGGGTAGTAGCGGCGCAGCAGTGCCAGCTGCTCGGCCACGATCTCCTCGTTGGTCTTGTGGATCTGTTCGTAGGCGCCGCTGGTGGTCAGGCAGTACAGCCAGGCCCGGTCGGTGCTGCGGCCGGTCATCCGCTGGCGGTCGAAGACCTCGTCGATCACGCCGGTGCCGCCGATCAGCGCCTCGAATTCGGCCGTGGTGCCCAGTGGGCGATCCAGGTACAGATTGGTGCTGACGATCGGGGTGTATCCCAATTTGTCTGCGGCGGCATAGATTTCGGCGTGCTCGGGCAGGTCGTCGAGCAGGCCGTTGACGTTGGAGTTGGGCACGGCGCACACCACCGCGTCCGCGGCGACGGTGGTGCCGTCGGCCAACGCCACCCCGGTGACCCGGCCGTTGAGGATGTTGATCCGACGGGCCACCGCGCGATGCTGCACCTTGACCCCGTGTCGGGCAAAGACTTTCAGCGCGCCGGTGACATAGAGCGTGTCGAGGTCGGTGGTGGGATAGCCGATGGTGGCGGGGCGCCGGTGTTTGATGCCGAGGCGGATGCCGGTGGCCATGACGTCGGCGAGCACCTTCGCCGACTCCCGCTGCACCGGCTCGGCCGCGACGCCGAGGGCCAGCCAATCCCACAGCGCCTCACGGGCTTTCGCGGGCATGCCGATACGGTTGAACCACTGCTCGGTGGTCAGGTCGGGTAGGTCGGCAGGCTGGTGCAGGCATTGCCAGCCGAGCCGGAGGGTGGCGACGGCGGCGCGGACCCGTTCGAGCGGATTGGCGTCGGGGTGTGCGCCGGTCAGGGTGCGTAGCGCGCCGAGGCCCTTCGTGCTCATGGTGGCGCTGCGGCCGTCGGGCCAGCGCAGCGTGGCCCGCTCCGGGAAGGCGACGTATTGCCGGGTGCCGACGCTGGTGAGATATCGGAAGAGGTGCTCGTAACCGCTGGCGATCACGTGCTGGCCGTTGTCCGGGAGGTCGTCGACCACGTCGACTTTCATGGCGTGCGTGCGGCCACCGAGTCGGCCGCGGCGTTCCAGCAGGGTGACTTTCTTGCCGGCCTCGGCCAGCCAGACCGCGGCAGCGAGGCCGGCCAGTCCGCCGCCGATGACCACGTACTGCCGTGGATCGGTCATGCCGCACTCCTCATCAACTTACATATTGTAAGTTAAATGGGAGGGGTCACTTCGTCAAGGGCGCGGCGACACCGAGGAGATCGCCGGGTGCGGCGCCTGTGGTGTCTGGGCATTCGAATTCGGATGCAGCAACAGGTAACTGAAGAGCACGGTGGCCATGGTGGCCAGTGCGGCGAAGAAGAGGCGGGTGGCGATCGCGAGGAGCATGCGTCTGCCCGATCTCGATACCGTCGTCATGGCCTGCTCCTGTGCTGTGTCGTGACTGCCACGGATGTAGTCGTGCCGAGCGCGCCGATCATTAGCAACTGAGTGGCAAATTACAGTGGTGGACGGGTAATAGCCGGTGGGCACGCCGAGCGGTTGGTGCAGTTGCACAGTTGATTCGGTGCGGCGAACGAATGGGCTTGGTCCACTGGCCGACTTTCTGCCATCAGATTTGTGCGGTCCGAAAACATGCGAAGCGCGACATCAGGTGCACGGCGGCACTGGGCATGGCGGTTCGGGGCGATCGCGAGTGGGCGTGGCTGCGGACTGCGCGCTCAGGTGCCGGGGAGCGGCTGGCAGCGGGGGCAGAAGTAGATGCCGCGTTCGCGGTAGGCGATACGGTCCGAGGCGGGTGCGGAATCGCCGAGCAGTTGGGATGCGATGGGTGTGCCACAGCGCTGGCAGGGGCGGCGAGTCTTGCCATAGACGAGCTCACGCCGGGGTGGTTTCCGCACCGACTCCGTCAGGATCCGGTGCGCCTCGTTCACCAGCGCGAGCAGGTCGGGCACCTGGGCGACCGGAGTGGTCGGGTGGACCCGGCGCAGGAAACAGACCTCGCTTCGATAGATATTGCCGATACCGGCCAGGTTCCGTTGGTCCAGTAGTGCGATGCCGATCGGCTGGTCCGGGTAGCGCTCCAGTCGACGGACCGCCTCGGCCACATCCCAATCCGGACCGAGCAGGTCCGGCCCGAGGTGATCGATGACGGTGTGCTCGTCGGCGACGCGCAGCACTTCCACCTTGCCGAGCGAGAACCCCACGGCCTCGACCTCATCCGTGCGCAGCACCAGCCGGGCCGTGACCCGCGGCTTCGTCCAGCGTTGCCCACAGTGGAAGACCCGCCAGGTGCCCTCCATCTTGAGGTGGGTGTGGATGCTCACCGTCGGGGTCCGAATGAACAGGTGCTTTCCGTAGCTGCCGACGCTCTCCACGACCTGGTCTCGTAGGTCGACGGTCGCGTACCGCGGCACCCGGAAGTCGCTGCCGGTCAACGTCTTACCCGCCAATGCCGCGCGCAGTCGCGCCGCGGTCAGGTAGACGGTGTCACCCTCGGGCATGCCACATCCCGAGGGTGGTGGCGGCGTGCGGGAGGTGCCGGCTCATGGGCGGCTTCGCAGGCGCAGGCCGCGGGGCGTGCTGGAGAAGCCCGCTTCGCTGAGGAAGCTCGCGAAGGTGTTGCCATGCACGGTTTCTCCGTCGACTCGGTCGATGACGAGGGAGTCGACGCGGCGGTGGTGCACCAGGTCGGCCAAGGCTTGGGCGGCGGACTGGCGGGCGTTCGGGTCCTCAGTGAAGGTGAGCAGCGTCTTGCCGCCGCGTTCGAGGTAGAGCACCAGGTCGCCATCGACGAGAACGACCAGTGCGCCGGCCTTGCGCCCGGGGCGATGCCCGCTCTCGCCGTCACCTTTCGGCCAGGTCAACGCGGCGCCATAGGGATTGGCCGGGTCGCACGCCGCCAGCGCGAGTGCCTTGCCGGTCTGCGGCCGCGTCTCGCCGGGGCGGCTGCGCTCGATGTCGAACGACCGCAGCCGGTCCACCACGTCGGTGGTGGAGAACTGAGCGCCACCGAGCGAATCGATGAAATACCCACGGCGGCAACGGCCCCGGTCCTCGAACTCGGTGAGCACCCGATACATCAGCGCGAAACCGCCGGGCACGCCCTCGTTCTGCACCGACCCGCGCGTCAGCACGCCATACCGTTCGAGCAGCATGTCCGCGGTCGCATGTGCCCGAACGGTGTTGTCCGACACCCGCTCCGGCAGCAGCGACCAGCGCCCCGCCACTGCGGGCGGGCCGGACCGGGTCGGCATGCTCGGGCGCGGCAGGTAAGCCCGCCCGCGCGGTGCCCGGCGCGGCGTTCGATGGGCGGTCGTGGTCCGCGCGGTGCCCGACAACATGGCGCGCACCGGCGCGAACGTATCGCCCGAAACCATTCCGGCCCACACTAATTCCCACAGCGCTGCCGCCACCTGGGCGTCGTCGAGCAACCCGGTTATATCGGACAGCTGCCGGAAGAAGTACGCACCGCCGCCGTGTGGCACCGGTATCGGGTTGGGGGTCTCGGCAACCGCCGTGGGGGGCACGAGAGACGCACCCATCGCGGTGATCAGGCGCAGCTGCACCTCGGACAGTTCGATGTCGTCGGGCGGTGCCAGGGTGAACGGGGCCTGGTCGGTCAGGTGTAGCGCGACCCAGCCGTCCTTTGCGGTGATCGAGCCGTGGCCGGACCAGAGGACCTCGCCGGTGGCCATCAGCTCGTCGAGCATCGCGGGGGAGTAATCGCGGACCCGGGCGGGCAGGATGAGCGACTCCCAGGCCGAGGCCGGGATCGGTACGCCCGCAAGTTGTTCCACGACGCTGGCGACACCGTCGACGCCGCGCAGTTCGCCGGTCCCGATGTGTTGCCAGGCCGGGAGGAAGCGGCCGAGGGTGGCCGTCGATACCGGCTCGACCTCGTGCCGGGCGGCGGCCAGCGAGCGGCGGCGCAGTCGGCGCAGCACCTGGGCGTCGCACCATTCCGAGCCCGCCGCACCCGGCGTGAATTCGCCCTCCACGATGCGCTTTTCGGTGATGAGCCGATGCAGCGCGGTGGCGACGACGGCCGGGCCGAGGCCGAAGCGCGCGGCCACCGCCTCGGTGCTGAACGGACCGTGCGTACGGGCGAATCGGCCGACCAGATCGCCGAGCGGGTCGGCGACGGGTTCGATGAAGGCTGCGGGCGTGCCGATCGGCAACGGTACGCCGAGCGCGTCGCGCAGCCGGGAGGCGTCCTCCACGGCGACCCACCAGCTGCGGCCCGCGAACGTAACCTCCAGCGCCCGGCGCGATTTCACCAGCTCGGCACCCCACTTGGTCGGGTCGTCGACGCAGCGTTCGGCGGCCTCGGCGGCGGTGAGCGGCCCGAGTAACCGCAGCAGGTCGGCGAGTCCTTCGGCGTCGCGGGCCTGGCGTTCCGGGGTGAGCCGCTGCAGTTCCCGCTCGGTCTGCGCGAGGACCGAGGCGTCGAGTAGCTCGCGTAGTTCCACCCGGCCGAGCAGTTCGGCGAGCAGACTCGAGTCGAGCGACAGTGCGGCCGCGCGGCGTTCGGCCAGCGGGCTGTCGCCGTCGTACATGAACTGCCCGATGTAGTCGAACAGCAGGGCGTTGGCGAACGGTGACGGCGTGGCCGTCTCCACTTCGACCAGGCGCAGTTGGCGGCGGGCCACGCGGCCGAGCAGGTCGCGCAGCGACGGCAGATCGTAGACGTCGCGCAGACATTCACGCACCGTCTCCAGCAGGATCGGGAAGTCGGGGAACTTACGCGCTACGTCCAGCAGCTGGGCCGAGCGTTGCCGCTGCTGCCAGAGCGGGGCGCGCTTGCCGGGATCGCGGCGCGGCAGCAGCAGTGCCCGCGCGGCGCACTCGCGGAAGCGGGAGGCGAAAAGTGAGGAGCCGCCGACCTGTTCGGTGACGATGTCATCGATCTCGTCGGGTTCGAAGACGAACAGCTCGGCGCCGGGCGGATCGTCGGTGGTGTCGGGCAGGCGCACCACGATGCCGTCGTCGGAGGCGTTCGGCGCGGCGTCGACGCCGAACCGTTCGCGCAGCCTGGCCCCGATCGCCAGCGCCCACGGCGCGTGCACCGGCAGCCCGTACGGCGAGTGCAGCACCAGCCGCCAGTCGCCGAGCTCGTCCCGGAACCGTTCCACCACCAGTGTTTTATCGGTGGGTAGGTGGCCGGTCGCGGTCCGTTGTTCGTCGAGCAAGGTGCCCAGGTTCGCGGTCGCGAACGCATCCAAACCGGCTGCCGAGGTGAGCTTTTCCAGATTCTCCGGGTGCTGGCCAGCCGTCCGCACGAATTCGCCGAGCGCCCCACCGAGTTCGGCGGGACGGCCCAATCCGTCGCCGTGCCAGAAGGGCAGCCGCCCCGGTTGCCCGAACGCGGGCGTCACCAGCACCCGGTCGAAGGTGATCTCCTCGATCCGCCAGCTCGTCGCGCCCAGCGCGAACACATCACCGACCCGCGACTCGTAGACCATCTCCTCATCGAGTTCGCCCACCCGCGAAGCCTTTTCGCCGACCATGTAGACCGCGAAGAGGCCACGGTCGGGGATCGCGCCGCCCGAGGTCACCGCAAGTCGCTGCGCGCCAGGTCTTCCGGTGAGCGTGCCCGCGTCCCGATCCCACACCAATCGCGGTCGCAGCTCGGCGAACTCGTCCGACGGATAGCGTCCGGCCAAGAGGTCCAGCACCGACTCGTAGGCCGAGCGCGGCAGCGCCGCGTAACTTCCGGTGCCCCGGACGATCTCGAACCAAGCGTCGACATCGATCGATTCGAGCGCACACGCCGCCACCGTCTGCTGAGCCAGGATGTCCAGCGGATGCGCCGGAATCTGGATCGCCTCGATCTGTCCGGCGGTCATCCGCTGCGAGGCCACCGCGCAGTGGATGACATCGGTGCGGTGCTTCGGAAAGAGCACGCCGCGCGATATCTCGCCGACCTGATGTCCGGCTCGCCCGATCCGCTGCAACCCGCTCGCCACCGACGGCGGCGCCTCCACCTGCACCACCAGATCGACCGCGCCCATGTCGATGCCGAGTTCGAGACTGCTGGTCGCGACCACGCAACGCAGCCGCCCGCTCTTCAGATCGTCCTCGATGAGCGCGCGCTGCTCCTTGCTGACGGAGCCGTGATGCGCCCGCGCGAGCAGCGGGCCCGCACCGTGGATTACTTCGGTCGACGCACCGAGCTGTGCGGGCGGCTTGTGCTCGGCCGGCACCGGTTCGCCGAGCCGTGCCGCATAGGTTTCGTTGAGCCGCGCGGTGAGCCGCTCGGCCAGCCTGCGCGAATTCGCGAACACGATCGAAGACCGGTGTTCCAGCACCAGATCCACGATGGCCTCGTCCACGTGCGGCCAGATCGAGCCGGGTTGGTCGGACTCGCCGGGTTCGGTCATGTCCGCCACCGGCACCCGGACGGACAGGTCGAAGGTCTTCGGCGCGGGTGGCGAGACGATGGTGATCGGCGCGTTGCCGACCAGGAACCGGCCGACCTCGTCCGGCGGCCGCACCGTGGCAGACAAGCCGATCCGCTGCGCAGGTCGTTCCGTGAGCAGATCCAGCCGGGCAAGCGACAACGCAAGATGTGCGCCACGCTTGGAACCAGCGATCGCATGCACCTCGTCCACGATCACCGTGCCCACGTTCCGCAGCGTCTCCTTGGCCGCCGAGGTGAGCATCAAGAACAGCGACTCGGGCGTGGTGATCAGAATGTCCGGCGGCGTGCGCTGCATCGATCGCCGATCGGCCGCGCTGGTATCCCCGGACCGGACCCCCACCGTGATCGCAGGCGGATCCAGCCCGAGCCGCTTGGCCGTCTGCGTCACACCCACCAGCGGCGCCCGCAGATTGCGCTCCACGTCCACCGCGAGCGCTTTGAGCGGCGACACGTACAGCACCGAAGTCCCGACCTTCTCCGTCGCCTTCGCACGAGTGGCCAACTGATCAATCGCCCACAGGAACGCCGACAACGTCTTCCCCGACCCGGTCGGCGCGATCACCAGCGTGTGCTCGCCCGCCGCGATCGCCTCCCACGCCCCCAGCTGAGCGGCGGTCGGTGCCGGGAAAGCACCGTCGAACCACTCCTGGGTAGCGGTGGAGAACTGAGCCATGCCATCAGTCTGCACCGAGGCACCGACAACTGATCTCGTCAATAAGACCTGACAACTGATTTCGCTGGCACATGGGTAACTCGCCGGGTACGGGCTCACCCGCTCGCCCCCATACCGGCGGCCGCCAACGCTGCCGCAGCGGCACCTGAATCTGGCCTGAATTCCCGGAGAGGCGGAACAGCGGCGGAACAGATTCCCGGAGAGGCGGACCAGCCGTATGCGCATAGCCGTACGCTTCGGCTGTGCAAAAGGTGCTCAGACTCGACCTGGTCAGCCATGGCATGACTGAGGCGATGCGGAAGGCACGTTTTCCAGTCGACGAATCGCTGACCGAGGCAGGCCGCAGGGCCATCTCTGGCTGCACGCCGCTCGCCGCACCCCGGGTGCTCACCGGACCCGAGCGCAGGACGGTCGAGACGGCGGCGCTGCTAGGGCTGCCCGGTGACGAGGACACCCGACTACGCGACCTCGACGCGGGCGCGTGGCGGGGCGGGGCGCTGATGTCGGTGCCCCAGGACGAGCTCTACGCGTGGCTCACCGACCCGATGTTCCGCGGCCACGGCGGCGAATCCGTGGTGGATGTGATCGAGCGAACCAGGTACTGGATGGCCGAGATCGCGTCGGAGGGCAAGTCGACCATCGCCGTCACCCACCCGGCCGTCATCCGCGCGGCCCTGCTGGTGACCCTGGACGCGCCGCCGAAATCGTTCTGGCGGATCGACATTCCACCGGGCAGCGTGACCCGGCTGCACTATCGCGGCGAGTGGACCCTGCACTTCACGGCGTGACCGCGCTTTTCGCGGCGAGTGGTCCCGTGCCGAGGGTGACCAGCAACCGGACGGCGTCGGTGATCAGCCGAGCCGGGATCGACGGGTCGATGGCGCGCTGCATGCCGAGGCCGATGCCCATGCTGAGGATGCCTGTCGCGGCGTCCTCGGCGGGCACCGGCAGTTCGATGCCCATGGTGTCGGCCAGGGTCTGCACCTGCGCGGCCACCGCGCCGCGCACCGCGCCGAGGCTCGACACCAGTGCCGCCTGCAAAGCGGGATCGTCGCGGGAGACGGTCGCGAACTCGAATTCGAGCATGGTCCAGCCGACGTCGCCGACGGTCCGTTCGGCCCACGCCTGAAACCGCTCGAGCTGTTCGTCGAAGCTGTCGCCCGCCGCGAGCAGCTCGGTCACCTCGTCGAACTTGGTCGCGTGGATCAGCTCGATCACCTCGAGGCCGAGTTCCTTCTTGGTGCGGAAATTCGAGTAGACCGCGCCCTTGGAGTAGCCGGCCTCCTCCGCGACCCGCTCCAGGCTGGTGCTCGCGTAGCCGTCGGCCAGGAAGAGGTCGCGTGCCGTGGCGATCAGGTCAGCGCGGGTGCGGGCCTGGCTCTCGGACCGGGTCAGACGTGCCATGTTCGTGATTCTACGTACCGCCAGATTTCGGATACCGCTGGTATTTGAATTCTGCTAGTGTTTGGAACCATGGGTAACAACAACGGGTCGCAGCGACGCGGCCTGGCCATCGGTTGTGGTGGCACGCTCGGTGCCGCGTGGATCGTCGCGGCGCTGGCCGCGGTCCGGGACGCACTGGACTGGGATCCGCGCGAGGCCGATGTGCTGATCGGGACGTCCGCGGGGGCGGAGTACGTGACCATGCTCGGCAGCGGCATCTCGGTGGACGAGTTGGTCGACCTGCAGGACGGCACGTCCACGAATCCGATTCTGTTGGCGCACATGCGATCGGGTCCAGGGCGTTTTCCGCCGGTCCCACGGCCGCGCTTGGGTTCGTTCCGACTTCCGTTGCGCCGCATCGAGTCCAGGCAAGCGCTGCTCACCGCGGGGAGTGGGCTGTTGCCGGTTGGTGGTGGTGACGCGGGTTGGCTGGAGTTGCTGGCCGAGCGGTTGAATCCGGGCCGTTCCTGGGTGACGCATCCGGCGACCTGGCTGGTCAGCATGGATTATGCGACGGGAGAACGAATTCCGTTCGGGTCGCCCGACGCGCCGACGGCGCCGCTCGGTGCGGCCTTGCGCGCGTCGTGGGCGGTGCCCGGCTGGTTCCCGCCGGTACCCATTGGCGGACGCCGCTTCATCGACGGTGGCGCCGGTTCGACCGCCTCGGTGGATCTGCTGATCCCGGCGAGGCTGGACGAACTCGTCGTGCTCGCCCCCATGGCTTCGACCGGGAAGATCCCCGCGACCGGCGCCGGTCATTTCCTGGAACGGCAGCTGCGAAACCGCATGAGCGCCGAGCTCGATGCCGAGATCGCCCAGTTGCGCGCGACCGGAACCAAGGTTCTGCGCCTGGACGCCACCGCCGAGGACCTCGCGGTGATGGGACCCAACTTCATGGACGGCCGCCGCCGCCTCGACACCTTCCAGCACAGTCTGCGCAGCACCCGCCGTGCGCTCGAACAAGGAGCCTTCGCATGAGAATTCTCGGTCACGGATACCCCGGCTTCGACCTGAAGGGCGCGCGCGTCCTGATCACCGGCGCCGGGCGCGGCATCGGCCAGTCCACCGCGGAACTGTTCGCGGCCAAGGGATCCGAGGTGGTGATCGCCGACGTCGACACCGTCGCCGCCGAAACCGCCGCTGCCGCAATCGGAGCCAAGTCCTACGAGCTCGACGTGCGCTCACGCGGCCAGTGGGACAAGGTGATCGCCGACCTCGGCCACGTCGACGTCCTGGTCAACAATGCCGGCGTGATGCCCGCGGGCTCGTTCCTCGACGAGCCGGACGTGGTCGGCCAGGCCACCATGGACATCAACGTCTGGGGCCTCATCCACGGCATGCGCGCCGTCGCGCCCGGCATGATCGAGCGCGGCCACGGCCACATCATCAACGTGGCCTCGCTGGCGGGCAAGATCCCGATTCCCGGTCTGGCCGTCTACAACGCGAGCAAGTTCGCCGCCGTAGGCCTTTCCGCCGCAACGCGTTTGGAGTTCGCCCCGCAGGGCATCAGCGTCAGCTGTGTCATGCCGTCGGCCGTGCGCACCCGCCTGTCCTCCGGTCTCACCCTCGGCCACGGCATGCCCACCGTCGACCCCGAAGACGTCGCCGCCGCCATCCTGCGCACCGTCACCACCCGCAAGGGCGAAGTAGCCGTCCCCAGCTACCTCGGCCCCATCGACGTAGCCTTCGCCGCCACCCCCGAACGCGCGCTGCGCCTGTTCCGCCGCCTGATCGACGGCGACCGCGCCCTGCACCCCGCCGACGAAAAAACCCGCGCCGAATACGAAGACCAGGTCCGCTCGATCAGTTGAGCTACGAGTGAGGCCCCGGAGATGAACTCCGGGGCCCCTTTTCGTGGTCAGGTCAGCAGTTGGTCGGGGCGGGCTCGCCGCGGAAACGTGCTTCCACGTAGTTCCAGGCCTGGACGAAGCCTGCGGCGGCGGTGGTCAGGTGTTCCGCTATTTCGTAGGGGTGGAACTCGACTCGGGCGCCTGCCTTGCAGTAGCGGTCGACCACTTCGGCTACCGGCGGGAAGAACGTCATCTCGTCGAAGCGGCCCTGCCAGATGTAGGTGGGCACGGTGGGCACGCCGTCGAAGTAGCGCAAGCTGTTCTCGCGCAACACCTGATGGGCGACCGGGCTGTCCATCAGGCTCTTGGAGGCGGCCATTTGCTCGGCGTTGCGGAACGCGCCGTGGAACAGCAGGAACCGGCGGCAGGCGTCGTGCGTGAATTCACGGAACCACAGGCCGTTTTCGTTGAGCTGATCCGAAACCGGCAGCCGGTCCGGGTATTCGCGTTCGAGTCCCATCGCGGCGGCGAACGCCAGCCCGAACCCGGGGTGCGGGGCGAAGCCGAGCGCCATCGCCATCTCCTCGAGATCGGCGGGAATGCCGCCGGCCACCGAGGCGGTGATCTTCAGGTCGGGCGCGTAGGTGGGCTGCAGTGCGGCCGCCCATGCGGTGGCCATCCCGCCACCGGAGTAACCGGCAAGTGCGACAGGCGAATTGGTGAGACCCAGTTCGGTCACCTTTTGCACGGCCTTGACGCTGTCCAGGGTCATCATGCCGCTGAGTCGCGCGGCACCGTAGGCGGAGGTGGGTCCGAGGTAGTCGGGCAGCGACACCGCCCAGCCGCGCCCGATCGGCAGCATCGCGCCGACCGCGTCCTGCAGTTCGCCATTGAACAGTGAGCGCGACGGGTTGCACTGGGTGCCGAGGGAATTGATCAGCGCCTGGTAGGAGACGAGCGGCGGGTTCGCGACACCGTTCGGCAGCAGGACGGTGGTCACGCCCATCACCGGATTGTTCTGCGAGTTGGTGGACCGGAACGCGACCTGCCAGCCCGTGGTACCGATATACGGGCCGGTGTCGATCTTGCGGGCGCGCACGACGTCGCCCGGTTGTAGCGCCGCCAGGTCGGCGGGCGGTGCGTAGAACACATCGGGATCGGGTGTGGGATAGAGCGGTTGGGCGTTCGCGGGCAGGCCAAGCAGGCCGACCGAGACGACGCTCAACAACAGGATCGCGATCCTGAACGGAACTCTGTGCACGGTTTTCCTTAGAATCTCGGCCGTTATCGACTTGCCGACCCCGACTACGCCTCGGCAACTCGAACGGACCACCACTGCATGGGAATTCGCAGCGAACGTCATCGTTCGCCACGCGGACGGACAGACAAGACCCCACAGCCGAACCGAAGGTCGGACCGGCACACCACCTTTCGGCTCAACGACTGCGGGCACCCGCGATAGCGGCACCATCCGCAGCGAACGTAGCGTCGCGCCCGCGTCCCCGCGCAACCGGGTCCGTCATATTGGACAATTCACAATGCATTTCATGTGCGTTTGACCAAGATCACTGCTTTGGACACCTCGGTTATGGCACGTCATAGCGAACGGCTCTCGAAATTCGCCTCGGGTGCTTGGCATGAGATCTGGCGGGCGGGGACGGTGCGGCGCTGTCACTCGACGTTTGCCTCGGCCATGTCCCGTTTGCTGGATGAGTCGACGAGGGGTCGCCGACGATGTGTGGTGGCCGGGGTCACATCAAACCTCACATCGTGCATAGTGTGTGCCCATTCACAGGTGGCGAAATTGCGCAAGATGCTCAATTTCTAAAGCCAAGGTTGTTCATTTCGCCCTTCGAGGGCAGGGTAAAGGGCATCAAGTGCTCAACTAAGGCGGCGCCCGATCGGTGCCGGCCGGACGGGTGGATGTATGACCGAGCTCGCCGATCACGACCTGATTCCGGCGCCCTATGACCTCGCCGACCGCTACCGCGTCGGCGCGGGCACCGTTGTCCTGACCGGGGTTCAAGCGATCGCGCGTCAACTGGTGGAACAGCACGTGCGCGACCTGCGCGCCGGACGGCGGGTCGGCACGTTCGTGTCGGGATACCAGGGCAGCCCGCTCGGCGGCGTGGACAAGATGCTGGGCGGGATGCCCAACGTGCTTGCCGAGCACGATATTTCGTTCGTCCCGGGGTTGAACGAAGAGCTGGCCGCCACCTCGGTGTGGGGGAGTCAGGCCGATCTGCCGAAGGGAACCGCCACGCACGATGGCGTCGTCGGCGTGTGGTACGGCAAGGGCCCCGGCCTGGACCGGGCGACGGATGCGTTGCGGCACGCCAACATGTATGGCGCGAACGCCAACGGCGGTGTGCTTCTGCTGGTCGGTGACGATCCGGCCTCGAAGTCCTCGACGGTGCCCGCGGTGAGCGAGCGCTCGCTGGCCGCGATGAACATTCCGGTGCTGTTCCCGCGCAACGCCCGCGAGATCATCACCATGGGCCTGCACGGTGTCGCGCTGTCGCGGGCCTCGGGTTGCCTTGTCGCGCTGAAGATCGTGGCCGACGTTGCCGACGGAGCCTGGTCGGTCGACGGCGACGCGGGCGACATCGACCTCATCGTCCCCGAGATCACCTGGGAGGGACGGCCGTTCAACTACCTGCAGCGGCCGATGGCGGCGCCGACGGACAGCGTGATCGCCGAGGCGGACCTGTACGGCCCGCGCTGGGAGGTGGTCAAGGCCTACAGCACGCTCAACGATCTCGACGTGATCGAGCTGGACCCGCCGCACGCCACCATCGGAATCGCCGCCACCGGAACCACTTTCGATGCCGTCCGGCAGGCACTGATCGATCTGGGCGTAGCTGACGACGCGCTGATCCGCGCGGGCGTCCGGCTGCTGCGCATCGGCATGCCGTTTCCCATTGCGCCCGAGCGGGTTCGGCAGTTCGCCAAGGGCCTGACCCGGCTCGTGGTGGTCGAGGACAAGACCGCCTTCATCGAGACCCAGATCCGGGAGATCTTGTACGGCACGGCCGACGCCCCGGAGATCATCGGCAAACGTGACGCCGCCGGTCGCCCGCTGTTCAGCCAGGACGGCGAACTCACCACCGGTCGGATCACCAAGCCGCTGAGCCGCGCCCTGCACGGCTACCTGGACATGAAACGTCCACTGCCGCAGCCGCTGTCACTGGCGGTATTGCCCGCCAAGCGTGCCGCCTACTTCTGCAGTGGCTGCCCACATAACCGCTCCACCGCGGTGCCGGAGGGTTCGCTGGCCGGTGGCGGCATCGGCTGCCACACCATGGTGACCATGTCGGGCCGGGAAGACAGCCAGGTCACCGGCCTGACCCAGATGGGCGGGGAGGGCGCGCAGTGGATCGGCCAGGCGCCGTTCACCGATGTGCCGCACCTGTTCCAGAACATCGGCGACGGAACGTTTTTCCACTCCGGCCAGCTCGCCGTGCAGGCGTGTATCGCGGCCGGGGTGAACATCACCTACAAGCTGCTCTACAACGACGTCGTCGCGATGACCGGAGCCCAGGACGCCGAGGGCGCGCTCGCGGTGCCGATGCTCACCCACAAGCTCAGCACCGAGGGCGTCGCGCAGATCATCATCTGCGCCGACGAGCCGAAGAAGTACCGCAAGCGCGACCTCGCACCGGGCACCCGGCTGTGGCACCGCGATCGGCTCGACGAGGCCCAGCGCGCCCTGCGCGAGGTACCCGGCGTCACCGTCCTCATCTACGACCAGCACTGTGCCGCCGATGCGCGTCGGCAGCGCAAGCGCGGCACCCTGCCGACCCGCCGGACCCGGGTCGTCATCAACGAGGCGGTCTGTGAGGGCTGCGGCGACTGCGGCGTCAAGAGCAACTGCCTGTCCGTGCAGCCGGTGGACACCGAATTCGGCCGCAAGACCCGCATCGACCAGACCTCCTGCAACACCGACTACACCTGCATGGACGGCGACTGCCCGTCCTTCGTCACGGTGGAGCTGCCGGATCCGGCAAAGGCCAAGAAGCGCAAGGCAATGCAGCGGCCGGCGCCGCCGGTGCTGCCCGATCTCGCGCAGCCCGTGCTGACGACGACGCAGAACGTCTTCCTCGCGGGCATCGGCGGCACGGGCATCGTCACGGTGAACCAGGTGCTGGCCACCGCCGCGCTGCGGGCCGGCTACGAGGTGGCGAGCCTGGATCAGATCGGCCTGAGCCAGAAGGCGGGACCGGTCGTGTCGCACCTGCGGTTCGCCACCGGCGAACTGGAGCCCGCGAACCGGCTGACCCCGGGGTCGGCGGACTGCATCATCGCTTTCGACCTGCTGACCGCCACGGACAACAAGAACCTGGCATACGGCTCGAACGCGAACACGCTGTCCGTCGCGTCCACCAGCAAGACCCCGACCGGGGACATGGTGTACGACAAGACCGTTGAGTACCCGGAGACTCCGGCGCTGCTGTCCAGGCTGGAGCAGGCGTCGCGCGAGGTGCGTTCCTTCGACGCGCTCGCTGCCGCCGAGGTGCTGTTCGGCAACACCGCGGCCGCCAACTTCCTGATGGTCGGCGCCGCGTACCAGCTCGGCGGCCTGCGCCTGCCCGCAGCGTCGATCGAGGAGGCCATCGAGATCAACGGTGTCGCGGTGAACGCCAATATCGCGGCGTTCCGCTGGGGCCGGATCGCGGTCGCGCGGCCGGACGAGTTCGCCGCCGCCACCGGGCGCACGCAGGCCAAGAGTGCCGAAATCAAGGTTCCGGCAGATCTTTTCGACGGTCTGACCGCAACCGGTGAGACCAGGCGGCTGGTGGAACTGCGTGCCGCGGAGCTGATCGGCTTCCAGGGCGTCCGCATCGCTCGCGACTATGTCCTTACCGTGCAACACATTTGGGACGCGCAGTCACGCATCACCGAGCGCACCGAGTTCAGCGAGCAGGCGGCGCGCGGGCTGTACAAGTTCACCGCCTACAAGGACGAGTACGAGGTGGCTCGCCGCCTGGTCGACCCGGCCTTCCTGGACGAGGTCGCGGGTCAGCTGCCCGAAGGGGCCAACCTCACCTACAAGCTGCACCCGCCGGTGCTGCGGGCCATGGGCCGCAAGAAGAAGATCGGCATCGGACCGCGCGGGCACCTCGCGCTCAAGGTGCTGGCCAAAGGAAAGCGGTTGCGCGGCACCAAGTTCGATCCTTTCGGTTATGCCCACGTGCGTCGGGTCGAGCGCGCCCTGCTCGCCCACTACACCGAGATGGTGACGACGCTCGCGGATACGCTCGACGAGGCAGGCTACGACCGCGCGGTGCATGCTGCTGCGCTCGCCGACACCGTGCGTGGCTATGAGGACATCAAGCTCGCGAATGTGGAGTTGTACCGAAACAGCCTGCGCGACCTCGGCATCGAGCCGCCGATGCTCGAATCCAACAGCGCGGCTGGGCAGTAGACCGCGCGCCTGGTCGAGCGTGCGGCCACGCTCCCGGGCACATGGAAAGCGGCCCGCAACTAACGGTTGCGGGCCGCTTTCTTATTGGTAAACAGCCGTCCCAACGGATTCCAGAGCGCGACGCCGCGGCACGGCAACTGCACGCCTTGGTCGACGGACTCAGCCTGCAGGGGCTGGCGGGCCATCTGACGCAGGCCGAGATGACCGCTCAGCTGGACGTGTTCCTGTGCGAGCTCATCACAGGCTGACCGGTCGGCGGTAGCGACTCGCAAAACGGCGGTCGCGCTATGGAACCGATCAGGGTGTTCGCGCGTCCAACCAGGTAGTCGAGGAGAGTAACTGGGGGCAACCATGAATACCGCGCAACGGAGCTGGGGCATCGCAACGATGGCCAAGCCCAACGCATTCGCACATCCGAGTCTGCGCGACTACCTGGATCCGGCGAACGGCCCATGCGGGAGTCTGCTGGCGCCGGCTTTCGAGCTCGAGTTCGCCGACTACGACGAACTCACGGCGCGCGGGGACGTCGACGGTGCGCCGATCGTGCTCCCGGTCAACACCGAGCATCAGGCCGAAAAGCTACGCTCGATCCGAACGGTGCATGCCATGGGCCTGATCGTCGCGGTCACCAACGACCTCACCGGCCACGCGACCTACTTCGCGATCCGTTCCGGCGCCAACTTCGTGGTCAACATCGCCATATCGGTCGAGCGGCAAGCCGAGCTCCTCCGCACCCAACTGCTCGACCACGTGCGCTCGGTTCGGCACGACCGGCCGCCGTCGGTGCGCGGTTCGGTACCCAGCGGCCTGCGGCCGGAGTCGACCCGAAACATCGCATCCCCCAAAGAGATCCGGCGGCCTGCCGCGCGGCGCGGCCAGGTCGCCTTGGACGAGTTCGACACCCACCTGTTGCGAATGCTGCGCACATCGATGACTGTCGCCGAGATCGCGCGACTCAACTACCTTTCAGAGCGCTCGATGTATCGCCGCATCCGAAACCTGTACGACACCTTGGGCGTACACAGCCGCGCCGAGCTGATCAGGTCGGCGCACCGTGCGGAGGCTCCGCTCGCTCTGCTGCGTGGCTGAGCCCCGCGACGCGACCCATCCTGTGCCCGGTGGCTACTTGGGCCCGCACGTCTGACCGCGGCGACCGCGGCCAGACGCGCGGCTCGGTTAGTGGTGGCGGGTGATTACCACGGGTTTGATGTCGGTGGGGATGTTGGCGAAGGCGGAGACGGGGATGCCGAAGGAGGCGGCTAGGACTTCGCGTGGGAGGGAGTTGAGGGTAGCGACGATGCCGATGTCGTCATTGGGTTCCTTGGCGCTGGTGTTGAAGGTGACGAGGACGTCCAAAGGCGTGTCGGCGCTGGCATTTTCGAAATAGTGGAAGTAGCCCTGCGGTGCGAAGACGAGGTCGCCCTGCTCGGCTTCGAAGACGTCGTTGTGGTAGGTGCCGTCTGGATGGGTGCCAAGGATGGTCCACTTCGCTTTGCCGGAGATGATGTAGTTCAGTTCCCATGCGGTGGGATGCCAGTGCGGTTCGCGGATGCCGCCACCTTCGAGATGGACGAAGTAGACCGACCCCTTCTGTCCTTGCAGCACAGGGAAATTGTCCTCGTGCGCGCCCTGAAGGTAGCCGCCGTCGAAGCTCATCCGGTCCGCCGTCTTCAGCTTGAACAGATGCGACTCGTTGTTGAGGTTGCTGTCGACCGTGCCATCATTCGCGAGCCCAGCGGGCGCGCCGGGACTTGCCGCCGCCGCTCCGATCAGACCGCCCCCGAGTGCGGCCGCCCCTACCGCGACGGCACCGGCGCCAAGCAGGGCTCGACGGTCGATCGAGCCATTGTCGTTGTCCTGCTTCACATTCAAGTCATCTGACATGTCGCCATCTCTCCTGATGCAAGGAACATTGGAATTTAGTTAGCACCTCTAAGATTCAAGTTAACCCTGCCGCATAGGGGCAGCTACGTGACAAGGGCCATAGCCGCACGGGATGGCGTTCCTGGCGGAATCTGCTCAGAGTCGTTGGAGGGCAAGGACTCCGAGTTCGCCAGACGACGCCTAGGCCGAAAAATGGCCCAGGCCAGAGAGATTGAATCTCTCTGGCCTGGGCCTGCTGTAGCGGGGACAGGATTTGAACCTGCGACCTCTGGGTTATGAGCCCAGCGAGCTACCGAGCTGCTCCACCCCGCGTCGGGTGTTCCCCAACCCTACACACTGAGTGGCTAGATGCGAAAACGCCTGGTGGGGCGTGTCGTCGGAAGGCTGGGCGACTCCGCAACGGTGCATCCGAGCGTTGACGTCGGATGTGGCCTGAGTCACATTGGCACGTACTCGAGATAGACATCACTCGACGTTTCCCGAATCGTGACCGAGGTTTATCGTTGCTGCTTAGTTCGTGGGCGCGAGGTCGCCGCGGTCCGGGGATGGGATTGGCCGCAGTTCAACAACTGATGCTCGATTTGCTGATTTCAGGAGTTGCTGATGGCGCTGACTCATCGCGGACATCGGACCGAGCCGGTAGCGGTGCAGGCGGGTAGTCCGGCAGGCTTCACCCATCGGCAGGTGCTGGTCATTCTGAGCGGCTTGGTCCTCGGCATGTTCATGGCGGCGCTGGATCAGACGATCACCGCGACCGCCGTCCGGACCATTGCCGATGATCTGTCCGGTTACTCGTTGCAGGCGTGGGTCACCACGGCGTATCTGATCACCGCGACATTGACGACGCCGCTGTACGGCAAATTGTCGGATATGTACGGGCGCAGGCCATTTCTGCTCGCCGCGATCGTGATATTCGTCGGCGGATCGCTGCTGTGCACGGTGGCGCAGTCGATGTATCAGCTCGCGGTGTTCCGTGCCATTCAGGGCGTGGGGGCGGGCGGGCTGATGTCGCTGGCCTCGGCCATCCTCGGTGACATCGTGAGTCCGCGCGAGCGGGCGAAGTACCAGGGGCATTTCCTGGCCACCTGGGCAACGGCCAGTGTGATCGGGCCGGTGCTCGGCGGGCTTTTCGCCAGTCAGCACACGATTTTGGGGATCACCGGGTGGCGCTGGGTGTTCTTGATCAACGTTCCGGTCGGCCTGATCGCGCTGGTGGTGGTGTACCGCGTGGTCCGGATGCCGCGGAGTAAGCCGGCGCGGGTCCCGGTCGACTGGCTCGGCACCGTCGCCTTCGCCACCGGCATCACGCCGTTGTTGATCGTGGCCGAGCAGGGACGTGGCTGGGGATGGACCAGCGTGGGTGCGTTGGCCTGCTACTCGATCGGCGTGATCGGGTTGATCGCATTCGTCGGGATCGAAGCCAAGATGGGCGACGCGGCGCTGATTCCGTTGCGGCTGTTCCGAAATCGGACCTTTGCGCTCGGAGTCGCGATCGCAATGGTGGTGGGTGCGGCGTTGTTCGGCGGGATCATTCTGGTTCCGCAGTATCTGCAGGTTGTTCGGGGTGCCAGTCCGATCGCCGCGGGTCTGCAACTGCTGCCGATGGTCGGCGGGCTGATGGTGGGGTCGATCGTGTCGAACCGGCTCATCTCGCGGACCGGTCGCTACCGAGCGTTCCCGATTATCGGCACCGCCACGGTCGCCGTCGGGCTGTTCCTGTTCCACTATCTGACGCCGGAAACGCCGCTGTGGCGAACCATGATCTTCATGGCGATCACCGGGTTCGGGCTGGGAAATCTGTTGCAGCCCATCACATTGGCCATTCAGAACGCCGCCGCGCCCAAGGACATGGGCGTATCGAGCGCGGCCGCGACCTTCTTCCGTCAGGTCGGCGGCACGCTCGGTGTCGCGGCCTTGCTGTCGACGCTGTTCGGCCTGCTGCCGACCAAGGTGACGGCCGCGCTCGAGGCGGCCTCGACCCGCCCGGCGTATCAGCAGGCGGTGCTGGCGGGTCTGCACAGCAACAATCCGGCCGATGTGGCCTTCGCGCAGGGGCTGGTGCATCACGACCAGGCGGCGGTGCAGAAGGTGCTCGACGACAGCTCGGTGATTCAGCAGTTGAATCCGACGCTCGCCGGGCCGTTGCAGACGGGCTTCGCCGAATCCATGTCGACGGTGTACGTCGCTGCCGCTGCGCTCGCGGTGGTCGCATTTGTCATGGTTTTGTTCTGGAAGGAGATCCCGCTGCGGGAATCCGGCGGGGTCGAGGGATCTGTCTGAGAGAGCGGAATTTCATGTTAGCGCCACGTTAAGTTGCGGCTAATTATTTCGCTTCGTGCAATTCTTTGATCGCGACGACACGACTTTCCGTCTGTTCGCTGCCCGGATGCTGTCGAGCGCTGGATCATGTCATTATCCGCAGTTGATCAGAGGGTTCGGAAGCGGGTCAAATCCGGCAACTGGGAAATAATTCGCTTTCTTCATCGTTCCTGGTGAAGGCCTATTTTGTGACGATTCACAGGGGGAATCGTAATGCTCGAGCGGAATGTGGTGAATTGTCATAAATCGCTCGTGTAAAGATTCCGTAGGTGTCGTGTGATCTGAAGAACAGCACCTTGAACTCTATTAGCTGGAGGTTCACTGTATCTGATACGACGTGTATCGCGATGACGTTGAAGCGTCATCGAGTTGCATCGGAAAAACCTATCCGTCCAGTCAGCGAAAGCGGTATCAGCTCCGCGCTGGCGTTGGGGTAGGAGCCGCGACAGCGTGGTCGCCGATATCGGATACCGCAAAGAAGGTTGACCATGGTTGAACTACTCGACGCAATGGCGGTAGAGCAAATCGACACGAATTTCTTTCGTGGCAAGCTCCAGCACCGCACCGCGCTGGTTCGGACGTTCGGCGGCGAAGTCGCGGCGCGGGCGCTGGCGGCGGGCTCGTCCGGGATGCACGCCGGATTCACCGTCCATTCGATACACGGCTACTTCGTCCGTTCGACGACACCGGAGATTCCGATCGACTACCTGGTCGACACCGTCAAGCTCGGCCGCTCGTTCGCCGTTCGCCGAATACGGGCACTGCAGCACGGCCGAGAAACCTTCCTGATGGTCGCCTCGTTCCACGTCGGCGGCCACGGGGTGCGGCATGCCGACCCGTGTCCGGACGCCCCCGAACCCGAGTCGCTGGCACCCATCGGGATGGGCGACGCGGGCAACGAATGGGACGGCTGGGATATCCGCCGGGTACCGGACGGCGCGATCTGCGCAGCGCGTCAACAGGTTTGGCTCCGCTACACCGGCGAACTGCCGGACTGCGCGGTCACGCACAGCTGCGCTCTCACCTACGCCAGCGACATGACGCTGCTCGGAGCGGCCGTCGCGGCGCACCCCGGTATCGCCATTCAGACTGCCGCACTGGACTATTCGATCTGGTTCATGCGCCCGTTCCGGGTGGACGATTGGCTGCTCTACGACGAGATATCGCCCTCCGCGGCGGGCGGCCGGGCGTTCACCCAGGGCCGGATATTCAGTCGCAGCGGCGATTTGGTGGCGATGGTCGCGCAGGAGCGGATGCTGCGGCTGGCCGAGCCCGCCTTCCTGTCGGACGCCCCGGGCCTGCTGGATCGGGAGGCGTCCTGATGGCCGCCCCGGTGTATGTCGGTCTCACCGACAAGGCGTTCCTGCGGTTGCATCACGGCTTCGGCGCACCGGTCATCAGCCAGACGGTGACGGTGCTGGCCAACCAGCTCACCGAGGACGAGTTGCGTGCGATGTACACCCAACTGCGCTCCGGTCCGTTCATGCGGCGGGTGCGGCGCCCGCGGGTGCCGTTCGCCCGGTCGCGCTGGGTGCTCGCGGACACGGCCTTGCCGCTGTGCTTGGAGCGGGCCGCGATCGACGACGGTGACGCACTGGCCTGGGCGAATGATCAGGCGCAGTATCCACTCGATCCCGAGCGGGGTTACGGATGGCGGCTGTCGGCGGTGCCGACGCGCTCCGGCGGCATGGTCTGTTCCTGCGTCGCGTCGCATGCCATCGCCGACGGTCACGCGGGACTGATGGCGGCCATCGGACTGGTCCAGCCCGAACTGGCGACGACGGCGGGCCTCGACGAGGTCGGCCGGCTGCGCGACGATCTGAAGGACGGCACCAGTCGTGGTGTCGCCGTTGTGCGAGAAGTGGTCTCGGAAGCGCGGCGGGCGTATCGGGATCCCGCCCACCGCAAGGCGATCCGCCAGGCGTTGGCCCGCCGTGCCGCCACGCCGGAGCCCACGCCGCTCGGCTGGCGCGAAGGCTCGATCATCGCCACCTTCGACGCGGGGCAGTGGCAGGATCTCGCGGCAGAGCGCGGCGGTTCGCCCAACACGCTGTATCTGGCGCTGGTCGCCGATCTCCTGCGGCACTGCGGGTCGGTCGGCGAGACGGCTCCGCTGGTGCTGATGACGGCCGTGCGGATCCTGCGGGAGCAGGACCAGATCGACTCGAATTCCTTTGCCCGGGTGCCGATCGTGGTGCAGCGGGAGTGGCTGGATCAGTACGACCTGGCGCCGCTGCGGGCCGCGAGCAAGGCCGGATTCGGCGCGGTGCACGGGGTCGGTGCCGGCGGGATCTCCCGTCCGCGGAACATGCCGCCCGAGCTGATCGACGTGCTGCCCGAAGCGGTGGTGGAACGGCTGGCCGACATCCCGCCGATCACCGTCGGCATGTGTTCCAACATGGGCGTGCTCGACCCGTTCGTGCCGACGGTGATGCGCAACGGCGCGGAGCCGACCATGTTCGTGATGCGCGGCGTGTTCCAGGGCATCGACACCGAGCAGGCCGGTCGGCAGCCGATCGCGCTGGCGACCTGGTTGTCGGAGTTCGACGGGAAGATCCAGTGGGTCCTGGAGAGCATCAAACCCGAAATGGCGCACACCGATGAAGAACTGGGCTTCCTGGCGCGACTGGTCGCCGAGGCCTGGGGATTGAAACCGCTGCACGTCAGCAGTGGCGGCGGCAGTAACAGCAAGACAGCCAGGGAGTTCTCATGACCGAGCCATTGATCAAACTAGGCACCGAATTCGTCTACAACCCGCACCCGGTGTACGACGAACTGCGCAAGCAGGGCCCGATTCACCATGTCCTGCTGCCCAACGGATTGACCTCCTGGCTGGTGGTCGACTATCAGCTCGCGCGGGAGGTGCTCGCCGACGGCCGGATCAAGAAGGGCGCGGCCGCCCTCGCGCCGATCACGACGCGGCTGCGGCCGGGCGATTCGTATACGACGGTGAGCACGGATCTGTGGGAACACATGCTCAGTTCCGACCCGCCGGACCACACCCGCCTGCGCAGGCTGGTGACCAAGGCGTTCACCGCGCGCACCGTGGAGCAGCTGCACCCGCGGATCGACGCGCTCGCGGACAAGCTGCTCGACGAGATGGCGGGCCGGACCGAGGTCGACTTGATCGCCGACTACGCGCTGCCGATCCCGATGACGGTCATCTGCGAACTGTTCGGGGTGCCGGAGGCCGATCGGGCGCGGTTCCGCGAGCTGTCGACCACGATGACGGCGTCGTCCGCGGAGAACGCCGAAGACCAAGAGGCGGCGGCGAATTCGCCGTTCTACGCGACGGCGGCCGAGCGCGGTGCGGCGAGCATCGAGCTGGCCACCTATCTGATCGGCCTGGTCGCCGAGCGATCGAAGGACCTCGGCGAGGATCTGCTGTCCCAGCTGATCATGGCGAACCACGAAGGCGACAAGCTCAGCGACAAGGAACTCATCGCGATGCTGTTCCTGATCCTGGTGGCCGGGCACGAGACAACGGTCAACCTGATCGGCAACGGTCTGTACGCGATGCTGCGCGACCGGGTGCTGTACGAGGAGCTCATCCGGTCGTCGGAGCAGATTCCGGCGGCCATCGAGGAGTTCCTGCGGCACGAAGGGCCCGTCCACCTGGCCACGCTGCGGTATACCTCGGAGCCGGTTACGTTGGCGGGCATCGACATTCCGGCCGAGGAACTGGTCTCGGTGTCGTTGGCCGCCGCGGACCACGACCCGAAGCAGTTCGGGAACCCACACGGCATCGAGATCGGCCAGACCGGCAAGAGCAAGGGTGGGCACCTGGCCTTCGGGCACGGCATCCACTACTGCGTCGGCGCGCCGCTGGCCCGGTTGGAGGCGAAGGTGGCGTTCGAGAAGATCCTGGCCCGCTATCCGAATATGAAGATGGCCGACGAGGTGCAGTGGCGGCCGAGTACCTTCCTGCGCGGTCTGCAGACGCTGCCGACCGTGATCGACTGAACGAGCCGGGCCCAGGTCGAGAACGACCTGGGCCGGCTCGCGTCGGCTCAGCCGAACTTGATGCCCTGTGCCAGTGGCAGTTCGGCGGAGTAGTTGATCGTGTTGGTGGCCCGGCGCATGTACGCCTTCCACGAATCCGAACCGGATTCGCGGCCGCCGCCGGTCTGCTTCTCGCCGCCGAACGCGCCGCCGATCTCGGCGCCGGAGGTGCCGATGTTGACGTTGGCGATGCCACAGTCGGAACCGTCGGCGGCCAGGAAGCGCTCGGCCTCGCGCTGGTCGGCGGTGAACACCGATGACGAAAGCCCTTGCGGCACTTCGTTGTGCAGGGCGATCGCGCTGTCGAAATCGTGATAGGTCATTACGTACAGGATCGGCGCGAAGGTCTCCTCGCGCACCACCGCGGTCTGCGCGGGCATCCGCACGATCGCGGGCCGCACGTAATACGCGTCGTCGCCGAAGCCGTCGACTCGTTCACCGCCGCAGATCAATTCGCCGCCGTCGGCGAGCGCCTTGTCCAGCGCGGCCCGCATGCCCGCGTAGGCCCTGCCGTCGATCAGCGGACCGACCAGCACCCCGTCCTCCAGCGGATTACCTACGCGCAGTTGCTGATACGCGCTCTCGATCCGCTCGATCAGCGGCCCGACCACGTCGGCGTGCACGATCAGCCGCCGCAGCGAGGTGCACCGCTGACCGGCCGTGCCCGCCGCCGAGAACACGATGCCGCGCGCCGCGAGCTCCAAATCCGCTGAGGGCGTGACGATCGCGCCGTTGTTGCCGCCGAGCTCCAGCAGGCAGCGGCCGAACCGCTCGGCCACCCGCGGCGCCACGATCCGGCCCATCCGCACCGAGCCGGTCGCGCTCACCAGCGCCACCCGCTCGTCGTCCACCAGCTGCGAACCGACCTCGGCCGCGCCCTGAATCAGTTGGTGCACTTCGGGATCCGCGCCGACATCGGTCGCGGCCCGGCGCAGCAGAGTGTGGCAGGCCAGTGCGGTGAGCGGCGTCGTCTCCGACGGCTTCCACACCACCGTGTCGCCGCAGACCAGCGCGATGGCGGTGTTCCACGCCCACACGGCCACCGGGAAGTTGAACGCCGAGATGACCCCGACGACACCCAGCGGATGCCAGGTTTCCATCAGCCGGTGCCCCGGCCGCTCGGACGGCATCGTCTGGCCGTACAGCTGCCGCGACAGGCCGATCGCGAACTCGCAGACGTCGATCATCTCCTGCACCTCGCCCGCGGCCTCGGCGCCGATCTTGCCGGCCTCCAGGGTCACCAGCTCGGCGAGCTCACCCTTGTGCGTGGTGAGCAGTTCGGCCAGCCTGCGCACCACCGCAGCGCGGATCGGCGCCGGCACCGTGCGCCAGGCGCCGAAAGCGGTGGCCGCCCGGCCGATCGCGGCATCGACCTCGGCCGACGAGCTCGATGGCAGGCTCATCAGCTGGGTGCCGGTGATGGGGCTGCGGGCGGGCAGGTCGCCCGTTTCGGGGGGTTGGACACCGAGGCCGCGCAGCACCGCTGCCGCGCGCTCCGCGAGTTCCCGGGTGGACTGGTCGCCGAGTACATCCGTCATCTGTTGCTCCGCCGTACCTTTCGGCCGCAATGCGGCATCTGTGTCCCATGTCTTGGGAGGATCGAGGTGAGGTTTCTGCCACGAGGGGGTCCGCCTGGGTTAGTCTCCGCTGATGGCGGATACACCTGCACGACCTGCACTCGACGATATTGATCGCCTGCTGATTCGTGAACTGATGGCCGATGGGCGCGCCACCTTGTCGAACCTGGCCGAGAAGGCGAGCCTGTCGGTGTCCGCCGTGCAATCGCGGGTACGCAGGCTGGAAGCGCGCGGGGTGATCCGCGGCTACACGGCGCACGTCGACCCGGAGGCACTCGGCCAGCTGTTGTCGGCATTCGTCGCGATCACTCCTCTCGACCCGTCGCAGCCCGATGACGCCCCGGCAGTGTTGCAGCACATCCCCGGGATCGAGGCGTGCCACTCGGTAGCAGGCGATGAGAGCTACATGCTGCTGGTCCGGGTGGCCTCGCCACGGCACCTCGAGCAGCTGCTGCAGGAGATCAGAGCGACCGCCAACGTCAGGACCCGAAGCACCATCATCTTGCAGACATTCTATGACAGGTAGCCGTTACGTGTAATTAATCCGCTTTCCTGTACAGAAACCGTAAATTTTCGTATCCTCGATGGCGTGACCATCGAACTGGAACGCACCCGCCCGGCGGTCACCCCCGCCGCCCGGGTGCACGAGATCCTGTCGGCCAGCATCCTTGCTGATGGCTTCGATTTAGTGCTGGACCTACAACAGTCCCGCGGCTGCAAGCTCGTAGACGAACGCGACGGCAGCTCCTACTTGGACATGTTCGGCTTCTTCGCGTCCAACGCGCTGGGGATGAATCACCCCGCGCTGGCCGAAGACGACGTCTTCCGCGAGGAGCTGGTGACCGCCGCCCTCAACAAGCCGAGCAACTCCGACATCTACACCGTGGAAATGGCCCGGTTCGTCGAGACGTTCGTGCGGGTGCTGGGCGATCCCCAGTTGCCGCACCTGTTCTTCATCGACGGCGGCGGGCTCGCGGTCGAGAACGCGCTGAAGATCGCGTTCGACTGGAAGAGCAGGCACAACGAAAGCAACGGCCGCGCACCGGAACTCGGCACCAAGGTGCTGCACCTGACCGGCGCGTTCCACGGTCGTACCGGCTACACGATGTCGCTGACCAACACCGACCCGGTGAAGACCGCCCGGTTCCCCAAGTTCGACTGGCCGCGCATCGACGCGCCGTTCCTGTCCGACGACCACGACATCGACGAGGTCGAGGCCCGCGCGCTGGACCAGGCGCGCCGCGCGTTCGCCGAAGACCCGCACGACATAGCGTGTTTCATCGCCGAGCCGATCCAGGGCGAGGGCGGCGACCGGCACCTGCGGCCGGAATTCCTGCAGGCGATGCAGCAGCTCTGCCACGAGAACCACGCGCTGTTCGTGCTCGACGAGGTGCAGACCGGTGTCGGCATGACCGGGACCACCTGGGCCTACCAGCAGCTCGGGGTGCAGCCGGACATCATCGCGTTCGGCAAGAAGACCCAGGTGTGCGGCGTGATGGCCGGCGGGCGGGTCGACGAGGTGCCCGACAACGTGTTCGTGGTCAACTCTCGGATCAACTCGACCTGGGGCGGCAACCTCACCGATATGGTGCGGGTGCGGCGCATTCTCGAGGTGCTGGAGCAGGATTCGCTGATCGAGCGGTCCCGTGCGCTCGGCGCGCACCTGCTCGATCGGCTGGAGACCCTGGCCGCACAGCATCCGAGCATCACCGAACCGCGTGGGCGTGGACTGATGTGCGCGGTCACCGTGTCGTCGGTGCAGTTGCGCGACGAGGTGCTCACCGCGTTGCGCGAGCGTGAGCACGTGCTGATCCTCGGCACCGGCGAGCGGAGCATCCGGTTCCGGCCGCCGCTGACGGTGTCCGCCGCCGAACTCGATGCCGCGGTCGACGCGCTGGATCGGGTGCTGGCCAGCTTCGCGTAGGTCGCGACTCAGACCACACGCGCGGTCTGCCGGACGGAACATCTTCCGGTAGACCGCGCGTTTGTGCTGCTCAACAGGATGTTTCGGACAATCCGCCACCCTCGGCGTGGACTGCCGGGAAATGCCGATGTCAGACCTTATGCTTCGCACCCATGTCATCTCGTCCGCACCCGGCACCGTGCAGAGCGTGAACCGACCGCGCAGGTATTCGAGCTGCGCACCCCATACCGTCGTCGTCTCGATCGCGGTGGCGATCGCCGTAACCGGTTGCGCCGCCAGCGAAGCGGGGACGGTCGGTACGCCCGCCGCGCCCGCTCCGACGATCGTCGTGGATGGACCGCTGCCGCAGGACTTGCTACCTGGTATGCCGCCGCCGCTGTCGCCGACCGATGTCTACGCGGCGAATCGGGAACTGAGTCCCGCTGTGGCAGACCATCGTCCGTTGGTTTATGTGCCGAACAGCGAGTCGCACTCGGTCTCGGTGATCGATCCGGACACCTTCGAGGTGATCGACAACTTCCCGGCCGGCGGTGCGGAACCACAGCATGTGGTGCCGTCGTATGACATGCAGACGCTGTATGTCACCAACGATCTGCCGATCGGCTCGGGCAGTCTGTTGCCGATCGATCCGCGCACCGGCATACCGGGAGAACCGTTTCCGGTGCGCGACCCCTACAACATGTATTACACGCCGGACGGTCAGTTCGCGGTGGTGGTGGCCGAGGCGGACAAGTCGCTCGACTTCTACGATCCGCAGAGCTGGGAGAAGCTGCACTCGATGGCGGTGCCCGACTGTGCGGGTGTCGACCACATGGACTTCACCGCCGACGGCCGCTTCGCCCTGGTCAGTTGCGAATTCAGCGGCCGGATGCTGGTTTTCGACGTCGCCCAACGCGCGGTCGTCAAGATGATCGACCTGCCCGGCGGGCGTTCCAGCATGCCGCAAGATGTGAAGCTGTCCCCGGACGGGCGCACCTTCTTCATCGCCGACATGGTCGCCGACGGCATCTACACCGTCGACGCACTCACCTTCGAGAACACCGGGTTCGTGCCGACCGGCAAAGGCACGCACGGACTTTACGTGACTCGCGACTCCAGCCAGATGCTCGTCACCAACCGGCACGAAGGCAGTATCTCGGTCTGGGACTTCGCCGCGAACGCGCTGGTACACAAGTGGTTCATCCCCGGCGGCGGCAGCCCGGACATGGGCAATATCTCCGCCGACGGCCGCGTCTTCTGGGTCTCCGGCCGCCACCACGGCGAGGTCTACGCCGTAGATATCGTCAACTGGAACCTGTTGGCTCGCATCCCAGTCGGCAAGGGCGCGCACGGATTGACCGTCTGGCCCCAACCCGGCCGCTACTCCACCGGCCACACCGGCGTCATGCGATAGCGGCTGTTGCCGCGCGTATGTCGATGTGCTGCGCATGAAATCGCGGGCGACTACGTGCGCAGGGTGCCTGGACGTGCGTGGCGTGCCAGGCCGTGCGCGGCGTGCCAGGCCGTGCGGCGGGAGGCATGCTGAGTGGTGCCGCAGTGGGCGACGGGCGTCGGCTGCCTGGCCGCACTCGCCGGCCCTGCCGGGGCTATGCGGTAGATGTTGCTGCTGCTGCTGCGCACTTTTCGTTGTGCTGCGCATGAAATTGCTGGTGATTACGTGCGCGGGGTGCCAGGACGTGCGCGGCGTGCTAGGACGTGCGCGGTGGGTGAGGAGGTGCGCGCGGGCGGGTTGTGGTGTGTGGTGCTTCAGTGGGTGGTTGGGCGGAGGCCTAGCGCGCCTTCGACGAATCGGCGGATAGTGGTCAGGCCTGCTTCGAGGGCGGGCTCGTAGCCTTCGCGAGCCCAGCCGGTGAGTTCGGCGGTGCCGTCGCCGGTGGGGCGCGCGCCTACCTCGGCGACCATCTCCGCCGTCGTCGGTTCGCATACCGCCCAGGAGAAGTGGGATTCCTCTGCCCATCCCGCCGTGCGCAACGCGACATAGCCCGGGTCGGTGATACCGCCCTCGGTCAGTGCGGGGCGGTCATCGATGCGGTCGTCGGCGCGCAGGGCGCGCAGATACCAAGTACCCGCGTTGATCTCGATCGGTTCCATCAGCGGCCGTGCTCGTCGCGGTGCGTCAGTGTGGCCAGCAGCAGCTCCATGCCCCCGAGGTTAGCGGCTGCTGTTCAGCACGATGCGAGCGTCCCGCAGTACCGTCTCGACGCCATGCGGTGATCAATCGATAGCGTCCTGGCCGCGGTTGCTGCGGTTGTCGCGGTCCCGTCGGCGATCTCTATCGCGATCGCGGTCGTCATGGTTGTGCCTGCTGCCGAACAGCAGGGCGCCCATCAGCGGGATGGCCAGGAACCACAGCCAGCTGCCGGTGGTGAAGAACAGGATGACGGCGATGATCGGGATCACCGCCATTATTCGCTCCGGCCACTCGGAGAGGAATCCGGACGCCGATTTGGCAGGCACCGCGGCGGCTTTGACGAGCGGATCCGGCAGATCGGCGAACACCGGCGCGATGTCTCCGCGCGTTAGTGCGGCCGCGACAACTGCGCTGCGCTCATCGAATTCCGCGACGCTGAGCCGCCCGGCTGCGAAATGATCGGACAGTCGCCGCATGGCTGCTTCACGCTCTGCGGTGCCGATACGAATTTCGGGTAGGTCCTCCATGAGGAAAAGGCTAGCGGGAGGTTCAACGCCATGGGTGAGACGTGGTTCGGCCACTTTCGCCTCGATCGATCACTCGGCAGCGGTAGCACCGGGCAGGTATGGCTGGCGTACAACAGCGTCGCCCACCGAATGGTCGCATTGAAGGTTCTGTCCGCCACGGTCGCGACCGTGCCCACGTACCGTCAGCGGTTCACCAGGGAGGCACGGTTGGCGGCCCAGGTGCGCGGACCGCACCTCGCCACGATCCACACATTCGGCGAGCTCGATGGCCGGCTGTATCTCGAGCTGGAGTACATCGATGGTGCTGATCTCGCTACGGTGCTGCGGCTCGACGGCGCGATGCCGCCGGCTCGGGCCGTCCGGATCGTGGTGCAGGTCGCGCAGGCGCTCGATGCGGCGCACCGGGTCGGTCTGGTGCATCGCGACGTCAAACCGTCGAACATCATGCTCGGCGCCCACGACCTCGTGCATCTGATCGACTTCGGTACCGCGTACCGGATCGATCAGCCCGCGATCACGACGAGCAGCAATGTGGTCGGCACGCTGGCCTACATGGCGCCGGAACGTTTCTCCGGTTCGGGCGACGCCCGTTCGGATCAGTACTCGCTGGCCTGCGTACTTTACGAATGTCTCACGGCGAGAAGACCTTTCGGTAATGCCGATGCCGCGCAGTCACTACTCGCACACCTGATGACCGAACCACCACTCGCCGCCATGCTGAACCCGGCGGTGCCCGCCGCGTTGGATGCCGTCATCGCCCGCGGCATGGCCAAGGTTCCGGAGCAACGCTGCCTCAGCGCAGGCGAATTCGCGTCGGCCGCCTACGCCGCGATCACCGGGCTCGACGTGCCGACGGTGGAGACGGCCGCTGCGGTGCTGCCGACGACACCCGTGCGGACCCTGCCGATTCGAGTGACCGAGTCGCCGCCGATGCCGCCAGGTGATCCGGGTCGGCGCCGCTCAGCTCAGGCGAAGCCGAGGGTTGCGGTCGGCGTCTTGGTCGCCCTCCTGGTGGGGGCGGGTATTGCGCTGTGGCCGGAATGGACCGGCGAGCACGGAAAGGGCTCGGCCACGTCGATATCCATGTCGACGACAACGCCTGTCGAACCATCCCGGCCGTCCCCGCAGACGCCGTCGGCGCAGACCACGGCTTCCGTAGCGCTGGCCCCGGAGACTGCGCCCGCCCCCAAGGCCGAGCCGGTCAGTGCCGTTCCGGTCGCTTGGCAGCCGTGCGATCCCGCCGTCGACGGGCGCGGTCTCGCCGGGGACGGCACGTTGTTGCAGTGCGTCGGCACAGTCGGCCGCGTCGCGAACTGGATGCCGGCGACGCCCGTCGCCGAGAAGCCGAAGCCGAACAATCCGAAGCCGGGTCGCGCCGACTCGGGCGGCGAAAACAACGGCAACGGGCACGGCAAGCACGGCAACGACAAGTAACGCATCTTCAATGACCGGCCAGGTATCACGCACGACGGGAGCGGGTGTTGTTGACGACACACTGGCCGGTGGGGCGGGGCGGGGTTAGGCTCCGAAGGAGGTTGGGTTCTTTGGTGTTCACGGTGTGAGCTGGTGTTTTTCAGTCGCGCCGTGGTTGATCGGAGACCGGCGGGCCGGGCCTGGACAAGTCGACGGTGACTGGAGGTTCGCGATGGGGGAGGTGCGATTCGGGGGTTACCGGCTGGAGCGGTTGCTCGGTCGGGGTGGCATGGGCCAGGTCTGGCTGGCGTATGACGATGCGGGCGCGCGCTGGGTGGCGTTGAAGCTGCTGCCGACCGAGCTCGCGGCGGATCCGGGGTATCGCAAGCGATTCGAGCGCGAGGCCGAGGTGGTGGCTCGGCTCCGCGATCCGCATATTCCGCGGATTCATCGGTTCGGCGAGATCGACGGCCGGCTGTTCATCGATATGGAGTTCGTCGAGGGGCATGATCTGGCCGGCAAGGTGGCCGCCGGAAAGTTGGCGCCCGCCGCGGCCGTCGGGATCGTCGGACAGGTGGCCGTTGCGCTGGATACCGCGCATCGTGCCGGGTTGGTGCACCGAGATGTCAAGCCGTCCAACGTCGTTGTGCACGCCAACGGGTTCGCCTATTTGATCGACTTCGGCATCGCGCACGGCATCGGCCAAACCGCGGTCACGACAACCGGATTGGCGATCGGGACGCTGGCTTACATGGCGCCCGAGCGGTTCACCGGTAAGGCGGACGCTCGTTCCGACGTGTACTCGCTGGCCTGCGTCCTCTACGAATGCCTCACCGCCGCTAGGCCTTACGGCGACACCGACCCCGCCCAGCAGATGCACGCGCACTTGATGACCGACCCGCCACGTGCCGCCTTGCACAACGCCGCCGTTCCCGCCGCCCTGGACGCCGTCATCGCCCGTGCCATGGCCAAGAGCCCGGCCGACCGCTACTCCACCGCAGGAGATTTCGCCGTCGCGGCCCACGCCGCGATCGGCCCGCAGCCGTCCGCTTCGCCGGCACGTCCACCTGCACTTACCAAGGTTTTGCCGGAGTCCGGTCCCACGCCCACCCGCGTCGAGACCCGTCGAGCGGAACATGCACAGCCGGTCGGGCCTATGTGGGGCGTGCCGCGATCCAGCCCAATGCCTACCCGCGTGGAGACTGGTCACGGCGAATTCGCGCAGCCAGTCGGGGCCGGGCCGGGCTTGCCGCAATCCGGTCCGACGCCGACTCGGGTGGAAACTCGACTCGAGGCGACGCCTGCGAGTTATCTTCCGCCGCAGTCATATCCAGCTGCGTCGGCCCGCGCCGTTGAGCGGTATCGCGGGTCCGGCGAGCTGCCCGGGTATTCCGTCGCGCCACAGCGGGATGCCGCTGTGTCGGTGGACCATCCGGCGGCTTACCGCGCATTGCGGCCGGGTTCGGTTGCGCCACAGGCCGGTTCAGTTGCGCAACAAGTCGGGGCGGCTGCGCGGGGGTTGCGCGCCCTTGTGCTGCCGCGTTCTACCCCATCGAAGCCGGGAGCAGTAGGTCCGGCTGGGCATCCTCGAGTGGTGCAGCCCCGTCCAAGGGTTCCCCAGCAGCGCTATCCCGTCGGGTACGCGCGGAAGGTGTTCCCAGCTCCGGCGAAACGTGCCAAGTATCAGCGGTATTCGGATGCTCGTCGGCCGATTGTTCCGGTGCGGCGGCCTCGGCGCAAGCGTGGCGGGGTGCTGTCCAAGGTGATCGGAGCGCTGGTCGTCGTTTTCCTGACGCCGTTCATGTTGGCGGCCGGGTGTGTGGCGTTGTTGGCGGGCACTCGGGTGAGTGATTCGGGCGGGACCGGTGCGCCGCGGCCGACCGCGATGGCCGAGGAGAATCCGGCGCCACCGCCGGATCAGCCTGAGGCGCCGGGACTTCCGGTCGCGGGTACTCCGGTGCGGGACGGCAAGTTCGAGTTCGTCGTGCGCAACGTCGATACCGGCGTGCACCGGGTCGGACTCCAGTCGGCGACGGGTTCGTTCGTGGTCGTCACCCTCGATGTGCACAACATCTCCGACGAGTCGAAGTGGTTCCTCCCGGTCGGCCAGCGCCTGTTCGACGCGCAGGGCACCCCGGTCGACCACAACGTCACCGCGACCATGTGGCAGTCCGCCCAGCACGGCTACAACTACTCGTTCGAACTGACCCCCGGCCAATCCGCAACTACCCAACTGGTTTTCGACATGCCCGCCGACACCACCCCCACCCACCTGGAACTACACGACTTCGTCCTGTCCAACGGCGTCGCCGTCCGCCTGGACTGACCCGCACCGCGTCGGCACCGATCAACCGCTGTGTAACCCGCTCACCGACTACACGCGGTGTGGCTTACACAGCGGGGTGTTCACTCCGACAACGGGTGCAGAGCCCGCTTTCCGGCGCCCTCAGGCGACGCGGACCGTGTCCGAGAGCACCGAGTGGACCGCTCGGCGGCCGATCTCCAGCGCCTCGGCGAGCAACGTGGTGTCGCGGGCGGCGCTGTCGATGTCGGGGGAGCCGAGGGGCGGGTGGACCTGCAGGACGGCGTCGCCGAGTTCGGCGAGGGCGCGGTCTTCGATGGCCTGCTGGTGCGGGCGGCGGATCCAGGCGCGGTAGGCGCCGGGGGCAGTCGCGCGCAGGTAGCCGCCGCCGACGACACGGTGCAGCAGGGAGGCGGGCGGTCGCTGCTCGTCGATGCGGCGGGTGCGCAGCACGAGCGCGTGGGTGGCGCCGCCGCGTACTGCGGTGCGGATCGGGACGGTTTCGGTGAGACCGCCGTCGAAGTACTGCGCGTCGCCGAGCGAGACCGGTGGGCCGGCCAGGATGGGCAGGCCCGCGGAGGCCCGCAGCGCGCGCATCAGGGTGGGTTTGTCGACGATGTGCGGGTGCAGGTCCACCGCGCGGCCGGTGCGAATGTCGGTGGCGATGGGGTGAAATGTGGTGGGGTTGGCCAGGATTGCCGGGAAGTTCATCCCCTCGATGCCGTCGTAGACCTGATGCACCAGGTAGCGCAGATCGAAAGCCGGGCGCCCGCGCAACATCCTGGACGGGTCGATGGCGCGGCGCATGATCGCCGGATCGGTCCAGGAGCGCATTCCAGACATCGCCCGCCCGCCGAGCAGCCAGGCACCGTTGATCGCACCCGCCGAGGTGCCGTAGACGGCGTCGAAGACCGTGCCGAAGCCGAGTTCCTCGAGCGCCGACACCATGCCGCTGGAGTACACCCCGCGACTGCCACCACCCTCGACGACGAGCACCAGCCGATTCCCGTCGGCGCGGTTGCCGGCCGTGCGACGGGCGCGGATCATCTCCGCGACGACGGAGACGATCTGCGTACTGGTCACCGGACCACGATACGACAGAGCGGGCGCGGACGTCTTTGTCCTGCGCCCGCTCGAAGCGGTGTTCGCCCTACGTTTACGCGAGCTGCACTACTTGGTCGCATCGAATCCGGCGCGCGGCCGGTGCGGCGATGCGGCGTTACTTGATCTCGGCGAGCACCGTGCCCTGGGTGATCGCGGCACCGGCCTCGACGGCCAGTCCGGTAACCACACCCGCCTTGTGCGCGTTGACCGGGTTCTCCATCTTCATGGCCTCGAGCACCACGATCAGGTCGCCCGCCTCGACGGTCTGGCCCTCTTCCACGGCCACCTTCACCACGGTGCCCTGCATGGGCGCGGTGACCGCGTCACCGGAGGCCGCTCCGGCACCGGCGCCGCCGCGCTTGCGCGGCTTGGGCTTCTTGCGGACCACGGCGGCGCCATTGCCCGCGGCGACGGGGCCACCGCCACCGAGGCTGAACTGCCCGGGCAGCGACACCTCGACGCGACGACCGCCGACCTCGACGACCACCTTCTGCCGGGGCAGGTCTTCGTCCTCGTCGGCCTGCGCGCCGCCGGTGAACGGCTCGACGGTGTTGTTCCACTCGTTTTCGATCCACTTGGTGTAAACGTCGAAGGTGGTGCCGTCACCGATGAACGCGGGATCTTCGACGATCGCCCGGTGGAACGGGATGACCGTGGCGAGCCCGTCGACGTGGTATTCGGCCAGCGCGCGCCGTGCTCGTTGGAGGGCCTGGGTGCGGTTCTCGCCGGTGACGATCAGCTTGGCCAGCATCGAGTCGAACTGACCGCCGATCACACTGCCCTCGACCACACCGGAGTCGACGCGCACGCCGGGGCCGCTGGGCTCCCGGTAGACGGTGACCGGGCCGGGCGCGGGCAGGAAGCCGCGGCCGGCGTCCTCACCGTTGATGCGGAATTCGAACGAGTGACCGCGCGGGGTCGGGTCTTGCTTGATCGTCAGCTCTTCGCCGTTGGCGATGCGGAACTGCTGGCGCACCAGGTCGATGCCCGCGGTCTCCTCGGTGACCGGGTGCTCGACCTGCAGGCGGGTGTTCACCTCGAGGAACGAGACCGTCTCGCCCTGCACCAGGTACTCGACCGTGCCCGCACCGTAGTAGCCGGCTTCCCTGCAGATCGCCTTGGCCGAGGCGTGGATCTTCGCGCGCACGTCGTCGGACAGGAACGGCGCGGGCGCCTCCTCGACCAGCTTCTGGAACCGGCGCTGCAGCGAGCAGTCGCGGGTACCGGCGACCACCACGTTGCCGTGCTGGTCGGCGATGACCTGCGCCTCGACGTGACGGGCCTTGTCGAGGTACTGCTCGACGAAGCACTCGCCGCGACCGAACGCGGCGACCGCCTCGCGGGTGGCCGACTCGAACAGCTCGGGGATCTCCTCGATCGTGTGCGCGACCTTCATGCCGCGGCCACCGCCACCGAAGGCGGCCTTGATCGCGACCGGCACGCCGTACTCCTTGGCGAAGGCGACGACCTCGTCGGCGTTCTTCACCGGGTCCTTGGTGCCCGCGGCCATCGGGGCCTTGGCGCGCTCGGCGATGTGGCGCGCGGTGACCTTGTCGCCGAGGTCGCGAATGGACTGCGGCGACGGGCCGATCCAGATCAGCCCGGCGTCGAGCACGGCCTGGGCGAAGTCGGCGTTCTCGGAAAGGAATCCGTAGCCGGGGTGGATGGCGTCGGCGCCCGAGCGCGACGCGGCATCGAGGATCTTGTCGAACACGAGGTAGGACTCGGCCGAGGTCTGGCCGCCGAGCGCGAACGCCTCGTCGGCGAGCTTCACGAATGGGGCTTCGGCATCGGGCTCGGCGTAGACCGCGACGCTGCCGATGCCCGCGTCCTTGGCCGCCCGAATCACGCGCACGGCGATCTCGCCTCGATTAGCTACGAGTACCTTGGTGATCCGTGCGCTGGCATGGCTGGGCACTGAGCCTCCTGTGTGAAATCTTGGTCGCCCCGTGGTCGACGAAACTACGTCTGGGCGAGTGTAGGCAGTCTGCCAACAGACGCCGAACTCGGCCAGTCCTACTGGACAGTAGGCGGCGGATCGCGAACCGGCTACCCCTTGCAGAAAGGCGTGCGTGCGCTACTTGCCGCGGGCCCGGCGTGCGGTACCGGCCGGCGCCGCACCGGGTTCAGTCCCCTTGGCGATCGGCATGCGCACCGAATTGCCCCATTCGGTCCACGAACCGTCGTAATTGCGCACGGTCTCGAACCCGAGCAGATAGGTCAGCACGAACCAGGTGTGGCTGGAGCGTTCGCCGACCCGGCTGTAGACCACCAGATCGTCCTCGGCGGCCAGCGCGCCGTAGATCGCGTCCAGCTCGGTGCGCGAGCGGAATCGGCCGTCGTTGTTGAACGCCTCGGTCCACGGAATGTTCGCGGCGGTGGGGATGTGCCCGCCGCGCAACGCCGCGTCCTCCGGATTGATCGGCTTGATTGTCAGCATCGCGTAGCGATTCGATGGGGGCTGGTGGTCGGGTGATGGGTGGGCCGGCGCGCCGGAGTACTCCTCGGGCGAACGCACGTCGATCAGCGGCTTGCCGAGGTGGGCCAGCACGTCCTCGCGGAACGCGCGGGCGCTGCTGTCGTCGCGTTCGACCGCCGGATAATCGCTGGGGGTGAGGTGCGGGGTGTCGAAGGTGGTGTCGCGTTCCTCGGAAATCCACGCGCCGCGACCGCCGTCCAGCAATCGCACATCTTTGTGTCCGAACAAAGTGAAAACCCACAATGTGTGCGCCGCCTGCGCGTTGCCCTGGTCACCGTAGATCACCACGGTATCGTCTCGCTCGATTCCCTTGGCGCGCATCAACTCGGTGAATCGGGCTCCGTCGATGTAGTCACGAGCGACCGGATCGTTCAGATCGCCCCGCCAATCGATCTTGGTAGCGCCGGGAACATGTCCTATGTCATACAGCAATATGTCCTCGTTGGACTCGACGATCTTGAGTCCTGACGTGCCGATGTTTGCCGACAGCCACTCCGTGGTTACTAGTCGGTGAGGATGTGCGTAAGAACCAAATGCGGGATGAGGGTCCGGAGCAGCGGGCACGATGTGGGTCCTTCACGCGTGGTAGACGGTGGTTTCAGCGGTTCGGGTCTCACAGCGATGGTATGTGTGAGGCGTTAGTGACTCTCGTTTCAGATCACAAATCGGCTGAATGAGCGAATAAATCGCACCTGCATCCGATAAAGTCTCCCGGGAGGAGGGGTGAGCTATGTCCGATTCTTGGCCGCGGCGGCGACTGCTCGCGATCCTACGTGGCGCCAGCGAGCCTCTCGACGCCCAGGAACTGGCCAGAATCACCGGACAACACGTCACCACGGTTCGGTTTCATCTGGACGTGCTCACCAGGGAATCCCTGGTGCGGCAATTCCAGCAACCGCCGCGGGGTCGCGGTCGTCCGCGCATCGGATACAGCGCGGTGCAGCGATCGGTCGGTTATCAGGAACTCGCGCAGGTGCTCGCCGATCAGCTCGGGCCGGATCCGCGCAGGCGCTCCGAGGCGGCCATCGCGGCCGGGCGGTCCTGGGGCGCGAAACTCGACGCCGGTGACCATCGGGTCGAGTCGCTGGAGGACGCCAAAGAGGTCGCCATGACGGTGCTTTCGGAGCTGGGCTTCGCGCCGGAACGCGATCCGAACGAGACCACTGAGCAGGCGTTGATCCGGCTCACCGCCTGCCCGCTGCGCGAACTCGCGCGCACGCACTCCGAAGTGGTGTGCGGTGTGCACCTAGGCCTGATCAAAGAGGTCCTCGACCGCAGCGGCGCGCGCGGCGAGGTGAATGTGCGCCTGCATCCGTTCGTCGAGCCGGAACTGTGTGTGGTCCGGCTGGAGATGATGGCGCGGCGCGAGCAGGAAATGCGCCGCGAGCCGGACGGTCGCGAGGTCGTCACGGTGCCGGTGGCCGGCGATGCGGCGGGCTCGGAGCCGCTGATCGCGCCGCCGTCAGGCGGCCGGGTGGCCCCACAGCTGCGTAACGGCGACCCCAACGTCGCCAAGCAGTCGGCGCAGCAGTGGTAGACCGATGCCGATCACGCTCGACGGATCGCCGTCGATGCGGTCGACGAACCAGCCGCCCAGTCCGTCGAGGGTGAACGCGCCCGCCACCTGGAGCGGCTCGCCGGTGGCGATGTAGGCGTCCAGCTCGTCGGGTTCCGGCTTGGCGAAATGCACTGTGGTGGAACTACAGTCGATGGCCTCGGCGGTGATGCGGCCGTCCTGCACGCGCAGCACGCAGTGTCCGGTCACCAGATCGGCGCTGCGCCCGGCCATTTCGCCCCAGCGGGCCCTGGCCACCTCGGCAGTGTGCGGCTTGCCCTGCAGCTCGCCGTCCACCAGCAGCATCGAATCACAGCCGACGACAACACAATCGGCGCCGAGTTCGGGAATCGTAGCGGCGACCGCCGCGGCTTTGGCCTTCGCCAGCTCGACGACGACCACCTCGGGCGAGGTGCCGTCGGGCAGCGCGGCCTGGATCGCGTCCTCGTCCACATCGGACACCCGGACGATCGGATCGATGCCCGCCGAGCGGAGTACTTCCCGGCGGGCCGGGGACGCGGAGGCGAGAACGAACCTCGTCACGACCGCGCCTCGCTGGCGCTCGGCTCCGTCGCGCCGAGGGCGGCTGCGTCGTCGGTTCGCTCGCTCACCCGCGCAGGTGCGACAGCTGCGGGAAGGCGTAGGGGGAGAACGGCGAGGTGCCGCGGTGCATGAAGGTGGGGCGACCCCACATGTCCGCCGGACCGGTCGAGCCGGCCGCAGCGCTTTCCGCGGCTGCGGACAGCACACAGACCAGCGCGGCGATCTCCTCGTCGCTCGGGTTGCCCTTCACCACGGTGAAGAACGGCGCCGCGGCCTGAGCCGCGGACTCGGCGACAGGCGCGTCGACCTGCGCCGCCTCGACCTCATCGGTCATCGTGCCGACGGTCAGGTCGAGTTCGGCGGCGGTCAAAACATCTTCTTCTGCCACGGTCGTCACAGTGCCAGATCCTCTCTTTGCCTGATCAGGCGTGTTCCCTATTCGAAATCAACGGGGGCCGGTGATGCGATCATCCTCGAATCCACTCATTGCGTCTCTGCAACCAGTGTGCGCGGCCCACCGAGGGTATCGCTGGAGCGCGGCCGGGTGTTGCGGCCGGAATCACAGTGGGATGTTGCCGTGCTTCTTCGGCGGCAGCGTTACCATCTTGCGCTCGAGCAGGCGCAGCGCCGAGACGATCTGACCGCGGGTGTGCGAGGGCGGGATGACCGCGTCCACGTAACCGCGTTCGGCGGCGATGTAGGGGTTCACCAAGGTGTCCTCGTACTCGTTCTGCAGCTGAAGCCGCAGCGCATCGACGTCATCGCCGCCCTTGGCCGCGTCCGCCAGCTGCTTGCGGTAGACGAACCCGACGGCGCCGGAGGCACCCATCACGGCGATCTGCGCGGTCGGCCAGGCCAGGTTCACGTCGGCGCCCATGTGCTTGGAACCCATCACGTCGTAGGCGCCGCCGTAGGCCTTGCGGGTGATGACCGTGATCTTTCCCACAGTCGCCTCGCCGTAGGCGTAGAGCAGCTTCGCGCCGCGCCGGATGATGCCGTTGTACTCCTGGCCGGTGCCGGGCAGGAAGCCGGGCACGTCGACCAGGGTGAGGATCGGAATGTTGAACGCATCGCAGGTGCGCACGAACCGTGCGGCCTTCTCCGAGGCGTCGATGTCCAGGCAGCCGGCGAACTGGGTGGGCTGGTTGGCCACGATGCCGACGCTGCGGCCGTCGATCCGGCCGAAGCCGACGATGATGTTCATCGCGCGCTCGGCCTGCACCTCGAGGAACTCGTCGTCGTCGAGCAGGCGACGGATCACCTCGTGCATGTCGTAGGGCTGGTTCGGCGAGTCCGGGATGATCGAGTCCAGCTCGCGGTCCTCGTCGGTGAGGGAGTCCTCGATGGCGCCGTCGATCGGGTCGGTGGCCGGAAAGCGCGGTGCCTCGGCGCGGTTGTTGCTCGGCAGGTAGGACAGCAGGTCCTTGACGTAGTCGAGCGCGTCCTGCTCGCCGGACGCGACGTAGTGCGCCACACCGGATTTCACCATGTGCGTCTGCGCGCCACCCAGGTCCTCCATGGTGACGTCCTCGCCGGTGACGGTCTTGATGACGTCGGGTCCGGTGACGAACATCTGGCTGGTCCCGTCGACCATCACCACGAAGTCGGTGAGCGCCGGGGAGTACACGTGGCCACCCGCGGCCGCGCCCATGATCAGCGAGATCTGCGGAATCACGCCGGAGGCCTGGATGTTGCGGTGGAAGATCTCGCCGTAGAGGCCGAGCGAGACGACACCCTCCTGGATGCGTGCGCCCGCGCCCTCGTTGATGCCGACCAGCGGACGACCGGTCTTGAGCGCCAGGTCCATCACCTTGACGATCTTCTCGCCGTAGACCTCGCCGAGGCTGCCACCGAACACGGTGACGTCCTGGCTGAAGATGCACACGTCGCGGCCGTCGATGGTGCCGTACCCGGTCACCACGCCGTCGCCGAGCGGGCGGTTGTCGGCCAGGCCGAAGTTCACGCTGCGGTGCCGCGCCAACGCGTCGAGTTCGACGAAGGAGCCCTCGTCCAGCAGGGCCAGAATACGCTCGCGGGCGGTCATCTTGCCCTTGGCGTGCACCTTGTCGACCGCGGCCTCACCCATCGGGTGCTTGGCCTCATCCAGCCGATTCCGCAGGTCAGCCAGCTTCCCGGCGGTGGTGTGGATGTCGGGGGCGCCCGCTGGATCTTGTGCGGACTGCTGCTGGACACTCGTCATGGCTCCGGAGTGTAACGAGTGGCAGTGGTTCCCACTAACCGAGTAGGGGCTACCGGTGGGTAAAAAGTGCAGCTAGATCGTGTTGTCGAGGCGAAATTTCGAGTCTTTTGGCGCGTTTGCGCCGGTAGGAAATCGGTATCAATCCAGATGGGGGACCAGTTAGCCTGGGGGAGTCCAGTTTTCGTGCTCAGGGGGAGGAGCCCAGTTATGTGGGAATGGAGCAAGACCGTCGCGGAATACGCGGCCGCGGCGTCGTGGACGAGCTGTCACAACTATGAGAACGAGCCGACGATCCTGGACCCGGAGAACAAGCCCGAGGTCAGCCATGGGAACGCCGAAGGGGCCGACGGTGCGGCACGCGCACCGAGTAGCTACGTCCTCGTCGGTTAGTCGACTGCGACCTGGTCGGTCAGGCCACCGCGCACCAAGTAGCCTGCCCGAGTGACCAGGTCTCCGTTAGATGCAGAGCAGTTGCGACGCAGTCTTGTCGAACAGCCCGAGCTGTCGTTCTTCCGCCACATCGAGGTGGTGGAGTCGACCGGGTCCACCAACGCGGACCTGATCGCGCGCGCAGGCGAACCGGATGCCGATCGCGCGGTACTTCTCGCAGAGGCGCAGGAGCAAGGGCGCGGCAGACACGCACGTACCTGGGTCAGCCCGCCGCGGGCGCAGATCTCCATGTCGCTGTTGGTGCGACTGGACGGGATCGAGCCCGCGGTGCTCGGCTGGCTGCCGCTGCTCACCGGCATCGCCGTGGTGGACGCACTGCGCGCGACGGCCGGGGTGGCCGCGAACCTCAAGTGGCCCAACGATGTGCTGATCGATGGCCGCAAAGTGGCGGGCATCCTGGCCGAGGTCGCGACGAGCAACGACGCGCCGGCGGTGGTCATCGGGATGGGGCTGAACGTCAGCCTCACCGAGGCGGAACTGCCGGTGCCGCATGCCATTTCGCTCACCATCGCCGGTGCGGCGAACACCGACCGGACGCTGCTGGTGCAGTCGATGCTGACCGAATTCGCCCGTCGTTTCACGGCATGGCGCGACGCGGGCTGGCAGACCGCCGACCTCGCCGCCGCCTATCGCGAGCGGTGCGCGACATTGGGCGTGCAGGTGCGCGCCGAATTGCCCGGTGGCCGAACGCTTACCGGTATCGCCACCGATATCGACGACGCGGGCCGCCTGCTGATCGGCGACCAGCCGGTGTCGGCCGGCGATGTCACTCACCTGCGCGCCGAGTACTGAAAACGAAAGAGCCGCACGATTTCTGACTCCCGCACCGGCATCGGTGCGGGAAATCGGAAACAGTGCGGCTCTTCGGCGTCAGGCGGGTTGCAGCGCGGCCTTCGCGGCTTCCCTGGCGAACATGCGGTCGCGCTGTTCCTCGAACTTGAGCACGTCCTGCTCCAGCTTCTCGATGAACACGCCGAGCTCCTCCCGCGCCTGCTCGCCGCGCGGCCCGAAGTCGTTGCGCTCGAAGATGTTCCACTGCTTGAGCACCGGCGCCACCACGTCTTCCAGATGCTGGCGCAGATCGTAGATGCCGTGCTTGGCCATCAGCACGCCGTTGCGGCGGAAGTTGGGCATGCCCGCGCCCGGCATGATGAAGTGCGTCAGGATCTTGGTGATCGCCATCATCGCCTGATCGGGGGCCAGGTCGAGGCCCGCGCCGCACATGTTGCGGTAGAAGATCATGTGCAGGTTCTCGTCGGTGGCGATGCGCTGCAGCATGCGATCGGCGATCGCGTCGTTGCACACCCGGCCGGTGTTGCGGTGTGAGACGCGGGTGGCCAGCTCCTGGAACGTCACATAGGTGACGCTCTCCATGAACCCGCCCCAGTTGTCCGGCGCGGCAACACCGTTCGTCATGTGGATCATCCGTGCTTGTTCGAGCGCGACCGGATCGACGCCGCGAGTGACCACCAGGTAGTCGCGGATGGCGATGCCGTGCCGGTTCTCCTCGGCGGTCCAGCGGCCGACCCAGGTGCCCCACGCGCCGTCCTGGGAGAAGTTCTCGGCGATCTCGCGGTGGTAGGAGGGCAGGTTGTCCTCGGTGAGCAGGTTGGTGATCATGGCGACCTTGGCCACTTCGCTCAGCTTGGATTGCTCGGGTGCCCAATCCTGCCCACCCATCGCGGCGAAATTGCGGCCCTCGTCCCACGGGATGTAGTCGTGCGGGTGCCAGTCCTTCGCCAACGACAGGTGCCGGTTGAGATTCTGTTCGGCCACCGGCTGAAGTTCGGTCAGGATTTCCAGCTGAGTCAGGTCTTTGGTCACACATGCCTCCACGGTCGTATTCGGCGACTTTGTTCGAGCAGAACTGCTTGCGGACAGAACGTTCGAGCCAGATCGAACGGAGCACGCCAGCGCGGATCGGACACACGCAGGCAGACGATTGTGCAGCACGACGCGGTTCAGTGTCCGGCATTTCGGCATCTTTACGCGGTAGTGTTCCCGCCATGGGTTATCCGGAGGATGTGCTTGCGCCGGAAGAGCAGCTGATCCTGCACCGTCATCCGCATTGGAAGATGTTGTTCTGGCCGATCGTGACGTTGATCGTGATCACCGCACTCGCCGGTTTCGCAGGGGGACTCGCTTCGCGCAAAGCCGAGGGGACCACGCGGACGGCACTGCTGATCGCGGTGCTCGCGGTCTGGCTGATCGTCGTCGTGTGGCGTTGTGTCGCACCGGTTCTCAGCTGGAAGTCGACGCATTTCATCATCACCGACCGGCGCGTGCTGGTTCGGCAGGGCGTGCTCACGCACACCGGCATCGACATTCCGATGAGCCGCATCTCGAGCGTGCAGTTCCGGCACGGGCTGTTCGACCGGATGCTCGGCACCGGCACGCTGATCATCGAATCGTCGTCCTCGGAACCGCTCGAATTCGATGACATTCCGGCCGTGCAGAAGGTGCACGCGCTGATGTATCACCAAGTCTTCGACGTCGAAAACGGCGATAACGGACGCGGCGAGCACAGGAGCGAGCACGGCGACTACCGATGAATGAACCATCACGCATGAGGGGTAAGGGGCGGGTAACGGGTAGGCCCGTTAACCTGGGCATATGACGGCCGTACTGCTAGCAGAAGACGACGAGGCGATTGCCGCGCCGTTGTCGCGCGCCCTGGGGCGCGAGGGGTACTCGGTGACCGTCGAGCGCTTCGGCCCCGCCGTGCTCGAGCGGGCACTGGAGGGCCATCACGATCTACTCATTCTCGACCTCGGCCTGCCCGGCATGGACGGGCTCGAGGTGTGCCGCCAGGTGCGCGCTCGCGGCGCCGACCTGGCCGTGCTGATGCTCACCGCGCGCACCGACGAGGTCGACTTCGTGGTCGGGTTGGACGCGGGCGCCGACGATTATGTCGGCAAGCCGTTCCGCCTGGCCGAGCTGCTCGCCCGGGTGCGAGCGTTGTTGCGGCGCAGCGGGATCGGCGACGACACGGTGGAGGTCGGCGGCATCCGGCTGGAGCCCGCCGCACGCCGGGTGCTGGTGAACGGCGTCGAGATCGGCCTGGCGAACAAGGAATACGAGCTGCTGAAGGTGCTGATCGATCGGGCGGGCCAGGTGGTGCCGCGCGAGACCATCCTGCGTGAGGTGTGGGGCGACGCCGAGCTGCGCGGCTCCAAGACGCTGGATATGCACATGTCCTGGCTGCGTCGCAAGATCGGCGACGAGGGCCCGATGGCCGAGCGGCGCATCGTCACCGTGCGCGGTGTCGGGTTCCGGTTGAATACCGACTGACGTGCGACGCAGAATCCTGCGGTCCATGCTCACCGTGCTGACCCTCACCACGGTGGTGCTCGGGCTGCCGCTGATCTACACGGCCTGGCTGTGGGTCGAGGACATCACCCGCGACGACCTGCAGAGCAAACTCGAGCGGATCGCCACCGCGATCATCGTCCAGGAGCGGGGCGACGGCATGGTGCTCGGCGAGCTGGACACCCGATCGGTGCAGCCGCTGCTACCGCAGGACGGCAAGCTCACCATCATCTATCCGGCGCCGCAGGACAACGCGTCCCGGCTGGACATCGGCGTGACCCAGGTTCCCGACCCCCTGGTCGAGTCGCTGTCGATGGGAACCAAGGGGTCGCTGCGTCTGGAGGTCCCCTCGGCGCCGATGCACGCCAGGCAGCGTCAGGCCGTCGCGGTGGTGGCCTTGGCGGTGCTGGCCTCGCTCGGTGCCGCGGTCTCGGTCGCGGTGATCACTGCGCGCCGGGTGGCCGACCCGCTGCGCGACGTGGCGGCGCGGGCGGCGCGGCTGGCCATGGGTGACTTCCGGCCGGACCCGCGCAGGCACGGCATTTCCGAACTCGATCGGGTCTCCGACGTGCTCGACTCGGCGACGGTGGAGATCGCCGGACGGCTGCAGCGCGAGCATGCCCTGGTCGCCGACGTCTCGCATCAGCTGCGCAGCCGTCTCACCGCGGTGCGTTTGCGGCTGGACGAGCTGTCCACGCATGCCGATCAAGAGGTGGTGCACGAGGCCGAGGAGGCGATGGCGCAGGTCGATCGGCTCACCGACGCGATCGACGATCTGGTGCGCGCGTCCCGCGACGAGGACGCCGCCGATCTCGATCCGGTGCCGGTGATGGCGGAACTGCGTGGGGTCGTCGCCGAGTGGACGCATCCGTTCACCGAGAAGGGCCGGTCGCTGAAGTTGATCGGCGACGAGTCGTTGCTGGCGCCGATCACCGGATCGCGCCTGCGTGAAGCGGTTTCGGTGCTCGTGGACAACGCGCTGATGCACGGCGGTGGGACCTGCACGGTGTCGGTGCGCACCGTGCGGCCCGGGGTGGATCGGGATCCGCTGGTGTGTGTGGAGGTCGCCGACGAAGGTGACGGCGTGCGGGATGAATTGGCACCGCACATTTTCGACCGCGGCTTCTCTGCGGGCGGCTCGACCGGCGTGGGCCTGGCATTGGCCAGGGCATTGGTGGAGGCCGATGGTGGGCGGCTGGAATTGCAGCGACGGCGGCCCGCGCTGTTCGCGGTGTTCCTCGGCTCTTCCGCATATCGCACGGTGAACGCGGTGGTCACCGAACCGCGGTGAGTCAGTTGCGGCGGAATTCCTCTTCGACGAGGTCTTCGAATTCGGCGGCGATCTCGTTCATCTCATCGGGGAACACCCAGCGGCGCATCGCCCAGAACCGGAACGCCATCTGCAGCAGGTTGCCGATGATGAAGGCGCTGATGAAGTCCGCGACATTCTCGACGGTGAAGCTCACGTCGGGCTGGCGCAGGTCGAAGACGTAACTCGACACCCACAGCGGGATGAACGCGAGCACGACGCCGACGCCGCTGACTCCGAAGAACAGCAGGGCCTCGTGATGACGCTCGCGGCCACCGCGATTCCGGAACGACCATTCGCGATTCAGGATGTAGGACGCGATGACCGCGATGACACCGGAGATGATTTTCGCGGTGACCGGCTTCTCGGACAGCACGGTCCATTTCAGCGCGTAGAAGATGCCGCTATCGATCACGAAGGTTGTCGCACCGACGATGGCGAACTTGATCAGCTCCCGATGCCGGTACGCGACCTCCGCGAGCGGCTTGGGGAGGACGCTCACCACGTCGTCGACGAATGACACGGGGCCGAGTGTACCGCTACCCGGTGGTGGCGCCTCGGTTCGTCCGAGTGGAAGCGACTTGCTGGGCGATGGCGTCACCCGCTCCCGCGTGGGGGCATTTCCGCCGGTTATGACAATATTGTCCGACGTGAGCTCCGGCCGGTCTTTCGATCCCTCTGCTATGCCCACCGTCACAATGATCGGCGGTGGCCAACTGGCGCGCATGACGCACCAAGCCGCGATCGCGCTCGGCCAGCGGCTACGCGTGCTCGCCGAGAACCCGGACGACCCGGCCGCCCAGGTCAGCCCCGAGGTTGTGCTCGGTAGCCACCACGATCTGACCGCGCTGCGCAAGGCCGCGATCGGGTCGCACGCGCTGACCTTCGACCACGAGGGCGTGCCGACCGAGCATCTCGAGGCGCTGGTCGCCGAGGGCGTGAACGTGCAGCCGCCGCCGCGGGCGCTGATCTTCGCGCAGGACAAGCTGGCCATGCGCGTCAAGCTGTCCGAGCTCGGCCTGCCGGTGCCCGCGTTCGCCCCGGTGACCACGGTGGCCGACGCGGTGCGCTTCGGCGAGGAGCACGACTGGCGGATCGTGCTCAAAGCGGTGCGTGGCGGTTACGACGGCCGTGGCGTGTGGATGCCGGAGTCGGCGGACGAGGCCACCTCGATCGTGACCGATCAGCTCGCGCACGGCGCGCAGTTGCTCGCCGAGGCGAAGGTGGATCTGAAGCGCGAGCTGTCGGCGATGGTGGCGCGTTCGCCGTTCGGGCAGGCCGCGACCTGGCCGGTGGTGGAGACCGTGCAGCGCAACGGCCAGTGCGCCGTGGTGATCGCGCCCGCGCCGGACCTCGACGACGATCTGGCCGCCGCGGCGGAGACGTTGGCGCTCAACCTGGCCAAGGAGCTCGGTGTGGTCGGCGCGATGGCGGTGGAGCTGTTCGAAACCCACGACGGCACGCTGCTGGTCAACGAGCTCGCGATGCGTCCGCACAACTCCGGGCACTGGGGCATGGACGGCGCCCGCACCGGTCAGTTCGAGCAGCATCTGCGCGCCGTGCTGGACTACCCGCTCGGCGACACCTGCCCGCTGGCGCCGGTCACCGTGATGGCCAACATTCTCGGCGCGGCCGAGGCGCCGGCGATGTCGATGGACGAGCGCCTGCATCATTTGTTCGCGCGGATGCCCGACGCCAAGGTGCACATGTACGGCAAGGGCGAACGCCCCGACCGCAAGATCGGGCACATCAACATTCTCGGTGACGAGGTCGCCGTGGTGCGGGAAAGAGCTGAGCGAGCGGCACATTGGATGTCGCACGCGGTATGGACCGATGGATGGGATCCCCATGAGTGACGCGAGTACCCCGCAGGTAGGCCTGATCATGGGCAGCGACTCCGACTGGCCCACCATGGAAGCCGCCGCGGAAGCGTTGGCGGAGTTCGGCATTCGCTTCGAGGTCGGCGTCGTCTCGGCCCACCGCACCCCGCAGCGCATGCTCGACTATGCCCGCGAAGCCGCCGACCGCGGCCTCCAGGTCATCATCGCCGGCGCGGGCGGCGCCGCCCACCTCCCCGGCATGGTCGCCTCCGCCACCCCCCTCCCGGTAATCGGCGTCCCCGTCCCCCTCAAATACCTGGACGGCATGGACTCCCTGCTCTCCATAGTCCAAATGCCCGCAGGCGTCCCCGTAGCCACCGTCTCCATCGGCGGCGCCCGCAACGCCGGCCTCCTGGCCGTCCGCATCCTCGCCGCCCACAACCCAGCCCTCCGCACCCGCATGCAACAGTTCCAATCCGGCTTGGAACAAATGGTCCTCCAAAAAGACGAAGCCCTCCGCACCAAACTCCTCGGCTAACCCCCGAATCCCCCTGCGCCCCAGCGGCATACACCTTTATGCAAACCGATAACCCTTTGTATTACCCGTACCCCCGGTACAGGAGGTGAGCGGGTTACACAGAGGGTGATCGGCCTACATCACACCGCTGGAACTCGACATTCGATGGCTATCTGGGGCATCTCGAAACGCCACCACAGCCAGATGACCACTTCGGGAACGCGACACCACGCACCTGACGTACACCTAAAGTCGGGGTACCCCACCTGACGCGCCCAGCACTGCTCACAGGAAAACGTGGATAGGTCTTCAGCTCTATGGGCCGCTCACCGCATGGAGTCCTTAGCAGCACTTGCCCGGAAGAGTGCACCTTTCCGAGGGGCTCTTTGGCGTACTTGCCCGAGATCGTGCACTCAAAGACATCCTGGGTGTGCAGCCCCCGAGGTTTTCGACTGGTTCGTGGGATGCCCGAAGTAGTCAAATGGTTGTTGGTGCAATCGAGTCGAGTCAAATGGTCGCTCTTGAAGATCAACTAGCGACCACTTGACTCGACTCGATTGCGATTGTGGTCCTGCATCTCAGATGCCGAGGTCTTGGCCGAGGGCGGCCAGCTCGTCTGCTGCCGCCTTGCTCTTTGCCTCATTCTGCTGTTGGTACGCCTTGAGATCCTCGTACCGGATCCGGCGGTGCCTGCCGACCAAACGGAACGGGATTTCGCCGGCCTCCAACAGCGTGACCACATACGGGCGGGAGACGTTCAGCATGTCCGCCGCCTGCTGCGTGGTGAGCTCGGCGTGCGAGGGGACCACCGATACGCCACGCCCTTCGGCGGCTTGCGCCAGGATGAACGCCAACAGGCTGACGGCTTCACGGGGCAGGACCAACGCCTCCTCGCCAGGATGCTCCTGGGTGACCCGGATGTTCTGCTCTGCGGGGTGCCGCATCAGGTAGTCCTTGATCCGGCGCATCGCGCGTGCCGCAACCTCGGCGTCGATCTTCCCGGGCTCGGTGCGCTTTGCGGACTGCATGCTCACCATCTCAACCACCTCCTTATTCGAAGTATACGAAACAATCGAAATATTCGAAAGAGGGTCGCGTCGCCCCGGCGTGCTGGTCGGCCTCGCTACGGTGAGGGCGTGACTACTGGTGACCTCCGCCCGCGTAGCGGGGACGACAACACGCGGTTTCGGCTGACTGTTGTTGATCAGGCGTTGCGGTTGTTTGCCGAGAAGGGGTATGAGGCGACGACTGTCGAGGAGATTGCGGAGGCGGCGGGGATTTCGCGGCGGACGTTCTTTCGGCAGTTTCGGTCGAAAGAGGATGTGATTTTTGCCGATCACGAGTCGCAGTTGGCGCAGGCGGCGGAGTTTTTGGCGGCGTCGCACGGGGATGCGTGGGAGACGGTGTGCGAGGCCGTTGTTCAGGTGTTCGAGCGGTTCACGCAGTGGCGGGAGATCGCGGAGCGGCGGTATCAGGTGGTGCGGCGGGTGCCCGCGCTGCGGGAGCGGGAGATCGTGACGGTGTTCCGGTATGAGCGGCTGTTCACCGACTATCTGCGGGACCGGCTGCCGGAGGTGCCGGATCTGGCGCGGGTGCAGTACACCGCCGCGGTGACCGCGACGCACAACTATCTGCTGCGCCGCATGGTGCGCGGGGAGTCGGACGCGGGCGCGGCGGATCTGCGCGTCGAACTGGCCGCGATTCCGCGCGGTGCGGGGCGGCGCGCGGGCGCCGATGAGCTGGTGGTCGCGGTGTTCCCGCGCGACACCCCACCCCGGCAGGTCGCCGATCTGCTGGCACGCAAACTCGGTAGTCTTTGATCTAGGTCAAGTGCGACCAATCTGACACTGAGTGCCAGGAAGAATCCGCACGTTGCGGCCTTGCCTGGGCGTATACTAGCGAAAGATGTGGCACTGAGTGCCGACATGTACCGACGACCAGGAGTGAGCCCCATGGCGGGAAATCCCGATTTCGACCTGTTCAAGCTCGAGGACTTCCACGACGAACTGCGTGCGGCCATCCGCGGCCTCGCCGAGAAGGAGATCGCCCCGCACGCCAAGGACGTCGACGGCAACGCCCGCTTCCCCGAGGAGGCGCTCACCGCGCTCAACGCCGCGGGCTTCAACGCGGTGCACGTGCCGGAGGCCTACGGCGGCCAGGGCGCCGACTCGGTGGCCACCTGCATCGTGATCGAAGAGGTCGCCCGCGTCTGCGGTTCCTCCTCGCTCATCCCCGCGGTCAACAAGCTCGGCACGATGGGCCTGATCCTCAACGGCTCCGAGGAACTCAAGCAGCAGGTGCTCGCCGACATCGTCAACGGCGAGATGGCCTCCTACGCGCTGTCCGAGCGCGAGGCCGGTTCCGACGCCGCCAGCATGCGCACCCGCGCGAAGCAGGAGGGCGACGACTGGATCCTCAACGGCTCCAAGTGCTGGATCACCAACGGCGGCAAGTCTTCCTGGTACACCGTGATGGCGGTGACCGATGCGGACAAGGGCGCCAACGGTATTTCGGCCTTCCTGGTGCACAAGGACGACGAGGGCTTCGTGGTCGGCCCGCTCGAGCACAAGCTCGGCATCAAGGGATCGCCCACGGCTGAACTGTATTTCGAGAACTGCCGGGTGCCGGGTGATCGCATCGTCGGCGAGCCGGGCACCGGCTTCAAGACCGCGCTGCAGACCCTCGACCACACCCGCCCGACCATCGGCGCGCAGGCCGTCGGCCTCGCACAGGGCGCGCTCGACGCGGCCATCGCCTACACCAAGGACCGCAAGCAGTTCGGCAAGGCGATCGCCGACTTCCAGAACACCCAGTTCATGCTCGCCGACATGGCGATGAAGATCGAGGCCGCCCGCCTGATGGTCTACACCTCGGCGGCCCGTGCCGAGCGCGGCGAGAAGAACCTCGGCTTCATCTCCGCCGCCGCCAAGTGTTTCGCCTCCGACGTCGCGATGGAGGTGACCACCAACGCCGTCCAGCTGTTCGGTGGCGCCGGCTACACCACCGATTTCCCGGTGGAGCGGATGATGCGCGACGCGAAGATCACCCAGATCTACGAGGGCACCAACCAGATTCAGCGCCTCGTCATGTCGCGCGCGCTGCTGCGCTGAGCGTCGTAGCTTCGTCAACAGCTGAGGCAGTGCCGAGATTCGTTCTCGGCACCGCCTTTTCGCTGCCGGTCAGGAGATCTCGGCGAGCGAGGACACGACGACGCGGGCGACGGCGACCTGCCCTGCCGGGGTGAGGTGCACGCCGTCCGGTTCGAACAGGCCCGAGCGGGGGCGCGTGACCGCGATGGTGTCGATGGCCGGTTCCGGTCGGTCGAGCAGTAGTTGGGCGGTCTGCTCGTGATCCTTTGTGCGCCAGCCGATCTGCGCCTGCTGGAAGGGTGGATAGGCGGCGATCAGTACCTCGTCTATGTCGTGCGGGGTGACCCAGATCCAGCGTGCGCCACTCAGTCGGACACCCTCGTCGTGCAGCAGACGCAAGTTGCGCGCCGTCTCCTGGGCACTGACCATGCGCGGCCCGTCGCGTCCGATGCGCTGCGCGTCATTGGCGCCGAGTTGGCACAGCACCCAGTCCGGCCGCTGAAAGCTCAGCGCAGCAATGCTTTTCAAAGTCTGCGTGGTCGTCGCCCCGGAGACGGCCAGGTTGGTGAGGATGATCCCGTCGCCCGGTCGCCGCAGTTCGAGCAGATGCCGCAGGATTTCGAACCAGGACAGCCGATCGGCGGTGCTGCTCTCGCCGAGGGCGACCACGTGGGCGCCGGGTGCGAAGGGCAATCGATCGACCTGGCCCGCGACCCACGCCTCGGTGAGCAGTCCGGCCGCCCCCGTGCGGGCTTGTTCGGCGAATTCCGCACGCAGCGAATGATATTCGTCGGCGGTGAGGCCGAACAGTGCCGCGACATGCGCGTCGTCGATACCGTTCAGGAACGGGAGCGACAGTTCGGGCCGCTGGAATCGGGCCAGCTTGGCAGCCATCTGGGTGGTCATGGTGTTCCTTCCGGGGTGGAGCTACGAACGGGGAAGCAGGAAGCCCGCGGCGATCAGCCAGGCCATCCCGGTGAAGCGAGCAATGGGCAGCAGGAACGCGGCCGCGGTGACGGTGAGCGACGCGGTGGTGCCCAGCGCGACGACCGCGATCACCAGCCCCACTGTCGTCAGCCACGGCGCGAGCCGCCGTTGCGGCAGTGCGCTGAGTGCGATCCCCGCGACGAGTAGGCCGCTCGCCACGACATTGCCGGGTCCACCGCACAAAAACGCGAGGGTGTGCAGGGCGCGGACCAGCGCCGGGTCGGTGACCACCTCCGGCACGGTGAGCACCCAGCTGACCACGGCGGAGCAGATCAGCAGGGCCGCGGCGATGGTGCCGCCGACCGCCGCGAGGGCCGGGGCGAATCCGTCGATGATCCGCCGCGCCCGCGCGCTGACGGCCGCCACGTACAGGGTCAGCGGGATGGCGCTGGCGAATTGCAGCACCGCGCCGGTGCGTACGGCACCGGGATGGTCGCGGAAGTAGGCGAGCGCATCGTCAGCCGGTCCGAACGGCGACGGAAACGGGCTGCCACCGGCAAGAACCGTGCTGAGGACGAGTCCGGCGACGAACAGTCCGGCGGCGATGGCCGCGAGCGGGCCGAGTGGTGGTTCGAGGGTTTTCGCTGGTCGATCGAGGGGAGTCGGTGCTGAAAGCGCCATGACAATCCGTTCATGTCTATGAATCGTTCTCATGAGTGAACGACTATCCGATGGGTACGATAGCCGCGTGGCCGAATCGGAGCAAGAGGTTGTCGAGCAGGCGCGCCCGATGCGCGCGGTGGCCTTTCTGCTTGCCCAACTGGGCGCGCATGCGACGCAACGTTTTTCCGAACGCATCGCCGAAATCGGGCTCACCCCACCGGAAGTCGGCATCCTGCGGATGATCGCCGCCGAAACCGGCCGCAGTCAGCGCTCACTCGCCGCCGAACTCGGCGTCGTCCCCAGTCGGGTCGTCGCCTTGATCGATCCGCTCGACCGCAAGGGGCTTATCGAACGTCGACGCAGCGCGACCGATCGCCGCAATCACGAACTGCGCCTCACCGCGGCCGGGGGCGAAGTACTCGCCCGCCTGGCCGCGGTGGCGGTAGCGCACGAAACGGAACTGACCGCCGCGCTGTCGGACACCGAGTATCAGCAATTCGCCGACCTACTCGATCGTCTCGTCGCCGCCCGGGAGTTGTCACCGGGCGTGCATCCCGGCTACCGCACGCTCGACTCGAAGTAGTCGCCGCCGACCCGGCTCGCACTGTGCCCTCGGTCAGACTCGAACTGACACTGGACGGGTTTTGAATCCGTTGCCTCTGCCGATTGGGCTACGAGGGCAGAACAGGTCACCACACGGTGACCTGGGCGTCAGCCGACCAGGTCGGCGTATTCGCGGTGTTCGGTGATGTACTTCTCGACGTACCAGCAGGTCGGGATGATGGAGTAGCCGTTGTCGCGGGAGTCCTGCAGCGCGTATTCGACGACTTCGGCGGCGACGCCACGGCCCCGGAATTCCGGGAACGTCATCGTGTGCTGGAAATCGCGGACTTTCGGGTCGTCGCGCTGGGCGTAGTCGGCATAGCCGGCGAGGGTGTCGTCGAGATATATCTCGAAACGAGTGTCGGCGACGTTGTGCTCGAGCCTGGTGGTCATGATCTGGTGAAACTCCTTCGCGGCCGGGAATGTTCCGTGGACTAAAGAATCGCGCCGGGATTGAGAATGCCGTGCGGGTCGAGCGCGTCCTTGATGCGGTGGGTCAGGGCCATCACGTCCGCGCCGAGCTGATCGGGCAGCCACGCCTTTTTCAGCCGCCCGACGCCGTGCTCGCCGGTGATGGTGCCGCCGAGTGCGATCGCCAGGTCCATGATCTCGCCGAAGGCGCGGTGCGCGCGCTCGGTCATCGCGGCGTCGTCCGGATCGTGCACGATCAGCGGGTGGGTGTTGCCGTCCCCGGCGTGCGCGATCACCGAAACCATCACGTCGTTGCGTTCCGCGATCTCGGCGACGCCGCGCACCAGATCACCCAGTCGCGGCAGCGGAACACCGACATCCTCGAGCAGTAGCGTGCCGAGCTTTTCCACCGCTGGAATGGCGAAACGCCGTGCCGCCGTGAATGCTTCGCCTTCTTCCGGATCTTCGGTATGGAAAACCTCTGCCGCGCCCGCCTTTTCGCACGCCGCCACCATGATTTCGGCTTCCCGCCTTGCGAATTCGCCCGGCGCGTCCGAGCGGGCCACCAGCAGCGCCGCGGCTTTACGGTCCAGCCCCATCCGCAGCTCGTCCTCGACCGCGTTGATCGACACCGAATCCATGAATTCCAGCATGGAGGGCCGCAATTCGCCGGTGATCGCGAGAATCGCGTCGACCGCGGCGGTCAGCGTCGCGAAGGTCGCGACGACCGTGCTCTGCGGCGGCTGCGCGGGCAGCAGGCGCAGCGTCAGCTCGGTGATGATGCCGAGCGTGCCCTCACTGCCGACGAACAGCTTGGTCAGCGACAGTCCGGCCGAATCCTTGAGTCGCGGCCCGCCGAGCTGCAGCACCGTCCCGTCGGCCAGCACCACCTCCATGCCGAGCACGTAATCGGTTGTCACGCCGTACTTCACGCAGCACAGCCCGCCCGCGTTGGTGGCCGCGTTGCCGCCGATCGAGCAGATCTCGAACGACGAGGGGTCGGGCGGATACCAGAGCCCGTGCTCGGCGGCCGCGCGCTTCACCTCGGCGTTCAGCAGGCCGGGCTGCACCACCGCGGTCCGGGTGACCGGGTCGATGGTGATCGCCCGCATCCGCTCGGTGCTCAATACGAGGCCGCCGTCCACCGCGGTGGCGCCGCCGGACAGCCCGGAGCCCGCGCCGCGCGGCACCACCGCGATCCGCCGGTCGTGCGCCCAGCGCAGGGTGGTCGCGACGTCATCGGTGCTGGTCGCGCGGATCACCGCGAGCGGAGTGCCCGCGTCGGGATCACGCGCCCAGTCCTGCCGGTAACTTGCGAGAAGGTCGGGGTCGGTGACTACCGCGCCGTCGGGCAGCCCATCGATCAGGTCATGCAGGTCCACCCAACCAACGCTAGCCCGCCGAAGCGGCGAGGCCACGCAAGCCACCGAATGGGATGTCACCCGCCTCAGTGGTTTCGGTCGGGTTCGAGATAACAATGCGGAGAGGTGGTCGCCGTGATGTTCGTCGAAGGCGGCATCGACCAGGCGGCGCTACGCCGCATCCACGCCGGCGACCACACCGAATGGCTGACCGCCCTGGACCGCTCCGGCATCTTCGACAAGGAAACCCTCGCCGAGTTCACCGCCCAGTGGCACCGCAACCCGCGCGAACTACTGGAAACCCTGCTCACCGAGGCCGACGACGTCACCAAGCGTCGCTGCCTGACCGCGTGGTCCGCACTGGACCGCGGCGCGACGGCGCAGATCAGCTGACCAGCCAGTTCGCTGGTTGATCACTTTGCGGACACCTGGCGCTGGCAGGCTGGCTGCGTGCATGAGCTGGCGAAAACCACCGACACGGTCGCCGACCGGTTCACCCGATGGTGCGAGGCCGTGGTCGCGTGGCTGCCGTGGGGGCTGAATCGGCTTGTCGCCCCGACCTTCCTCGGCTTCGCGCTGATCAACAGCTTCACCTTCGGTGTCGACCTGCTGCTGCTCACCATTTTCCACGGCTGGTGGGGCCTGCCGGTATGGCTGTCGATCACCATCGCCTATATCTGCGCGTTCGGCCTCAGTTTCGTGCTCAACCGCACATTCAATTTCCACTCGCACGCGCCGGTCGGCAAGCAGGCCGCCGTGTACGGGGTGGTCGTCGCGATCAACTACGTCGCGTTCATCCTCGGCGTCGGCAGCGGCCTGACCGCGCTCGGTCTCGAATACCACCTGGCCAGGCTGCTGGCCGGCGGATGCGAGGCGGTCTACATGTACAGCGCGATGCGCTGGGTCGTCTTCCGCCGCGAGCCCGAGCCCGAACTTGCACCTCACGCGACGTGAGGTCCTAGCGTCGTAGGTGTGGCGAACACCAACGGGTACGTCAAGGTCGGCGAGCTGGCCACGGTCACCGGGCTGACCGTGCGCACCTTGCACTACTACGACGAGATCGGCCTGCTGTCGCCGTCCGGCCGCAGCGGCGCCGGGCATCGGTTGTATTCGACCGACGACGTGCAGCGGCTGTATCGGATCGGCCTGCTACGCAATCTCGGCCTGCGCCTGGACGAGGTGGCGGCGGCGCTCGACGATCCTGCCTGGGATCTGGCCGGTGTGATGAACCGGCACGTCGTCGACCTCGACCGCAGGCTCGCCGTCGGCCACCGCCTACGTCAGCGGCTGACCACGATGGCCGCCGCCGTCAACGACCACCGCAGCCTCGAAACCCGGGAACTGCTGGACACTTTGGAGGACATGGCCATGCTCGACACCAAAATTCAGCGGCGCATCCCGACGCTCGTCTACCGCGATATCGCCGCCGCGCACGCGTACCTGACCACCGTGTTCGGCATGGAACCCGGCCGGCTGTCCAAGGGCGAGGACGGCACGGTCCACCACGCGGAGGTCACCGCGGGCGACGGGGTGATCTGGCTGCACGCGGTCTCCGAGCAGTTCAAGTTGCAGTCGCCGATCACCCTGGGCGCCTGTACCGAGGGCATGTCGATCGTCGTCGAGGACGTGGACGCGCACTTCCGGCACGCGAAGGCGGCCGGCGCCGAGATCCTCTACGAGCCCACCGACCAGTTCTACGGCTATCGCGATTACAGCGCGCGCGACCTGGAGCAGCGGCTGTGGTCGTTCATGACCCCGCTCGACTGATCAGCGCATCGGTCCGGTCGCCGTCGACGATGATCGCGTCGTCGTCGGTGAGCGCCCAGTGCGCGATGCCTGCCGCGCGGTAGGACGCGGCGAGTTCGCCGCATTCGCCGGTCGGGTCGGTGGGGGAGTCGAGGTGCGGCACGATCCGGCGATCGACCAAACCCAGTCCGTCCCACTGTGGTTCGATGCCGCATGTCGGTGCGACCTCGGCGGGATCGTCCACCGATTCGATTCCGTGCAGATCGGGAGTCATTACGCAGGCGCCCGCGCTGTAACCCGCGTACACCATGGCGTCGGCGGCGAGCAGCTCGGGCAGCACGAGATCGGCACCGCTGCGGGCGAATTGGGCGCGCAGCACGAAGGTATTGCCGCCGCGCACCCAGACCATCGGGAAGTCCGCGAGCGTCCGCTCCAATTCCGCTGGGCTGCCGACGAAGTCGCGCAGGTCCACCGTCTCGGGCGCGTAGCCGAGCTTGCGCAGCGGCACCAGGTCACTGGTGACCGCCGCCGCCCAGGCCTGGGGCCAGGCATCACAAGCGTTGGGAATCAATGCAACCCGACCCGGTTCGCCGACCAAGGCCGCGAGGCGATCGTAGTGCGCCCCGAACCGGTAGCTGGACAGGAAGAGTCGCACCGGATCTCAGATGGTGAAGGCCAAGTTGCGAACCAGTCGCTGCCCGAGTTCCTCGTCACCGGTGATGGTGATCTCGTCCAGATGCTCGTCCGCGGCGGTGCGCCCGCCGCCGAGGCGAACGAAAAGCTCGGAGGGCAGCTGGATTTCGACATCTGCAGGCTCGTCGAACGAGTCCACGTAACCGGCCCGGCCTGCCACCTGGATGCGCAGTGTCCTGGCCAGCGCCCCGGTCAGCGTGCAGGTGATCCGCGAACCGTCCGGCGCCTCACCCTTTTTCACCAGCACGCGCGGCACACTGCCCAGGAACTCGGCGAATGCCAGCTCACCACGCGGGCCGCCCTCATCGACCTGAACACCGAGCGCGTCCGCGATATCGAGCTCATGCATCCAGCAGTCGAACAACCGCACCCGCATGAACCGCCCATAGCTGACCTGCCCGATCGGCGACTGAGTTTGCGCCTGCCACTCCGTATCACCCATGGCGGCAAGGGCTTTGCGCCTGCGGTCGACGATCTCGCCGAACACGGCGAGCAGCCGGACCCCGGACATCGGCCGCATCCGGTCCACCCAGATCTCGTTGAACACCGCGGTCTCGTTGCGAACGTGCGGCAGCGTGCTCACATCGGTCTTCACGGTGAGCGGGTCGTGCGGCGGCGGACGCTCGCCGAGCAGCCACGATTCGGTGCCGACGACATGGGCGACCACATCGAACACGGTCCAGCCCGGCAGTGAGGTCGGTGCGCGCCACTGGTTTTCGTCGATCTCGGCGACCAGCGCGGCGATCGCGTCCCACTGTTCGGACAGCCGGGCCGACAGCTCGGTGCGGTCCAGGGTCGGGTCGGTCATTGCTGCGCTCCTTCGTCGGGGCCTTCCATGCCCAGTTTTCCACTGTGGCCCGGCTTTTCGTCGCGTTCCAGCGCCGCGATCCCGCCTTGAATGGCGACCGCGGTGGACTGGGCGTCGTGCGGGCGGCGCAGCAGGAATCCGGTCGCGAAGCGAAACTTGTCGCCGTGCTTGCGCGGGATCACGTGCAAATGGACGTGCGGGACGGTCTGAAAGGCGGCGGTACCGTCGTTGAGCAGCAGGTTGGCGCCGTCGGCGGCGAGGGTGCTGCGCCGCACGGCCAGCGCGAGCCGATGCCCGGCGCGGAACACGTACGCGCCGAGTTCGGCGTCGAGATCCTCGAGCTCGGTGGCGTGTTGTTTCGGCACAACCAGCATGTGGCCGCGGGCGATCGGCCGGATATCGAGGAAGGCACAGAGGGTGTCGTCCTCGTACACCTTTGTTGCCGGGGCCTCGCCGGCCACGATGCGGCAGAAGACGCAGTCGGTCACAACGCAGGACCTTACGGCGTACGAGCGGTGCGGAACAGCCCCGCGCGCGAAACGCCCATGACGCACGTCACTATTCGCGCCCGCGACCACGCCCTGACCTGCTGTCGAACCTAAAGGTAAGCAATGGACCTGCGGGTTCGCTCTTGTCGCGGTCACCGGCAGCGACAAACATCAGTACCGGCGCTCGTCCGACCAGCGGCGAGCGCAGGAGGTAGCCACGATGTTCGCGACGACCTGGCGAATCCGGCAAAGCGGCGGAATCAGGCATGATCTTGTGACGGGCGTCTCAGCGGCCTGCATAAAACGGCAGGTACAGTTGCGAGGATTTGGCCGACCTTACTCAGAAGTAACATCGTCCGGTTGTCCATCTGAGGCCTGAAGCTCAGCACGAGAAGGAACTGACATAGTGGAGACAACGCAGAGCGTAGGCGACGAGTCGCCACGCGGCGCGCGTGTCGGAGTCGTTCGCGAGTCCAACGCGGGCGAACGACGTGTCGCATTGGTGCCGAAGATCATTCCGACCCTGCTGAAGCAGGGCGTGCAGGTGGTGATCGAGTCCGGAGCCGGGCTCGGCGCGCTCATTCCCGACAGCGCCTACGAAGCGGCGGGCGCGACGATCGGCGATCCGTGGTCGGCCGAGGTGGTCGTCAAGGTCGCCCCGCCCAGCGACGCCGAGGTGGCCAAGCTGTCCAGCGGGCAGACCCTGATCGGCTTCCTGGCCCCGCGCAACGCGGAAAACCAGATCGGCAAGCTGAAATCCGCTGGCGTGCAAGCGTTTGCGGTCGAAGCGATCCCGCGCATCTCGCGTGCCCAGGTGATGGACGCGCTGTCCTCACAGGCCAACGTCGCCGGGTACAAGGCCGTGCTGCTGGCCGCGTCGGAGTCGACCCGCTTCTTCCCGATGCTCACCACGGCGGCGGGCACGGTGAAGCCCGCGACCGTGCTGGTGCTCGGTGTCGGTGTCGCCGGTCTGCAGGCGCTGGCCACCGCCAAGCGCCTCGGCGGTCGCACCACGGGCTACGACGTGCGTCCCGAGGTCGCCGATCAGGTGCGCTCGGTCGGTGCGCAGTGGCTCGATCTCGGCATCGACGCCGCCGGTGAGGGCGGCTACGCCCGCGAGCTCACCGACGAGGAAAAGGCAAAGCAGCAACAGGCTTTGGAAGACGCGATCAAGGGCTTCGACGTGGTGATCACCACCGCGCTGGTGCCGGGCCGGCCCGCGCCGCGCCTGGTGACCGCCGCTGCGGTCGAGGGTATGAAGCCCGGCAGCGTGATCGTCGACCTGGCCGGGGAGACCGGCGGCAACTGCGAACTCACCGAACCCGGCGAGGTCGTGGTCAAGCACGAGGTCACCATCGCCTCGCCGCTGAACCTGCCCGCCACCATGCCGGAGCACGCCAGCGAGCTCTACTCGAAGAACATCTCGGCACTGCTGGAACTGATGCTGGTCGACGGGAAGATCGCCCCGGACTTCAGCGATCAGGTGCTCGCCGATTCCTGCGTGACACACGAGCGAGGCTTGCCGAGCGAGCCGACAAGCGGAAGCGTGGAAGCCTGATGTACACCGAACTTCTCGCGAACATCGCGATCCTGGTGCTGTCCGGGTTCGTCGGGTTCGCCGTCATCTCCAAGGTCCCCAACACCCTGCACACGCCACTCATGTCCGGTACCAACGCGATTCACGGCATCGTCGTGCTCGGCGCGCTGGTCACCCTCGGCAACGTGCAGGACCCGTCGATCCTGACCCAGATCATCCTGTTCGTCGCCGTCGTCTTCGGAACCCTCAATGTCATCGGTGGTTTCGTCGTGACCGACCGCATGCTCGGCATGTTCAAGGGCAAAAAAGCAGCCCCGGTGAAGGCGGAGAAGTGATGCATACCTTCGACAACGTTTCCTACCTGGTCAACGGCCTCTACATCGTCGCCTTCGGCATGTTCATCTACGGTCTGATGGGCCTGACCGGCCCGAAGACCGCGGTGCGCGGCAACCTGATCGCGGCGGTCGGCATGGTCATCGCCGTGGTCGCGACGCTGATCTCGGTGCGCCACACCAGCAACTGGATCCTGATCGTCGCCGGTCTGGTGGTCGGTGTCGCGCTCGGTGTGCCGCCGGCCAAGTTCACCAAGATGACCGCAATGCCGCAGCTGGTCGCCGCGTTCAACGGCGTCGGCGGTGGCACCGTCGCGCTCATCGCGTGGTCGGAATTCATCAACAGCCAAGGCTTTTCGCACTTCGACGAAGAGCCCACCGTGCACATCGTGGTCGGCTCGCTGTTCGCGGCGATCATCGGCTCGATCTCGTTCTGGGGCTCGCTGATCGCGTTCGGCAAGCTGCAGGAGATCCTGCCCGGCCGCCCGCTCGGCCTCGGCAAGCTGCAGCAGCCGCTGAATCTGCTGCTGCTGATCGGCGCGGTCGCCGCGGCGGTCGTGATCGGCATCGGCGCCACCAATGACGGTGTGTCCCAACTGTGGATGATCGCGGTGCTCGTGCTGGCCGGTGTGCTCGGTCTCGCGGTGGTGCTGCCGATCGGCGGCGCCGATATGCCCGTGGTCATCTCGCTGCTCAACGCGTTGACCGGATTGTCGGCCGCCGCAGCGGGTTTGGCGTTGAACAACACCGCGATGATCGTGGCGGGCATGATCGTCGGCGCGTCCGGCACCATCCTGACCAACCTGATGGCCAAGGCCATGAACCGCTCCATCCCGGCCATCGTGGCGGGCGGATTCGGTGGTGGCGGAACGGCTCCCGGCGCCAGCGGCGACGGCGAGGCCAAGCAGGCCAAGGCCACCTCCGCCGCGGACGCGGCGATCCAGATGGCCTACGCCAACCAGGTCATCGTGGTCCCCGGCTACGGTATGGCCGTCGCCCAGGCCCAGCACGCGGTCAAGGAGATGGCGGCACTGCTCGAAGCCAAGGGCGTCGAGGTCAAGTACGCCATCCACCCGGTCGCGGGTCGCATGCCCGGTCACATGAACGTGCTGCTGGCCGAGGCGGAGGTCTCCTATGACGCGCTCAAGGAGATGGACGACATCAACGGCGAGTTCTCCCGCACCGATGTCGCCCTGGTCATCGGCGCCAACGATGTCACCAACCCGGCCGCCCGCGAGGATGCCAGCAGCCCGATCTACGGCATGCCGGTCCTCAACGTCGACCAGGCCAAGAGCGTCATCGTGCTCAAGCGTTCGATGAACTCCGGCTTCGCCGGCATCGACAACCCGCTGTTCTACGCCGACCACACCTCCATGCTGTTCGGCGACGCGAAGAAGTCCGTCGGCGCGGTCACCGAGGAACTGAAGGCGCTGTAAACACCGGCACCAGCGCGCAATCGGCCCCCTGCTCACGGCGAGCAGGGGGCCGTTTGCCGCTAATTGGGTAGACACGGTGGTGCCGTAACCCCGATCATGCTCGGAGTGTCTGCACGTAATGAGCCTCTTCGGTTGATCGACCCGAGCGAGCCCTCGGCCGATCTCGCCGAGCGGCTGCCGTGGGCTGTCACCGTCGATTCCGCCTACTCCACCCGCGACGCGATCGACGCGCTCGCGGTGACGCCGTTCCTGCGCGGCGATCAACCCTGCGCGCACATCGCGCGGTTCGAACGGATCAACCCGGACGCGCTGCTCCGCCCCGAATACGGCCAGGTGGTGCGTTCGGTGCAGGAGGAGGACAGCACCGCGACCCTGGTGGTCGGCACCGGCTGGTCGTTGCGCGCCATCCGCTGGTCCGGCGGTTCGGCGATGGTCGAGGTGACCGCCGAGACCGACGAACTGGCCGCCACCGTGCTCGCCGAGTCGATCAAGGGCGCGGCCGCGCAGCCCGAAGTGGGCGAGACCATCGAGATGGGCTTCTGGCACATGAGCGGCCACGGCCCGCAGCGCCGGGGCCACACCATCTCGGCACCGGAGTGGCCGACGATCCGTGGCAACTACCCCGAGGATGTCGCGGGTGCGCTGGATCGGCTGATGGCGTTGACGGCGGCCGACGTGCGCGGCCGTCTCGTGCTGCTGCACGGCCCGCCCGGCACCGGAAAGACCACGGCGCTCAGGGCTCTCGCCCGCGCGTGGGCGCCGTGGTGCCAGTTCGATTGCGTGCTCGACCCCGAGGTGATGTTCGGCAAGCCCGGCTACCTGATGGATGTGGCGGCCGGCATCGACGGCGACGACGACACCAAGCGCTGGCGCATGCTGGTGCTGGAGGATTGCGACGAGCTGATCCGCGGCGAGGCGAAAGAGACGGCGGGCCAGGGCCTTTCGCGGCTGCTCAACCTGACCGACGGCATGCTCGGCCAGGGCAGGGACGTGCTGGTCGCGATCACCACCAACGAGGATCTGTCCCGGCTGCATCCCGCGGTCACCCGGCCGGGCCGCTGCCTGGCTCAGCTCGAGGTCGGTCGACTGTCGCCCGCCGAGTCGGCGGCTTGGCTTGCCAGGGAACGTCGTCCCGACACCCCGGCCGATGCCGCCTGCCCGGACGGCGCGACGTTGGCGGAACTGGTGGCGTTGCGCGACGGCGACACCAAAATCCAATCGATCAAGGCGGATCCGGTCAATCCGGGTCTGTACCTGTGACGCGGTCCGCAATCGGCGCGCGCCGGGATTCGGTGCTGGTCGGCGCGACGACCCCGGCGTAGCGGCAGCACACCAGCACCGCGATGAGCGGCACGGCGATCGCGGTGGTGAGCGGGACCACAGCGGTGAGCCAGCCGATCACCGCGGGTCCGGCCAGCAGGCCGAGGTAGCCGAAGCTGAAGACGCGCGACATGTCGGTCGCGGCCTTGTCGGTACCGAGATTGCCTGCGGCGGTGAAGATCTGGGGGATGCTGCCGGACAGGCCGAGGCCCGTCAAGGCCCAGCCGAGCAAGGTCAGTGGGATCCAAGGGGAGGCCAGGACCATGGTCAGTCCGAGCGCCGAGATCAGCATGCCGTAGCGGACGACGGCGACCCGGCCGAAGGCGCCGCTCACCCGGTCGGTGGCGAGGCGGCCCGCGGTCATCGCGACCGAGAAGGCGCCGAAAGCCAGTGCCGCGGTAGCCGCGTCGGCGTCGAGGTGCTCGCGCAGTTGCAGGGTGCTCCAGTCGGCGGCCACGCCCTCGGTGAGCAGCACCGCGAATGCGATCACGGCCAGCGCCAATACCTTTCGGCTGTGCGCGCGTCCGCTGGAGCCTTGCGGGACCGTAAGTCTCTGGTGTGGCTCCTCGGCTACCGGTGGTTGCGGATCGGTGTCGCGGAGCAGGCGCGGCAGGGCCGCGAAGGTCAACGCCATACCGGCGATCGCCGCCGATACCAGCGTTATTCGCAGATCCAGCCCGGCACGCAAGGTCGCGGCACCGAGCAGCGACCCGAGCAGTCCACCGCCGGAGAACAGCGCATGGAACGCCGCCATGATCGGACGGCCGTACGCCCGTTCCACATGCACCGCTTGGGTATTCATCGACACGTCCAGCGCGCCGTTGCCGAAACCGAAGCAGGCCAACGCGATCGCCAAGGTGACCGGGCCGGTAGCGAGGCCGGGCCCGATCACAGCCACCGACGCGATGACCGCGGCGGCGCCGACCAGCGTGCGACTGCCGAACCGATCGGCCAGCGGTCCGGCGATGCGCATGCCGACGATGCCCGCGCCGGCCATCAGCAGGATGAACATCCCGAGCGTCGACTTCGATACGCCGGTCCGATCGGTGATCGGCGGTATGTGCACGACCCACATCGCCAGCAGGAAGCCGTTCAGGCCGAACACCGTGAATACGGCGGCCCTGGCGACGCGGGTCGGTCGGTCAGCCGTCGGAGTCAACATCATCTCGACGGTACCGATGAGATTTCTGCGTGCGCCCCACCCCCTCGATGTCGGCACGAGACTGGCGCAACCTCGCGGGATCCGGGGCAGGACATCTTCGGCCTACCGGTCCGGAAGCCGGATCGCGCCAGTGCGGTCCGACTCCACGAGGTCGTCTGTACAGTCTCTGCTTGTCGTCTGCACAGTCTCTATTTATTTCAACCACGCACTAGCCCTGGATGTTCCAGATTCCCGTCGCGGCTGTCTCGCGGGCATATTCGGTGAAATCCTTTGGCTCCCGGCCCAACGCGCGCCGCACACCGTCGGCGGTCTTCGAATTCCGGCCGTCCAGGATCGTGCCGAACAGGTAGTCGAGCAGGCTCACCACATCGGCGGGCACCTGGTAATCGGTCAGTGCCGCAACGAAGTCCGTGCGCGAGACCGGAACGAAGGCGATCTCGCGCCCGGTCGCCTCGGCGATCTCCGCGACCGCCGCGGCGAAGGTCAGCGCGCGCGGTCCGGTCAACTCGTAGCGCTGGCCTTGGTGACCGTCCTCGGTGAGTGCGCGCACAGCGACGTCGGCGATGTCGTCGGCGTGCACGAACGGTTCCGGCACACCACCATTGGGCAGCGCGACCTCCCCGGCCAAGATGTAATCGGTGAACGCGCCCTCGCTGAAATTCTGCGCGAAGAAGCTGCACCGCACGATGGTCCAGTCGAGGCCGGATTCCTGCACGATCTCCTCGCATTCGACCGCCTCCGGCTCGCCGCGACCGGACAGCAGCACCAGCTTGCGCAGGCCGCTCTGCTTCGCGGCGGCGGCGAACGCGCGCAGGGTCTCCGGGGCTCCCGGCACCGCGAGATCGGGCTGGTACGCGACGTAGGCGGCGTGCACGCCCGCCAGCGCCGCCGGCCAGGTGTCGCGGTCGTCCCAGCTGAACGGGATCTCCGCTGAGCGCGAGCCGATTCGGATCGGCCGGCCCGCCTGCTCGAGCCGGGCGGCGACTCGGCTGCCGGTCTTGCCGGTCCCGCCGGTGACGAGGATGAGGTTGTTTGTCATGGTTCGAGTACATCGGCAGGGGCCTGGACGAGACATAGTTCAGCAGCTCATAACCATGCGTGATCGTCTACTGTGGGAGGCGTGGATGCGCTCGCCAGTCTGCTCGAAGGTCCACGTGCCCGCGGCGCGTTCGTGATGTGCTCGTTGCTGAAGCCGCCGTGGTCGCTGCGCATCCAGGACGAGGCGTCGCTCGCCGTGGTGTCGATGGTGCGCGGCGGCGCCTGGATCATGATGGGCGACAACGCGCCGCGACAATTGTGCGAAGGCGATGTCGCGATCTTCCGCGGACCCGATTACTACACGCTCGCCGACGACCCGGCCACCGCGCCGGACATCGTCATCCACCCGGGCAATGTGACGAAGACACTCGACGGCGAAGTCCTCTGCGAGACACTGAGTCTCGGCGTGCGCCAGTGGGGGACCGATGCCGACGGCGCCACCATGATGGTGACCGGAACCTACGAGTCGGCCGGCGCGGCCAGCCAGCGTCTGCTGCGCGCTCTGCCGCCGGTCATCGTGCTGCAGCGCGGCGACTTCGACACCCGGCTGCTCGACATCCTGGTCGACGAGGCGGTCAAGGAGGAGCCGGCCCAGGGCGTCGTGCTGGACCGGCTGCTGGACATGGTGCTGATCGCCGCCCTGCGCGCCTGGTTCGCGCGCAACGACGCGCCCGCCTGGTATCACGCCTACAGCGACCCGTTGGTCGGTAAGGCGCTGCGACTGCTGCAACACAATCCGGCGCACGGCTGGACGGTGGCCGGCCTGGCCGAGGCGGTCGGGGTGTCCAGGGCCGCGCTGGCCCGCCGCTTCACCGACCTGGTCGGCGAGCCGCCGATGTCCTTCCTCACCGAATGGCGCCTCGCGCTGGCCGCGGATCTGCTGGCCGAATCCGACGCCACCATCGAAGCCATCGCCCGCCAGGTCGGCTACGGCAGCGCCTTCGCCCTGAGCACCGCCTTCAAACGCCACTTCGGCGTCAGCCCGCGCGACCACCGCCAGGGCGCCACCCCCGCTGAGCTATCGTCGGCCGGGTGACGCAGCAGTATCCGGTGCTCTGGCCGATGCCCACCCGCTGGGCGGACAACGACCACTACGGGCACGTGAACAACGTGACGTACTACTCGTACTTCGACACCGCGGTCAACGCGTGGCTGATGCACGCCACCGGCACCGACATTCGCGAGCTGCCCGCGCTCGGTGTGGTCGCACAGACCTCCTGCCAGTACGTCGGCTCGCTCAGCTTCCCCGACCAGCTGCAGGTCGGCCTGCGTGTCTCCCGCCTGGGCCGCTCCAGCATCACCTACGACCTCGCCATCTTCCGGGACGCCGACGGCGAGCTCGAACTCGCCGCCACCGGCATTTTCGTACACGTCTACGTCGACGCCGAAACCCGCAAGCCCGTAGAGATTCCAGCCGTCATCCGCACCGCCGCCACCACCCTCGTCACCGACTGAGGGCGGCTGTGTGGGTAGCGGGCCTAGATTCGGCTGAGCAGGGTTAGCGGGTCTTCGAGGAGGCTTGCGGTGGTGGCGAGGAAGCGGGAGGCGAGTTCGCCGTCGATCATGCGGTGGTCGAAGCTGATGCCGAGGGTGGTGACCCAGCGGATGGCGAGTTCGTCGCGGAAGACCCACGGGCGCTTGCGGATCGAGCCGAGGCACAGGATGGCCGCCTCGCCGGGGTTCACCAGCGGTACGCCGGTGTCGACGCCGAAGACGCCGACGTTGGTGATGGTGAAGGTGCCGCCGCGCAGGTCGGTGGGGCTGGCGCCGCCGGAGCGCGCGGTCTCGGCCAGCCAGCCGATCTCTCGGGTCAGGTCGCGCAGGTTCAGGGTCTGCGCCTCCTTGATGTTCGGCACCAGCAGGCCGCGGTCGGTGGCCACGGCTACGCCGAGGTTGACGTAATGCTTGGTGACGATCTCCTGATTCGCCTCGTCCCAGCAGACGTTGATCTCCGGGAATTCGGCCAGTGCCGCAAGCACTGATCGCGCCACCAGTGCGAGCGGGGTAAGGGTCAGTCCGGCAAAGGATTTGGTGCTGCGCAGGTGGTCGAGCAGCTCCATCGACGCGGTGCAATCGAGGGTGACGAAGGTGCTCGCCTGCGGGATGGTGCGGGCACTGGCCAGCATGGCGGCCGCGGTGCGTTTGCGGATGCCGCTGATGGGTGTGCGAACCTCGCGGGCGGGTGGGCGGATCACGCCGCCGTCGGGATCGGCGACGGCCGGGGCGGTCGCCGCCTGCGTGGCCTGCGGTTGACCGGCCAGGGTGCGCGGTTGTGAGACCGGGACCGCGCCGCGCACGTCCTCGACGGTGACCGCGCCGTCCGGACCGGAGCCCGCGACGAACCACAGATCGATGCCCAGCTCACGGGCGAGCCTGCGGGCGGCGGGTGTGGCGGCCGCTCTTGTGGTGGTCAGTGGTGGTCTGGTGTTGCGTGAGAAGGGTCCTGCGGCTTCCTCTTCGGGAATCGCGATGACAGGTGAAATCGCTTGCGCAGCAGATGCTTCAGTCTGCTCCGCACCGGCGTCCGATCCCGCAGCGGGCCCCGAATCCGCTTCCGTAGCAACAGATGTGGCGGCAACGGGCCTGCGTCGCCGCGACACCGCTTCACCCTCCGGCCCGTAACCGACCAACACCGCGGTGCGCCCCGCACCGGGCGCATCGCTCGACACCTCGGCACCGTTCGTCGCACTCTCCTGCCCGGTCGGCGCCTCATCGCTCTGCACCCGAATCAACGGCGCCCCGACCAGCACCGTCTCTCCGGGCTGCGCGAGCAACTCCACCACCTGCCCGGCGAACGGCGACGGCAACGCCACCACCGCCTTCGCCGTCTCGACCTCGGCGATCGTCTGATTCAGTTCCACCGCATCGCCGACGCTGACCGACCAGGACACCAACTCGGCGTCGGCCAGCCCCTCACCCAGGTCGGGGAGCCGGAATTCCAGGACGTTGCCCCGCTCCGGCTCGGCACGTTCTTCCACGTTGGCACCTCTCACTACGGCGGACCGGCGTCAGGCGGCGAGTGTTCGATCGACCGCGGCCAGGATGCGGTCGGGGTCGGGCAGGTGGAACTTTTCGAGCTTAGCGGGGGGATAGGGGATGTCGAATCCGCCGACGCGCAGCACCGGCGCCTCCAGGTGGTAGAAGCAGCGTTCGGTGATTCGCGCGGCGATTTCCGCGCCGAGACCGGCGAACACGGGCGCCTCGTGGGTGACGATCAGCCTGCCGGTCTTGGCGACCGACTCCTCGATGGTGTCGAAGTCGATCGGCGAGAGACTGCGCAGATCGATCACCTCGAGCGAATGCCCTTCTTCTGCCGCGATTTTCGCGGCTGACAGCGCGGTGGCCACGGTGCCGCCATAGGCGACCACGGTGGCGTCGGCGCCGACGGTGCATACCCTGGCCCGGTCGAGCGGCAGCCCACCGTCGCGGTCGAGTGCGAGGAAGTCGAGATCGGCCTTGTCCCAGTAGCGCCGCTTGGGTTCGAAGAAGATCACCGGATCGTCCAGCGCGATCGCCTGGCGGATCATCAGATACGCGTCGGCGGGATTGCTCGGCGTCATCACGCGCAGCCCGGCGGTGTGCGCGAAATAGGCTTCCGGCGATTCGGAATGGTGTTCCACCGAGCCGATCCCGCCGCCGAACGGAATGCGAATCGTGATGGGCGCGTTCACCTTTCCCTGCGTCCGGTAATGGATTTTGGCCACGTGCGAAACGATCTGATCGAAGGCGGGATAGACGAATCCGTCGAACTGGATCTCACACACCGGCCGGTATCCGCGCAGCGCCATGCCGAAAGCCGTTCCCACGATGCCGGATTCGGCGAGCGGGGTGTCGATGACGCGGTTGTTGCCGAAGTCCTTCTGCAGCGTGTCGGTGACCCGGAAGACGCCGCCGAGGCGACCGATGTCCTCGCCCATGAGAATGACCTTGGGGTCGTCCTCCAGCGCGCGGCGCAGTCCGGTGTTCAGCGCTGCGGCGAAAGTGGTGATCATGAAGGGACTCCTTCCGGTCGCGCGGCCGCCTCGCTGGGATCGCCAGCCAGGTATTCCGCGTACTCCCGTCGCTCTTCGGTGATGAGCGCGTGCGGGGTGGTGTAGACGTGGTCGAACAATTCCATCGGTTCGGGGTTCGGCATCTCGATGGTGGAGGTGCGCACCTGGCGGGCGACCTCGTCGGCGTGCTCGGCGACCTGACGCTCGAAGGCATAGTCGGACAGCGATTCCCGTTCCAGCAGCCGGCGCAGCCGGTCGATCGGGTCGCGGCGGGCCCACTCCTCGGTCTCCGCGGACGAGCGGTAGCGGGTGGGATCGTCGGCGGTGGTGTGCGGGCCCATCCGGTAGGTGAGCGCCTCGATGAACGACGGTCCGCCGCCGGAGCGGGCGCGCGCCACCGCCTGCCGCGTCACGGCGAGTACCGCGAGCGCGTCGTTGCCGTCGACCTGCACGCCGGGGATGCCGTAGCCGTAGGCCCTGCGCACGATCGGAGTCTGGCTCTGCACCCGGACCGGTTCGCTGATCGCCCAGTGATTGTTCTGGCACAGGAACACCACCGGCGCGCTCCAACTCGCCGCGAAGCCGAGCGCCTCGGCGATATCGCCCTGACTGCTCGCGCCGTCGCCGAAGTAGGCGATGGTCGCGATCTCGGCGCCGTCCAGGTGCGCGGCGTAGGCGTAGCCGGTCGCGTGCAGGCCCTGCGAGCCGACGATGATGTTCGGGTTGGTCATGTTGACCGCGTTCGGGTCCCAGCAGGAGTGTGCGACACCACGCCACAGCCGGGTGATCTCGGTGGGATGTACCCCGCGGCAGTACGCGACGGCTGCCTCGCGATAGCTGCAGAACACGTAGTCATCCGGATGTAGGGCGTGCGCGGAACCGACCTGGGTGGCCTCCTGCCCCAGTAGCGGGGCCCATAGCCCGAGTTGGCCCTGTCGTTGCAGGGCGGTCGCCTCGGTGTCGATCCGCCGGGTGACGACCATGTCCTCGTAGAGGGCGCGTAGCTGCTCGGGCCCGACGTCGGCGACCAGCGCGGCGTGCTCTCGATCGAGGACACGGCGACCGTCGGGCTGGACCAATTGAACCGGATACTCGACCTTGTCTGGCATCGGTAGCCGCCTCCTCACCATTCCGGTGTGCTCTACCTCACAGCATCCACGATAATGCGATCTGCGCAAGTGATAGACACGCGAATGTGCAGAATGCTCAATTCTGACCCCGGGCCTAATGTCATACTGCGTCGCATGACCAGAGAAACCGTCGACGTGACATTGGACGCCACCGACGCCAGGCTCTTGCTGGAACTGGTCGCCAATCCGAGAGCCACCGGCGTGGAGCTGGCCGCCCGGCTCGGGCTGTCCCGCAACACCGTGCAGGCTCGGCTGTCGCGCTGGGAGGCGGGCGGCGTGCTCGGCAGTTTCGAGCGCCGGGTGCAGCCGCGCGCGCTCGGCTATCCGCTGGCCGCGTTCGTTGCGGTGGTCGTCGACCAGCACCAATTGGATTCTGTCGTAGACGAACTCGCCGAGGTGCCGGAGGTGACCGAGGTGTGCGGCATGACCGGACTCACCGATCTGACGGTCCGCGTGGTCGCCAGGGACGCCGACGACCTATATCGAATTGCCGGGCAGATACTGAAGATTCCCGGCGTCGAGCGCACCAACATGGCGCTGGTGATGCGCGAACTGGTCGGCCCGCGCACCGCGCCGCTGCTGAATCGACTGTCGCGCGGTAACTGACCGATATTTGCCCGCGAAATCTCTTGACCTCGAACCCGATAGATCGGTTGTCGAATTCATAGCGGCAGGCCCGTGCGGCCCCACTAGGGTGCGGGAATGGAGATTTCGGGCAAGGTTGCGATCGTCACGGGGGCCGGCGCGGGCATCGGAGCGGCGTTGGCCCGCAGGCTGGTTGCCGACGGTGCGCGGGTGGTGCTGGCCGACCTCGACGCCGACGGAGCGAACCGCGTCGCCGAATCTCTGGGTGCCGCCGCGGTCGGGGTCGGCGGCGATGTCTCGGACGAGCGGGTGATCCGCGTACTGATCGATCGCGCCGAGGCCGAATTCGGGCCGGTGGACCTGTATTTCGCGAATGCGGGCATCGGTGGCGGCGCCGGGCTCGACAGCACCGATGCGCAGTGGGCGGCGGCGCTGGACGTCAATGTGCTCGCCCACGTTCGCGCGGCACGGCTGCTGGTGCCTGATTGGCTGGCACGCGGGTCGGGCTATTTCGTGTCGACCGCGTCGGCGGCGGGCCTGCTCACCCAGCTCGGGTCCGCGCCCTACGCGGTCTCCAAGCATGCCGCCGTCGGATTCGCCGAGTGGCTGTCGGTTACATACGGGGACAAGGGCATTCGAGTGAGTTGTCTCTGCCCGATGGGGGTGGACACCCAACTGCTGCATACCGGCCTGGTCCCGCCGGAGCACGCCGCCGAGGCCGAACTCGCGGTGAAGGCCGTGAAGACGGCGGGCGCGGTGCTGTCCCCGGACCAGGTGGCCGAGGTCGTTGCCGCCGGTGTCGAAGCCGAGCACTTCCTGATCCTGCCGCATCCGGAGGTACTGAAGATGTACCGCTACAAGGGCACGGACTATGACCGCTGGCTCGACGGCATGCGCCGCTTCCAGGCCGCCCTGCAAGGCTGAGTGCAGGAGATATAGAGGTGTGATGTCACGCGGGGGAAACATTGCGGGCGCTCGATGTAAAGAAGACCGACTAGTTCTGTAGGCATGGTAGTGACAGCGCATTCAGTCGATACCCGGTTGCCCTTCGGGCGGCAGCTCACCTTCGGCATCCAGCACGTGCTGATCATGTACACCGGGTGCATCACGGTGCCACTGGTGTTCGGCGCGGCCGCGGGCCTCGATCGGGCCACCATCGCCCTGCTGATCAGCGCGGACCTGCTGATCGCCGGGGTGATCACGCTGGTGCAGAGCCTGGGGGTGGCCAAGCTCGCGGGTGCGCGGCTGCCGATCATCTGCGGGGCCACCTTCATCGGACTCGATCCGATGATCATGATCGCGAAGGAGTACGGGCTGCCCGCGGTCTACGGGTCGATGATGATCGGCGGTGTCGTCGGCGTCGCGCTGGCCTGGCCGTTCGCCCGCCTGGTTCGTTTCTTTCCGCCGCTGGTCACCGGGACCGTGCTCACCGTGGTCGGCGTCTCGCTGATCGGAGTGGCGGGCGGGCTGATCATCGGCACCGACCCGAAAGCGCCCACCTTCGCCGCGCCGTCCCATATCGCGCTCGCCGGGGTGGTCTTCCTGATCGCCGTCGGATTCCTCTGTGTCGGTCGCGGCATGGTCGCTCAGCTCGGCGTGCTGATCGGACTGGTGGTCGGCATTGTCGTCGCGATCCCGATGGGTCTGATCGACACCGACGGCATCGCCGGGACCGACTGGGTCGGCCTGCCCAAGCCGTTCCACTTCGGCGCGCCGGAGTTCCCGATCACCGGGGTGGTCGCGATGAGCGTGGTGATGGCGGTGGTGTTCGCCGAGTCGACGGCGAGCATGCTGGCGATCAGCGAGATCACCGGAAAGCCCATCGGCAAGGGCGATTTGGCGCGTGGACTGGTCGGTGACGGGCTCTCCGGCGTGCTCGGCGGGATGTTCACCGCGTTCATCGACACGATCTTCAACCAGAACGTCGGCGCCGTCGCCGCCACCCAGGTCTTCAGCCGCTACGTCACCGCGACCAGCGGCGTCATCCTGGTGCTGCTCGGGGTGGTGCCTCGGTTCGGCGCGATCGTCGCGGCGGTCCCGGCGCCGGTGGTCGGCGGCGTCGGGCTGGTGCTGTTCGCCACGATCGCCGTCGTCGGCGTCGACACCCTGCGCAAAGCGGACCTCGGCGACCGGGTCAACGCCACCATCGTCGCCACCGCCGTCGGCGTCGGCCTGCTGCCGGTGATGGCGAAGGACATGTTCGTCCACTTCCCGTCCTCGGCGCAGATCCTGCTCAACAGCGGGATAACCCTGGGCGCGACAACAGCTTTCACCCTCAACCTGCTCTTCAACCACACCAGACTGAGCGCGCTTGCCCGAGGCGGCGCCACTCCGAAAACGGCGGAGCAGCCGGTCGCCGCCGAACCAAAAGAACACCGCGACACGGCAACTCCGCACCCCGCGCCGGCCTGACCGCGAGTATTCGTGGCCTGGTGAGCGGCCGCGCCGGTCAATCGCGGTGTGTCAGTACCTTGCGGACTACCAGCCCCGCGATGAGGGCCCAGAAGGCGGCGCCGATGCCGAGAAAACCGACACCTGATGCGGCGATCAGGAAGGTGACGATGCCTGCTTCGCGGTGCTTCTCGGAGCTGAGCGCACCGGTCAACGCCGCCGCCAGTGTGGCCAGAAGAGCAAGGCCCGCAACGGTTTCCAGGATGCCTCTGGGGGCGGTGGCGATGAAGGTGACCAGGGCCGCCGAGCCGAGGGCGAGCACCAGGTAGCCGATGCCGGAGGTGAAGGTGGCGATCCAGCGCTTCTTCGGGTCGGGGTGGGCCGAGGGAGCCGCCGAGAGGGCGGCGCTGATCGCGGCGAGGTTGATGGCGTGGCCGCCTGCGGGAGCGCCGAGGATGGTGCCGATGCCGGTGACCGTCATCGCCGCCCGCCACGGCACTTGGTAGCCGAAGGATTTCATGACCGCGGTGCCCGGAATGTTCTGCGACGCCATGGTGACGATGTAGAGCGGTATCGCGACGCCGATGATCGCCTGCCAATTCCAGTGCGGCACTGTCAGTTCCACCGACGGCACCATCGCGGCGAAGTCGAGGCGCCGGTGCTGCACGGCGATACTGATCCCCGAGCCGACCGCCGCCGTGCCGAAGGCCGCGATCACCGCCCAGCGCTTGGCCACCCGCTGCAGCACCAGCCACACCAGGACCACCGGAATCACCACCGCCGGACTGGACTGGACCGCCTTCACCGGCGCCAGGCACAGCGGCAGCAGCACGCCGGCCAGCATGGCCTGCGCGATCTCCACCGGAATCGCGGCGACCAGGTTGCCGAGCCGCTGCCACAGGCCGGTGATCACGATCAACACCCCGGCGATCGCGAACGCGCCGACCGCGGCCGGCCAGCCGCCGACCACCGCGCCGGTGCTCGCCAGCAGCGCGGCGCCGGGCGTCGACCAGGCCAGCGTGATCGGCATCCGATACCGGTAGCTGAGCAACAGCATGCCGAGCGCCTGCGTCACGCACACCGCGAGCAGCCCCGAGGCCGCCTGCGCCGCGTTCGCGCCGACCGCGGTGAGTCCGCTGAGCACCACGGCGAACGCGCTGGTGAAACCGACCAGCGCGGTGACAACGCCCGCGCCCAATGGTTGCGCGAGGCCGACCTTGGCGGCAACGGTGGCATCCGGCCCGTTGACCAGCTCGGGAGGCGCCGCGGTGGGCGGGGAAACGTTCGACATTGTGGCGATCCTGCCCGCAACTGGACTGGTCCGTCACGGGCCAGTCGGCCGAAACTGGACCGAATTGCCGAACCGTGCGACCAGTGCGGCATACGGTGACAGGCACCCGCCGGTCCGCGATGCGCCGATTGCCCTTACCGGCGAGTAGCGCTGGGGTGCAGCCACATTGCCCTGTTCAGATGCGTAGTCTGGTGGGTATTCGGTGCGCGAAGGTGCGATTACTGGACTAGGAGCTGGGTTGAGCGCGGTACTGATCTCGCCGGTGGAGCTTCGGGAAGCGTTGTCGGACAAGCAGGTTCGCCTGCTGGACGTCCGATGGGCGCTGGGTGACCCGGACGGGCCGCAACACTATCTGGACGGCCACATCCCAGGCGCGGTGTTCGTCGACATGGAGACCGAGCTGGCCGCGCCGCCGTCGCCCGCGCGCGGCAGGCACCCGCTGCCGGACATCGCACAGCTGGAGAAGTGCGCCCGCAGCTGGGGCATCCGCAATGGTGATTCGGTGGTCGTCTACGACGCGACCGGCGGCATGGCGGCCGCCCGCGCCTGGTGGCTGCTGCGCTGGGCCGGCATCGCCGACGTGCGCATCCTCGACGGCGGACTGCCCGGCTGGACAAACGCGGGCGGCGAACTCGCCACCGGCACCGAGCCCGATCCGGAACCAGGCGACGTCGCACTGAGCCCCGGCCACCTGCAGGTCATCGACGCCGACGCGGCCGCCCGCTGGCGCGGCGTGCTGCTCGACGCCCGCGCCGGCGAACGCTACCGCGGCGAGATCGAGCCGATCGATCCGCGCGCGGGCCACATCCCCGGCGCGATCAGTGCCCCCACCGCCGAAAACCTGGACGCCAACGGACGTTTCCGCGCCCCGGCCGAATTACGCGACCGGTTCGCCGGCTTCACCGCGGAACCGGTCGCGGTCTACTGCGGCTCCGGCGTTACCGCGGCCCACCAGGTTGCGGCCCTCGCCGTCGTCGGTATCGACGCGGCGTTGTACCCGGGTTCCTGGTCCCAGTGGTCGAACGACCCGAAGCGGCCGGTCGCGACCGGGAGCTCATCGCAGCACCGATAGCGGACGTTCTGGTCGCGGTGGTCGAACGACCCGAAGCAGCCCATCGCGGACCCGGAGCTGATCGCCGCCCGTCGTGGGGTGCACACAGGAATGATCCCGCGCGGACTGCCGGTTGCGAGATGTTGTCGCCACGCGCCTGGCCGCGCGCGCTCGATACTTCAAGGGCAAGTGCGCGCGACCCCTTGCAATGCCGCGCTGTCTGCCGCAGTCAGCGGCAACTCGTATTGCGCGGCAACCGTGAGGTACTTGTCCGCGTAGAAGCAGTGGTTCGCGCGGGCGGGCGGTAGCCATTCGGCGGGGGTCTTGTCGCCCTTGGCCTCGTTGGTGCGGCCGTCAGCGGCGAGCAGGTTGAAGTCGAGGTCGTTGGCGAAGTGGATGCGGCGTTCGAGTGGCCAGGCGGCCGCGCCCAGGTCCCAGGCGGCGGCCAGCGGGTAGACGTGGTCGATCTGGATGGCGTAGGCGTCGGCCTTTTTGAAGGGGGTCTGCTTGCCGGTATACGGGTCGTTCAACGTGCCGCCGACGACCACGCAGTCGCGCGTCCCCGGCCGGAAGCTCACCTCGACGAGTTGCCTGGCCAGCACGTTGTTGCGGGTATCGCAGCCGTCGTGCCCGCCGGGCCCGTCATTGTCGTCGGTCCAGGCCGGCCCGAACACGCAGCCCTGTCCCGGCTTGCATCCTCGGTCGTAACCGCCGGGATGCGGCCGATCCGGCACCACGCGCACACCGGCGAGCAGGCTCGCCAATTCGGCCCTGGTCGGGCTTCCCGGCGCGGGCGATACCGGAGCAACGCCGAGCTGGCCGCACCCGACGGCGGACAGCGCGACGAGCGCGCCGACAAGCCAACGCCGAATGTCCATGGCACCAGATGTACCCGGAGGGACCGACATTCGTTGAACTTGAAGCACGAGCAGTTATCGGCAGTGCAGCGACACAACCCTCACAACCAGGCCCGCGCGAGCAGGTCGTCATCGACGACCTCGCTTGCCTTCGGTGGGAACCGGGTGGCCGAAATCGACTCGGCGTTCGCGCCGTCGTGCCCGATCAGCCACGAGCCGCCGCGCTCCTCGCACTCGGCGAGCTTGGCGAAGGTGGCGAGCAGGAAGGCGATAGCGTCGTGTGAGTCGAGGGTTCTGGCCAGGCGCTGTGATTCACCGGGGCGGGACAGGTCCAGCCACACGCCGGACTGACCGTCGAGCCGCATACCGACGATCTTCTCGGCGTTGATGAAGGTGAATTTGCGCCGTTCCCACGGCGTCGTCGGCGTGAAGCTCTGCTCGAGAACTTGGAGCAGAATCGTCATGATTGCCTCCGTTGACCAGCGGATATTCAAGTATGTTCCGCCCAGGCCCAGAAATCCAGCACAGTGCGATCGCCGTGCCCGCAGCGCTGTCGGACCCACCTGCTTGGATGGGTTGATGCTGCACGGTCTGTGGTCGCCGGGATCCGGGTTGCTGCTCTGGCACGACTCACCCCTTTCCACGCTGTATCCACCCACCCCGCCGGCTGCCGTACCGCTGCCCGACCCGTTGGGCAGCGTATTGACCGCGTCCAAATTCCGGCACCGGGCAGACGTGCTGGTCATCGGCCCGGACGGCACGGCGACCGAGCAGGTCCGCGCACACGCGATGGCCCCGGCGGCGGCCGCCGCGGCGCTGCGGCAGCGACTTCCGGTCGAGGCGGTGTCGGGTGATCTGCGCTTCCTCGCCCATGTCGCGCACGGTGTCGAGCGCTGGGTGCGGGCCGGTCGGATCGTGCCGGAGCTGCGCAGAGCCGACGGCCAATGGTGGATGCGCTGGCGGCTGGTCGGCGGCGAGCGGCAGCGCGCCTGGCTGGCCGAGCTGGCCGTGGCCATGCCCGCCGCGCTGCAGGTGGCGGGTCGGCCGAACGTGCTGCTCGACGACCTGGTCACCGAACTCACCGATCCGATCGCCCGCGCACTGATCGACCCGCCGGACTCGGCGCATCCGCTGGTGGACGCGCTGGTCCGCGATATCGCCCTGGACGCGGGCAGCTACCGGGTGGCCGAGACGCTCGAACACTGGCGAGCCACCTTGACCGGCGACGAACCGGAACTGGTGCTGCGCCTGCTGGAACCGGACGGCGAGCTCGGCACCGCGGACGAATCGGTGGCGCTGTGGCGGCTGGAAGTCTGCCTGCAGGTCGACGGCGAGGCACCGAATCCCGTTCTGCTGCACGCTGATCCGAATCTGCTGCGGATCGCCGTTGAGAAGCTGGGGGAGGCGCAGCGGGCGTATCCTCGGCTGCGCGATCTGCCGAGCGATCCACGCTCGATGGACCTGCTGCTGCCGACCGAGGTGGTGGTCGATCTGGTCGAGCACGGCGCGCACGCGCTGCAGGCCGCCGGCGTGCGGCTGCTGCTGCCGCGTGCCTGGAATGTCAGCGCCCCGACCATGCGGCTGCGCGTGGAGAGCGCGGTGCCCGCCGCCGAAAGTACCGTCGGCATGCCGGGACTCGTCTCCTACCGCTGGGAACTCGCGCTCGGCGACACCATCCTGACCAAGGCCGAGATGGCGCGGCTGGTCAGCAGCAAATCCGATCTGGTCCAGCTGCGCGGCGACTGGGTGCAGGCCGACCACAAGGTGCTGGCCGCGGCCGCCCGCTACGTGGCCGCGCACACCGACACCTCCGAGATCACCTTCGCCGACCTGATCGGCGAACTCGCGGGCGGTCGCGTCGAACAGGTGCCGGTCACCGAGGTCACCGCCACCGGCTGGGCCGCCGACATCCTGGATCGCACCCGCGAGCTCGAACCGATCACCGCACCGGTCGGCCTGAAGGCGCAGCTGCGGCCCTATCAGGAACGCGGCCTCGCCTGGCTGGCGACCATGAGCCGCATGGGTTTCGGCGCGATCCTGGCCGACGACATGGGCCTCGGCAAGACCATTCAGGTGCTCGCGTTGCTGGTGCACGAGCGCGAGGTGGCCGGTGTTTCCGATGGCCCCACCTTGCTGGTGTGCCCGATGTCGGTGGTCGGCAACTGGCAGCGGGAGACCGAGCGTTTCGCACCGGACCTGCGCGTGTGGGTGCATCACGGGGTCGGCAGGCGCTCGGGTGCTGAGCTGGACGCGGCGGTCGCCGAGGCGGATCTGATGATCACGACCTATTCGCTGCTCGCGCGCGACCTCGATGAACTGAAGCGGCAAACGTGGGACCGGATCGTGCTCGACGAGGCACAGCACATCAAGAACGCCGCGACCAGGCAGTCCCGCGCCGCGCGCAGCCTGCCCGCGCGACATCGGCTGGCGCTCACCGGAACTCCGGTGGAGAACCGCCTGGAGGAGCTGCGCTCGATCATGGATTTCGCGGTGCCGAAGGTGCTCGGCAGCCCGCAGACCTTCCGTGCCCGCTTCGCCGTGCCCATCGAACGTGAACGCGACGAGAACGCGATCAGCAGGCTGCGGATGATCACCCAGCCGTTCGTGCTGCGCCGGGTGAAGACCGATCCCGCCGTGATCACCGATCTGCCGGACAAGCTGGAGATGACGGTGCGCGCCAACCTGACCGTCGAGCAGGCCGCGCTGTACCAGGCGGTGGTCGACGACATGCTGGCCAAGATCAAGGACGCGAAAGGCATGGCCCGCAAGGGCGCCGTGCTCAGCGCGCTGACCAGGCTCAAGCAGGTGTGCAACCATCCGGCGCACTTCCTCGGCGACGGTTCCAACGTGCTGCACCGCGGCAGCCATCGCTCCGGCAAGCTCGCGCTGGTGGAGGACGTGCTCGACGCGGTGCTCGCGGACGGCGAGAAAGCGTTGCTGTTCACCCAGTTCCGCGAGTTCGGCGAGCTCATCGCGCCCTACCTGGTCGAACGCTTCGGCACGGAGATCCCGTTCCTGCACGGCGGGGTGCCCAAGCAGCGCCGCGACAGCATGGTCACCCGGTTCCAGGAACCGGACGGCCCGCCGCTGATGTTGTTGTCGCTCAAGGCCGGTGGCACCGGGCTCAACCTCACCGCCGCCAACCATGTGGTGCACCTGGATCGTTGGTGGAATCCGGCGGTGGAGAACCAGGCCACCGACCGCGCCTACCGGATCGGGCAGCAGCGCAATGTCCAGGTGCGCAAGCTGGTCTGCGTCGACACCATCGAAGAGCGGATCGACGAAATGATCAACGGCAAAAGGCAACTCGCCGATCTGGCCGTCGGCGCGGGGGAGAACTGGATCACCGAGATGAGCACCGACGACCTGCGCGAGCTGTTCACGCTGGGGGCGGAGGCGGTCGGCGAATGAGTCCTTACATCGACTACAGCGAGTACGGCAAGCGCCGCCCGGTGCGCGGCGGCGTCGAGGCGCGCAGTCGCCGTGGCGGTTTCGGGCGCACCTGGTGGGGCAAGGCGCTGCTCGAAGCGATCGAGCAGATGGCCGACGCCGGGCGCATGTCGCGCGGCCGCACCTACGCGCGGGCCGGGCAGGTGGTCAGCTACCGGATCGAGCCTGGCTCGGTGATCGCGGAAGTGCAAGGCAGTCAGCCGCGTCCGTTCACCGCGGTGTTCACCGTGCGGCCGCTGCGGGAGGAGGAACTCGAGTTACTCATCGAGACGATCCGGGACGCGCCGGGCATGCTCGCCGAGATCGCGTCCGGTGCGTTGCCGACCGCGCTCGGTCCGCTGTTGCTGCCGACCACCGCCGCCGACCTGGATTTCACCTGCACCTGTCCTGACCCGGGTTGGCCGTGCAAACATGTGGCCGCGGTCTGCTACCTCCTCGCCGAACGGTTGGACGAGCGCCCCCGCGAGATCCTCGCGCTGCGCGGCCTGGACCTGGACACCCTGATCGGCGGCATCGAACGCGACCTGCAGTCCACCGTCTCCGACGACCCGTACGGCAACGACGCCGCGCTGCCGGACCTACCGAAGGTCGAATTCCGGCCCGCCCCGGACGATCTCGACCCGCTGCTGCTGCGCAAAGCCTTACGGATGACCTCGGCCGAAGAGCCGATCGCCGCGGCCGGGCTGCGCGATCTCACCGCGCTGTATCGCATGTTCGAGGCCTGATCGAGCTTGGTGAGCATCCGGCGTCGGGGCTTACGGTTGTCTCCGGACTTTTCGGGGCGGGATCAGGTCCGGTGACACAGGGACCGGGACTTCCCGACACCGGATGCCTCACTCAGTTTGCGCGCACCGAACCCGCCCCGGAACTGCCCGAGGGTTGCCCAGCCGCTGCCCTTGCACCGAACATTCGGGCAGCACCCCGCGCTGCCTAGTCTGTAGACGTGGCAGGCAACAGTTCGCGGCCGGCATCCGGTCCGATGACCTTCAGCGACGATCTGGGCGCCGCCGTCCCGCTCGCGCGGCCGCCGCGGCGGGTGGTGTCGCTGGTGCCCTCGTTGACCGAGGCGGTCGCCGCTACCTGTCCCGACGTCCTGATCGCCGCGACCGATTGGTGCACGCATCCGGCCGATCTCGCGGTCGAACGCGTGCGCGGCACCAAGAACCCGCATGTGCGCCGCATCGTCGAACTCGCGCCCGATCTGGTGCTGTGCAACATGGAGGAGAACCGCCGCATCGATGTCGACCGCCTGCGCGCGGCCGGAATTCCGGTGTGGGTCACCAAAATCGAAACGGTGGCGGAGGCGCTCGCCTCGCTGACTCGCCTCTGCACCTCGGCTCTCGGCGCCGACATCCCACCCTGGCTCACCGAGGCCGAATCCGTCTGGGCGCCCCCACCGCCGCTACCACGCAACGCGGTGATCCCGATCTGGCGCAATCCGTGGATGGTGGTCGGCCGCAACACCTTCACCGGCGACCTGGCCGCCCGCCTCGGCCTGCACCTCGTGCACGCCGCCCGCCCAGACCGCTATCCCCGCCTCACCGAGCAGGAACTGACCACCGGAATCGACCTCGCCGTCCTTCCCGACGAGCCCTACGTTTTCACCAGAACCGATGGCCCCGAGGTCTTTCCGGGCACGCCGGTGGCACTGGTCGAGGGCCGCAGCCTCACCTGGTACGGCCCCTCCTTGGCCACCGCCCGGCAAACCCTCACCGAGCAGCTGGCGGCGGCCTTCCTCAGCTGAGCTCGTAGTCGAACCAGATGTGGTGGCTGCCGTCCTCGTCCACGCTGAGACCACCCGTGCCGGTGATACCGGCCAGGTCGCCGGTGCCACTGGCGGGGACGATGACAAACGATTCGGCCGTGCGGTCGGTGCCCGAGGTGGTCGCCGAATGAGCGAAGTTGAAGCTGCCCGCAGTGCCGTTCAACGCGCCCTCGAACGACTCCATCGCCACGTAGGTCCCGGTCCCGGTGGCCTGGTCGAACGCCGCGGTGAACAGCGTCGCCGAGCGACCGGTGATCTCGCCGTCGAACGTCTTCTCGATACGCGCGACCCCGACCGGAAGTGCGGTGGCGATGGGCGGATCAGGGACCACTTCGGTCGGGACGAACGAGACGACGGAGAAGGTGCCGAGTGCTTTCATACGCCGGATCGTAACGACGGGCACCGACACCTTCCGCGGCCGTTACGCCGACGTCGCGAACCGGTAGTCGGTCAGGTCGAAATGCCCACTGCGCCAGGCCGCCTCGACCGTGGTCGACGGTCGCAGCGGCACGTCGCCGTGCTTGTCGAAGTAGTAGCTGTTGGAGACGGCGCAGCTGTCCTGCCAGAACACCTGGCCGCCGCGGCGGTCGAGCATCTCCTGGAAGAAGCGGTCGTTCGCCTCGCGGGTCACCTCGACCACCGTCGCGTTGCCCGCGCGGGCGTGCCGCAGGCAGCGCAGGATGTGCCTGGTCTGGTTCTCGATCAGCGCGAAATAGGACGAGCCGTTGTAGCCGTAGGGGCCGATGATCGAGAAGAAGTTCGGGAAGCCGGGCACGCTGACGCCCTCGTAGGCTTGCAGCCGGTTCTCGTCCCACCATTTCTCGAGGTCCAGGCCGCCGATGCCGCGCAGGTCGTAGGTCGGCATGTTGCCGGATTCCATCACCTTGAAGCCGGTGGCCAGCACCAGGATGTCGACCGGATATTCGGTGCCGCTTGCGGTGCGCACGCCGGTGCTGGTGATCTGCTCGATCGGGTCGGTCTCCAGCACGACGTTGTCGCGGTTGAACGTGGCCAGGTAGTCGTTCGAGAAGCTGGGCCGCTTGCAGCCCAAAGCGTAACGGGGCGTGAGCTTTTCGCGGACGACCGGATCGTGCACCTGGCTGCGCAGATGCGCGAGACCCGCACGCTCGCCGAGCGCGGCCGTCGGCAAATTCTTGTGATAGTGCGCGGCGATCGGGAAGGTGATCTCTACGTACGTCTGGCTGATCAGCCGAGTGAGCGACCGTGCGCCCGGAATCCGTAGCGCCCACTGCACCGGCTTGGGCAGCGGCAGATCCAGTCGAGGCAGGCACCAGATCGGCGTGCGCTGGAAGACGACGAGTTGCTCGACCTCGGGCGCGGTCTCCGGAATCACCTGCACCGCAGAGGCTCCCGTGCCGATGATCGCGACCCGCTTGCCGCGCAGATCCTGCTGATGGTCCCAGCGTGAAGTGTGCATGGTGACCCCGGTGAAGTCCGCCACGCCCGGGATCTCGGGCAGCTTGGGCCGGGTGAGCACGCCGGTCGCGCTGATGACGAAGCGCGCGGTCAGCTCGCCACCGTCGGCGGTGTGCAGCCGCCAGCGGCAGCCGTCCTCATCGAACTCGGCCTCGGTGATGTTGGTGTTGAATCGGATTCGCGGCCGCAGCTCGTATTTGTCCACGCACGATTCGGCGTACGCCTTCAATTCCCGGCCCGGCGCGTAGGTTCGGGACCAGGTGGCGCGCTGTTCGAAGGAGAACTGATAGCTGAACGACGGAATGTCCACGGCGATACCGGGATAGGTGTTCCAGTGCCAGGTGCCACCGACGCCGTCGGCCTCGTCGATGATCAGGAAATCGTCGAATCCGGCCTCCCGCAGCTTGATCGCGGCTCCGATGCCGGAGAACCCCGCCCCGACGATGATGACCTCGTGATCGATGCCGTTGCTACTCATGCCACCTCCCGAATCCGGTGCGCTTCGTCGCGTCACCGCCCGTGCGTCGTGGGCCGTGTCCGCGGCGTGGACGGCGGAGTCGACCCGGTGCTGAGCGCCGCCAATCGGTAATTGGCCGCACATGCCACCAATTAGGCGCGTGGTGGGGTACTTTGTCAACCATGAGCTTGCGCGTACCGGCCCGGACCTGGGGCGGCCGCACCACCGAGGAGCGGCGCGCCGAACGCCGCGCGCGGCTGATCGATGCCGCCCTCGATATCTGGATCGAGAACGGCTGGGCGGCCGTGACCATGCGCGGTGTCTGCCAGCGCACCGCGCTCAACGACCGCTACTTCTATGAGCACTTCGCCGACCGCGACGCACTGCTCGGCGTCGCCTGGGACACGGTCTGCGGTGAGGTCCTGGCCGATCTGGCCGCGGTCTTCACCGACAATCTCGCGCGGCCGCCGCTGGAGATCCTGCGTGCGGCGGTGACCCGCGCGGTGCGGCTGCAATCCGACGATCACGGGCGCGCCCGCATCCTGCTGGCCGACCACGCGGGTAGCGCCGTGCTCGAGCAGCGCCGCAAGACGATGCTCACCGACGCCACCGACCTGCTCGTCGGCACTGCCCGGCCGTACCTGCGTCCGGACACCGACGAGCTCGAGTTCCGGATGAGCACTCTCGTCGGCATCGGCGGCTTCATCGAACTGCTCACCGCATGGCGCACCGGCGCGATGGATATCGACGGCGACCGCATCATCGAACACACCTGCCGACTCGGCGCGCTGCTCGCCACCCAATACCTGCCGCCGGAGATCATTACCCCTGCGGGATAACGGGTTTCGTGGCGATCCGATACACCCGCCGAGCGGTATCCCGGAAGATGTGCGCGAGCTCGGCCTGCCCGCCGCCGTGTCCGGTGACCGAGGTGGCCACCGCCTCGATGCTGCCGGTGATGGTGGTAATCGGTTTGTCCACCGGGAAATTCGAGCCCCAGATCAAGCGGTCCGCCCCGAATACGTCGAGGGCATGGTCGATGAGCGGGTGAATGCGGTCCACCAGCACCGGAACCGGCGTGGCTGTGCCACGCGGCGGCACCGGATGACCGAGGACCGGCATCATCAGACCGCTCACCTTCGCGACCACATTCGGGTGTTCGGCGAGGGCGGACAGGTCGTCTCGCCAGCGCAGGAACAGCGCGCGCCGCATACTCGGATTGGTTCCGGTGTGCTTGCCGATCGGGCCGAAAATGCCTGCGGGAGTGGCGAGGTGGTTGAGTACGATCGGCACCTCCGGATACCGCTCGGCGAGTGCCGTCACATCGGGCAGGGCATGTGAGTACACCCACGCCTCGAACGAGAGGTCACGCTCGGCCAACTCCCCGAAGCCGTTCAAGAACTCCTTCGTGGCGAGCGCGCCCGGGTGGTCGGCGTAGGGCCGGACACCCGGATCGGGATGATGCGCCACATGCGAGCGAATACCGCGCAGCAGTGGCGCGGCGGCGAGGTGCGCGTCGAGCAGTGCGGCGAAGTCGGGTGCCGCGGGATTCGCGTTGCCGAGGATCGCACCGAGCTCGGGATTGTCGCCGCCGAACGGCAATCGGGCTACCCAGGCCGTCTCATCGGCCTCGGCCAGCGCTTCCTTCCCGGCCCAGCTGACCTCGATGTGCACGATCGTGTCGATCGGCTCGTCCCCGGCATCGGCCCGATAGTCCGCAGGCAGGTAGGGACGGCTGAAAGCCGTAGGGTCCCCGGTGAATTCGCGATCCCGCCGCGGCGCCAGCCGTTTGGCCAGATCGATCGGCAGCGGCACCGCCCGGAGCAACTTCGCTGTCCCGCTGAATTCCCGGGGTGTGGTGAACGGATCCCACTGATGGATGTGTGCGTCGATGATCCGAATACCCGATAGATCCATGTCCGCCGTCCCAACACGCCGATGGCCTTGACCCGGCGATTGTCACACGCCAGCAGTCCTGTTCGTTCGGGTTCGACGTACCAGTCCCCGATTCCTCGAACCGGGACACCGCTGTCCGGGGCTCAGCGTGCCCCGAACGCGGACAGGAAGGTATCGACGGCGGCATCGGCGATGCCACAGCATTCGGTCGCCGGCACCGCACGGGTACCGAGCCGGGATCGTGCCTCCAGCGGCCCGGTGAGCAGGGCGAGGAACTGTTCGGCGGCAAGCGCCGGATCGCTGACCCGCAGCTTGCCCGAGAGAGCCAGTCGCGCAAGCCGATCCGCCATCGCCTCGGCGATCCGCCGCGAGGTGCGGTCGAGCACCTCTTCGGTGAGCTCGGGGAAGGCGGCGAGCTGGGCGTAGGTCAGCGCACGCAGGGCGCGGGCGCGTTCGCTCGCGCATGCCGCGAGTAGTTCGGTGGCGACCTCGGTCAGCGTGGTCCGCAGCTCTTCGCCGGGGTCGCGGAGTCGCTCGGCGATCGCGAGAGTCTCGGCCGCCACGGCATCCGCCGCGGCGAGCACGGCGTGCTGGAACAGTGTCTGCTTGTCGGTGAGGTGGTTGTACACCGTTGGTTTCGCGACGCCCGCCTCGTCGGCGATCTCCTGGACGCAGGTCTTGTCGTAACCGCGCCGGGCGAAGACGGTGAACGCGACGTCGAGGATCGCCTGCCGCTTGTCGATGCGGCCCCGCGCGGTCGTCGCCCCCGTCATCCCTGCATGGTAGCCCTCGCTCGGTTGGAAATGAACTCACGGGTTCACTCTTGTGTACCTACTAAATAGTTCTCTAGATTGAACCAGTCGGTTCAAATCGAGGAGGATCCATGATTGTTCACTTGCTGCGCTTCGGTTTTCGGGACGAGACGACCGATGAGCAGAAGGCCGAGGTGCTCGCGACGATGCGGCGCACGGCGTCGATGGAGTCCGTGTCGTTCTCGACGGTCGGTCAGAACCTCGGCGATGCCTCCGAAGGTCTGACCCATGCCTACTGTGTGGGCATCAAGGACCTGGCCGCGCTGGAGCGATATATGCACGACCCGGTCCACCTCGACGGCGACCCGAGGATTATTCCGCATGTCGCGAAAATCGCGATCGGGCCCGATGTTTCGGACGAGCCGGATCCTGACCTGCGCGACAAGATCATGGCGCTGCACGAGGCGAAGCTGGCGAAATACCCGGAGTGGGCGCAGCTGATGCAGACCGTCCCCGAGGTGCGAATCTTCTGAGCCGCCTACCTCATACGTTGCGGCGGTATTGGCCGCCGACGGTGAAGAAGGTGTCGGTGATCTGCTGCAGGGTGCATACGCGGGCGGCGTCCATCAGGACCTCGAAGATGTTGTCGTCGGTGCGGGCGACGGCCTCCAGGCGGGCGAGGGCGTCGTGGGCGGGATCGCGGTGCCGGTGCTGGAATTCGCGGACCCGGGTCAGTTGGGACTGCTTTTCCGCCTCGGTGCCGCGGGCCAATTCGATGTCGTGCTTCGGCTCGCCGTGCGGGTTGCGGAAGGTGTTGACGCCGACGATGGGCAGCGAGCCGTCGTGCTTGCGGTGCTCGTAGCGGATGGACTCGTCCTGGATCTTGCCGCGCTGATACCCGGTCTCCATCGCACCGAGCACGCCGCCGCGTTCACTGATCCGATCGAACTCGGCCAGCACCGCCTCCTCCACCAGGTCGGTGAGCTCGTCGATGAGAAAGCTGCCCTGCAAAGGGTTTTCGTTCATGGCCAGGCCCCACTCGCGGTTGATGATCAGCTGGATGGCCAGCGCGCGGCGCACCGATTCCTCGGTGGGGGTGGTCACCGCCTCGTCGTAGGCGTTGGTGTGCAGGCTGTTGCAGTTGTCGTAGATGGCGATGAGTGCCTGCAGGGTGGTGCGAATGTCGTTGAAGTTCATCTCCTGTGCGTGCAGCGAGCGACCGGAGGTCTGCACGTGGTACTTCAACTTCTGCGAACGGTCGTTGGCGCCGTAGCGATCTCGCATGGCGACGGCCCAGATGCGCCGGGCCACCCGGCCGATCACCGAGTATTCGGGATCCATGCCGTTGGAGAAGAAGAACGACAGGTTCGGGGCGAAGTCGTCGATCCTCATCCCACGCGCGAGATAGGCCTCCACATAGGTGAATCCGTTGCTCAGGGTGAAGGCGAGCTGGCTGATCGGGTTCGCGCCGGCCTCGGCGATGTGATAGCCGGAAATCGAGACCGAGTAGAAATTGCGAACGCTGTTGCGCACGAACCATTCCTGGATATCGGCCATCATGCGCAGGCTGAACTCGGTGGAGAAGATGCAGGTGTTCTGGCCCTGGTCCTCCTTGAGGATGTCGGCCTGCACCGTGCCGCGCACCGTCGCCAAGGTCTGCGCGCGGATATCGGCGGCCTCGTTGGCGGTCGGCGCCCGTCCCTCGGCGGCCGAGAAACGTTCCAGCGCTTGGTCTATCGCGGTATTCAGGAAATAGGCGAGGATCGTGGGGGCCGGGCCGTTGATCGTCATCGACACCGAGGTGGTCGGCGCGGTCAGGTCGAAACCGTCGTAGAGCGCCTTCATATCGTCGAGCGAGGCGATCGAAACGCCCGAGGTGCCGACCTTCCCGTAGATGTCGGGGCGTTCGGCGGGATCGTGACCGTAGAGCGTCACCGAGTCGAACGCGGTGGACAGCCTTTTCGCGTCGGCATATTCGCTGAGCACCTTGAAGCGCCGGTTGGTCCGGAACGGGTCGCCTTCGCCGGCGAACATCCTGGCCGGATCCTCGTTGTCCCGCTTGAACGGGAAGACGCCCGCGGTGTACGGGAAGCGGCCGGGCAGGTTCTCCGCGCGCAGAAAGCGAAGCAGCTCACCGTGGTCGGTGAACCGGGGCAGCGCGACTCGCGGGATCGAGTTGCCGGACAGCGTCTCCCGGCGTAGCGGCGTGCGGATTTCGTGGTCGCGTACCCGCACCACCTGCTCATCACCACGGTAGGTTTCGGCCAGCGCGGGCCATTCGGCGAGCAGCGCTGCGTTCTCGTCGGTCAGCGCGGCCTTGGCTTTCGTGGCGAGCTCGGCGACGGCCAGGTCCTCGGGCAGTTCGGCGGCCACCTGCTCGACCCGCTGTACTCGTTGTGCGGCAATGATTTGCGCGGCCGTCACCGCGTGATATTCGCGCACGGTCTCGGCGATATCGGCCAGGTAGCGCACCCGCGCGGGCGGAATGATCTGGGCGAATCTCGTTGATGCGCGGGTGTTCACCCTGGGCAGCGCGCCCGGCTCCAACCGCAGGCCACGCTCGGACAGCAGCCCGGCCAGGTGTTGATACAGCGCGGTGACGCCGTCGTCGTTGAAAGTCGCCGCGCTCGTACCGAATACGGGCATGTCCTCCGGCGACGCGGTGAATTCCTCCCGATTGCGGATCAGCTGACGCGACACATCACGCAATGCGTCGGCGGCGCCGCGGCGCTCGAACTTGTTGATCGCCACCACATCCGCGAAATCCAGCATGTCGATCTTCTCCAGCTGGGAGGCGGCGCCGAACTCCGGTGTCATCACATACATGGACACATCGACGTGGTCGGTGACCGCGGCGTCGCCCTGGCCGATGCCCGGCGTCTCCAGGATCACCAGGTCGTAACCCGCTGCCTTGCAGGCGGTCACGATCAGCTCGATATTGTTCGGCAGTTCGCGCCCGCCCCTGGTGGCCAGCGAGCGGAAGAAGATGTGGTGGCCGTCGAGGGCGTTCATCCGGATGCGGTCGCCGAGCAGCGCACCGCCGCCGCGGCGCCGGGTCGGGTCCACCGCGAGAATCGCGACGCGCAGCTTGTCCTGCTGGTCCGACCGCAGCCTGCGCACCAATTCGTCGGTGAGCGAGGACTTTCCGGAGCCGCCGGTGCCGGTGATACCGAGCACCGGAACCGTGCGCGCGGCGGCGGCCTGTGTCAACGCCTGCCGTTCGCTGTCGGACAGCGCGTCCTGCTGAATGCAGGTGATGGCGCGGGCCAGTGCGGGGCGTTCACCGGCGAGGACCGCCTCCAGCACCGGCGGTTCGGTGGCGAGGTCGACGTCGCAGGCGCGAATCAGTTGATTGATCATGCCCGGCAACCCGAGTCGCTGGCCGTCCTCGGGGGAGAAGATGGTCACACCGGACTCGGCCAGCCGCGCGATTTCCTCGGCCACGATGACGCCGCCGCCACCGCCGAATATCCGAACATGGTCCGCCCCGGCCTTTTTCAGCGCGTCGGCGAGATATTCGAAGTACTCGACATGCCCGCCCTGATACGAACTGACCGCGACGCCCTGCGCGTCCTCGGTGAGTACCGCGTCGACCACCTCGCTGACCGAGCGATTGTGGCCGAGGTGGATCACCTCCGCGCCCTGCGCCTGCAGGATGCGCCGCATGATGTTGATCGCCGCGTCGTGCCCGTCGAACAGGGCCGCGGAGGTCACGAAGCGAACGGGGTTGATCGGCGTGTGCAGCGCGCTGTGGTCGGCCACGGTTTCCTCCGGCGATATCCAGTTGGCGCCCGATACTAGGACGTCAAACTAATCGTACGGTGATGCCGATCACAGCGCCAGGTGACACACGCCCGGTCAATTCCGGAAAGTCCGCCATCGGGGTTCCGCTCACCATGAATGCAAATGGCGACAACCGGTCCGGGCTCGAGTTCCGATGGGGACGCGATGCCCTAAATCCGAAATCCATCCGCACAAATCCACCAAAAGGACGATCCATGGGACGGAACTCTTATCGGCTCACCGCCGCGGTAGCCGCCCTCGGCCTGTCGGCGTTCGCCGCGCCGTTCGCGCACGCCGAACCCGCGCCGCTGAACGGTCTGTTCGCACTGGCGCCCGGCGTCTGCTCCGGCGGTGCGGTGACCGGCAGCTTCTTCCGGATGATCCTGCCGACCGGTGACGCGGGCGGCCCATACCTGGCGAACAGCGACTCGGCCTGCAGCGATCAGACCGTCACCACACTGTCTGCGGGCAGCGACGGTGGCCTGGTCAGCGGCAGTTATCAACCGCAGCCCGCCGCGGCCTTCGACGGCGCGGGCAACGCGCGGTCGGGCCGGGTCACCACGCCGGTCCGCTTCTACGGCGTCGATTTCGCGACCGCGACCAATCCGACCGATCCGCAGACCGGCGGCGGGACCTCGGTGCCCGAGGTGTACTCCGACGGTGGGCAGCTGTCCGGCGATTTGAGCAGCCTCGGCGTCACCTGGAACAACCAGGTGTTCAACCAGGGCGCGCCGAAACCGGGTGGTGGGCTGCCCGGCAAGACCAGCCCGGTGCGCGGCACCATCGACGGCTCGGGCAACTTCGTGATCGAGTGGACGAGTCAGATCGTCGGCGGTCCGTTCAACAACTTCACCGGGCTATGGCATCTGGCCGGTCGGTACCAGGGTGGCGGCGTTACGCAGGCCGCGCCTGCGGCCGCGCCGATCGCAGCTCCGCCCGCTGCGCCCGCGGCAGCACCCGCGCCCGGCGCTCCGGCTCCGGCCGCGCCTGTCGCTCCGGCCGCGCCCGCCCCCGGTGCTCCGGCGGCAGCCGTGCCCGCCGCCGTGCCGGTGGCGCAGAGTCAGCCCGTGCGTACCGATCCGGTGCTCGCCGCCAAGACGGTCGAGGTCCCGCGTGGCCGGAATACCCCGGCATGGGTGGTGCCGACGCTGCTCGTCGTCGCGGTCACCGCGGCCGGTGTGTTCTTCAATGCGGACCGGATCGTCCGTCGGCAACGGCAGTGACAGCCGTGTCGGGGCTGCCCACCTATTCGGAGTTCGTCTCGAATCCGGAACCCGCGCCGCCGCGGCCCTTGAAGCGCTGGCCGTTCGTGCTGATCATCGTGATCGGCGCACTCCTGGTGCTCGCGCCGATCGTGACCGGCATGTTTCCGCGAGCGGTCAAGGGAGAGGCGATGATCGACGCGTTCGAGCCGTATATGACGCGGTCGAGCATCGACGGGTATCGGCACGATCTGCAGGTGCTCGACGACGCGCGGACGAACGTGCTCACGCTGCAGCGGAACGGCCAGCAGCCGGGCAGCTTCGGCCGCGTCGATCAGTTCGTCCGCGATTACCCGGAGATCGACTATCACATGTCCGGGATGATCGGCGCGATCGACGATAATCGGCAGAACTACGAAAAGCTCGCTGCGGTACCGCCTTTCGGTACCCTGCCGTGGTTGTTCGCGCTGCCCGGCGTGATTCTCGTCGGAGCCGGGGTATTGGGCTACCGGCGCGCGCAGGAAGGCAAGCAGGCGGTGGTCTGGCGGTCGGTCGCCGGGCTGGCCGCGCTCGGGCTGATCGCGGTGCCGCTGCTCGGCGGGTTGTTCCCGGCCTCGCCCGCGGCGCAACCGCTGATCAATGATCTGCGCCCGATCCTCACCCACGACGAGGTCCGAAAGCTGCAGGGCTACTTCGTCACTCTGGTCGCGGCCGACGGTGAACTCAACAGCCGGTACACCGCCGCTATTCGCACCACCCATCCGGAGGCCGACCTCACCGGCATCACCACTCTTGAAACCCGTTGGCAGCCGATGACATCCCGTTTCGCCGCGCTGATCGGTGCGATGAACGACAACGTGCGCAATTTCGATGCTGTTGTCGCGTTGAACGATTCGACGCAGCCGCTCGGATTCGGTGCGTTTCGCGGTCTCGGCTTCTTCTATTTGGTGCCGGGCGTCTTCGTCCTGGCCGCCACGGTGGAGGGCCTTCGATTGCCGAGTCGGGTGCTGGCGCGCGGCGCCGCCTTGCGTGGCGTGAGATCGCCTGGCGGAGTGCGGAAATGACACGTAGTCGAACGACACGTCTGGCCGAACGTAGTAGGAGGGGATCCGGGATGAGCGGACGAAAGATGATCGCGGCCACCGTCTTGGCGGCGCTTGCGCTGGTTGTGTCCGGCTGTTCCAGCAGCGACGACGCTCCCGCCTCGAACGGGCCGGAGCCGCTGGTCGGATTGCTGCGGTTCACCCCGGGGTCGGTGTCGGGCGACAGTGTCGCAGGCACCTGGTTCCGAATGGTGCAGCCGGGCGGCACGCCGGAGAAGGGGCCCTACATGCCCAACGGCGATTCCCCCGCACAGGGCGGCTCGACCACCCTGCTCGAGCCGGGCACGGCGGGCGGCCTGCGTATCGGCGGATACCAGAGCGAACCGAATCCAGGTTTCGCGCAGGGTAATTCGCTGTCCGCGTCGATCACCAAGCCGACCAAGTTCTTCGCCGTCGAGTTCGGCATCTCCACCAATCCGGTGGACCCGCAGACCCAGCGGCGGGTGCCGCCGCCCGCGGTGACGAACGACGGCGGCAAGTTGACCGCCGACGTGTCGTCCTGGGCGGCCTCCTGGAACGACCAGGAGTTCAACCAGGGTGCGCCGAAGCCGCCGGAGAAGCAGGACGCGCAGGTGGCCGGCGCCGAACAGGTGCAGAAGGTCTGGGACTGGGTCGCCAAGCAGTGGTTCGACAAGCCCACCGCTGATGCCGCCCAAGGGCCATCGGCCACCGGCACTTACGACGCGAAGACCCACAAGTTCACCCTGCAGTGGACCAGCCTCATCGTCGGCGGGCCGTTCAACGGCTTCACCGGCGTCTGGCACCTGGAGGGCTTGTTCGAACCAGCCGCCGCCGCGCCGAATTCGCCTGCGGCCCCGGTCAAATAGACATCAGAAGGAGTACGGTCCGATGAGTTCTCGCACGACGACCCGGCCTGCGCTCGCCAGTGCCATCCGCGCGGTGGCCGCGCTGACGGTCATCGGCAGCGCCGTCGCGGTCACCGCGTTGACGGTGCGCCAGGACGACGACGTCACCAGCGTGGTGATCACCCAGGAGCAGCCTGCCGCGGCCGCCCGACCCGCCGCGCCCGCGGCATCCGAGACCCCGGTGGCTCCGCCCGCACCCGTTGCCGCCGCGCCTGCCCCCACAGCTGGTGGTCCGGCCCCGGCCGCCTCGGTTCCGCTCGGCTCCGGCGGTGCCCCTGCCGTCGTCGCCATCAACCCGGGTACGGGCGCGGCGCCCAACGCGGGTGCGCCCAGCGGCTCTGTGCCCTTGGGCGCCGGCGCGCCGAACAGTTCTGTCCCGCTCGGTGGCGGCACGCCGAACGGCTCCGTTCCGCTCGGCGGCGCGGGCGGTGCCGATCCGTTCGCCGCCGCCCCGCTCGCGGCGCAGCCCGCGTGCCCGCTGGGCTGGCCCGCGCCGAAGCAGCAGGGCGGTCTCGCCTCGCTGATCGGGCTGGCCCCACTGGCGGGCCCGTTCTCCTCGGAAGCTTTCGCGCTCGGCTCGGTCTACCAGCCCATCCTGCAGCTCGCGGGTCCGGTGCTGGCCGAGATCGCCCCGGTCCTGGCGCAGTACCAGCCCGCGATCGACCCGTTCATCACCCAGGTCCAGGGTGTCGAAGCCATTGTCCTGCAAGCGATCCTGCCCTACTACGGACCGTACCGGGGTCAGCTGATCGCGGCCGAGGGCGAGCTCGCCAAGGCGCTGTCCCCGATCCTCACCAACGCCTACAACAGCGAGGCCGCCTCCTGCTTCGTCGCCTGGCAGGGCCAGATCATCGACCAGGCCAAGGGCGGCCGCATCACCGTCGCCTCCCTCGCCCACCCCGGCACCGTCGTAGAGCTCGGCCCCGAATCCTGACCCCGCGCTCCTCCCGTCGCGCCGCGCACGGATTCGCCTGACATTCCGTGCGCGGCCCAACAAAAGGTGCGCAGCGACGATCACTGTGTCGCGAACGGCCGTGCCGACACGGTGCGCGCAGGTCAGTGTGCTGCGCGCACCGTGTCACGCCGCGCAGGAATTCGTCGTACATATCGTGCGCGGCGTGATGGGAGGTGCGCGGCGGGTGGTGTGACGGATCGGTGATCAGCCGGCGACGAGCGTGAGGGTGGGATGGATCACAGTGTGCATTTACATGGACGTCCAACTATAGGATGACCGTATACCGCGCTGCGGGGTCATGGTCGGCTAACAGAACAGGACTGGCATGGTTCGCGAACTCACTCACTTCATCGGCGGGCAACACGTCGCGGGCGCCTCCGGCAACTTCGGTGACGTCTTCGACCCGAATCTCGGTCAGGTGCAGGCGCGCGTGCCGCTGGCCGGCAAGGCCGAGGTCGAGGCCGTCATCGCTAATGCCGAAGCGGCGCAGCCGGTGTGGGCCGCGTTCAACCCGCAGAAGCGGGCGCGGGTGCTGATGCGCTTCCTGACGCTGGTGCAGGACGAGATGGATTCGCTTGCGGCGCTGCTGTCTTCGGAGCACGGCAAGACCATCGCCGACGCGAAGGGCGATATCCAACGCGGCCTCGAGGTGATCGAGTTCGCCGTCGGCGCACCGCACCTGCTCAAGGGCGAGTACACCGAGAGCGCGGGCACCGGCATCGACGTCTACTCGATGCGCCAGCCGCTCGGCGTGGTCGCGGGCATCACCCCGTTCAACTTCCCGGCGATGATCCCGCTGTGGAAGGCGGGCCCGGCGCTCGCTACCGGAAACGCGTTCGTGCTCAAGCCATCCGAGCGCGACCCGTCGGTGCCGCTGCGCCTGGCCGAGCTGTTCCTCGAGGCGGGCCTGCCGCCGGGTGTGTTCAACGTCGTCAACGGCGACAAGGTGGCCGTCGACGCGCTGCTGCACGACCCGAGGATCAAGGCCGTCGGCTTCGTCGGCTCCACCCCGATCGCTCAGTACATCTATGAGACCGCGACCGCGAACGGCAAGCGCGCCCAGTGCTTCGGCGGCGCGAAGAACCACGCGATCGTGATGCCCGACGCCGACCTCGACGACGTCGCCGACCAATTGATCGGCGCCGGTTACGGTTCCGCGGGCGAGCGCTGCATGGCCATCTCGGTGGCGGTGCCGGTCGGCGAGGAGACCGCGGATCGACTGCTGGCCAAGCTCACCGAACGGGTGGAGAAGCTCAACATCGGCCGCTCCGACGATCCCGGCGCCGACTACGGCCCGCTCGTCGGACAGGACGGCGTGGACCGGGTGAACAAGTACGTCCAGATCGGCATCGATGAGGGGGCCGAGCTGGTGATCGACGGGCGCGGTGTGACCGTCCCCGGCGGCGAGGACGGATACTTCGTCGGCGCAACGCTTTTCGACAAGGTCACCCCGGAAATGCGGATCTACAAAGAAGAGATCTTCGGGCCGGTGCTGACGGTGGTCCGCGCCAAGGACTATGAAGAGGGCCTGCGCCTGGCCAATGAGCACGAATATGGCAACGGCGTCGCGATTTTCACCCGCGACGGCGACACCGCCCGCGACTTCGCGGCCCGCGTGCAGGTCGGCATGGTCGGCATCAACGTGCCGATCCCGGTGCCGATCGCGTACTACACCTTCGGCGGCTGGAAGCGTTCCGGCTTCGGCGACCTGAACCAGCACGGCCCGGATTCGTTCCGCTTCTACACCAAGACCAAGACCGTCACGCAGCGCTGGCCTTCCGGCATGAAGGAGCTTGGCCCGGTGGGTCGTTCCGCAAGCTCCACTCCGAACGCGTTCGTCATTCCGACCATGGACTGACGGATGTTCATCCTCGACGAAGACGAGAAGGCGATCCGCGACACCGCGCGCGGATTCGCCGATGAGTTCCTCGCCCCGAATGCCCTGGAATGGGATGAGCAGAAACACTTTCCGGTCGATGTGCTGCGCAAGGCCGGTCCGCTCGGCCTCGGCGGCATCTACGTTCAGGAGGATGTAGGCGGTTCGGGCCTGCGCAGGCTCGACGCCGTGCGCATCTTCGAGCAGCTGGCCACCGGCTGCCCGGCCATCGCGGCCTACATCTCCATCCACAACATGGCGACCTGGATGATCGACAGCTACGGCGATGCCGCACAGCGCTCGCGCTGGCTGCCGAAGCTGACGTCGATGGAGCTGCTGGCGAGTTACGCGCTGACCGAACCCGGGGTCGGCTCGGACGCGGCGGCGTTGAGCACCAAGGCCGTTCGCGACGGCGACGACTACATCTTCAACGGCACCAAGCAATTCATCTCCGGCGCGGGCGCCACCGACGTGTACGTGGTGATGGCGCGCACCGGAGCGGACGGCGCCCGCGGCGTCTCGGCGTTCATCGTGCCCGCCGACACCCCGGGAATCTCGTTCGGCGCCAACGAAAGAAAGATGGGCTGGCACGCACAGCCGACCCGTCAGGTGATCTTCGAGGACGCCAGGGTGCCCGCGGCGAACCTGCTCGGCGCGGAAGGTGACGGCTTCCGCATCGCGATGAACGGACTCAACGGCGGACGGCTGAACATCGCCGCCTGCTCGGTCGGCGGCGCGCAAGCGGCGTTGGACAAGACGGTGCCGTATCTGGCGCAGCGCCAGGCTTTCGGCAAGCCGCTGTTGAAGAACGAGGCCCTGCGCTTCCAACTCGCCGACATGCGAACCGAATTGGAGGCCGCCCGCACCCTGCTGTGGCGGGCCGCGGCGGCCCTGGACGCCGACGCGCCGGACAAGGTCGAGTTGTGCGCCATGGCAAAGCGATTCGCTACCGACGCGGGCTTCGAGGTCGCGAACAAGGCGCTGCAACTGCACGGCGGCTACGGTTACCTGGCCGAATACGGCCTGGAGAAGATCGTCCGGGATCTGCGGGTGCACCAGATCCTGGAGGGCACCAACGAAATCATGCGGGTGGTCGTCGCCCGCGCGGTGGTAGGAGCGGCATGACGGAACCGGAAGTCCTGATCGACCAGCGCGATGGGCTCGGGCTCATCACGTTGAACCGGCCCAAGGCCATCAACGCGCTGAATCACGCGATGACACTTGCCATTACCGACGCGCTGCACGCGTGGGCGGACGACGACGAGGTACGCACCGTCGTCGTCACCGGTGCGGGGGAGCGCGGGCTGTGCGCGGGCGGCGACATCGTCGCCATCCACACCGACGCCACCGGCGGTGCCACCGGTGCGGATTCGCCGACCGGCCGCTTCTGGCGCGACGAGTACGTGCTCAACGCGCTGATCGGCCGTTACCCGAAGCCCTACCTGGTGGTGATGGACGGCATCGTGATGGGCGGCGGCGTCGGCCTGTCCGGCCACGGCAGCCACCGGATCGTCACCGAGCGGTCCAAGATCGGCATGCCCGAGGTCGGCATCGGCTTCGTCCCGGATGTCGGCGGCACCTACCTGCTCGCGCGCAGCCCCGGCGAGCTCGGCACGCACGTCGCGCTGACCACCGCCAGGATGACCGCGGGCGACGCCATCGCGGCCGGCTTCGCCGACTACTTCGTTGCCACCGAACACCTTCCGGGACTGTTCGACACGTTGCGCACCGAGTCGGTCGAGGTCGCGATCGCCAAGTTCGCCACGGACGCACCGCAATCCGGGCTGCTCGGCCAGCGGGCGTGGATCGACGAGTGCTACCGCGCGGACACCGTCGAAGAGATCGTCGCTCGGCTGCGGGCACACGAGGCGCCGGAGGCGGCCAAGGCCGCTGCCGACATTCAGACGAAATCGCCTGTCGCGCTGAAGGTGGCGTTACGGTCGTTGCGTTCGGCGCGCACCGCGCCGGACCTGGAGACGGTGCTGAACGAGGAATATCGGGTCTCCATCGCGGCGCTGTCCTCGCCCGATCTGGTGGAAGGCATCCGCGCGCAGGTTATCGATAAGGACCGCAATCCGCAGTGGTCACCGGCGACCCTCGCCGAGGTCACCACCGCGCAGGTCGACGCATATTTCGCCGAATTGGGCGATCAGGAACTGGGTTTGGTGAGCAATGACTGAGAAGATCGGATTCCTCGGACTCGGCCACATGGGTGCGCCGATGGCGGCGAACCTCGTCGAGGCCGGATATGAAGTGCTGGCCTACGATCCGGTGCCTGCCGCGCAGGAGCAGGCCATCAAGGACGGCGCCACCGTGGTGAGCACAGCCGTCGAGGCGGCCGACGCCGGTGTCGTGATCACCATGCTGCCCAACGGAAAACTCGTCCTCGACGTGTACGCCGAACTGCTGCCCGCCGCCAAGCCGGGCACCCTGTTCATCGATTGCTCCACCATCGACGTCGCCGACGCCAAGTCGGCCGCGGTGCTCGCCATCGGCGCGGGCCACCGCGCGTTGGACGCACCGGTCTCCGGCGGCGTCGCGGGCGCGGCGGCGGGCACACTGACCTTCATGGTCGGCGGCGGTGCAGAGGACTTCGCCGACGCGCTGCCGCTGCTCGAGGTGATGGGCGGCAAGGTGGTGCACTGCGGCGGGTCCGGCGTCGGCCAGGCAGCCAAGATCTGCAACAACATGCTGCTCGGCATCTCGATGATCGGCCTCTCCGAGGCCCTGGTCCTCGGCGAAAAGCTCGGGTTGACCCACCAGTCGTTCTTCGATGTGGTCTCCACTGCCTCGGGGCAGAGCTGGGCGCTGACCACCTACTGTCCGGTGCCAGGCCCGGTGCCGACCAGCCCGGCGAACAACGATTACCAGCCCGGTTTCGCCACCGCCCTGATGAACAAGGATCTGGGCCTGGCCGCAAACGCGTTGCGCGAGAATGGCATCGACGGCCAACTCGGCCTGCTTGCCGCGGAGATCTATAACCGGTTCAACGAGTCGTCCGGCGGGCGGGATTTCTCGGCCATCGTCACCGAGATCCGGGACCGAAGTGATCGCCCCGGCCCGGGCGCCTGACCGCGGCACAAACAATTGATGACACGTCTCGAACATGCGTTCGACTCGAGGTATTGTTCGAGCCGTGTCTCCACTCTCCCGCCAGGACTGGGCCAGGATGAACCTCGAACAGGTCCGTGACCAGCTGCTCGACGCGGCTGCGTTCGGCAAGTACCTGCCGCCCGAGCAGCTCGAGAATGCGGCGGGGAAGATCGCCGAGGGGTTGCGGGTCTATACGGAATTGACCCGTGATCGAGGCGACGTCGGTTAGGGATTTATCCAATCCCGTTGTGTCATAACAGCTTCAGCATATTGACGGGGCGTTATAGCGGGGGGCGTGAACCCGTCTCCTGTATCGTCACCGATATTCCTGACCATTCCTACGTAGAAGGTGCCGAGTGACCGAATTCGAGACGATTCTGCTGGAGCGCAAGGGCCGGGTCGGCTGGATCACGCTGAACCGGCCGAAGGCGCTCAACGCACTCAACGCCCAGGTCCTCGACGACGTCATCGCCGCGCTCGACGAGCTGGAACGCGACGACGAGGTCGGCGCCGTGGTCATCACCGGATCGGAGCGGGCCTTCGCGGCCGGGGCCGACATCAAGGAGATGCAGCCGAAGTCGTACATGGATATGTTCCTGAACGACTACTTCGCGCGCTGGGACCGGCTCGCCCAGTTCCGCAAGCCGACCATTGCCGCGGTGGCCGGATACGCCCTCGGCGGCGGCTGCGAACTGGCGATGATCTGCGACATCCTGATCGCGGCGGACACCGCGAAGTTCGGCCAGCCGGAGATCAAGCTGGGCGTCATCCCCGGCATCGGCGGCTCGCAGCGGCTCACCCGCGCGGTCGGCAAGGCCAAGGCGATGGACCTGGTGCTCACCGGTCGCAACATGGACGCCGAGGAGGCCGAGCGCGCCGGACTGGTTTCGCGCATCGTGCCCGCCGCCGAGCTGCTCGATACCGCGCTCGAGGTCGCCGACACCATCGCGTCGATGTCGTTGCCGGTCACCATGATTGCCAAGGAATCGGTGAACCGCTCCTTCGAAACCACCCTGGCCGAGGGCCTGCGTTTCGAACGCCGAGTGTTCCACTCGCTCTTCGCGATCGACGATCAAAAGGAAGGCATGACCGCCTTCGTGGAGAAGCGTCCCGCGAAATTCACCAACCGCTGATCCTGCCGACGCGAGTTCCCCGGCAGAATGCCTATCCACTTAGCCGGGGAAAGTCGCGCTAGCCGAAATGCGCCGGCGACGGTCCGACGATCTCCACCGGCGTCGACGGGGTGCCGTGGCTCGGTTCGGCCGAAGTCCGGTCCATCGCAAGGATTCCCGCGATCGTCGCGCCGAGCGCCGCGGTCACCGCGACGGCGGCGATGAGCTTGCGGCGATCGACCGGGCCGTGCACCAGCGACGCGGACAGTGCCGTGCCCGCGCGGGCTCGGGCCATCCGCACATCGCCGCTGTGCCGTTCCGCCGCGAGCAGCACCGCGCCGCGAGCCGAGACATAATCCGGTTCCGGGTCGTAGATGATCGGCAGGTCGATCAATTCCGCGAGCTCGTCGCGGATACTCGGGTTGCGGGTGCAGCCGCCGAGCAGCACCAGCGCCTCGGGCCGCACGCCGCTCTCCTCGATGAGCTGACGCACGAACGACGCCGAGTGATGGATGCTCGCGGCACACAATTCCGCCAGGTCGCTGCGGGTGACCACCTCGCGGCCGCCGGAGATCGGATCGATCGCGGTGACCACCCGTTCGCTGCTCAGCGCCTCGCGATGCTTGCGGCTGGTCAGCTTGTCGGTGAGCACGCCGCCGCGCGCGAGCTGCCAGCGCAGCAGCGCGTCGTAGCCGTCGCCGCCGAGCACCGTGCTGCGTTTGCCCGCCAGGATGGTGTCGTTGCGGCAGTCGGCGTGCGTGATGGTCAGGCCGGAGGTGCCTAGGTCGTAGAGCAGTACCGAGCCGTCGTCGGGTAGCTGCCCGGTGAAGCGGAGATAGCGCAGCTGGGCCAGCGGCTCGTCGACGATGGTCAGGCGGTTGCGGCCCGCGCCGGTTCGGATGGCGTCGGCGTGCATGGTGCAGCGGCAGGTGACCGCGGTTCCGGTGACCAGTTCGTCGCGCCGATCGGCGGCGCCGCGCATCTGCCGGATGGCCTCGAAAACGGGTTCCTCGATCCCGCCGCCGGCGCGGCGGGGCACCTGACAGCGGTCGATCGGCGGAAGGTGTGGCTGATCGGAATGGGTCAGCATCGCGCGTGCGCCACCAGCGCCCGCCGATACCCCCAAGACCAGCACCATGGTTTACATGGTGGACCCTTTTGTGCTCGCTGCCAAGACAACGGGCCGGAAAATTCGCTAGTTGGATGCCGGACCGTTACCCCGTGGTCAATCGGCGGGTGTAGGGAACCGTCCAGTACGGTCATTTCGTTTTGGCTAGGTCGTGGACCAGCGCGCCTGTTCGTCGCCGGTGTCGAAGTCGCCTGCCGCGTGTCGGAATTCCGCGAGTAGCTGCAGCAGCGTGTGCAGCCGATCCGGCGCGAGACCGGGCAGCGCGAAAACCTTCGTGTTGAGTTCCTCGGTCGCCTGCGCGACCAATTCCCTTCCGGCGTCGGTGATCTCGATCAGTGTCGCGCGCCGGTCGGTGGGGTGCGGCACCCGCTCGACCAGCTGCGTCGCCTCGAGCCGATCGACGGTGTTGGTCACGCTGGTCGGGTGCACCTGCAGCCGGGCACTGGCCTTCGCCATCGGCAGCGCGCCGGTCTTGCTGAAGCTCAACAGCATGAGCAGTTCGTACCGGGAGAAGGTCAAACCGGTCGGTTTCAGCGCCTCGTCCACCCGGGCCATCACGATTTGCTGGGCGCGCACCAGCGAGGTCACCGCGGCCATGCCGTCGGCCACCGCGCCCCAGCCGTGGCCGACCCATTGGCGATGGGCCTCCTCGATCGGGTCGAGCGGAAGTGGGCGTGGCCGAGACATGTTCCGATCATTCCATGCGGGCGGGCGCGGTTCGGGGACATCCAGGGCGCCTTCGGATCACAGTGCGTCCGGCCTGCTTCGAATCAGCGTGAGCGCAAGGGTGTGTCGTGGCGTCCGAACCCGGCACTATCAATCACGAGGCGGGCGTGGCTGAGTGGTTGAGGCAACGGTCTGCAAAGCCGTTTACGCGGGTTCAATTCCCGCCGCTCGCTCCAACGGGGTTCGAGGGGCTCGGTTCGGCATACGCCACGGCTGAACCGAGCACCTCGAGCCGTACGCGCCGGCCCGTGGTCGGTGCCGCGACGCTGGCCCGGCGCACCCGGACCGCGTCGGCGCGGCCGTCCAGCGCGATGGTGAGCAGCACGTCGGCGCCGCGGAATTCGACGGCACGGACGACTCCACTGTCCGGCTCGCCGTCGGAAACCTCGTGGGCAACAAGCTGTTCCGGGCGGACCATGAGGTTCACCGAGCCGGTGGGCGCGGACTTCTGCACCGGGATCCGGCCGAGCACGCATTGCGCTACATCACCATTCACCACCGCGTCGAGCAGCACGCAGTCGCCGAGGAAGCGGGCGGTGAACAGGTCTTGCGGTGCGGCGTAAACCTTTTCGGGCGCACCGACCTGGGTGAACCGGCCGTCCCGCATCACCGCGACCTGCTCGGCGAAGGACAACGCCTCTTCCTGATCGTGGGTGACCAGGATGCTGGTCATGCCCGCCGCGCGCAGGGTGTCGGCGACGGCCTGCCTGGTGGTGGCGCGCAGGCCCGCGTCGAGCGCGCTGAACGGCTCGTCCAGCAGCATCACGTCGGGCTCGCGAGCCAGGGCGCGGGCCAAGGCGACTCGCTGCTGCTGACCGCCGGAGAGCTGATGTGGGCGGCGGTCGGCGTAGGAGGGATCCAGCGAGACCATCTCGAGCAGTTCCGCGACCCGGTGGTGGCCGTTGCGCCGCCCACGGAAGCCACTGCGCAGTCCATAGGAGATGTTCTGCCCTACGGTCAGATGCGGGAACAGCGCGCCATCCTGGGCGACGTAGCCGATATTGCGGCGCTGCGGCGGCACCGAGAACCGGTCCCGGGCAACGGTTTCCACACCGATGGTGACCGACCCGGCATCCGGCGCCTCGAACCCGGCGATCACCCGGAGCAGCGTGGTCTTGCCACAGCCGGAGGAACCGACCACCGCGGTCGACGTCCGGTCCGGCACCACGAGGGTCACCCCGCCGAGCACCCGGTGGTGGCCGAACGTCTTCGAAACATCGTCGACGACAAGCTGACTCATCTTCCGGCCGCCTTCCGAGACTGGGTGAACAGCAGATAGGTCACGGGCACCGCCGCGACGATCATGATCAAGGCATACGGTGCCGCCGCCGCGTAGTCCAATTCGCCGGACAGCGACCAGAATCGCATGGCCAGCGTGCGAGTTCCGATGGGCGCCAACAGCAGTGTCGCGGTCAGCTCGGTCGCGACCGCGACGAAGACCAGCGCACCGGCCGACGCCGCGGCAGGAGCGGTGAGCCGCAGAGTGACTCGGGCGAAGGTGACCGGACCGGACTTGCCGAGCGACCGGGACGCCTCTTCCAAACCGATCGGCACCTGCGCGAGCCCGGCCCGCACGCTGACCAGCGCGCGCGGCAGGAACATCAGCACATAGGCGGCGACCACCATGGTCACCGTCTGGTAGAGCGGCGGTGCCCAGCGGATGGTCACGGTCACCATGGCCAACGCGATGACGATGCCGGGCAGCGAACTGGTGATGTAGTTGGCGCCCTCCACCATTCGGGCGAACACCGAGGTGGACCGGACCGCGAGCCAGGCGATCGGGAAGGCACACAGCGTGGTGAGCAGCGCGGCCACCGCGGCGAGCACAACGGTCTGCCCGAGCGCCTGGCCGATCTCGGTGAAGTCCCACACCTGCGCGCCGCCGATGCGTAGCCAGCGTCCGATAGTCCACAGCGGTACGCCGAGCGCGCCGACGGCCACCAGGGTGAGCACGCCGAGCACGGGAATCGCGCTGGCCCCCAGCCGGATTCGCGTCACCTCCCGAGGTGCGCCGCTGCCGATCCTGGCGTATCGGGCGTTGCCGCGCACCGTGGCCTCGCCCGCCAGCAGCACCAGGCAGCAGACCACGAGCACGCCCGCCAGCATGCTGCCCGCCGGGCCCGCGAAACTGGACTGGTACTGCTCGAAGATCGCGGTGGTGAAGGTGTCGAAGCGGACCATCACGAACGCGCCGTACTCGGCCAGCAGGTGCAGCGCGATGAGCAGTCCGCCGCCGAGAATGGCCAACCGCAACTGCGGCAACACGATTCGCACGAACACCGCCACCGGACCGGACCCGAGCGCCCGCGCCGATTCCTCCACCGCGGGATCGAGGCGACGCAACGTGGCGGCGGCGGGCAGGTACACCAGCGGGAAGTACGACATGGTCGCGATGATCACCCCGGCCGACAGGCCGTGCATGGTCGGGAAGACGCTGACCCAGGCGTAGCTGTTGACGAACGCGGGCACGGCCAGCGGCGCCACGAATATCGGCCCCCACCATGCCTTTCCGGGCACGTCGGTGCGTTCGACCACCCACGCGAGCCCGACTCCGAGCAGCACGCAGATCGGCACGGTGCACACCACCAGGCCGACCGTATTGCGCAGCAGCTGACCGACTCTCGGCCGGAACACCAGCTCGCCGGCCTGGCTCAGGCCGGTGGAAAAGACCTCGGACACGATGTAGCCGAGCGGCACGAACGTCGCCGCCACCAGCAGCAGGGCGACGGTGGTGACGAGCGGCCCCGGTCGGCCGACCCGGGACGAGGTGAGAGCCGTCCGTAGGCCCACGGCTAGAGCAGACCCGCCTCGGTCATCAGCGCGGTGACCTTCTTGGCGTCCAACTTGGACGGGTCGATCTCCGGCGCCCGCAGGTCGGCCAGCGGCGGCAGCGCCGGGTTGGCGGCGACATCGCTGGCGACCGGGTACTCCATCGAGTCGCCGTCGCGCAGCACCTCCTGGCCCGCCTTGCCGGTGATGAACGCCAGGAACTTCTGCGCCGACTCCTGCTTCTTGCTCGACTTCAGCACGCCGCCACCGGAGATGCTGACGAAGGCGCCCGGGTCCTGCTGCTTGAAGTAGAGCAGCGCGGTGTGGCTGCTGCTCTCCTTGGTCTTGGCCTGATCGCGGTACCAGTAGTAGTGGTAGATGATGCCGCCGTCGATGGTGCCCGCATCGACCGCCTTCATGGTGACCACGTTGTTCTGGAAGGCGGTCGCGTTCGCCTTCATCTCTTTCAACCAGGCGCGGGTGGCGTCCTCACCCTGCGTCGCGAGCAGGGCGGCCACGATGGCCTGGAAGTCGGCGCCCGAGACGCCCGCGCCCCAGCGGCCCTTCCACTTCGGCTGCGCGAGGTCGAGCATCGAGCCGGGCAGCTGGTCGGCCGCCAGCTTGTCCTTGTTGTAGACGAAAACCGTTGCGCGCGCGGCGACTCCGGTCCACATGCCGGTGGACGGGCGGAACTGCGCGGGCACCTGGTCCAGCGTCGGCTTGTCCAGATCGGCGAACAGGCCCGCGTTTTCGACAAGTGCCATGGCGGGGGAATTCTCGGTGAGGAAGACGTCGGCGGGCGAGGCGCCGCCCTCGGCCACGAGCTGGTTGCCGAGATCGGTGTCACCGCCCTGCCGCAGCGTTACCTTGATCCCGGTTTCCTTGGTGAACGCGGTCGCCCATTCTTTGGTGAGTGACTCGTGCTGCGCGTTGTAGACCGTGATTTCTTTTGTATCGTCGGACGAATTCGAGCAGGCCTGAAGACTGAGCGCCGCTACCGTGACGGCCAATACTCCGGAGATCGTTTTCCATCCGACGGGCATCAGTTCGGTCCCTTCCGCGGTCAATTCCTCACGTTGATGAGGCTTACCTAAGTAAGATACCGCGTCCGACCTGCGCCGATGACATCGGTGCCGCCGCGGGTCGCCGGAATTCCGGATCGGTCAGCCGAGCCCCGAGAAATCGCGCAGCACAACGTGATTGCGATCCGCGGTGGTGCCGAGGGTGTAATCCGGGAGCAGGCCGAAGTATTCGGCTCTGGTGGTCGCGCTCCAACGCCGGGCGGCCTCGGTGCGGGTTTTGTAGAAGTTGAGCATGTAACCGCCTTCGTAAAGGCGAAGCAGGCTGTAGCCGCCCGGATATTCCTTCACCGCAGCGACTTCCAGGAATTCGACGGCGCAGGCGGTGTCGGGGCGGGTGCGGCGATTGCGGTGGGTGTGCCCGCTGTGGTGCAGGAAGACGCCGGGGGAGCGCTCGTACAGTGACTGCAGTTCGGCGCTGTCGCGGCCGTTGAGGACGAAGCCGGGGCCCGCGAGATTGGTCAGGCCCGATTCGATGGTGACCGGGTGGTGGCCGAAAACCAGGGTCGGGCGGTCCGGGCCGGCGCGCAGTCGCTCGGTGAACAGGTCGAACTGCGGGCGGTCGATGGCACCGCCCGAGCCGTCGAGTTCGCTGGTATCCAGGCCGAGCAGGCGCAGGCCGGCGGACTCGTGCTCGACCAGCTCCTGGCGCGGGAGGAACGCCTGGGCCCAGCAGTCGTGGTGGTCGGCGGGAGCGGGCTGGCAGGCCGCGTAGTCGGGGCCGACGTGCGGGCGATCGTGGTTGCCGCGCACGACGAGGTAATCGCTGCCCAATGTCCCCCAAGCGTCGAGTTGCGTGCGGACTGCGCGCGAATCCGCAAGGGACGCTTCGCTGGTGAGGTCACCCGCGATGAGTAGTCGATCGGCCGCGCGGTCGAGGCGGCGGAGGTCGTCGAGCAGGGCGGCCAGCATCACCTCGGGATACGGCGGCACGTCCTGACCGACGCCGGGTGGCAGGTTGGCGACGATCAAGCCGCTGACTTCCTCGCCGTAGTGCACGTCGTTGGCGAGGGCGAGGGTTTGCAGCCGACGGCCCGGCGGTGGCACCAATGTGGTGAATTCGCCGGTGCATTCGGGCGTGCCGGGGCTGAGCGTGGTCAGCGAGAGCGCGGGGATCGCGCGTACGCCGTGGGACCAGGCCTCGAAACGGTAGGTGCGGCCGGGTTCGAGGTCGTCGATTTCGGCGTAGTGGAACGGGGTCGGCTGGGGGTCGGCGAACACCGGAACCGGCGCGCGAGCCGAATCCGCCGGGGCCAGGCGCAGTTCCGCGTCGGCGTCTACCGGCACCAGGTGCCCGCTCGGATCGGGCGTCACCGTTGTCCAGGTCACGATCACCGACTGATCGGTGATCGTGACCACCTCCAGATCGGTCGCGATCAACGGATTCGGTTGCGCCCGCACCGAACCCGGCCGGGCCAACGGCAGCAGGGTGGCAAGACCGATGGCGCCCAGCACGGTTCGCCGGCTCGGGCCGCAACACGACTTGCCGATGGCTCCCTGGTTCATGCGTGCGGGTGCGGCGTCAATTCTTGCCCGAGCCCGCGGAGCAGACCTTCCACTTACCGTCTTCCTTCTTCAGGTGTTCGGTGGTGCTGGTGTCGGTATCGGGTGCCTGACCCGGTACCTCGAGGGTGAGCTTGCCGACGATGTGCGCTGTCGCGGTTTCGCCGATGATCACGATGTTTTCGATCTTATCGATGGTCACCGCGACCGTCGCCGACTCGAACTCCTGCTTCTGTTCCTCGGGCAGCGCCTCGAACTCGGCCCGATCCGCCGCGCACGCCTTGGCCGCGGCCGCCCGGAATCCCTTGGACTCCAGCGTGTCGTAGAAGTCGTGCACCGCCACCTCGATCCGCTTGCCGTCGGAGGCGAGCGGTCCCTTCCCGTGCGCGGTCAATACGGCACCGAGCACCACGACGCCGCCGAGTGCGAGCAGCACCACGACCACCAGCCCGACAACGAGACCGACCTTGCTCTTGCGCGACGGCTGACGCCCGGGCGGTGGCGGTGGATAGCGGCCCTGCGGATAGCCCGTCGGCGGCGGATATTCGGTGGGATACTGCGGTCCTTGCTGCGGCGGCTGCCCGCCCGGCGGAAAAGTCATCGTCTCGTCCTCCGTCAGCCCCCCTCGGCTCACTCGAAGGTTACGGCAACCGCGCTGCCGAGCGAGCGGAAAACGGCCCCCGCCGTAGCGGCGGCCGCGCCGGTCGCCGGGTGTACGGCGACGTTCCGCCGGCGGACGCCTATATTGGCCGGGTGTGGGATCACCGCCCATCTTCATTCGTGCAGAAGGAGATTCGGATGCGCAGGCTATTCGTCATGTCCGTCCTAGGCGTCGGGCTGCTGGCGATCGCGCAGGGCGCGGGAACCGCAGGGGCCGATCCGGCGCCCGCCGGTCAGGGAACGCTGCGGGTGCAGGCCGCGACCACCGGGTCCGAATCGTCGGCCGTCGCGGGCGTCCAGGTCGGCATCACGACGTGCGCGTCCGGACCGGTGCTCACCACGCTGACCACCGGTCCGGACGGCAGCGCGACCACGAACCTGGCTCCCGGCTGCTACCTGGCCCAGTTCACTTCCGCATCCGGTTGCGAGCCGAAGAGCACGACCTCGGTCAAGGTGGACGTGGTCCCCGCCGCAACCCAGACCGCGGCCTTCCAGGTCAGCTGCGCCTGAGAATCGTTGCGGTGGTGCGCTTCCGGGATGTCACCATTTCGTAGGATGCGGCGGCGCTCGAGCGCCGGATAGCGTCGCGACGTGGTGCTCTCCGTCCAGTCTTTGCGTAATCGTCCGGCCCTCGTGATCAGGGTGGGCACGGTGTTCGTCGCCGTGACGATCTGGTGGCTGGTGCTGTATCACGGGGTGTCCGCGATCGTCGGCGACGAATACACCCGCGGTGGTCACGTGGTGCGCGCGATCGGCGCGACGTTGGGTACGGTGCCGTTGATCTACGCGGCACGGCGTTTTCTCGACCGAAAGCCGTGGTCCGGGCTCGGTTTTTCCGCTGTTGGCCCCGGTTGGCGTGCGTTCGTCTTCGGTGCCGCCTGCTGGGGAGTTCCCGCCGCAGTATCCACGGCGGTCATGCTGTGGCTCGGTTGGGCCGGCCTCACCATCCAGGGGTCGCTACCCGAAATCCTGGTGGCGCTGGTCGCCCTGCTCGCCTTGGTACTGCTCTACGAGGCGGTCCCCGAGGAACTGATCTTCCGCGGCTATTTCTTCACCAACCTCGCCGAACGCTGGCCGACCGGAATTACCGTCCTGGTTCAGGCAATCCTGTTCACGATGTGGGGCGTACTCATCGGCGCGGCCACCTCGATCGACCGACTCATCCTGCTCTCCACCTTCGCGCTGGTACTGGGCGCGATCCGCGCAACAACCGGAAACCTGTGGGCCTGCATCGGTTTTCACGCGACATTCCAGATATCCACCCAGTTCCTCGGCCCCCGATGGCACTACCTCGATCTCGACGACCCCGACATGAACGTCACCGTCCTGTCCTTCATCATCATTCCGTTCGTATGCAGCGCGATTGTCCTGTGGGCACTGGCCCGAAAACGCCGTCAGAGCCCGCGCGCTTGAAGCCCGACCACAAAGAGGCCCCGACCAGCTGGTCGGGGCCTCTTTCGGTGGTGCCCTCGGCAGGATTCGAACCTGCGGCCTTCTGCTCCGGAGGCAGACGCTCTATCCCCTGAGCTACGAGGGCGGGATAGGACTCGATCGGGGCGGTGAGCCGCCGATCGGGCGGGGAAAGCGTATCGCATCGGTCGCCGGGAGCCAAAAAGGGTTGTCGGGGGCGGCGGTTGGGGGTCAGTTCGGCGGGATGGGGGTGGCGCCGCGGGCGGTGAGCATGGTGGTGATGAGTTCGGCTTCGCCGCGTTGGGTTTTGTCCATGGTGTCGGCGAGGGTGCGCACGGCGGTGGTTTCGGCGTGCTGGGCCGCGTATTGGATCATCGAGAGGCCGCCCTGGTGATGGCGCAGCATGAGTTGCAGGAAGAGGGTGTCGAGCTGCGGGCCGGTGGCTTGGCGCAGCGCGGCGAGTTCGGTGGGGGTGGCCATGCCGGGCATGGTTTGCATCGGGCCGGACATGGTCTGGGTCGCGCCGGCATGCCCGTGGCCGCCGGGCTGGTCGTTCATCCAGCCCATGTAGCCGTCGACGCTCTGCGCGGGCTTGCCCCACAGTTGCAGCCAGCCCTGCATCCGGCCGACCTGGTTCTGCTGGGTGGTCATGATGTCGTAGGCGAGGCGGCGCACGTCGGTGTCGGTGGAGCGGACCAGCACCACGCCCGCCATCTCGACGGCTTGCGCGTGATGAGCCGACATGTCCTGGGTGAAGCCGACGTCCACCGCGCCGGGATCCGGTTCGGACGAGTTGTTCAGCGGCAGCCGGATCAACGCGCCGATGGCGACGCCGATCAGGATGGCGCCGATCACGCCGAGGATCAGCAGCGCGGTGCGCTGGCGACGGACCTGGGCGCCGAGGCCGGATTCCGCGGAATCCGGCGCGACCTCGGTAGCCACTACTGGCTCGGCTGCGGCTGGCCCGGCGCGGGCTGGGCCGGATTCGGTGCGGGCCGCGGCTGGTTCGGGGCCGGCGCGCCGGGCAGACCGGGCAGCCCCGGCACACCGGGCACGCCCGGCAGACCGCCGGGCATCCCGCCGACCTCGCCCTGATCCTGCTGCAAGCCCTTGCCGTCCATCGGCACTGCGTTCGGTCCGGGCGGCGTCGGGTCGAACGGCGGCGGATTGTCGGTGTCGAACGCGATCGTCGAGCAGTCCGCGCCGACCTCGGGGTAGGTGTAGTTGTTCAGTCGCAGCGCCGTGATGAACTGGCCGACGCGATTGTCATCGGCACTGTCCAGCTTCAGCTGATGCCCCCACGACTGCAGCGAAACCGCATGGTCCAAACCGGGGTACGGCGACATCAACGAGTACGGCTTGCCCTGCACCTTGCTCTTCAGCGAGGCGATACCCGCCGCATCCACCTTGTCCGGGTTGTAGGCGATCCACACCGCGCCGTGCTCGAGCGAGTGCACCGCGTTCTCCATCCGGATCGGCTTGTCGTAGACGACACCGGTGCAGGTCGCCCAGGAGGCGTCGTGCGGTCCGCCGAACGCGGGGCTCTGGTCGTAGGCCACCCGCTGGGTCGGGCCGATGTGCAACCCAGCCGGGTACTCCTTCTTGACCACGCCGGGGATCGCATCGGAGGGATCCTTGCGTTCCGCGCTCGGCGTGAACTTCTCCAAGTCGGCCTTCTCCTGGTACTTGGGTACCAGGCTGTAGGCGAGGGCACCGATCAGTGCGATGATGACTACGGCCGCGCCGATGGCCAGCCAGGGGATCTGACGATTCTTCTTGGGAAGTTGGCCGCGCCCGCCCCCTTTGCGGGACCCGGACAACTTGGCGGCGGCCTTGGCCGATTTGGCGCTGGGACTACTCGGCATCGCTCGTTGTGCTCTCTCGAAGTGATGGATCCGCGGGTGCTGTGGATTGCGGACGGTTCCGGCGCAGTGCCCACTCGAGGTGTACACCCGCCAAGACCATAGGATAGAGACTCGTGACTCCAGCTGACCTTGCAGATCTCCTTCGCGCCACTGCGGCGAAGGTGCTTGTCGAACGCGGACTGGACCCCGCGGTCCTGCCCGACGAGGTCACTGTCGAGCGCCCCCGCAACCCTGAACACGGTGACTATGCCACGAATGTGGCGATGAAGGTCGCGAAAAAGGCAGGCGCGAACCCGCGCGATCTGGCGACCTGGCTCGCCGACGCGCTCAGCGCCGCCGACGAGGTGGCCTCGGCCGAGGTGGCCGGGCCCGGCTTCCTGAACATCCGGCTCGCCGCGTCCGCGCAGGGCGCGATCCTGGAGCAGGTGCTCGCCGCCGGGACCGCGTACGGCAGCTCGGACACGCTGAAGGGCGCCAGGATCAACCTGGAGTTCGTCTCCGCCAACCCGACCGGGCCGGTGCATCTCGGCGGCACCCGGTGGGCCGCGGCGGGCGACGCGCTCGGCCGGATCCTGGCCGCGCAGGGCGCCGACGTGGTGCGCGAGTACTACTTCAACGATCACGGCGCGCAGATCGAGCGGTTCGCCAGGTCGCTGGTCGCGGCGGCCACCGGCGCGCCGACCCCGGACGACGGCTACGCGGGCGCCTACATCGGCGAGATCGCGGCCACCATCGTGGCCGCGCACCCGGAGGCGCCGTCGCTGCCCGAGGACGAGCGGCAGGAGCTGTTCCGCGCCGAGGGCGTCGAGCTGATGTTCGCGCAGATCCGGCAGTCGCTGCACGAGTTCGGCACCGACTTCGACGTGTTCTTCAACGAGAGCTCGCTGTTCGAGTCCGGCGCGGTGGAGCGGGCCGTCGCGAAGCTGAAGGATTCCGGCGACCTTTATGAAAAGGACGGCGCCTGGTGGATCGCGAGTTCGGAATACGGTGACGACCAGGATCGCGTCGTCATCAAAAGCGACGGCAAGCCCGCTTATGTTGCGGGCGATATCGCCTACTTCCAGAACAAACGGGATCGCGGTTTCGATCTGTGCATTTACATGCTCGGCGCCGACCATCACGGCTATATCGGTCGGCTGAAGGCGATCGCGTCGGTTTCCGGGGATGATCCGGCCACCGTCGAGGTCCTGATCGGGCAGATGGTGAATCTGCTCAAAGACGGTGTCGCCGTGAAAATGAGCAAGCGTGCGGGCACCGTGGTCACCCTCGAAGATTTGGTCGAGGCGATCGGCGTCGACGCGGGCCGGTATGTGCTGGTTCGCTCCTCGGTGAATTCGAGCATCGATATCGACCTCGACCTCTGGACCAGCCAGAGCAGCGAAAACCCGGTCTACTACGTGCAATACGCGCACGCGCGGACCGCGTCTATCGCGCGCAATGCCGCCGAGCTCGAATACGACAAGGTGACACCGGATCTCGCGCTGCTGACCTCCGACGAGGAGGGCGAACTCATCCGCACCCTCGGCGAGTACCCCAGGGTGGTGAGCAGCGCCGCCGCGCTGCGCGAGCCGCACCGGGTGGCCCGCTACCTGGAGGAACTGGCCGGTACGTACCACCGCTTCCAGACCAACAAGAACCTGCGCGTGCTGCCTCTCGGGGACGAGCCGGTCAGCCCGACCAACGCCGCGCGTTTGGTGCTGGTCAACGCGACCCGTCAGGTCCTCGCCAACGGCCTCGCCCTGCTCGGCGTCAGCGCACCGGAGCGCATGTGAACGGGCACAAGACTTTTCAGACGAGCGCCAGGGAGGACCTACTCGTGAACGAGCGTAGCGAGCGAACCAAAGACACAGCCGCCTGCGCGGTCACGACGGAGCCGAGCGCCAGCGAGGTGGAGTCGTGAGCGCGCATCCTGCTGGCCCTCGGCACGCTGAGATCCCGCACGCCCCGAACTTGCCGGAGCGCCCTCGTGACCCGCAGCAGATGATCGATCTGCCCGCGAATGTCTGGCCGCGCAACGCCTCCCGCGACGCCGATGGCGTGGTGCGTCTCGCGGGTGTGCCGGTGCATGAACTGGCCGCCGAATTCGGCACCCCGCTGTTCGTGATCGACGAGGACGACTTCCGGTCCCGCTGCCGCGACATGGTGCGCGCGTTCGGCCCGAACGCGCGAGTGCACTACGCGTCCAAGGCTTTCCTGTGCGGCGAGATCGCCCGCTGGATCCGCGACGAGGGCCTGTCGCTGGACGTGTGCTCCGGCGGTGAGCTCGCGGTGGCGTTGCATGCGGATTTCCCGGCCGAGCGAATTGCGTTGCACGGCAACAACAAATCGGCGACCGAGCTGGAAGCCGCCGTTGCGGCGGGGGTCGGCCACGTGGTGGTCGACTCGCTGATCGAGATCGAGCGCCTAGAGGCCATCGCGGGCCGCGCCGGTGTGGTGCAGGACGTGCTGGTCCGGGTCACCGTCGGCGTGGAAGCCCATACGCACGAATACATTTCGACCGCGCACGAGGATCAGAAGTTCGGCTTCTCGATCGCCGGCGGCGACGCGATGGAGGCGCTCGCGCGCGTCTTCGACGCGGACAACCTGCGCCTGGTCGGCCTGCACAGCCACATCGGCTCGCAGATCTTCGAGATCGACGGCTTCGAGATCGCCGCGCGCCGCATGCTGCGGTTGCTGCACGACGCCGTCGAGAAGTTCGGCGTCGACCGCACCGCGCAGATATCCACGCTGGATCTCGGTGGCGGGCTTGGTATTTCGTACCTGCCGAGCGATGACCCGCCGCCACTGGACGACTTCGCCGCCAAGGTGCGCGACCTGGTCGCCGCGGAGGCGGCCGCCATCGGCCTGCCGCAGCCGAAGATCGCGGTGGAACCCGGCCGCGCCATCGCCGGACCGGGCACCGTCACGCTGTACGAGGTCGGCACCATCAAGGACGTCTCCCTCGACGGCGGCCTGCGCAGGCGCTACATCAGCGTCGACGGCGGCATGAGCGACAACATCCGCCCGGCGTTGTACCAGGCGGACTACGACTGCCGCCTGGTTTCCCGCTCGTCCGAGGCCGCGGCCGTGGTCGCGCGCGTCGTTGGAAAGCATTGCGAGAGTGGCGATATCGTCATCCGCGATACCTGGATGCCCGAGGATGTCGGCCCCGGCGACCTCGTTGCCGTCGCCGCGACCGGCGCGTACTGCTATTCGATGTCCAGCCGATACAACCAGCTGACCCGCCCCGCGGTGGTCGCGGTGCGTGACGGACAACCGCGTCTCATCCTGCGCCGGGAAACGGTGGCGGACCTGCTCAGCTTGGAGGTTGAATCATGACCAATCCCGCTCAGAACACCTGGGGGAGAGATCAGCCGATCGGTGTAGCGGTCCTCGGTATGGGCAATGTCGGCACGGAGGTCGTGCGGATTCTGCGTGATCATTCCGAAGACCTGCGTTCCCGCGTCGGTGCGCCGCTGGTGCTGCGCGGCGTCGCGGTCCGCAATCTCGACAACGATCGCGGCCTGCCGCCGCACCTGCTGACCACCGACGCGGATGCCCTGGTCGCCCGCGACGACGTCGACCTGGTGGTCGAGGTGATCGGCGGCATCGACCCGCCGCGCCGCCTGATCCTGGCCGCGCTGAACGCGGGCAAATCCGTGGTGACCGCGAACAAAGCGCTGCTCGCCGACTACACCGGCGAACTCGCGGCCGCCGCCGAACGCAACCGCGCCGACCTCTACTTCGAGGCCGCGGTGGCCGGCGCCATCCCGGTGGTCCGCCCGCTCATCCAGTCGCTGGCCGGTGACCGGGTCAACCGGGTGGTCGGCATCGTCAACGGCACCACCAACTTCATCCTCTCCGCGATGGACGAGACCGGCGCCGACTACGAGGTCACCTTGAAGGAGGCCACTCGCCTCGGCTACGCGGAGGCGGATCCGACCGCCGATGTGGAGGGCTACGACGCCGCGGCCAAGGCCGCGATACTCGCCTCGCTCGCGTTCCACACCAGGGTCACCGCGGCCGATGTGTACCGCGAGGGCATCTCCAAGATCAGCTCCGAGGACCTGGAGACCGCCTCCGCGCTGAACTGCACGGTCAAGCTGCTCGCCATCTGTGAGCGGGTGCCCGCCGGACCGGGCGAGCCGACCGTGGCCGAGGGCGGCAAGGACCGCGTTTCGGTGCGCGTCTACCCGGCCCTGGTGCCGCGCAAGCATCCGCTGGCCGCCGTGAGCGGCGCGTTCAACGCGGTGGTCGTCGAGGCGGAGAACGCCGGACGGCTGATGTTCTACGGACAGGGCGCCGGCGGCGCGCCGACCGCGTCCGCGGTGCTCGGCGATCTGGTGATGGCCGCGCGCAACAAGTTCTACGGTGGCCGCGCGCCCGGCGAATCGGTTTATGCTGAGCTACCGATCGCGCCGATCGGCGATACGCCCACCCGCTACCACGTGAACCTGCAGGTGGCAGACCGTCCCGGGGTTCTTGCCGCGGTGGCGGGCGAATTCGCCAAGCACGAGGTGAGCATTTCGACCGTCCGCCAAGAGGGGCACGGCACGGGTGCTCGCTTGGTCGTGGTTACCCACCACGCCGTGGAATCAGCGCTCGCGGACACCGTCGCCGCCCTTGGCGAGATGGAATCCGTCACATCAATCACCAGTGTTCTGCGATTGGAAGGCACCGAAGAATGAGTACGTCCAGGGGACGGCAGACGGCGGAGCCGGCGGGGTGGGTAAGCACTGGCGTGGCGCCGCAGGCAGGAGTGCACTCCCGCTGGCCCGGTTTGATCGCGGCTTATCGCGATCGGATCGCGGGCGCGGCCGAGTGGGAGCCGGTCACCCTGTACGAGGGCGGTACGCCGCTGGTGCCCGCACCGCACCTGTCCGAATTGACCGGATGTGATGTTTATCTCAAGGTCGAGGGCCTGAACCCGACCGGCTCGTTCAAGGACCGCGGCATGACGGTCGCGATCACCGACGCCAAGTACCAGGGCCAGCGGGCGGTGCTCTGCGCGTCCACCGGCAACACCTCGGCATCGGCCGCGGCCTACGCCACTCGCGCGGGCATGACCTGCGCCGTGCTGATCCCGCAGGGCAAGATCGCGATGGGCAAGCTGGCCCAGGCGGTCATGCTCGGCGCCAAGATCATTCAGGTGGACGGCAACTTCGACGACTGCCTGGAGTTGGCTCGCAAGGTCACCTCGGACTTTCCCAGCATCGGCCTGGTCAACTCCGTGAACCCGGCCCGCATCGAGGGCCAGAAGACCGCGTCGTTCGAGATCTGCGACGTGCTCGGTAAGGCCCCCGACGTGCACGCGCTGCCGGTGGGCAACGCGGGCAACATCACCGCGTACTGGCGCGGCTACCGCGAGTACTACGCCGACGGCATCACCACCCAGCTGCCGCGCATGCTCGGCGTGCAGGCCGCCGGTGCCGCGCCGCTGGTCAACGGCGCCCCGGTGAGCAACCCGGAGACCATCGCGACGGCCATTCGGATCGGCGCGCCCGCGTCCTGGAACGGCGCGATGGCGGCCAAGGAGGAGTCCGGTGGCGCGTTCCGCGCGGCCACCGACGACGAGATCCTGGCGGCATACCGCCTGGTCGCGGCCCGCGAGGGCGTGTTCGTCGAGCCGGCGTCGGCGGCCAGTGTGGCCGGCCTGCTCGCCGCGCACCAGCAGGGCTGGCTGGATTCGGGCCTGACCGTCGTGTGCACCGTCACCGGCAACGGGCTCAAGGATCCCGACACCGCGCTGCTGGGCATGCCGCAGGTGCAGGCGATTCCGGTCGACCCGGTCGCGGTCGCCCACGAACTAGAGCTGGCCTGAGTTGACCGCGCGCGAAGGTCAGTTGTCGGTGCGTCCGCGGAACGCGAGCGTGAATCGCACGCTGCCCGCAGGCCTTTCGGTAACTGCGCGGGTGCCCGCGTCCACCGCGAACCTCGGTCCCGGGTTCGATTCGCTCGGTATGGCATTGGGGATCTACGACGAGATCGAGGTGCGCACTACCGATTCCGGGCTCGCCATCCGGGTCGAGGGCGAGGGTGCCGATGATGTCCCTTGGGGCCCTTCGCATCTCGTAGTGCGCGCGATCGAGCGCGGACTCGAGTCGGCGGGCGTCTGGGCCGACGGCCTCGATGTGGTGTGCCGCAACGTGATTCCGCACTCGCGCGGGCTCGGCTCCTCGGCCTCGGCCGTGGTCGGCGGGCTGGCCGCGGGCTGTGCCATCGCGGCGAAGTTCGATCCGGCGCTGGCCATGTCCGCCGACCAATTGGTGCAGCTCGCAGCGGAATTCGAGGGTCATCCGGACAACGCGGCGGCCAGCGTGCTCGGCGGCATCGTGGTGTCCTGGACCGAGACCGACCGGGCTGCCGACATCGGCCAGGACGGCGTTCCGGTGGCCGAGCATCACGGCCGGGTCTACCGGGCCGTGCGGCTCGACCCGCATCCGTCGTTGCGGCCCTTTGTGCTCATTCCGGAAGAGCGCTCGGCGACCGCGCACACCAGGGGTTTGCTGCCAGAGGTGGTGCCGCACGGCGACGCCGCGTTCAACGTCAGCCGGGCCGCGCTCGCGGTGGTGGCGCTGACTCAGCGCCCCGACCTGCTGATGCCCGCGACGGCCGACCGGCTGCACCAGGCCCAGCGTGCGCCCGCGCTGCCGCTGACCACCACCTGGATTTCCCGGCTGCGCGCGGCGGGCATCGCGGCCGCCGTTTCTGGTGCCGGTCCCACCGTATTGGCCTTGAGTACCTGCGAATTCCCCGCCGAACTCCGTGAACTCGCGGCCATGGACGGGTTGCGAGTGGTCGAACCCGGACTGGCCGATGGAGTACTGACCGACTGACGGCGCGTCTGGCTTGCCGAGATTCGCAATGGGCAGCTATCCTGAGCGAGTCCGTACATCGTGCGCATCAGACGCCGGTGCTTCATCAGGGCAATCGCTCCAGCACGCTCCAGGCTCGAGCCTCCAGGCCATGGGGGTGCTGCGTAGCTGCGCACTGGAATGATCACTCCCCACCTCACACCACCGGTGGCGAAGCGGACGGACGCATCCGAGTCCGGCAGAATGCCCGGACTGCGGGACGAACCCTCGAAACAGCACACGGCAATCGGGGGAAGGAAAGGATTTCCGTGACAGATACGGACCTGCTCGCAACACCCGGGGTGGATTCCAACCCAACATCTCCGGGGGACCGCGAAAGTGACTCCGGACAGATTTCGAAGATGAGCGAACAAACCGACGTCGCACGATCGGGGCTGACTGGAATGTTGTTGCCGCAGTTGCGCGCGCTCGCGGGGGAGCTCGGTATCCGAGGCACCTCCGGAATGCGCAAAGGCGATTTGATCGCCGCTATCAAGGAAAATCAGTCCGGGAAACCGGCCAAGGGTGAAAAGCCCGAAGGGGGACAGGCCAAGTCCGCGGTTTCCGCCAAGGCCGATACGCCCGGTAATACGGAAGCGCCGGCGACTCGCTCGGCGCCCGCTCGGGCAGAACAGGGGACCCTCGATGTGGATCCCGCCCCGGCAAAGGAAGCTCCCGTCGTCGAGGCTGCTGCCCCGGCGAAGGAATCCACTCCCGTGAACTCGGCGCCGGCCGAGGCCACCCCGGCCAACACGACCGAATCCGGCGAGGATTCCGGTCGCGATGGCGGTCAGCGTGGTCGTGGTCGGCAGCGGCGCGGCCGTGACCAGGCGCGATCCGGCGGCGGCGAGACCGCTTCGGCCGATGCGCGTGGTGACGAGCCGAAGCAGGACACCGAGCAGGGCGAGCGTCGTCAGCGGAATCAGTCGGGCGAGCGGAATCAGTCCGAGCGCAATCAGACCGGCGAGCGTAATCAGGGCGAGCGCAACCAGTCCGGTGACCGCGCGCAGTCGGGTGAGCGGAATCAGTCCGGTGAGCGCGGCCAGTCCGGCGAGCGCAACAACCAGAACGGCAACGGTGGCGGCAACGCCAACGGTGGCCGGAACAACGACCGCAACAACGCCCGCAACAACAATGACGACGACGAAGAAGGCGGTCGCGGGCGGCGGGGACGTCGATTCCGCGAGCGGCGTCGTGGTCGTGACCGCGAGCCGGGCACCGGTGGCGGCGAGGCGCGCGAGCTGGAGATCCGCGAAGACGACGTGCTGCAGCCGGTCGCGGGCATCCTCGACGTGCTGGACAACTACGCCTTCGTCCGGACCTCGGGCTACCTGGCCGGACCGAACGACGTCTACGTCTCGATGAACCTGGTCCGCAAGAACGGCCTGCGCCGCGGTGACGCGATCACCGGTGCGGTGCGTGCCCCGCGCGACGGTGAGCAGAGCAACCAGCGGCAGAAGTTCGATCCGCTGGTCCGGCTGGACACGGTCAACGGTGGTGAGGTCGAGGCGGCCAAGCGGCGTCCCGAGTTCAGCAAGCTCACCCCGCTGTACCCGAATCAGCGACTGCGCCTGGAGACTCAGCCCAACAAGCTGACCACCCGGGTCATCGACCTGATCATGCCGATCGGCAAGGGCCAGCGCGCCCTGATCGTCTCGCCGCCCAAGGCCGGTAAGACGACGATCATGCAGGACATCGCGAACGCCATCGCCATCAACAACCCCGAGGTCTACCTCATGGTCGTGCTGGTCGACGAGCGTCCGGAAGAGGTCACCGACATGCAGCGTTCGGTGAAGGGTGAGGTTATCGCCTCCACCTTCGACCGCCCGCCGTCAGACCACACCTCGGTCGCCGAGCTCGCCATCGAGCGCGCCAAGCGACTGGTGGAAATGGGCAAAGACGTTGTGGTGCTGCTCGACTCGATCACTCGACTGGGTCGTGCGTACAACAACTCCTCGCCCGCTTCCGGTCGAATCCTGTCCGGTGGTGTCGATTCCACCGCGCTGTACCCGCCCAAGCGGTTCCTCGGCGCGGCGCGCAACATCGAGAACGGCGGCTCGCTCACCATCATCGCGACCGCGATGGTGGAGACCGGTTCCACCGGTGACACGGTCATCTTCGAGGAATTCAAGGGCACCGGTAACGCGGAGCTCAAGCTGGACCGCAAGATCGCGGAACGGCGTGTGTTCCCCGCGGTGGACGTCAACCCGTCCGGTACTCGTAAGGACGAGCTACTGCTCAACCCCGACGAGGCCGCGGTGCTGCACAAGCTGCGCCGCGTACTGTCCGGCCTGGACTCGCACCAGGCGATCGATCTGCTGATCGACCGTCTGAAGAAGTCCAAGAACAACCTCGAGTTCCTGATGCAGGTGAGCAAGACCGCGCCTGGCGCACTGGACGAGTAAGTTCGCAAGTTGTATCGCCGAGAGGGCTCCGCGTTCGCGGGGCCCTTTCGGCGTTTGCGGGCAGAAGAACAGGAGACCGATGACGGCCGCGCCACTGATCATGAGGCCGAGAATGATCGCCGATGCCTCCACTGCACTCCCCTCCGGAGCGGTGGTCGAAGCCTCGACATACCCAGCGGTTCCCGGGACTGCCGTGGTCGCGGTGTCCGGCAGGGCACACCAGCCGACCGCGACAGCGAGGATCAACAGACCGAAGATCGCCGACGCGACTCGGATGTTCACAAGTTCTCCCTTCGCTGGTCACGGCACGCCGTTGTGCAAGGTCTCAAACTCTATGAACGAAGCTGTTCGCATTCCTGAGTAGCCAACTACCCGTCTTCAGGGTTCCCGAGACACCGGCGAAGCGCGTGCCCGAACTTCCTGGGGCGGCGGTGCCAGGGGGAGTACCTAGGGCGGGAACAAACCGCTTGCCGGGGGTGTTTTGGGAGCGTAGGGACTGTTCTGGCATACTGAACGGTCGTTGCGTCTGCTCTGTTTCGAGCAGGCCTCCCGCCTAAGTCGGCTCCGGTTCACGTTCTCGCGATTCACGCGCTAGCGACCCGGCGGCCAATATCGAGAGGACACCCATGAAGGCAGGAATTCACCCCACGTATGTCGAGACCACGGTCGTCTGTGGTTGCGGCAATACGTTCCAGACTCGCAGCACCAAGGAGTCGGGACACATCAACGTCGAGGTCTGCTCGCAGTGCCACCCGTTCTACACCGGCAAGCAGAAGATCCTCGACACCGGTGGCCGTGTGGCCCGCTTCGAGGCTCGCTACGGCAAGCGCGCGGGCAAGAAGGCCGACGCGGACGACGCCGCAGCCAAGTAGCTTCCTCGCCGACGCCCGGTCCTGCTCAGCAGGCCGGGCGTCGGTGTTTTGTATGACGTCCTTTTCACCAGGGAAATCAGAAAGAGGAAGAACAAGTGACGCAACCGTCCGCGATCGATGACATTCTGGCCGAGCACGCCGGCCTGGAGACGCAGCTGTCCGATCCGGCGCTGCACAATGATCCGGGCGCCGCGCGCCGGGTCGGCAAGCGATTCGCCGAGCTCGCGCCGATCATGGCCACCTACACCAAGCTGAAGTCCGCGCGCGACGATCTGGCCGCCGCGCAGGAACTCGGCGCCGACGACGCGACCTTCGCCGCCGAGGTACCCGACCTGGAACGCCAGGTCGCCGAGCTGGAGCAGACCCTCGCGGACCTGCTCGCCCCGCGCGACCCGCACGACGGCGACGATGTGGTGCTCGAGGTGAAATCCGGTGAGGGCGGCGAGGAATCGGCGCTGTTCGCCGCCGACCTGGCCCGCATGTATGTCCGCTACGCCGAACGGCACGGCTGGAAGGTCGAGATCCTCGACGTCACCGTGTCCGATCTCGGCGGGTACAAGGACGCGACGCTGTCGATCAAGAGCCGCGACGCCGCCCGTGACGGTGTCTGGTCGCGCTTCAAGTTCGAGGGCGGCGTGCATCGAGTGCAGCGCGTGCCGGTCACCGAATCGCAGGGCCGCATCCACACTTCCGCTGCGGGCGTGCTGATCTACCCGGAACCCGACGAGGTGGAGGCGGTGCAGATCGACGAAACCGACCTGCGCATCGACGTTTACCGTTCCTCCGGCAAGGGCGGCCAGGGCGTCAACACCACCGACTCCGCCGTCCGGATCACCCACCTGCCCTCCGGCATCGTGGTGACCTGCCAGAACGAGCGTTCGCAGCTGCAGAACAAGGCCCGTGCCATGCAGGTGCTGGCCGCCCGGCTGCAGGCCCTCGCCGAGGAGCAGGCCGATCAGGAGGCCGCGGCGGGCCGGGCCAGCCAGATCCGCACCGTGGACCGCTCCGAGCGCATCCGCACCTACAACTTCCCGGAGAACCGCATCGCCGACCACCGCATCGGTTTCAAGGCGCACAACCTGGATGCCGTGCTCGATGGCGAGTTGGATCCGCTGCTCGATGCCCTCGGCAAAGCGGACCGCGAAGCTCGAATGGCCGCAGAGTAAACACTTTTCGGGAAGAGTCGTCGTCATGTCCGTGACCCGCGTAGCGCTGCGCCCCGCCATCAACGAAGCCGTCGAGACGCTGCGGCAGGCCGGGGTGCACAGTCCGCAGGCCGATGCGGAGCAGTTGGCCGCGCATGTGCTCGGGGTCGAGCGCAGCAGACTCATGCTGACCCCGCTCGTCGCGCCCGACCAGCTGACCGAGTACCGCGCGCTGGTGGATCGGCGGGCACAGCGAATTCCATTGCAGCACTTGACCGGAACCGTGGCGATGGGGGAGATCGACCTGGCGGTCGGGCCCGGTGTGTTCATTCCGCGGCCGGAGACCGAGCTGCTGTTCGCCTGGGCGCTGGCGCAGCTCGAGGCACTGCCGCACGCTCACCAGCCGGTTGTCGTCGACCTGTGCACCGGCTCCGGCGCGCTGGCGCTGGCCATCGCGCACGCGCGCCCGGACGCCGATGTCCATGCGGTAGAACTCGATTCGGCAGCATTGCAGTGGGCGCGGCGCAACGCCGACCGATGCATCGCCGACGGTGACACCCCCATCACCCTGTACGCCGACGACGTCACCGATCCGAACCTGCTGACCGAACTCGACGGCCGAGTCGACCTCGTGGTGTCCAACCCGCCCTACATTCCCGAAGGCGCGCAACTGGATCCCGAAGTCGCCGACCACGACCCACACCTGGCCCTCTTCAGTGGCCCGGACGGCCTCGACGTCATCCGCGCGATGATCCCCACCATCACCCGCCTGCTCCGCACGGGTGGCGCCACGGCCATCGAACACGACGACTCCAACGGCTCGGACCTCGCCGCTCTACTCGGCAAACAAGGCGACTTCACCGACATCGTCGAACACCCCGACCTGGCGGGCAAACCGCGCTTCGTCGCCGCGACGCTAGCCCGCCTCTCCGCGACTTCAGGCCAGACCTAGGCGCCGTGACAGTGACGTCGGCGGCCGGCGGTGACAGAGCGGCTGGGTTTGCTGGTACCCGGATGTCCGGATTGGGGCATTCGCTGGGGCTGTGGGCCGGGGGATAGTGGTCGTTGCATGACCGCGTGACAAGATGATGCCCGTGAGTACCGTCTATGACTGCGCGGATCCCGACACCCGCGCTGCCGGACTGACCGCAGCCACCAGCGCCCTGAAATCGGGGCGGCTCGTCGTGCTGCCTACCGACACGCTGTACGGCCTGGCCGCGGACGCTTTCGACTCCACCGCGGTCAGCTCGCTGCTCGCGGCCAAGCGTCGTGGCCGCGACATGCCGGTGCCGGTCCTGGTCGGTTCCTGGCACACCATCGACGGCCTGGTCTTCTCGGTCCGCCCGCAGGCCCGCGAGCTGATCCGGGCGTTCTGGCCCGGCGGCCTGAGTCTCGTTGTGCAGCAAGCGCCTTCGCTCGCCTGGGATCTCGGCGACACGCGCGGCACGGTGATGCTGCGGATGCCGCTGCACCCGGTCACCCTGGAACTGCTCCGCGAGGTCGGTCCGCTGGCCGTCTCCAGCGCCAACGTCTCCGGTCAGCCGCCCGCCAAGACCTCCGACGAGGCCCGCGAGCAACTGGGCGACCTGGTCAACGTCTACCTCGACGGCGGTCCGGCCGACCATGCCGTCGCGTCCACCATCGTCGACCTCACCGCCGACCAGCCGCGCATCCTGCGCGAGGGCGCGGTACCCATCGCCGACATAGCCGACGTGCTCGGGATGTCGCCGGAGGCGCTGACCAGCGCCGCCATCCGATGATCGGTGGGTACCGCGGATGACCGGTTCGGGCGCCGTCGTCCCGTTGCGGGAGCTATTGCTCGTCCTGCTCATCTCCGCGGTCGTGACCTTCCTCGCCACCGGCGGAATCCGGGTGCTCGCCATCGGATTCGGCGCCGTGGCGGTGCCGCGCGAACGTGACGTGCACGTCAAGCCGATCCCCAGGATGGGCGGTGTCGGCATCTACGTCGGCGTGGTCGCGGCGATGCTGTTCGCATACCGGCTCCCCGCGCTGCGCCGCGGCTTCGACTACACCCCGAATATTCCGCTCGCGGTGCTGGTGGCGAGCACGATCATCGTCGCGGTCGGCATCGTCGACGACCGGTGGGGCCTGGACGCGCTGACCAAGTTCGCCGGTCAGGTGACCGCGGCGGGCGTCATGGCCGTGATGGGTTTGAGCTGGTACAGCATCTACAACCCGTTCAACAACACCACGGTGTTCCTGGACGCGCTGCAAGGCGGTCTCGTCACGGTGGCGGTCACCGTGACCCTGGTCAACGCGATGAACTTCGTCGATGGGCTCGACGGGCTCGCGGCCGGACTCGGATTGATCGCGGCGGTCGCGGTTTTCGTGTTCGCGATCGGCTTGATGAACGAGCAGGGCGGCTCGGTCGACACCTACCCGCCCGCGTTGCTGGCCGCCGCGCTGGCCGGCGCCTGTCTCGGTTTCCTGCCGCACAATTTCCAGCCCGCCCGGATATTCATGGGCGACTCGGGTTCGATGCTGATCGGCCTGGTCCTCGCCGCCGTCTCCACCAGCGCGTCCGGGCGCATCCCGCTACAGGGCTTCGGGACCCGCGACATCGTCGGTCTGCTGTCGCCGCTGCTGCTGGTCGGCGCGGTCATGTTCATTCCGGTGCTCGATCTGGTGCTTGCGATCATCCGGCGGGTGCGCGCGGGTGTGAGCTTCTCCACTCCGGACAAGATGCACCTGCATCACCGATTGCTGCAGATCGGGCATTCGCACCGGCGGGTGGTGCTGCTCATCTACTTATGGGTCGGGATCCTCGCGTTCGGTGCCGTCGGGACCGCGTTGATGAACCTCACACTCGTTGTCCTGCTGGTGGCGGGCGGGCTGGTCTTCGCCCTCGTCGTCACGGCCATTCCCGGGCTGCGGCGTGGGGAGGCAGCGGGGGACCGGCCACCGTCCGGGTAAGGTTCGCGAATGTGAACTTCACTCCCACCCCGGTCCCCGGTCCCGACGCCCCGCTGAAGGCGGCGTTGCGCTACGGCTTGATCGGCTTGGGCGTGCTGGTTGTGTTGTCCGTCGCCATCGGCGCCGCGGCTGCGGGCACGCCGGGCCTGTGGGGTGCGCTGATCGGCTCGGCCATCGGCGGCGGCTTCATTCTGACCACCGCCGTGGTGGTGTTGTTGGGCGCGAAATTGCCGCCGTCCACCGCTGGTCTGGTGATGTTGGCCGGCTGGGTCGGCAAGATGCTGGTGGGGTTGATCGTGATCGGGGTGCTCATCCGGTTCGATTTCTACGATCGCGTCGTGCTGTTCCTCACGGTGGTCGGTGCACTGTTCATCGTGCTGGGAGCGGAGATGTACGGCATTCTGCGGCAGAAGGTTCCGTACGTGACGACGCCGACCGGAGATCCGGACCCGACCAGCGAGTAGCCCGTAATTTTCCCCCCACCTACACGCTGTCGTAGATAACTTGGTAAAGTGTTGGTAAGCAAGCGACCAAGCACACCGAGCCGTCAGGCGAGGGGGGTCATCGCGATCCTGCCGCATGCCGCTATGCTTACTGCCGTGCCGGGCTCCGAGGGGTTCCGGTTCTGCATGTCGACGATGTCGCCGACACACGTACAGACGCCACCAGCGGCCCTGCCGCTCAGCTGCTGACGAATTTCGAGCCGACCTGAGTCGACCCAAATTGATCGTCAATGTCCGATCGAACCGCGGGATCAACCGAGCCCACGGCCCGAACACGGGAGAGAACGCTGAGCGTCACCACTTTGGCGGGCGAGTTTCACGCGCCAACGCTGTCCGACTTCTTCCCTCCAGCTGTGCTGTTCGAGGGAACATTTTTCGAGGTCGACCGGTTGGTCCTCGTCCGCGTCCTGATGTCCGCGGTGCTGCTCGCTTTCATGTTTGCCGCATTTCGTAATCCGCGGATCGTCCCGCGGCGCCTGCAGAGCCTCGCGGAAACCGGCCTCGTTTTCGTCAAAGAGCAGATTTGCGACGAAGTACTCGGCAAGGATGCCGGCCGCAGATACTTCCCGCTGATCGCATCGATCTTCTTCACTGTTCTCTTTCTCAACTTCTCCGGCGTAATTCCGGGGTTGAACATCTCGTCGAACGCCCGGATGGGCATGCCGATCCTGCTGGCCGCTGTTGCCTACATCACGTTCAACTACGTTGGTATCAAGAAGTATGGCTTCCTGAAGTACATGCGCAGCAGCATCGTCGTTCCGGATGTTCCGCCCGCTTTGCACGTTTTGTTGATTCCTATCGAGTTTCTCTCGACGTTCATCCTTCGTCCATTCACGCTGACCGTCCGGCTCATGGCCAACATGCTCGCCGGGCACATCCTGCTGGTGATGTTCTTCGCCGCAACGCAGTTCTTCTTGTTCGACGCGGACGCATGGATGAAGGTTTTCTCGCCGTTCTCGCTGATCGCGGGCCTCGGGTTCACGCTCTTCGAGATGCTGGTCATCGTGCTGCAGGCCTATGTATTCGCGCTTTTGACCGCTGTCTACATCGGAATGGCGCAGCACGCCGACTCACACTGACCTGACCGAACAACTACCGCCAAACCTGCTACACCGCGCCGACCGGCGGGTGAGCAACAGAAAGGGAACGGAAGACTCATGAGCCTCGCATACCTGGCCCAGGAAGCCGCCACGAACTCCGACAAGATCAAGGGTTACGGCGCTATCGGCTACGGTCTGGCGGCCATCGGCCCCGGCATCGGCGTCGGCATCGTGGTCGGTAAGGGCATCGAGGGCATCGCGCGTCAGCCCGAGCTCTCCGGCCAGATCCGTACCAACATGTTCCTCGGTATCGCCCTGACCGAGGCCCTCGCGCTGCTCGGTCTCGTCGCCGGCTTCATTTTCTGATTCCGATGTACCAGATACCAGTGCTTGCGGCGGGGAGTGGAGAGGACATCAACCCTCTCATCCCCGAGACGTATGACATCGTATGGTCGGCAGTCTGCGCCGTTATCATCGGCTTCTTCTTCTTCAAGTACCTCGTTCCGCGTTTCCTGAAGGTGCTCGACGAGCGCGCCGACAAGATCCAGGGCGGCATCGCTCGGGCCGAGGCCGCGCAGGAAGAGGCCCAGCTCACCCTGCAGCAGTACCAGCAGCAGCTGGCCGAAGCACGGCTCGAGGCCTCGCGTATCCGTGAGGACGCGCGCACCCAGGGCCAGCAGATCCTCGCGCAGATGCGCGCGGACGCGCAGGCCGAAAGTGACCGCATCGTTGCCGCAGGCCACAGCCAGCTGGAAGCACAGCGCCAGCAAATCCTTACCGAACTGCGCTCCGAACTCGGCCATACCGCCGTAGATTTGGCCGAAAAGATTATCGGGCAGTCGGTTTCGGACGAAGCTAAGCAGGCGGCGTCGATCGAGCGGTTCCTGACCGAGCTCGACGACGAGTCGAAAGCCGGCATCGGGGTCGGAAGGTAGCGACGCGAAAGTGAGAAGCATGTACGCAGCGAGCCGCGAGGCCTGCGCCCGGTCTCGGGAGGCGCTCAGGGCCGCTCTGACCGGAAGCGACAGTGTCGCGGCCACAACGGGTTCCGAACTGTTCGCCGTTGTCGCCGTGCTGGACGACCAGCGTTCGCTGCGTGTTGCGCTCGCGGACGTGTCGGTGCCCGGCTCGGTCCGGGCCGAGCTCAGTGAGCGGGTCTTCGGCGGAAAGGTCAACCCGGCCACGCAGGCCGTGTTGACCACCGCCGTTGCCCAGAACTGGTCCCGGACCGCCGACCTGGTCGACACCCTGGTGTTGCTCGGGCAAGAGGCGTTGCTGGAGTCGGCGGCCGACACTGGCCGGCTCGACGCGGTCGAGGACGAGCTGTTCCGGCTCGGTCGGATCATCAGCGACAACCCGGACCTCGAGCAGGCCCTTTCCGATCGGACCAAGCCGGCCGAGGCGAAGCGGGAGCTGATCGATCGCCTGCTCACCGGCAAGACCGAATCCATCACGCTAACCCTGGCTGAGCAGGTGGTGACCAGGCAGAAGACGGCAGTCGGGGTGGCATTCGACGAACTGTCCGACCTGGCTGCGGCCCGTCGCGACCAGATCGTGGCGCACGTGCGTGCGGCGATCGAGCTGTCGGCGCAGCAGCGCGAGCGGCTCGCCGCCTCGCTGCATCGCATCTACGACAAGCCGATCCAGGTGCACGTACAGGTCGACCCGAGTCTGCTGAGCGGGCTGGTCGTACACGTCGGCGACGACGTGATCGACGGCAGCGCCATCGGCCGGCTCGAACGGCTGCGTCGGTCCCTGACCTGACGTTCCGCGGGTCTCACCCACCCCGCCGGCTTCGCCGGCTGCCGTCCCCCACCCCCGACTATTCGACACAGCGAGAGCAGGAAGAACATGGCGGAGCTGACGATCTCCTCCGACGAGATCCGTAGCGCGATCGAGAGCTACACGCAGAGCTACACCCCCGAGACCTCCATCGAAGAAGTCGGTGTTGTCACCGACACGGCCGACGGCATCGCGCATGTCAGCGGCCTGCCTTCGGCAATGGCCAATGAGCTGCTGGAGTTCCCGGGTGGCGTGCTCGGCGTGGCGCTGAACCTCGAAGACCGCTCGATCGGTGCGGTCATCCTCGGCGAATACGCCGACCTCGAAGAGGGCCAGCAGGTCCGCCGGACCGGCGACGTGCTGTCGGTTCCGGTGGGCGACAACTTCCTCGGCCGCGTGGTCGATCCGCTCGGTCACCCGATCGACGGTCTCGGCGAGATCGAGGCCGAAGAGCAGCGCGTGCTCGAGCTGCAGGCCGCCTCGGTGCTGGAGCGTCAGCCCGTCGAGGAGCCGCTGGCCACCGGTATCACCGCCATCGACGCCCTCACCGCGATCGGCCGTGGCCAGCGTCAGCTGATCATCGGCGACCGCAAGACCGGCAAGACCGCGGTCTGCATCGACGCCATCCTGGCGCAGAAGGCGAACTGGGACTCCGGCGATCCGGCGAAGCAGGTGCGCTGCATCTACGTCGCCGTCGGCCAGAAGGGTTCCACCATCGCGGGCGTCAAGTCCGCGCTGGAGGCCCGTGGCGCGCTGGAGTACACCACCATCGTCGCGGCCCCCGCGTCCGACTCGGCCGGCTTCAAATGGCTTGCGCCGTACACCGGTTCGGCTCTCGGCCAGCACTGGATGTACCAGGGCAAGCACGTCCTCATCGTGTTCGACGACCTGACCAAGCAGGCCGAGGCGTACCGTGCCATCTCGCTGCTGCTGCGTCGCCCGCCGGGCCGCGAGGCGTACCCGGGTGACGTGTTCTACCTGCACTCCCGTCTGCTGGAGCGTTGCGCGAAGCTGTCCGACGAGCTGGGCGCCGGCTCGATGACCGGTCTGCCGATCATCGAGACCAAGGCCAACGACATCTCGGCGTTCATCCCGACCAACGTCATCTCGATCACCGACGGCCAAGTCTTCCTCGAGTCCGACCTGTTCAACAAGGGCGTGCGCCCGGCGATCAACGTCGGTACTTCCGTCTCCCGTGTCGGTGGCGCGGCCCAGACCAAGGGCATGAAGAAGGTCGCAGGCTCGCTGCGTCTGGAAATGGCGCAGTTCCGCGAGCTGGAGGCGTTCTCCGCCTTCGCCTCCGACCTCGATGCCGCGTCGCTGGCGCAGCTCGAGCGTGGCGCCCGCTGGGTCGAGCTGCTCAAGCAGGACCAGTACTCGCCGGTCGCCGTCGAGGACCAGATCGTGTCGATCTTCCTGGTCGACGACGGCCGCTTCGACTCGGTTCCGGTCGCCGACATCCGTCGCTTCAACAGCGAACTGCTCGAGCACCTGCACCGCGCCGCGGCCGACGCCTTCAAGTCGATCGAGGGCGGCAAGGTCCTCAAGGACGAGGCCGCCGATCAGATCAAGGCGGAGACCGACAAGTTCAAGCAGGGCTTCCTCGCCTCCGACGGCAGCCGTGTGGTGAACGAGGCCGAAGCGGCCGATCTCGAGCACGAAGAGGTCGAGACGCTGTCGGTCACCCGCAAGCACGTCGAGAAGTGACCCAGGTTCGAGACTGATGCGAGTAATTCGTAAAACCGACTGCGGCATGAGCGTCAGGCACGGAGGAGGCAGCTTGCGTAACCACGCAGTGCCCGTGAATGCCGCCATCGCCTACAGCATGAAGGGAGTGTGACTGATGGCAAGTTTGCGTGAATTGCGCTCCCGCATTCGTGGTGTGAATTCGATCAAGAAGATCACCAAGGCCCAGGAGCTGATCGCGACCTCGCGAATCTCCAAGGCGCAGGCCAGGGTTGCGGCCGCCAAGCCGTACGCCGAGGAGATCACCAAGGTCCTCGGTGAGCTGGCGAACGCGTCGAAGAACCTGACCCATCCGCTGCTGACCGAGCGCGCCGAGCCGCGCCGGGCGGCGGTGCTGGTGATCACCAGTGACAGCGGCATGGCCGGTGGCTACAACTCCAACGTGCTCAAGCGCGCCGAAGAGTTGATGCACACGCTGCGCGGCGAGGGCAAAGAGCCGGTGATCTACGTGATGGGCAACAAGGGCCTCACGTACTACACCTTCCGCAACCGCACCCCGGTCGCGTCGTGGTCCGGGTTCTCGCAGCAGCCGAAGTACTCCGATGCGTCGGCGGCCTGCAACCACCTGGTCGAGGCCTTCATGGCCGGTTCCGAAGGCGTGGTTCCCGCGCCGAACGGCACCGGTGACATCGCGGGTGTCGACGAGCTGCACATCGTGTACACGCGATTCGTGTCGATGCTGACGCAGACCCCGGAGGTGCGCCGGTTGGCGCCGATCCAGGTGAGCTACGTCGACGAGAACTTCGACATGGGTGAGGACTTCGTGTCCGATTCGCCGACGGCGGATGTGCACGCGCAGTACGAGTTCGAGCCCGACGCCGATGTGCTGCTGGCGGCCCTGCTGCCGAAGTACATCAACACGCGTATCTACTCATCGTTGCTCGAGGCAGCGGCATCCGAGTCCGCGGCTCGGCGCACCGCAATGAAGGCAGCCACCGATAACGCCAACGACCTCGCCACGGATCTTTCCCGGCAGGCGAACTCGGTGCGGCAGGCCCAGATCACGCAGGAAATCAGCGAAATTGTCGGCGGCGTAAACGCGCTGGCTTCGAGCTCGGACCGCGACTAAGCGCAGGAAGAGAAAAATGACCGCAGCAGTCACGCAAGACAACACGAGTCGGACCGGCGCAGACTCAGGTCGCGTCGTCCGAGTCATCGGCCCCGTCGTCGACGTCGAGTTCCCCCGGGGCTCGATCCCAGAGCTGTTCAACGCTCTGCACGCCGAGATCACCCTTACCTCGGTGGCCAAGACGCTGACCCTCGAGGTTGCCCAGCACCTCGGCGACGGCATCGTGCGTTGCATCTCGATGCAGCCCACCGACGGCCTGGTCCGTAGCGCGGCCGTCACCGATACCGGCAAGCCGATCTCGGTGCCGGTCGGCGACGTCGTCAAGGGCCACGTCTTCAACGCCCTCGGCGATTGCCTGGACAGCCCCGGCCTCGGCCGCGACGGCGAGCAGTGGGGCATCCACCGCAAGCCCCCGTCATTCGACCAGCTCGAGGGTAAGACCGAGATCCTGGAGACGGGCATCAAGGTCATCGACCTGCTCACCCCGTACGTGAAGGGTGGCAAGATCGGCCTGTTCGGTGGCGCCGGTGTCGGCAAGACCGTGCTGATCCAGGAGATGATCACCCGTATCGCGCGGGAGTTCTCCGGTACCTCGGTGTTCGCCGGTGTCGGCGAGCGCACCCGTGAGGGCACCGACCTGCGCCTGGAAATGGAAGAGATGGGCGTCCTCCCGGACACCGCCCTCGTCTTCGGCCAGATGGACGAGCCGCCGGGCACCCGCATGCGCGTCGCGCTCTCGGCCCTCACCATGGCCGAGTACTTCCGCGACGTGCAGCACCAGGACGTGCTGCTGTTCATCGACAACATCTTCCGGTTCACCCAGGCCGGTTCCGAGGTGTCGACCCTGCTCGGCCGCATGCCGTCCGCCGTCGGTTACCAGCCGACCCTCGCGGACGAGATGGGTGAGCTGCAGGAGCGCATCACCTCGACCCGTGGTCGGTCGATCACCTCGCTGCAGGCGATCTACGTGCCCGCCGACGACTACACCGACCCGGCGCCGGCCACCACCTTCGCCCACCTCGATGCGACGACCGAGCTTTCGCGCCCGATCTCGCAGAAGGGCATCTACCCGGCCGTCGACCCGCTGACCTCGACCTCCCGCATCCTGGAGGCCTCGATCGTCGGCGATCGGCACTTCGCCGTTGCCAACGAGGTGAAGCGAATCCTGCAGAAGTACAAGGAACTGCAGGACATCATCGCCATCCTCGGCATGGACGAGCTCTCCGAAGAGGACAAGGTCCTCGTCGGCCGCGCCCGTCGCCTGGAGAAGTTCCTCGGCCAGAACTTCATCGTGGCCGAGAAGTTCACCGGCCAGGTCGGTTCGGTGGTTCCGCTGGAGCAGACCATCGACGACTTCGACCGGGTCTGCAAGGGCGAGTTCGACCACTTCCCGGAGCAGGCGTTCAACAGCTGCGGTGGTCTCGACGATGTCGAGGCGGCCGCGAAGAAGATCGCCGGAAAGTAGTCCCGATGTCGGAAATGTCAGTTGATCTCGTCGCCGTCGAACGGCTGCTCTGGTCCGGCCAGGCAACGTTCGTCAGCGCGCAGACCACCGAGGGCCAGATCGGCATCATGCCGGGCCACGAGCCGCTGCTCGGCCAGCTGGTCGAGGGCGGCATCGTGTCCATCGTCGACACCGACGGTCAGCGTATTGTCGCGGCGGTGCACGGCGGCTTCTTTTCCGTGACCGCAACGACGGTCCGGGTCTTAGCCGAGTCCGCGGAGTTCGCGGACGAGGTGGATCTCGAGGCGGCCCAGCGCGTGTTGGCTGATTCGACAGCCAGCGAAGAGGATCAGCTAGCGGCGCAAGCACAGGTGCGCGCGGTGGAGCGGACCGCGAACGCGTAAGCGACAACCAGATATTCAGGATCACATAATCGGCGGCGAAGGCTACTTCGCCGCCGATTGGTGTTTCATCACCCGTGCGCCGGTGCGGCTGGTGCCCCCGAATGACAGAGTGACAGTTGTCATAGCCCGGCGTGCTCGCGCACACTCGTCCGGTAGTCGGCCCGGTTGGCTGCCTACGATCGTGCAAGTGATCTGCGAATAAAGTCAGCTATCTTTCTGCAAATCACACAAGTCGCCTGCGGTTATATCGATCTTCGATGTTGGCTGGACCGTCCAGTCTTGCGGGCTGCAGACCTTTCGGTTAGCCTGGGCGAGGAGAAGCTGGTTCGTTTTAGAATGGATACGCTCATCTTTTCGGGGGGTAATTTAGTTGTGATCAATTAGCGTCCTGCCATTGTGGCGGTGAAGTGCTGTGACTTCGAGATGCAATTCTGTTGATCTGGCCGATAGTGGCATATTTCTGAATTCTGCATGGTCAACTCTATCGTGCTGTGTCGTTTTCCCGGCGAAGAGCTGTGATTATAGCGTCGAGTTCTGGCTCGCCGTGGAGATTCGAGGGGGTGAGAATTGATGCGGGTGGCGCATGAGTGCGCGGCGGCATAGGGGGTCTCGATTGCGTTGGTTACTTGCCCGGAGAAGTCGGTTTGGTCTTTGGTGGGGCAGTGACTTAATGCATGCTTCCCGTCGAATGTCCGCAGAGCACCCTTTTGTTCGCGTCGAGAGTATTTGTATAAATTTCATGAAATGTTTCTAGTTGATACCGAGGGCGAAGCAGATCGAGTCCAGGTCGGCTTACGCCTTTGCGATAGTCAGCACGTGCCGGGGCTGAACTGATTCGCTGGCGTTCTCAGTGGATCGGCACTGGCTCGATCGGATCAAGGGTTGGGCTTACGGGAGGTCTTCGGCTGTCGGCCGGGGGCCTGGTTGATCCAAAGAGTAGACATCGCTGGGTGTCGTATGCGTTCTGGCAATTGTTGCGCGTCCTGACTGGAGGTGGACGTGCTGAGTGGGTGGGAGAGTACCTTGCTGATCGTTGAGCGCATGGTTGAAATGTGCGAATTGTCTGAGGCGTTTGCGGAAATATCCGGCGGCGAGGGACGACTAGTGGTCTTGACCGGTGCTTCCGGAACTGGAAAGACCGCCTTGCTACAGGCATTCGGGGCTGAGCTCCCCGTCGCCGCTAGATTCTGGTTCGCGGCAGGTGCACCCGCCGAAAGCCAGCAGCAATTGGGCGTGTTGACGCAGTTGCTTCGGCATGCCGCGCTCGAGGATTCGACAGACTTGTCGAGTGCCGAAGCCCTGCTTGCGCTCGGCGAAGCGGAGAGTCAGCGTGGCGCGATGTCGGCAGCGACGGCGCACCGCCTTGGAGCCGCGATTGCCGATCTGGCTCGGCAACAATCGCTGGTCATACTGGTCGACGACGTGCATTACGCGGATGCGGCGTCGCTGCAAATACTGTCCTATCTGCTTCGGCGCTTACCGGCGCTGCCCGTGTTGATAGTGGTCGCGGAGCCGCTGGGTCCGCCTGCGCTGCCGCTGACGTTCCAAGCTGAGTTGCTGAGGTTCCCGAAGGCACGCCGTATAGGGCTCGCACCGTTGAGTGCGGAAGGTGTTGCCGATGCACTCACCGGCTATGTGGGCGGGGATTCGGCAGCACGGCTCGCGGGCGGCTTTTTCGAGGTCACCGGTGGAAACCCCCTGCTGGTTCGGGCGGTCGCCGAGGAGTTCTACCGCAAAATCGAACGCGGTGACAGTAGTGGCCGACTCGAGGAAGGCGGCGTGGATGACCTCGCGGACGGCGATGCACTGGGTCAAGCCGCTCTGGCCTGTCTATACAGCGGAGACGAGAGCGCAGTACGCGTCGGCAGCGCGATGGCCGTTCTCGGTGAGCACGCGACCATCGATCGGATCGTACGACTGACCGGCGTGGAGCTGTGCGTGGTGAAACAAGTGGTCCGCAGCCTATCCGCGGCCGGGCTGGTTGCTGCTGCTCGGTATCGGCACAGCTTGTTGGGGGCGGCGGTGGCGAAGCGGCTACCTGTCATTGAGCGGATCGCGTTGCATCAGGGGGTTGCCGCTCTGCTTTTCGACGAAGGTAGAGCAGCAGTTGAGGTGGCCGCTCACCTCATCGCGGGCGGTCCGTCGACAGAGCCGTGGGCGGGCCGTGTTCTCCGCGATGCGGCGACCGAGGCGCTGCGCAACGACGGCACCGAGTTCGCCTTGGAGTGCCTGCGTTCGGCAGCGTGCGCATGCGTGGACGAATGCGAACGAACGGCTATAGATCTTATCCGGGTAGCGGTCGAGAGCCGGATTGATCCGGCCTTCGCCAGCCGTTGGCTCGACCGACTGGTCGCGTCGGTTACCGCAGGTCATCTGAAGGGGGGTGATGTCCTCGAGCTGACGCAGTACCTGGTCTGGCACGGGCGGCTGGAAGAGGCCGAAGCGAGCTTGTCTGTGCTCGCGGACGGACCGGGCTCCACTGATTGGCACACCGTTGACGCGATCCAGGCCACCCAATCTTGGCTCAGGTTCATTTGCCCACCATTGGCCGGTGCCACCCCGACGACGCACGACACCCAAGACCGCAATTGGCTACACCGACCCTCGGTCGGCCGAAGGCCCGGCGCTACGGAGATTTTACTTGCGGTGATCGGCACAGGTGCCAGTCCGCAGACGGTAACGGTGCTCGACGAACTACTCGCCGGATGGTCCTGGAAGAACAGCTCGAGTGAAGAAGCCTTGGTTTCACTGCTCGCTCTGGTCTATGCCGGCCGTTCGGATATCGCTGTGCAATGGTGCGATGCCCTACTGCGCGATGCGAACTTACTACGCGCGCCTAGCCGCGCAGCCTTCCTCACGTGCACCAGGGCACTGATTGCTGAGCATCAAGGGGATCCGATTCTTGCCGAAGAATGCGCTTCGCAGGCATTGGGTTTGATATCGGTGGACGGGTGGGGTGTCGCGATCGGTGCTCCGCTGGCGATCCTGATCTCGGCATGTACGACTACCGGCCGGACGGATTCGGCCGCGAGCTGGCTCAGCCATCCGGTTCCCGGTGCGATGTTCCACACGCCGTTCGGGCTCAACTATCTGCACGCTCGTGGCGAGTACCAGTTGGCGCTAGGACGATCGTCCGTGGCGCTGGAAGACTTTGCCGCCTGTGGTGACCTGATGCGGCAGTGGAACATTGATACGCCGACGTACCTGCCCTGGCGCACTTCCGCGGCCTCGGTCTATCTCGCGCTGGGTGATCACGCCCGTGCTCGTGAGCTGGCCGAAGAACAACGCGAACGACCTGGTGCCGACACACCACGAGTCAAGGCGATTTCGTTGCGTATTGCCGCGGCAACCCGTCCGCCGCGTGAACGCCCGGCGTTGCTGCAGGAGGCGCTGATGGTGTTGTCCAAGACGAAGGAGACGGCCGAGAGTGTGCGTGCCCTGGCGGAGTTGAGCCAGGCGTTTCGTGATCTGGGAGTCTCCGGGCGAGCCCGTTCGACCGCACGCAAAGCATGGACTCTCGCGTCCTCCTCCGGTTTGGAGGTCCTGTGTACTCAGCGACTGTCGACAGACTTGATGGCCCATCTTCATGTCATCGAAGAGTCGGATGCAGACCTGGGCGAGGCGGCGACACTGACCGATTCGGAAATGGCCGTCGCACGACTGGCAGCTCTGGAGTACACCAATAGAGAAATCAGCCGGAAAATGAACGTTACGGTCAGCACAGTCGAGCAGCATCTGACCCGCGTGTACCGGAAACTAGGCGTGCGTGGTCGTAAAGAGATCGGACTGGTATTGCGGATGTACATCGCCGAAACTGCGTAACGAACGGTGGCGCCGACGGCATCATCTTTCGATGCCGTCGTGTCGAGTTCTGTCGCTGAACCAGTGCCCATGCCTTGATTGTCGTGATGAAATTCAGCCGGTTCAAGACCTGTGTGCTGTCCGTAATTTCGGTCGACCGCAGAACGTTTGACACAGCGCCTGTCCGTCGCGTAGATGAAATTTCGTAGAATATATGCACCGATTCAATTCGGCGCATTTTCTTATATTGCCGCCAACCGGAACTCAGGGGCTTGTTAGGGGTTGGTTCTAGGGGGTACAGCGGGCTTATCTTGCGAATGCTCCGGTGTGCTGTAGCCGCGCCCGGCAAATACTCGTACCCGAAGAGCGTGAAAAGGGGCCTCCGTTGGCGGACGAAGCGAAGCTTGTCGAGTACCTCCGCCGGATGACGGCGGACCTGCGACAGGCGCATCGTCGGATTCATGATCTGGAAGCGAGCGAGCAGGAGCCCATCGCGATCGTCGGTATGTCCTGCCGCTACCCAGGTGGTGCGGACACCCCGGGGTTGCTGTGGGAGTTGGCAGCCCAAGGCCGGGATGCGGTGTCGGAGTTTCCGGCCGATCGCGGCTGGGATGTGGCGAACCTGTTCGATGCGGACTCCAACCGGGCAGGGACGTCGACGACCAAATACGGTGCGTTCCTGCACGATGCGGGCGAGTTCGACCCCGGGCTGTTCGGGATCTCGCCACGAGAGGCGCTGGCGATGGATCCGCAGCAGCGGTTGCTGCTCGAGCTGTCGTGGGAGGTGTTCGAGCGAGCAGGTTTGGACCCACAGTCGTTGCGCGGCAGCCGGACCGGTGTGTTCACCGGCCTGATGTACCACGATTACGCGTCGAGGACTGTGCTGCCCGACGAGCTCGAGGGGTATTTCGGAACTGCCGTCGCGGGCAGTGTGGCATCGGGGCGAGTGGCGTACACGTTCGGACTCGAAGGGCCTGCGGTAACTCTCGACACGGCATGCTCCTCGTCGCTGGTGGCAATGCATCTCGCGGTGCAATCGTTGCGGTCCGGCGAATGCACGATGGCCATCGCGGGCGGCGTCGCCGTCATGGCGACCCCGGCGGCGTTCACCACCATGTCCCGGCAAGGCGGCGGCGCCCCGGACGGCCGGTGCAAGTCATTCGCCGCCGCTGCCGACGGCACCGGATGGGGTGAAGGCGCTGGTCTGCTGCTGCTGGAGCGACTCTCGGACGCGCAGCGCAACGGACATCCGGTGCTTGCCGTGATCCGTGGCACGGCGGTGAACCAGGACGGGGCGTCCAACGGATTGACCGCGCCGAACGGTCCGGCCCAGCAACGGGTGATCCGCCAGGCGCTGGCGAACGCGGGGGTGACCGCTGCCGAGGTGGATGTGGTCGAGGCGCACGGTACGGGCACGGTGCTCGGCGACCCGATCGAGGTGCAGGCGCTGCAGGCCACCTACGGCCAGGACCGGCCCGCCGATCAGCCGTTGCTGCTCGGCTCGATCAAGTCGAACATCGCACACACGCAATCCGCGGCCGGAGTCGCGGGAGTGATCAAGATGGTCGAGGCGATGCGGCACGGGGTCGTGCCCGCGACGTTGCACGTCGACGAGTTGAGCCCGCAGGTGGATTGGTCCTCCGGCGCGGTCGAGGTCGTCACCGAGGCACGGCCATGGCCGCGAGTTGATCGATCGCGCCGGTCGGCGGTGTCGTCCTTCGGCGTTTCAGGGACCAACGCGCACGTGATCTTGGAGCAAGCTCCGCCGGTGTCCGAGGGAACCGAATCGGCCACCGAGCACCGGAATGTGGCGGATTCGCTCGACACGTCGCCGCAGGCGCTGGTGCTGTCGTCTCGGAGCGCGGCAGGATTGCGTGCGCAGGCGGTGCGGCTGTGTGAATACCTCGCGGACAGCCCGGACGTGGCGTTGGCCGATGTCGGCGCGGCGTTGGTGACCGCGCGTGCGGCACTCGAGCACCGCGGCGTGGTGGTGGCCGCCGATCGTGCCGAATTCGTCCGGGGGCTCGAAGCATTGGCCGCGGCGGAGTCGTCTGCGGGCGTGCTGGTCGGCGAGGTGCGCGACAGCCGTGTGGTGTTCGCCTTCCCTGGTCAGGGTGCGCAGTGGGTGGGTATGGGTCGTGAGTTGTTGGCGGTTGATGAGGTTTTCGCGGCTCGGATGCGTGAGTGTGCGGCGGTGATGGATCCGTTGACGGGGTGGTCGCTGCTGGAATGTGTGGCTGGGCAGCAGGGTTCGTTGGGTCGGGTGGATGTTGTTCAGCCGGTGTCGTTTGCGGTGATGGTGTCGTTGGCGGCGGTGTGGGAGTCGTTTGGTGTCACACCGGATGTGGTGGTTGGTCATTCGCAGGGTGAGATTGCTGCGGCGTGTGTTGCTGGTGCGTTGAGTCTGGCGGACGCGGTTCGTGTGGTGGTGTTGCGTAGTCGGGTGATCGCCGAGCGGTTGGCCGGTCATGGTGGCATGGTGTCGGTGGCGCTGCACGCCGACCAGGTGAATGAACTGATCGCCCGCTTCGAGCAGCGGGTGTCGATCGCCGCCGTGAACGGCCCTGCCGCCACGGCGATCTCGGGGGAGCGTGCCGCCCTCGACGAGATCGTCGCCGAGTGCGAGGACAACAACATCCGCGCGCGAACCATCGACGTCGACTACGCGTCGCATTCGGCGCAGGTGGATTCGGTCGCCGGCGCGCTGCTGGACGCGCTTGCCGCGATCGCGCCACGGCAGGCCCGAACCCCGCTGTACTCGACCGTGCGCGGCCGATTGGTCGACGGTGCGGAGCTGGACGCGGCATATTGGCTGGAGAACCTGCGCGAGCCGGTCCGATTTCTGCCTGCGATCGAGGCATTGCTGATCGAAGGCCACCGGACGTTCCTCGAAGTGAGTTCGCATCCGGTCCTGGTGCCTGCGATCGAGCAGGTGATAGACGCGAGCGAGACGCCCGCCGTCGCGCTCGGGACCTTGCGGCGCGACGAGGGCGGGCAGCGTCGGCTGCTCGAGTCGCTGGCGCAGGCGTGGGTGAACGGACTCGCCGTGGCGTGGCTGCCGAGATTCGACGGCCGGCCGGGTGCGCGAGTCGACCTGCCGACGTACGCATTCGCGCGGCGCCGGTTCTGGCTGGAGATGACGACCGGCGCCGGCGACGTCAGCTCGGCCGGTCTGCGCTCGGCCGAACACCCGATGCTCGGTGCCGCGGTGGTCCTCGCCGATTCCGGCGGACTGCTGCTCACCGGGCGTCTCTCGGTGGCGACCCACCCCTGGCTCGCCGACCACGCAGTGTCGAACACCATGCTGGTTCCCGGCACCGGATTGGTCGAAATAGCTTGGCGTGCAGGCGATCAGCTCGGTTGTGACCAGATCGAGGAGCTCACACTCGAGGCGCCGCTGATGCTGCCCCGGGATGGCGGCGTCGCGGTGCAGTTAGCGGTCGGTCCGGCGGATGCCTCGGGCCGTCGAGCACTGTCGGTCCACTCCCGGCCTCCGCAGGGGGATGACGAGTCGTGGGTCCGGAATGCGACGGGTGTGCTGTCGACCGCCGGCGCGCGTGCGGACCTGGAATTGACCGAATGGCCACCCTCGGGCGCTGTCCCGGCCGACATCTCGGACCTGTATGAGCGTTCGGCGGCAGCCGGGTTTGACTACGGTGCCGCTTTCCAAGGGGTACGCGCAGCGTGGCTGCGCGGTGACGAGGTGTTCGCTGAAGTCGTGCTGCCCGAGCACATCGCCGCCGATGCGGGAGGTTTCGGCGTGCATCCAGCGCTGCTCGACGCGGCATTGCACGCGTCGTCGCTGCTGCCGGGCTGGAACACCGCAACCGAGAGTAAGCTGCCGTTCTCGTGGCGGGCGGTGACGCTGCACGCGACGGGCGCCACCACTTTACGAGTGCGACTGGCTGTGCTCGGTGCTGACGCCGTGTCGGTGCTGGCCTGCGATGATGCCGGACGACCGGTAGTGACCGCCGACTCGCTCACAGTCCGCGCGATCGCCACCGGAGGTCTGTCCGCGCGGGGTCCCGCCGCGTCGCTGTACCGGCTCGGTTGGCACGCGGTCACCACGACGTCGGCGCTGAGCCGCCCGGTTATCCTCGGCGTCGATTCGGCGATCGAAGGCTGTCTCGCGTTCACCGGCCTTGCGGCGCTGGCGGCAGCGCTGGATGACGGCTTCGAACTACCCGATGCGATCCTCGCGCCGTTGCCCGCTGCCGTGGGTGACGAGGATGCCGATCATGTTCATCGAACGGTCCACGACGCGCTGGCACTGGTGCAGTCATGGATCTCCGATGATCGGTACGCCGGCGCGCGGCTGATCGTCATTACTCGCGGTGCCGTTGCGGTCACCGCCGACGAAGCCCCCGATGATCTCACACACGCCGCCGCGTGGGGCTTGCTGCGATCGGCGCAGTCGGAGCATCCCGACCGGATCGGGCTGCTGGATATCGACGGAGCTCCGGCCACCGGGGTCGCCGTGGCGCGGGACGCGATGGAGCACGCGCAGGCAGCGGTGCGGCGTGGCCAGCTGCTGGTGCCCCGGCTGGACCGCGTGGTCGACGAGAAGTCTTCGGCCGAAACGGATTTCGGAACCGGCACGGTGCTGATTACCGGAGCGGGCGGCACGCTCGGCGGCTTGGTCGCCCGCCATCTCGTCCGCGCGCACGGAGTTCGGCGGGTGCTGCTGGCGAGTCGCAGCGGCGTGGTCGGCGACTTGCCCGCCGAACTGATCGAGCTCGGCGCGCAGGTGTCGGCGGTGGCATGCGATATCGCCGACCGTACGGCGGTGGCCGCCATGGTGGCCGCTATCCCGGCCGAATATCCGTTGACGGCAGTGGTGCACGCGGCGGGCGTGCTCGACGATGGCATCGTTACCGCGCTCACCCCCGACCGGATCGACGCGGTGCTGCGGCCGAAGGTGGACGCTGCCCTGGTGCTGCACGAGGCGACGCGGGGGCTGCCGCTGTCGGCATTCGTGTTGTTCTCCTCCGCGGCCGGTGTGCTCGGTAGCCCCGGCCAGGCCAATTACGCTGCGGCGAATGCATTCTTGGACGCCCTGGCGCAACGGCGGCGTGCTGCCGGGCTGCCCGCGTCCTCGCTGGCATGGGGCATGTGGGCGCCGCCGAGCGGCATGACCGGCCGACTGTCGGAGGCCGATCGGGAACGTGGTGAGCGCGGCGGCGTGGTCCCGCTCTCGGTCACCGACGGGCTGGAACTGTTCGACCGCGCGGTCGCGAGCGCCGACGCCGCAGTTGTCCCGATCGGTCTCGACCTGCCGAGGTTGCGCGCCCGCGCGGCCGGATCAGGCTGGGTACCACCGGTTTTGCGTGGTTTGATCGGTGCGCTCGCACGCCGCAGTGCGGCCGCGACGGGCGACGCGTCCGCTGGACGGCTGGCGGCTCTGCCCGAGCCGGAGCGCGCGAAAGCGTTGCTCGACATTGTGCGTGCCCAGGTCGCGGTTGTGCTCGGCTACACCTCCGCGCAGGCGTTGGAGCCACGGCGCACGTTCGTGGAGTTGGGTTTCGACTCGCTGACCGCGATCGAACTGCGTAACCGTCTCAACGCCGCGACCGGGCTGCGGCTGCCCGCGACGCTGGTCTTCGACTATCCCAATACCGAAACGTTGGTCGCGCACCTACAGGCCGAGCTGTCCGGCGTCGACACCGGTGCCGCACCGCTTCCGGCGACGCCGACGGCAGATGACGACCCGATTGTGATCGTCGCGGTCGCCTGCCGTTATCCGGGCGGTATCGCCGATGCAGACGGGCTCTGGCGCGTCGTCGCCGAGGGTGTCGACACGATCTCCGATTTCCCCACCGACCGCGGCTGGGACCTCGAGGCACTTTACCACCCTGACCCTGATCAACCGGGCACATGTTACGTCCGTGAGGGCGGATTCCTTTATGAGGCAGCGGATTTCGACGCCGACGCGTTCGGGATCGCACCACGGGAAGCGCTCGCGATGGACCCGCAGCAACGGCTGCTGCTGGAGACCTCCTGGGAGTTGTTCGAACGGGCGGGCATCGACCCGTTGTCGTTGCGGGGCAGCCGGACCGGCGTCTTCGCCGGGGTGATGTACCACGACTATGCCGTCGCTCTCGCCGGTGCCGCCGACGACCTCGTCGGTTACGTCGGCATGGGCAGTTCCGGGGCGGTGGCCTCTGGCCGCATCTCCTATACCTTCGGGCTGGAAGGGCCTGCGGTGACGATCGATACGGCCTGCTCGTCGTCACTGGTGGCGTTGCACCTTGCGGCGCAGGCGCTGCGCAGCGGAGATTGCTCGCTGGCCGTGGCCGGTGGTGTCGCGATCATGTCGACGCCGGGATCGTTCGTCGAATTCAGTAAGCAGCGCGGCCTGGCACCGGATGGTCGCTGCAAATCGTTTGCGGCCGCAGCCGACGGCGCGAGCTGGTCCGAAGGCGTGGGACTCGTTCTGGTGGAACGACTCTCGGACGCGCGCCGCAACGGACACCCGGTGCTTGCGGTCGTCCGTGGCTCCGCGATCAATCAGGACGGCGCGTCGAACGGTCTCACCGCGCCCAACGGCCCCGCGCAACAGCGAGTCATTCGCCAGGCTCTGCACAACGCCCGGTTGACCACCGCCGATATCGACGTCGTCGAGGCACACGGCACCGGCACCGTCCTCGGCGACCCGATCGAAGCACAGGCCCTGATCGCCACCTACGGGCGCGACCGGGACCCCGCGCGCCCACTGCTGCTCGGTTCGATCAAATCGAACATCGGCCACACGCAGGCCGCCGCGGGCATGGCAGGCATCATCAAGATGATCGAGGCGATGCGCCACGGAGTAGTGCCGAAGACACTGCACGTCGATGCCCCGAGCCCGCATATCGACTGGTCGGCGGGGGTGGCGCGGCTGACCGTCGAAGCCGAGCAGTGGCCGGAGACCGGGCGAGTGCGCAGGGCGGGAGTGTCGGCGTTTTCGGTGACCGGTACCAACGCCCACGTCATCCTCGAACAGCCGCAGCACGTCGAGCCGCCGGTCGAATCGGCCGGACCCACCGCGCCGGTGCTGCCGTTCGTAGTGTCGGGCCGGACGCCGGCGGCATTATCGGAGCAGGCCGCGCGGTTGGCCGATTTCCTCGGCGCGACAGAGGATATTGCGCTCGCGGAGCTCGCGTGGTCGCTGGTGCGTGGACGGGCGGCGCTGGATCACCGCGCGGTAGTGCTGGCCGGTGCCGTCGACGATCTGATCAGCGGGCTCGCTGCCGTCACGACGGGCGAGCCGGGAGTCACCGGCAGCCGGGTGACCGGACAGGTCGCGTTTGTGTTCCCTGGTCAGGGTGCGCAGTGGGTGGGTATGGGTCGTGAGTTGTTGGCGGTTGATGAGGTTTTCGCGGCTCGGATGCGTGAGTGTGCGGCGGTGATGGATCCGTTGACGGGTTGGTCGCTGCTGGAATGTGTGGCTGGGCAGCAGGGTTCGTTGGGTCGGGTGGATGTTGTTCAGCCGGTGTCGTTTGCGGTGATGGTGTCGTTGGCGGCGGTGTGGGAGTCGTTTGGTGTCACACCGGATGTGGTGGTTGGTCATTCGCAGGGTGAGATTGCTGCGGCGTGTGTTGCTGGTGCGTTGAGTCTGGCGGACGCGGTTCGTGTGGTGGTGTTGCGTAGTCGGGTGATCGCCGAGCGGTTGGCCGGTCATGGTGGCATGGTGTCGGTGGCGTTGCCGCTGGAGCGTGTCGAGGCATTGATCGCTCGGTTCGGTGCGCGGGTGTCCATTGCTGCGTTGAATGGTCCTGCGAGTGTGGTGGTTTCGGGTGAGGTCGCGGCGTTGGATGAGTTGCTGGCCGATTGTGCGGCGGCGCAGGTGCGGGCGCGGCGTATCGATGTCGATTACGCGTCGCATTCGGCGCAGGTCGATGATGTGGCGGCGGAATTGCTCGAGGTGCTGACGGGCGTCAGCCCGCGGCGTGGCCGGGTTCCGCTGTATTCGACAGTGCGGGGCGCACTGCTGGACGGCTCCGAACTCGACGCAGAGTACTGGGTCGAGAACCTGCGCCGGCCGGTGCGATTCGCGTCGGCGATCGAGACGTTGCTCGCGGGGGACTTCCGGAAGCTGCTCGAGGTGGGTCCGCATCCGGTCCTGATCCCGGCGATGGAGCAGAGTATCGATCGCAGCGGGGTCGCCGCGGTGGCGGTGGGCACATTGCGTCGCGACGACGGTGGCCGCGCTGGGTTGCTGGCCGCGCTCGCACAGGCTTGGGCACACGGCGTTCCGGTCGATTGGACCGGGACGCTGCCGAACGAGGTGGGGCAGCACGCCAACCTGCCGACCTATGCGTTCCAACGCACTCGGTTCTGGCCTGAGCCCTCGACGGAGACCGGATACTCCCTGTTCGCCACGCGACCGGGGGCGAGCGGGTCGCCGACTTCGGCGCACGACGCCATCTTCCGTGTCGATTGGATCGTCGCAGACCTTCCCGCGGCCACCGGCGACCCGGTCCAGTGGGCGAGTATCGGTGCTACGCCAGACCTTCCGGCCCGTCGATACGACGACCGGTCGGCGCTCTACGCCGCGCTCGAGGCCGGCGAACCGGCGCCCGACCTGATCGTGCTGCCGTACCTTCCTGACGACTCGCACGCCGACGTGCCGTCGGCGGCCCGCGCGGCCACGGCCCGCGCGCTCGACGATCTGCAGTCCTTGCTGGCCGACGACCGACTCGCCACCACGAGGCTCGCCTTCCTGACACGCGGTGCGGGCAGTGATGTCGAAGCGGTCGATCTCGTCAACGCACCGATCTGGGGTCTGGTCCGTGCGGCGCGGGCCGAGCATCCGGACCGGTTGCTGCTGATCGACATCGATCAGCAGCCCGGCTCGGTTTTGGTGGCCGCGCTCGCGCAGACCGACGAGCCGGAGTTGTCGCTGCACGGCGGCGAAATCCGGGTGCCGAGACTGACGCGCGCCGAGGTGCGTGCGGACGCGGAAACCACCTGGAGCTCGCACGGCAGCGTGCTGGTCACCGGCGCGACCGGCGCGCTCGGCACGGTGATCGCCCGGCACCTGGTGGCCGAACGCGGTGTCCGCCACCTGATTCTGGTGAGTCGCGGCGGCGTCCCCAACGATGTGGTGGCCCAGCTGGCCGAGCTCGGTGCCGAAGTGACCGCGGCGCGCTGCGATGTCACCGACCGGACCGCGTTGGCCGCGCTCATCGAGAGCGTGCCTGCCGAGCACCCGCTCGTCGCGGTCGTGCACACCGCGGGAGTGCTCGACGACGGTGTGCTGTCCGCGTTGACGCCGCAGCGGTTGGACACCGTCCTGCGCCCGAAGGTCGATGCCGCGTTCCATCTGCACGAACTCACCGCCGCGCTCGACCTCGAGGCCTTCGTGCTGTTCTCCTCGGCCGCAGGCACTTTCGGCGGTGCGGGGCAGGGGAACTACGCCGCCGCGAACGCATTCCTGAACGCGCTCGCCCGGTGGCGGCGCGCGCGCGGCCTGCCCGCGTCGGCGCTGGGCTGGGGCCACTGGGCGGGCGGCGGTATGGCGGCGGCCCTCGACGAAACGAGCGCCCGCCGCCTGCGGCGGGCCGGTGTACTGCCGATCTCGGCGGCTCTCGGCACGACCCTGTTCGACCTGACCACGAATGCGGACGACGCGGTATTGCTGCCGGTGCGGATCGATCTCGCGGCACTGCGGTCGCAGAGCCCGCCGCCGCTGCTGCGGTCCCTCGTTGACGCCGAGTCACCGGACGCCGCAACCGGTTTCGCGGCTGTGCTCGCGGGGGCGACGTCCGAGGAGCAGCGCCGCTTGGTCGTGGACCTGGTCCGCGCCCAGGTCGCGGCCGTGCTCGGTCACGACGGCGCCGCCGCGATCGATCCGGGTCGCCCGTTCGCCGAGCTCGGGTTCGACTCGCTCACGGCCGTCGAACTGCGCAATCGGCTCGGCTCGGCGACCGAGCTGCGGCTGCCGTCCACGCTGGTGTTCGATCATCCGACACCGATCGTGCTCGCCGAGTTCCTGCTGGACACCGTGCTCGATCGCATCGAAACGATCGCGCCGTCGCGGCTCGCCGCGGGGCCGGTCGATGAGCCGATCGCCATCGTGGCGATGAGCTGTCGTTTCCCCGGTGGCGTGCGGTCCCCGGAAGACCTGTGGGAGCTGCTGGTTTCGGGCCGCGACGTCATCGGCGAGTTCCCGGTCGACCGTGGCTGGGACATCGAGGCGCTGTACGACCCGACCGGGGTCCGGCCGAACACCAGCTACACCAACGAGGGAGGATTCCTCGATGATGCGGCCGATTTCGATCCGGCCATGTTCGGCATCTCGCCGCGCGAGGCGATCGCGATGGATCCGCAGCAGCGACTGTTGCTGGAGACCGCGTGGGAGTCGTTCGAGCGCGCGGGCATCGATCCGTCCTCGCTGCGCGGCAGCAGGACCGGGGTCTTCGCGGGCACGATGTACACCGGTTACGCCGACTTGTTCCCGGCAGGATCGGACGAGCTGTCGGCGCACGTGGGTGCGGGTTCGGCCCCGAGCATGGCCTCGGGTCGGGTGGCCTACACGTTCGGGCTGGAAGGTCCGGCCGTGACCGTGGACACCGCGTGCTCGTCGGCACTGGTTGCGCTGCATCTGGCGGCGCAGGCGTTGCGCAACAACGAATGCTCGCTTGCGCTTGCGGGTGCTGCGGCGGTGCTGTCCACTCCGGCATCGTTCATCGGGTTCAGCAGGCTGAAGGGACTGGCGCCCGACGGCCGATGCAAGGCCTTCGCGGCGAGCGCGGACGGCACCGGCTGGTCCGAAGGCGTCGGACTGCTACTGCTGGAACGGCTTTCGGACGCGCAGCGCAACGGTCATCCCGTGCTTGCGCTGGTGCGCGGGACGGCGGTGAACTCCGACGGTGCGTCCAACGGGCTGACCGCGCCGAACGGGCCGTCGCAGCAGCGCGTCATCCAACAGGCGCTGGCGAACGCCGGTCTGTCCGCCGCGGAGGTGGACGCCGTCGAGGCACACGGCACCGGAACCACCCTCGGCGATCCGATCGAAGCCCAAGCGTTGCAGGCCACCTACGGCCGAGACCGTTCGTATCCGTTGTCGCTCGGCTCGATCAAGTCGAATATCGGGCATACCCAGGCCGCTGCGGGCGTCGCGGGCATCATCAAGATGGTCCAGGCGATGCGCCACGCGATACTGCCCGCGACCTTGCACGTGGACGAGCCGACGCCACACGTCGACTGGTCCTCGGGTGCGGTGGAATTGGTGACCGAGACGCGCCAGTGGCCGGAGCACGGCCACCCGCGCCGAGCCGGAGTGTCGTCGTTCGGATTCAGCGGAACCAACGCACACGTCGTGTTGGAGCAGGGGCCGCAGCCGCAACCGTCGGCAACGGCGAACCTGCCGATGACGCCGATGCTGTTGTCGGGCAAGACCACCGAAGCGCTGCGGGCCCAGGCCCGGCAGCTGCTGGCCAGGGTCGAGGACGATCCGGGGTTACCGCTCGCCGATATGGCGTGGTCGTTGGTCACCGGTAGGGCGGCGCTCGAGCATCGCGCGGTGGTTCTCGGGCGCGACCGCGACGAGCTGGTCGAGGGGCTGCGCCGCGCCACGACTGCCGAGACCACCGCCATCGTGCCGGAAGGCCGTCTGGCCGTGCTGTTTTCGGGCCAAGGGGCGCAGCGCGTCGGGATGGGGCGGGAGCTGTACGGAGCGTTCCCGGTGTTCGCCGCCGCCTTCGACGAGGTGTGTGGCTGCGTGGATCCGTGGTTGGGGCTGTCGCTGCGCGAGCTGGTATTCGACGGTGCCATCGAGGTGCTCGATCGGACCGAGTTCGCGCAACCCGCATTGTTCGCGGTGGAGTTCGCGCTGTTTCGGTTGGTCGAATCGTGCGGTGTGGCACCGGATTTCGTGATGGGGCATTCGGTGGGTGAGATCACCGCCGCGTGTGTCGCCGGCGTGCTGAGTGTCGCGGACGCGGCACGGTTGGTCGTGGTGCGCGGGCGCCTGATGCAGGCGCTGCCTGCGGGTGGGGTGATGGTGGCGGTGCGCGCCACCGAGGCCGAGGTGGCACCGTTGCTGGCCGGCGATGTCGGGATCGCGGCCGTGAACGGCGTTGCGTCGGTGGTCGTCTCGGGCGCGGCGGCGGCGGTCGAGACGGTGGCGGCGCATTTCCGGGATTCGGGTCGTAAGACGTCGCGGTTGCGGGTATCGCACGCGTTCCATTCGCCGTTGATGGAGCCGATGCTCGACGAGTTCGCGGCGGTGTGTGCCGAACTCGACTTCGGTCGACCGCGACTCGGCCTGGTGTCGAACGTGACCGGTGGCGTGGTGTCGGAAGAGGTTGCCACGCCGGACTATTGGGTTCGGCATGCGCGTGACGCGGTCCGCTTCGCCGACGGCATCGACGCGGTGCTGCGGGCCGGGGTGACCGGCCTGCTGGAGCTGGGGCCGGATGCGACGCTCACCGCCCTCGTTACAGAGGCAGCGGTCGACGGCGTTGCTGCCGTGGCCGCATTGCGCAAGGACGGCTCAGAACTCGACGCGGTGTTCGCCGCGCTGGCCCGCCTGCATGCGCATGGTCTGTCCGTGGCGTGGACCGAGCTGTTCCCCGTGGGCTATCGCGCGCAGATCGATCTGCCGACCTATCCGTTCCAGCATCGTCGCTACTGGCCGCCGCAGGCGCCGCTATCCACGGCCGGAGCGTTCGCGGACAGCCATCCGCTGCTGGGCACGACCATCGCGCTCGCCGAGCCGGACACCCTGGTGATGACCGGCAAGTGGACCCGGAACACCCAGGCCTGGCTGGTCGACCACCAGGTCTCCGGCGCTGTTGTCGTACCGGGAACGGTCTTGGTCGAGTTGGCGCTGGCGGGTGGTGCCCGCATCGGTTGTCCGCAGGTAGCCGAGCTGACCGTGGCGGCACCGATGCTGGTTCCGGAAATCGGTGGCGTCGAGGTGCAAATGGTGATCGACCCGCCGGATGCCGCCGGCGGTCGCGCGGTGAGCATCTACTCGCGCCGGGACAGCGATGCGCCCTGGGTCCGCCATGCCTCGGGTTTGCTGACCGTCGACACTGAGCAAGGCGCTCCCGACAGCGAGACGTGGCCGCCCACGGCGGCGAGCGTCCTTTCGGTGGACGAATTGTACGCGCGGTTCGCGGCGAACGGGATCGACTTCGGTTCGGCTTTCCGTGCGGTCCGGGCCGCGTGGTCGCGGGCGGGCGAGGTGTTCGCCGAGGTTGAAATCGATAGCGAATTGCACGACACCGCAGGACGTTTCGGGCTGCACCCGGTGCTGTTCGACGCGGCTCTGCAAGGGGTGGCCGCGACAGCTACCGGACCCGGCGTCGAGGGCACCTGGTTGCCCTTCGCCTGGACCGGAGTGTCGTTGTTCGCCACCGGCGCGACGAGGCTGCGGGTGCGAATCACCCCGTCCGGTACCGGCACTCTGGCCATAGCCGCACATGATCCGGCGGGGCAGCCGGTGTTCCGAGTCGGCACACTCGCCCTGCGCCCTGTTGCCGGTGCGCAATTGCGTGGCGGAGTAGGGGATTCGCTGTTCGGCGTCGAATGGTCCCGCTCGGCCGTGCCGGTGGCGCACCTTGCGCGCAATGCCGACCTGTCGGTGCTGTCGGGTGATCTCGACGCAGGGGCCGCCGCACCGGCCGGCTTCGCCGTCGAATTCCCTGCTACCCCAGTGGATGCCGATCTCTACACCGCGATTCGAACGGCAACGCACCGCGCGTTGGCATTGCTCCAGCACTGGCTGGCCGATGAACGACTGATCGACTCCGAGCTGGTGGTGGTGACCAGCGGAGCGGTCGTCGTCGGCGCCGAGCGGGACATTGATCCGGCCGCGGCCGCGGTGTGGGGCCTGGTGCGCTCGGCGCAGGCCGAGCACCCGGGCCGGTTCCGGCTCGTCGACAGCGTCGATGACCGCATTGCCGTGCCCGAAGCCGACGAGCCACAGGTCGCAGTGCGCGCCGGTGTCGTCTACCTGCCGCGGTTGGTGCGGGTTGCCGCGCCCGCCGTCGCCCCGCTCGGCCTCGATCCCGAGGCAACGGTGCTGATCACCGGCGGTACTGGCGGACTCGGCTCGGCCGTTGCCAGACATCTGGCCCGCGAGCACGGTGTCGGTCATCTCGTGCTGCTCAGCAGGCGTGGACCGGCAGCGCCCGGTGCGGCCGAGCTCACGGAGGAACTGGCCGCGCTCGGCGCCACCGTGCGAATCCTCGCCTGCGACGCTGCCGACCGCGTCGCGCTGGCCGCGGTGCTGGCATCGATACCGCAGGCGCATCCGCTGACCGCCGTCGTGCACACCGCGGGTGTCGTCGACGACGGCGTGATCACCGCACTGACGCCGCAGCGGTTGGATACCGTGTTCGGGCCGAAGGTGGCCGCCGCGGTCAACCTGCACGAGCTGACCCTCGATCTCGAGCTCGCCGCGTTCGTGCTGTTCTCCTCGGCGGCAGGCCTGGTCGGTAATGCCGGTCAAGGCAACTACGCGGCCGCCAACGCGGCCCTGGACGCGCTCGCTCAGCACCGCTATGGCCTTGGCGCGGTGGCGAAGTCGCTCGCCTGGGGGCTGTGGGACGGCGGTATGGGCACGCGCCTCGGCGACTCGGCGAAGGACCGGCACGCCAGGTCCGGTGTGTCCGCGTTGACCGATGCCGAAGGTTTGGCGCTGTTCGATACGACCCTCGCGCTCGACGAGGTCGTGCTCATGCCTGCTCGGCTCGATCTGCCCGCGCTGCGGGCCCAGGCCGCGGTGCCCGCGCTGCTGCGGGGCCTGGTGCCAACGGTCATGCGCCGAGTGGCCGCTGCCGCGGGCGCCGAGCTGCCTGCGCTCACCGCCGGTCTGGCCGGCCGGTCGCCCGAGGAGCGGCTCGACACACTGCTCGACCTGATTCGTGAGCAGGCCGCCGCGGTACTCGGTCATCCGAACGCACAGTCGATCGACCGCACCGCTGCCTTCGCCGACCTCGGCTTCGACTCGCTGATTTCGGTGGAGTTCCGCAACCGGCTCGGCGCGGCAACCGGCCTGCGCCTCCCGGCGACCTTGGTGTTCGACTATCCGGCGGTCCCTGTACTGGCCCGTTACCTGCGCGACGAACTGTCCGACGGGATGTTGAACGGCGATGTGCGCGACGCGGTTTCGATCATGCAGGCCGCCGCGCTGGATGATCCGATCGCGATCGTGGGCATGGCCTGCCGGTATCCCGGCGGTGTCGGCTCGCCCGAGCAACTGTGGCAACTGGTCGTCGAGGGCACGGATGCGGTCGGGTCGTTCCCGGCCGACCGTGGGTGGCGGATCGACCAGAGCCTCGGCCCGGTCCGGCACGGCGGATTCCTCTACGACGTAGCCGATTTCGATGCGGGCTTCTTCGGTATCGGGCCGCGCGAGGCCTTGGCGATGGACCCGCAGCAGCGGCTGCTGCTCGAAACCACCTGGGAGACATTCGAAAGCGCCGGGATCGATCCAGTGACGCTGCGCGGCAGTCGCACCGGAGTGTTCACCGGCGTGATGTACCACGACTACACGGCGCTGGTGCAGGGCGACGAGGAACTCGCCGGGTACCTCGCCACCGGCGGCTCGGCCAGCGTGGCCTCCGGCCGGATCGCCTACACCTTCGGTCTCGAGGGGCCCGCGGTCACCGTGGACACCGCCTGCTCGTCGTCGCTGGTCGCGCTGCATCTGGCTGCACAGGCGCTGCGCTCGGGCGAGTGCACGATGGCGCTGGCCGGCGGGGTGACCGTGATGGCGATGCCCGGCCCGTTCGCCGAATTCGCGCGACAGGGCGGACTCGCGGCCGACGGCCGGTGCAAGGCGTTCGGGGCGGACGCCGACGGCACCGGCTGGGCCGAAGGCGTCGGAGTGCTGCTCGTCGAGCGGCTCGCCGACGCGCGGCGCAACGGTCATCCGGTGCTGGCCTTGGTCCGCGGTTCGGCGACCAACCAGGACGGCGCGTCCAACGGGTTGACCGCGCCGAACGGACCCGCCCAGCAGCGCGTCATCCGGCAAGCGCTCGCCAACGCCGGATTGTCCACGGCCGATGTCGATCTCGTCGAAGCACACGGCACTGGTACCTCGCTGGGCGATCCCATCGAGGCACAGGCGCTGCTGGCCACGTACGGTAACGGCCGTCCGGCGGACCGGCCGGTGCGGCTCGGTTCGCTGAAATCGAACATCGGCCACACCCAGGCGGCGGCCGGTGTCGGCGGCATCATAAAGATGGTGCAGGCGATGCGGCACGGCATCATGCCGCGCACACTGCACGCGGACGAACCGACGCCCCATGTCGATTGGTCGGCGGGATCGGTTGAGTTGCTGACCGAGGCCCAGGCATGGCCCGAATCAGATCGACCGCGCCGGGCGGCGGTGTCGTCGTTCGGCTTCAGCGGGACCAACGCGCACGTCATCCTGGAGCAGGCGATCGAGACGCACTCGGTCCACCCCGCGCCCGGAGCGCCGCAGACCGTCGCACTGCCGATCTCGGCTCGGTCGCCGGAAGCGTTACTCGCCCAAGCGGATCGGCTGCTGTCGCTGGTGACCAGTGCTGCCGATGTCGATCTGGCCGATCTTGCCGGTGCATTGGCGACGACCAGGGCCGCGCACGATTACCGAGCCGTCGTCCTCGGCGACGATCGGACCGAAATCGTCTCTGGCCTGGTGGATCTGGCGTCGGGTAGTGCGTCGCCGAGCCTCGTTCGCGGCACGGGACGAGCTCGCGACGGCAAGACCGTCTTCGTGTTTCCCGGCCAAGGATCGCAGTGGCTGGGCATGGGGCAGGAGTTGCTGGAACACTCGCCGGTGTTCGCCGCCCGCATGGCGGAATGCGCCGCGGCGCTGGATGCGCTGTCGGGGTGGTCGCTGCTCGATGTGGTCCGCGGCGTCGAGGGCGCTCCGCCACTCGAGCGCACCGACGTTCTGCAGCCGGTCTGGTTCGCGATGCTCGTCTCGCTGGCCGAGGTATGGCGCGAGCACGGTGTGCGACCCGACGCGGTCGTCGGACACTCACAGGGCGAACTGGCTGCCGCCTGTGTGTCGGGTGCGCTGAGTCTCGCGGACGCCGCGCGGGTCGCGGTGCTGCGCAGCAAGCTGATCGCGGATCGGCTGTCGGGCCGCAGTGGCATGGTGTCGGTCGAGCTTTCGGTCGACGCGACCCGCGGTCTGCTCGAATCGCTCGAATCCGGCCTGGAGATCGGCGGCTTGAACGGCCCCGAGCTGACCTCGGTGTCCGGCGCTCCGGCCGGCCTGGAGCAGCTGATCCGAGCCTGCGCGGAGCAGGGGATCCGCACCCGCCGGATCGGGATCGACTACGCGTCGCATTCGGCGCACGTCGAACCGCTCGAGGCCGAACTGGCCGACCTGCTGGCCGGACTTGCACCGCGGCCGACCACCGTCCCGATGTTCTCCACGGTGACCGGCGCGGTGCTCGACGGCGTCGAGCTCGGTGCCGGCTACTGGTACCGAAACCTCAGGCAGACAGTGCTGTTCGAACCTGCGCTACGGGCATTGGCCGCTGCCGAGTTCCGGTTCTTTGTCGAGGTCAGCCCGCACCCGTTGCTGCTGGCGGGCATCGGCCAGCTCGACGCGGACCTGGTCGCGGTCGGCACATTGCGGCGCGGCGACGGCGGCCTGCGCAGGCTGTTGACCTCGCTCGCCGAACTTCAGGTGCGCGGGTGTGCGGTCGACTGGCGTTCGACATTGCCCGCGACGATCCGGCCGATATCGTTGCCGACCTACGCCTTCCAACACCGCAGGTATTGGCCACAGGGCAGGGTGCGGCTCGCCGACGCATCGGATCACGGCGTCACCGCGACCAGCCATCCGGTGTTGTCCGCGGCGGTGACGCTGCCGAATTCCGGTGCGCTGCTGTTCACCGGCCGTCTGTCGGTCGACGATCAGCCGTGGCTCGCCGACCACCGGGTGGGCGGGCTGGTGCTGGTGCCCGGGGCGGCCTTCGTCGAGCTCGTGGTTCGGGCCGCGGATCAGCTCGGTTGTCCTCGACTCGGCGAACTGACCCTCGAGGCGCCGCTGCTACTGGCCGGCGCGGTCCAGCTCCGGGTGTCGGTCGGTGAGCCCGACGAGGCCGGTCGCCGGGTGGTGACCGTGTACTCGCGGCCCGAGGAGTCTCTCGGCGACGAGGCGTGGACGCTGCACGTCACGGCGTCGGCCCGGCCCGACGCGGACGAGCCCGCCTTCGAGCTCGCGCAATGGCCGCCGGTCGACGCGACCGCGATGGATGTGGCCGAGCTGTATCAGAACCTGGCGATGGCGGGCCTGGAGTACGGCCCGGCGTTCCGTGGCCTGCGCGCGGCGTGGCGGCGTGGTGACGAGATCTTCGCCGAGGTCGCACTGGCCGAGGATCTCGCGACCGACACGTTCATCCTGCATCCTGCGCTGTTGGATGCCGCGCTGCACGGCGCCGCTTTCGCCGCGGTGTCGACGCAGGCCGATCAGGCCTACGTTCCGTTCGCCTGGCGGGAGGTGTCGCTGCATGCGGCACGTGCGCGGGCCGTGCGAGTGCGGATCAGCCGGACCGACGATGGATTCGCGGTGCAGCTGGCGGATTCCGCCGGTGTCCCGGTGGCGACTGTCGGCAGCGTGACTGTGCGTCCTATCAGCACGGAGCGGCTCACCCCGCGGGTCGCGCCGATCGACTCGATGTATCGCATGGATTGGACCGAGCCGGTCCCGCCCCGTGCGGTGGATCGGGTCGAAGCCTGGCTGCTGCTCGGCGACGATCGCGATCCGGTGGCCGCCGCACTGCGCCGAGACGGTGCCGAAGTACGTTGTGTGGCAGAGCTTCCCGATATCGAAGCGGCCCCGGAAACAGTGCTGGTGCCGATTGCCGATGCGGCTGATCCGGTGGCGCATACCCACGAAACCGTTGGCAGGATCACCGAAGTCGTGCGGCACTGGCTTGCCGACGCCCGGTTCGAGCGGTCGCGGCTGGCCGTGCTCACCCGGGTGGGCAGCCTCACCGGTGCCGCCGTACGGGGCTTCGTGCGCTCCGCGCAGGCCGAACATCCGGGCCGCTTCGTCCTGGTGGATCTGGACGAGGTCTCCGGCGAGTCGGTGTCGGCGGCGCTGGCCGCCGGACGGTCGGAGGTCCGCGGCCGTAACGGTGTGCTGACCATGCCGCGGCTGGTCCCGGCCATCGTCGGCGAGCGGTCCGACTTCGCTTGGGACACAACCGGTACGGTGCTCGTCACCGGTGCGCTGGGGGCGTTGGGTACTGAGGTGGCCCGCCATCTGGTCACCGCTCACGGGGTGCGACGGTTGCTGCTGACCAGCAGGCAGGGCGCCGCCGCGCGCGGAGCGGCGGAGCTGCTGGCCGAACTGACCGAGCTCGGCGCGGAGGTCCGGATCGTCGCGTGCGATCTGGCCGACCGAGCGTCGGTTCGAGACCTGCTCGACGGCGAGACACTGACCGGTGTCGTGCATGCGGCGGGCGTGCTGGACGACGGCGTCGTGACGGCGATGACACCGGAACGGGTGTCGATAGTGTTGCGCCCCAAGGTCGATGCCGCGTGGCACCTGCACGAGCTGACCGCGGGCATGCCGTTGACGGCATTCGTGCTGTTCTCCTCGGCCTCCGGCGTCTTCGAGACGCCGGGCCAGGCGAACTACGCCGCGGCCAATGCCTTCCTCGATGAGCTTGCCCAGCACCGAGTTTCCGCCGGACTACCCGCGCTGTCCTTGGCGTGGGGCCGATGGGACGCCGGAATGTGGCGGGCGGGCCACGGCGGCTCGGCGGACTCGCTGTCGGTCCCGGAGGGCCTGCGACTGTTCGACGCCGCCGCGACGGTCGATGCCGCGGTGCTCATGCCGATGCGGTTGCCCGTCTTCGACGGTCCGGTACCGCCGCTGCTGCGTGCGGTGGTGCGGGGTGCGGGCAGGCGAGTCGCGGCGGGCGACGGCGAGGGTTCAGTCTCGCTGACCCGCAGGCTTTCCCGAATGTCTTCCGAAAGACAGCGCGACGAGCTTGCTCAGCTGGTGCTGGCCGAAGTGGCTGCGGTACTGGGCCATTCGGGCTCCGATGCGGTCGAGACCGAGCTGTCGTTCCGCGATCTGGGGTTCGATTCGCTGGCCGCGGTGGATCTGCGTAACCGGCTCGCCGCGCGTACCGGTCTCACGCTGCCACCCACGCTCGTCTTCGATCACCCGAACGCGACGGCGCTCGCCGAGCAGCTGTTCCGGGAACTGGGGCTCGGGGCCGCGGACGCGAGCGCGGAACTCGCGGCGCACCTCGACCTGCTCGAGGAGTTGCTGCGGCAGCAGCAGAGCGCGGGCGTCGAGCATCCGAAGATCCGGCTGCGCCTGCGCGCACTGGCAACCGGTGCGGCCGACGAGGCAGGCGCGTCGCTCGCCGACCTCACCACCGCGAGCGACGACGAACTGTTCGACCTGCTCGACGACAACCTGGGGACAGTCTGATGGGGAACGCCATGGACGGCGACGAGAAACTCCGCGCCTACCTGCGGCGCGCCACCACCGAATTGCTGCAGACCAGACAGCTTCTCGCGGAGCTGGAAGCAGCGACGCAGGAGCCGATCGCGATCGTGGCGATGAGCTGCCGCTACCCCGGTGGCGTCGCATCGCCGGAACAGCTGTGGCAGTTGGTCGCCGAGGGCACCGACGCGATCTCGGCTTTCCCGCGTGATCGCGGCTGGCCGGTATTCGTCGACGATCAGGGCCATGGCGGCGGATTCATCGACGGCGCAGGCGATTTCGATCCCGCACTGTTCGGGATCTCGCCGCGCGAGGCGCTGGCCATGGACCCGCAGCAGCGGTTGCTGCTGGAATTGTCGTGGGAGGCCTTCGAACGGGCAGGCATCGATCCGCTGTCGGTACGTGGCAGCCGGACGGGCGTTTTCGCCGGTGTCATGTACCACGATTACGCTGCCGGGGCCCAGTCCGTCCCCGAGGAGGTCGCTGGATTCCTGGGGACGGGAACGTCGGGGAGCATTGTCTCCGGACGGGTGGCCTACGCGTTCGGGCTCGAAGGGCCCGCGGTGACCCTCGATACCGCCTGCTCGTCCGCGCTGGTGGGTCTGCATCTCGCGGTGCACGCGCTGCGGAGCCGGGAATGTGGGCTCGCGTTGGCGGCAGGCGTGACGGTGCTGGCCACGCCGACCGTATTCGCCGAGTTCGCCCGGCAGGATGGCATTTCCCGGCAGGCGCGCTGCCGGCCGTTCGCCGCGAGCGCCGACGGAACGGTATTCGGCGAGGGCGCCGGGATGCTGTTGCTGGAGCGGCTGTCCGACGCACAACGCAACGGCCACCCGGTACTCGCGGTGGTACGCGGCAGCGCCGTCAATCAGGATGGTGCGTCCAATGGTTTGACGGCGCCGAACGGTCCGTCGCAGCAGCGGGTCATCTGGCAGGCCCTGACCGCCGCGGGCCTGACCGCCGCCGAGGTGGATGTGGTGGAGGCGCACGGCACCGGGACGGTGCTGGGTGATCCGATTGAGGCGCAGGCGTTGCTGGCGACCTATGGTCAGGATCGGGATCGGCCGCTGCTGCTGGGGTCGATCAAGTCGAATATCGGTCATACGCAGGCTGCTGCGGGTGTGGCCGGTGTGATCAAGATGGTCGAGGCGTTGCGTCGCGGTGTGGTGCCTGCGACGTTGCATGTGGATTCGCCGACGCCGCAGGTGGATTGGTCCGCCGGTGCGGTGGAGCTGGCGACCGAGGCACGGCCGTGGCCGGAGGTCGGCCGGGTGCGTCGGGCGGCGGTGTCGTCGTTCGGGATCAGTGGCACCAACGCCCATGTGATCGTGGAGCAGGCTCCGGAGCACGCGGCCGCGGCCGTCGGGGTGTCGGGGGCGCCGCCGGTTTTGCCGTTCGTGGTGTCCGGTAGATCGGCGGCGGCCTTGCGGTCGCAGTGTGCACGGTTGTTGTCGTTCCTGGCTGATTCGCCGGAACCGGCACTCGCCGATATTTCGTGGTCGCTGGTGTCGTCGCGGGCGGCGCTGGAGCATCGAGCGGTGGTGCTGGCTCAGGATCGGGCCGAGTTGGCCGAGGGGCTGTCGCTGGTGGTCGACGGCGGTTCGGCGGCGCGAGTGGTCATCGGGCGGCAGCGAACGGGCAAGTTGGCCTTCGTGTTCGCCGGTCAAGGTGCCCAGCGAGTGGGGATGGGCCGGGAGTTGTACGAGGCGTTCCCCGTGTTCGCCGCGGCCTTCGACGAGGTGTGCGGGTACCTGGATCCGTTGCTGGGACGGTCGTTGCGCGACATCGTGTTCGGCGGCGATGCCGAGGTTTTGGCTCGGACGGAGTTCGCCCAGCCCGCGTTGCTCGCGGTGGAGCTGGCGTTGGTCCGGCTGTTCGAGTCCTTCGGTATGTCACCGGATTTCGTGATCGGTCATTCGGTGGGGGAGATTTCGGCCGCGTGTGTCGCCGGGATGTTGTCGGTCGCGGATGCGGCGCGGCTGGTGGTCGCGCGTGGTGGTTTGATGCAGGCGCTGCCGGATGGTGGGGCGATGGTGGCGATCCAGGCGACCGAAGACGAAGTGACGCCGCGTCTTTGCGAGTCGGCCGATCTGGCGGCGGTGAACGGTCCGCACGCGGTAGTGGTTTCCGGCAACCGGGCCGCGGTCGAACAGGTCGCGGAACACTTTGCGGGACTCGGCCGTAAGACGACGTGGCTGACGGTGTCGCACGCGTTTCATTCGGCGCTGATGGAGCCGATGCTGGACGAGTTCGCCACCGTGTGCGCGGGGATCGAGTTCGCCGAGCCGATGGTGGCGGTGGTGTCGAACCGGACGGGCGCGTTGGCGACGGCTGAGCAGTTCCGGTCACCGGGCTACTGGGTGGCGCATGCGCGGGAGACCGTGCGATTCGCGGACGGGATCGCGACATTGGTCGAGCACGGGGTGCACGGTTTCCTGGAGATCGGTCCGGACGCGACGTTGACCGGACCGGTGTGGTCCAACCTCGATGACGATCCGGATCGGGCATCGATCGTCGTGCCCGCACTGCGCGCCGACCGGGACGAAGCGGAGGCGGTACTGGCCGCGACCGCCGCATTGTTCGCGCACGGTCGCCGGGTGGATTGGTCGGCGTACCTCGGCACCGGTGTCCATGGTCGGATCGACTTGCCTACCTACGCTTTTCAACATCAGCGCTATTGGCTTGCCGCGGAAGCTGGTTCGGCCGCACTCGGCACCGCCGATCCGGTATCGGCCGCGTTCTGGCAGGACGTCGCGGCGGGTGATCTGACTTCGCTCGGCGAGCTGCTCGACATCGACATCGCCCACGCCGAAACAGCCGAATTCGTTGCCGCGCTGTCGGACTGGCGTGCCCGTGCCCTGCATGAGCACACGGTGGACTCGTGGCGCTACCGGGAGAGCTGGTCCCCCATCGACCTGTCCAGCCCCGCGCCGAACCAGGCGACCTGGCTGCTGCTCGCCCGCAGCGAGAGCGGTCGAGAACCGTTCGCTCCGATAGTGAACGCACTCGCCGCGAGCGGCGTGCGACTGGTGACGATCGACCTGCCCGATGGCATCGATCGAACCGCCTTGGCCGATCGGCTCCACACCTTGGCGGACGTCGAAGGTGCGCTGGCACTCGTTGCCGAGGACGACGCCGGGCGCCCGGAACGTGCTGCCGCGCTGGCGCTCACGATCGCCCAGGCGTGGATCGACGCGAACCTGGACGGGCGCCTGTGGCTCGGGACCCGCGCCGCGGTGTCTGTCACCGACACGGATCCACCGATTTCCCCGGAGCAGACACAGATTTGGGGACTGGGCCGTGTGCTGGCCCTCGAACAGCCCCGGACCTTCGGCGGTCTACTCGACTGCGGCGACCAGATCGGTGATCGGGCCGCCGCCATCGCCGCGGCGGTGTTGCGCGATTCGAGCGAAGACCAGCTTGCCGTCCGTGCGGACGCCGTGCTGGGGCGCCGGTTGGTCCGAGCGCCGCTGGCCGATACGCCGCGTGTTCGCGAATGGCGGCCACGGGGCACGGTGCTGATCACCGGCGGCACCGGCGAATTGGGTGCGCACGTGGCGCGGTGGGCCGCCGGTGCGGGCGCCGGCCACCTCGTGCTCACCAGCCGGCGCGGACCGGCGGCACCGGGCGCCGCGGAGCTCACCGCCGAACTTCGCGCGCTGGGCGCCGAGGTGACCGTTGCCGCGTGCGATGTGGCCGACCGCGATCAGCTCGTCGCGCTGCTCGCGGCCATCCCCGCCGACGCACCGTTGTCCGCGGTGGTGCACGCCGCCGGGGTCAACCACCGCGGGCCGGTGGCCGAGCTGACCGTAGCCGAGCTGGCCGCCGCCCAGACGGCGAAGGTGCTCGGCGCCGCGCACCTCGACGAGCTCACCGGGGATCTGGACGCATTCGTGCTCTTCTCCTCCGGCGCAGCCTCGTGGGGCAGCGCCGAGAACGCCGCGTACGCCGCGGGCAACGCTTACTTGGACGGACTGGCCGTGCGCCGCCGTGCCCAAGGCAGAACCGCCACGGCCATCGCCTGGGGCAGCTGGACCGGCGGGATGGCCGCCGAGGCGGGAGACCTGCTGGCGCGCCACGGAATTCGCGGCATGGCGGCGGACCCGGCGATGGTCGCCATGGTCGCCGCCGTCGAACGCGACGAGGTCTCGTCCACCGTCGCGGACCTGGATTGGCAACTGTTCACACCGGTGTTCACCGCGGTCCGGCCCAGCCCGCTGCTCGCCGAGATTCCCGAGGCGGCACGTGCGCTGCTCGAGGCCGCCGCCGACGATGTCGACACCGACTCGGTGCGCACGGCGTTGGCCACCGAGCTGGCCAGATACGCAGCGCCGGAACGAGAACGCCGACTGCTCGAACTGGTCCGCGGTGCGGTGGCGGCGATCCTCGGACACGGCGACCCGGCGGCGGTCGACCCCGACCGCAAGCTGCTCGACCTCGGCCTGGTCTCGCTCACGGCGGTGGAACTGCGTAACCGGCTCAGGGCGGTGACCGGCGTGGGTCTGCCGACGACAGTCGTCTTCGATCACCCCACCGCGCTCGCGCTGGCGCGATATCTGGCAGCGGAATTGATGAGCGATCCGGCGGCCGATACCGCTGCCGATCCGGCCGAGGCCGCCGTCCGGGAGGTGCTGCGCACCATCCCGCTGGACCGGCTGCGCCAGGCGGGACTGCTCGATCTGCTGCTGGATCTCGGCGACGGGGCGGTCGAGCTGTCCGGCATCGACGACGACAGCGACGCGATCTTGGCGATGGACACCGACGAGCTCGTGCGCATGGCCTTCGAGCGCAGCGAACTCGAGTGATGGGAAGTAGGAAAAACGTGGAGAAGTCAGCGCGCGACGTCGCCGAGGCCCTGCGCCGCACCCTGCTCGAGAACGATCGGCTGCGCAAGCAGAACGAACGGATGGCAGGCGCGGCCGCCGAACCCATCGCGATCGTGTCCATGAGCTGCCGTTACCCGGGCGGTGTCGAGTCGCCCGAGGACCTGTGGCGACTGGTCGCCGACGGCACGGACGCGATCGGCGAGTTCCCGTCGAACCGCGGGTGGGACCTGAGCAGGCTGTTCGACGCCGATCCCGAGGCGCGTGGGCACAGCTATACCCGGGAAGGCGGCTTCCTCGACGAGCCGGGCATGTTCGACACGCGCTTGTTCGGCATCTCGCCCCGCGAGGCCGGCGCCATGGATCCCCAGCAACGCTTGCTGCTGCACACCGCATGGGAGAGCTTCGAACGTGCCGGTATCGCGCCACTGTCGCTGGAAGGCCGCCGGATCGGGGTGTTCGTCGGCGGCGGTTCCGGCGACCATCCTTCGGTGCTGGCCGCCGCGGGCACCTCGCTCGAAGGTGAAGTGCTGACCAGTATTTCGAGCAGCGTGCTCTCGGGCCGGATCTCTTACGCCTTCGGTCTGAACGGGCCCGCCGTCACGGTGGACACGGCCTGTTCCTCGTCGTTGGTCGCCCTGCATCTCGCCGTGCAGGCCCTGCGCAACGGCGAATGCGAGCTCGCGCTCGGTGGTGGCGTTGCCGTCATGCACACGCCGTCGACCTTCATCGAGGTGTCCAGGCAGCGCGGCTTGGCCGAGAACGGACGCTGCAAGGCGTTTGCCGCGGCCGCCGACGGCACCGGTTTCGCGGAGGGCGTCGGTCTGATTCTGCTGGAACGGCTCGCCGACGCACGCAGGCACGGGCACACGGTGCTGGCCGTCATCCGCGGTTCCGCGGTGAACCAGGACGGCGCGTCGAACGGTCTATCCGCGCCGAACGGTGCCGCCCAGCGCCGGGTGATCCGCCAGGCGCTCGGCAATGCGCGCCTCACCGGCGCGGAGGTCGACGTCGTCGAGGCACACGGCACCGGAACGGTATTGGGCGATCCGATCGAGGCACAGGCCATCGTCGAGACCTACGGCAAGGATCACCAGGAGGTGAGCCCGCTGTGGCTCGGCTCGATCAAATCCAATATCGGCCACGCGCAGGCCGCCGCGGGCGTGGCAGGCGTGATCAAGATGGTCATGGCGATGCGCCACGGCGTGCTGCCACCGACCTTGCACGTGAATGAGCCCACCCCGCACGTGGATTGGTCCGCGGGTAACGTCCGGCTGCTGACCGAGGCGCAGGCCTGGTCCGATGCGGACCGACCGCGTCGTGCGGCAGTGTCGTCGTTCGGCGTGAGCGGAACGAACGCCCATCTGATTCTGGAACAGGCGCCCGCCTCGGCTCCGGTCGAGCGCGCCGCCGCTGCGCCTGCGGTGCTGCCATATCTGTTGTCGGGCAAAACTTCTGAGGCCCTGCGCCAGCAGGCGCTGCGACTGCACGGATACCTCGACGGCAAGCCGGAACAGGAACTACGGGACGTGGCGCTGTCGTTGGCGACCACGCGTTCCTCGCTCGATGAGCGCGCGGTTGTCGTTGCCGAGGATCGGGCGGAGCTGCTGGCCGCGCTGGATGCGGTGGCGGCAGAACAGCTTCCGGACAACATCGTGCGCGCCGATGTGCGGCCGGCCCGCACCGGCGTGGTGTTCGTCTTCCCCGGTCACGGGTGGCAGTGGACCGGAATGGTCACCGAATTGCTTGCCACCGAACCGGTTTTCGCCGCCCGGATGGCGGAATGCGCCGCGGCGATCGACCCGCTGATCGAGTGGTCGGTGCTGGATGTCCTGCGCGCCGAGGCGCCGCCGTCCGAGCGGACCGAGATATGGCAGCCGGTGCTGTTCGCGGTGATGGTCTCGCTGGCCGAACTCTGGCGTTCCTACGGCGTCGAGGCCGGCGCGGTGATCGGTCACTCGCAAGGCGAGATTGCCGCCGCCTGCGTGGCGGGGGCACTGTCACTGAACGATGCGGCGCGGATCGCCGTCCGTCGCTCGCAGCTGTTCGCCGACGAACTCGTCGGAAACGGCACGCTGGCGTTGCTCGGACTACCGGTCGAGGACGTCCGGCAGCGACTGCGCGCCCATCCCGCGCTGACCGTTGCCGCGGTGAACAATCCGACCACCACGATCGTCGCCGGTGACGAAGATCAACTGCTGGAGCTGGTGGCAGCCTGCGAGACCGAGGGCATTCGGGCCCGCATGCTGCCGGGAACCGTTGCCAGTCACTGTGATCGGGTGGAACCGCTGCGGGATCGGTTGCTCGATGCCGTGGCCGGGATCGAGCCGCAGGCCGCCGCGCTGCCATTCTATTCGACGGTCACCGGCGAACTGCTCGATACGGCGGATCTCGGACCGGAGTACTGGTACCGCAATGCGCGCGAGGCCGTCGAGTTCGACCGGACGATCCGCACGGCAATCGACCACGGCTACCACACCTTTGTCGAGCTGAGCGCGCATCCATGGCTCACCGTCGGCATCGAGCAGACCGCCGAAGCGGTCGGCGTCGAGGCGGTGGTGACCGGCACGCTGCGCCGCGACGACGGCGGCAGGCGGCGGCTGATCACCTCGCTGGCCACGCTGTATACCGCTGGCCTGCCGGTGGATTGGCGATCGATCCTCGACAGCGTCGACGGCCGTCCGGTCGATCTGCCGACCTATCCCTTCGACGCGACCCGTTACTGGATGGAGATCACCGCGCGACCCGGCGATCCCGCAGCCATGGGATTGGCCGCCGTCGATCACCCGCTGCTCGCGGCGGCGGTGTCGGTGGCCAGCTCGGGAGCGGCGGTGATCACCGGGTTGCTCTCCCAGCGAACCCATCCCTGGCTCGCCGATCACGCGGTCGGCGACACCGTGCTGCTGCCGGGCACCGCGTTCGCGGAGCTGGCACTGCGGGCCGGTGCGCTCGACGGTTTCGACCAGCTCGAGGAATTGACACTCGAGGCGGCGCTGGTCCTGCCCGCCGAGACCGCTATCCAACTTCAGGTCGCCGTGGCGCCCGCGGACGAGCACGGCCGCCGCGCGCTGTCGATCCATTCGCGCACCGAGGGTACCGACGACGACGCGTGGAAGTGCCATGCCAACGCGGTGCTCACCCGGGCGGAATCGGCCGGTCGCGACGATTCCGGACCGTGGCCGCCCGCAGGTGCGCAACCGGTCGCCGACGCCGAGCTGGACGGTCTCTACGACACCCTGTCCGCCCTCGGCATGGTCTACGGCCCGGCCTTCCAAGGATTGGTCGCCGCATGGCGCAGCGGTGACGAGGTCTGCGCCGAGGTGCGTCCGGTCGAATCCCTCGGCGACACCGACCGTTTCGGGCTGCATCCGGCATTGCTCGACGCGGCGCTGCACGCCCTCGCGTTCGGTACGTCCACCGGGTCCGCGACCGGGCCGCAGCTGCCGTTTGCCTGGCGCGGGGTCACCCTGCACCGCAGCGGGGCGTCCGTGCTGCGGGTCCGGCTCGGCCAGGCCGCGTCCGGCGGTGTCTCCGTGCGGATTACCGATGACGAGGGTCAGCCGGTGCTGACCGCGGAGTCGGTCGTCCTGCGTGCGATGCCCTCGTCGGCGCGGCAGTCCGATGATCTGCTGCAGGTGAGCTGGCAGCCGGTGCCGTCCGACGACGAAAAGGCAAGCGGCTGGATCGATCTCGGCACGGATGACCGGCCGGTCGGTGCCGCGGAGCTGGCCGCTCTGGCGGCCGACGCACCGGTGCCCGACCTGGTTCTGCTGTCGGTGCGGCCGGACCGGCCGGACGCCGATGCGGCGCACGCGGCGGTGGTACGCGGGCTGGAGATCGTGCAGACCTGGCTCGGGACGCCCGAATTCGACGACGCACAACTGGTATTCGTGACTCGGCACGCGATGACGACGGATGCCGACACGACCGCGCCCGATCTCGCGGGCGCCGCGCTGTGGGGTCTGATCCGTTCCGCGCAGTCCGAACATCCGGACCGGTTTGTGCTGGTCGATATCGATGACGATCCGCGATCGCGGGAACTGTTGCCCGCTGCCGCGCGCAGCGGTGAGCCACAACTCGCGATTCGCGGCGGGGTGCTCAGCGCGCCGCGACTCACGAGAGTGGCGGCAGGCGAGCGCCGTACGGCGCAGCCCTGGGATCCCGAGGGCACCGTGCTGATCACCGGTGGCACCGGAACCATCGGCGCCGACCTGGCGCGGCATTTCGTCACCAGCTACGGGGTGCGGCGGCTCGCCCTGATCGGCAGGCGCGGCATCGACGCGCCGGGCGCGCCCGAACTGCTGGACGAGCTCACGACACTCGGCGCCGAGGTGTCGATCTTCGCCTGCGATGTGGCCGACCGCGCCGAGTTGGCCGACCTGCTCGACCGGCTGCCCCGGCTGACGGCCGTGGTGCACGCGGCCGTGGTGCTCGACGACGGTGTGCTCACCGCTCAATCCCCGCAGCGGCTGGCAACGGTGTTGCGCCCCAAGGTCGATGCGGCCTGGCATCTGCACGAACTCACCCGCGAGCGCGATCTCAGCGCCTTCATCCTGTTCTCCTCGGCCTCCGGTGTGCTGGGTGCGCCCGGCCAGTCCGGGTACGCGGCGGCCAACACCTACCTCGACGCGCTCGCCGAACTCCGTCGGGCACAGAGCCTTCCGGCGGTCGCACTGGCGTGGGGACGCTGGGCCCGGGCGGACGGGCTGACCGCGGATCTGACGGCGGCCGATGTCGATCGCCTCGACCGGTCCGGCGTGGTCGGCATGAGCCCCGGCGAAGGCCTCGCACTGCTCGATGCCGCCCGTGCGGTCGACCGGGCCGTGCTCGTTCCGTTGCGCGTGGACCAGGTCGCCCTGCGCGCCCTGGTCGAGGCCGGGGCGGTGCCGGGCCTGCTGCGTGGTCTCGTCCGCACCGCGCATCGGGCGCGCGCGGGCAGCCGGGCCGGGAATCGGTCACTGCTGCGCAAGCTCGCCGGCGTGCCCCGTGCTGAACAGGTGAAGTTGCTGCTCGATCTCGTGCTCGACGAGGTGGGCACGGTTCTCGGCTACGAGGGCGCCAGGCAGGTCGGTCCCACCGCCGCGTTCGCGGAGCTCGGTTTCACCTCGCTCACCGCCGTGGAGTTCCGGAATCGGATGGCCGCGGTTACCGGGCTGCGACTACCCGCGACGCTGGTCTTCGACTACCCGAACCCGCGGGATCTGGCCGGCTTCCTCCTCGAAACGGCGACCGGCACGGGCACGGAACCTGAGTTGGCGCAGAATGTTTCGGCGAACACGGACGAGCCTATCGCGATCGTCGCCATGAGCTGCCGCTATCCGGGAGGCATCGATTCGCCGGAGGCGCTGTGGCGGTTCGTCGCTGACGGTGGTGACGCGATCGCGTCGTTCCCGTTGGATCGCGGCTGGGACATGTCGGCGCTCTTCAGCGCGGAGCAGCGTGGCGTGAGCCTGACCCGAGAGGGCGGATTCCTCGACGGCGCACCAGATTTCGATCCCGCACTGTTCGGCATCTCGCCCAGGGAAGCGATCGCGATGGATCCGCAGCAGCGGGTGCTGCTCGAGCTCGCGTGGGAAGCCTTCGAGCGGGGCGGCATCGATCCGCTGTCGCTGCGCGGTAGTCGCACCGGTGTGTTCGCGGGCGTGATGTACCACGATTACGGCGCCCAGGTCAGCGAGATACCGGAAGGGGTCGAGGGTTTCCTCGCGACTGGTGTCTCCGGAAGCGTTGTCTCCGGCCGGATTTCCTACACCTTTGGTTTGGAAGGCCCCGCGCTCACGGTCGACACGGCGTGCTCGTCCTCGCTCGTGGCGATGAACTCCGCGGTGCAGGCGCTGCGTGCGGGCGAATGCACCATGGCACTCGCGGGCGGCGTCACCGTCATGGCGACGCCGGGAACGTTCATCGAGTTCTCCCGGCAGCGCGGCCTGGCCGCCGACGGGCGCAGCAAGTCGTTCGCGGCGAACGCGGACGGTACGAGCGTGTCCGAGGGCGCGGGGCTTGTCCTGCTGGAGCGACTGTCCGACGCGCGCCGCAACGGCCATCCGGTGCTGGCGCTGGTGCGTGGCACGGCGGTCAATCAGGACGGCGCGTCGAACGGGCTGACCGCGCCGAACGGTCCCTCCCAGCAGCGCGTTATCCGGCAGGCGCTGCGTAATGCGGGTATGTCCGCGGCCGATATCGATGTGGTCGAGGCGCACGGCACCGGCACCACGCTGGGTGATCCAATCGAGGCGCAGGCGGTGCTGGCGACCTACGGACAGGACCGGGCCGAGGATCGCCCGGTGTGGCTGGGTTCGCTGAAATCGAATATCGGCCACACCCAGGCCGCGGCGGGCGTCGCCGGTGTGATCAAGATGGTCGAGGCGATGCGGCAGGGTGTGGTGCCGCGGACACTGCATGTCGATGCGCCTACGCCACAGGTGGATTGGTCGGCGGGCGCGGTTCGGCTGGCGACCGAGGCCGTGTCCTGGCCGGTGTCCGATCGGCCGCGACGGTCCGGTGTGTCGTCGTTCGGCGTCAGCGGCACCAACGCACACGTCGTACTGGAGCATGTGCCGGAGCCGGTGCCGGAAGGCGCTGCGGCGAAGAATGATTCGGCATCGGGGCGGCCTTTCGTACTATCCGCGCGGACCACGACGGCACTGAGCGACCAGGCGGCTCGATTGGCGTCCTTCCTGGCGGACGGCGCGGCGCTACCGGATGTGGCGTGGTCGCTCGCGACCACCCGCGCCGCCCTGGACGAGCGTGCGGTGGTGCTCGGGCGCGACCGCGCCGAACTGGTGGCGGCGCTGCATGCCGTGGCCCGTGGCGAGTCGGCGGCCGAGGTGGTCACCGGGCGCGCGCGGACCGGCCGGACGGCGTTCGTGTTCCCCGGTCAGGGCGCGCAGTGGGTCGGCATGGGACGCGAGTTGGCGTGCACCAGCCCGGTTTTCGCGGCTCGGCTTGCCGAGTGTGCCGCCGCGATGGATCCGCTGACCGGCTGGTCGTTGCTGAAAACTCTGGCGGGCGAGGCTGAATCGGCCGATCGCGTCGATGTGGTGCAGCCGGTGTCGTTTGCCGTGATGGTGTCGCTGGCTGCGGTCTGGGAGTCCTTCGGGGTCGTACCCGACGTGGTGGTCGGGCACTCCCAGGGCGAGATCGCCGCGGCCTGCGTTGCGGGCGCGTTGAGCCTGGCCGACGCGGCTAAGGTCGTGGTCGGGCGCAGCCGCATCATCGCGGCGGGGCTGTCCGGCCGGGGCGGCATGGTGTCGGTGGGCCTGCCCGCGGACCAGGTCGAGCAGCTGATCGCCCGGTTCGGCGACACCGTATCGGTCGCGGCGGTGAACGGACCTGCGGTGACAGTGATTTCGGGTGATGATGCCGCGCTGGACGAGGTGATCGCCGAGTGTCTCGCGGCCGACGTGCGGGCGCGCCGGGTCGAGGTGGACTACGCGTCGCATTCGGCACAGGTTGACGCGATCGCCGAGCGGCTGGTCGAGGAGTTGGCCGGGGTGACGCCGCACCGGGGCCGGATTCCGCTGCTGTCGACGGTGCGCGGGCGCTCGCTCGACGGATCGGAACTCGATGCCGGGTACTGGCTGGAGAACCTGCGGCAGCCGGTGCGCTTCTTCCCGGCGATCACGGAATTGCTCGACGAGCACTACCGATTCCTGATCGAGGTCAGTTCGCATCCGGTGCTGGTGCCCGCGATCCAGGAGGCGATCGAGGCCACCGATCGGGCCGCGGTGACCACTGGTTCCCTGCGACGTGACGACGGCGGCCTGGATCGCTTGATCCACTCGCTCGCCGAGGTCTACACGCGCGGGGCCACGGTGGACTGGCGTCCCCTGCTGGACGGCGCGGCGCGGGTGGCGCTACCGACCTACGCGTTCCAGCATCAGCGGTATTGGCTGGAATCGGCTCCGGGGAGCCATGATTCGGCCGCCGGCACCTCCGACGCCGAGTTCTGGGCAGCGGTCGAGCGTGCGGACGTCGCCGCCCTGGCCGCCGGGCTGGCGGTCGACGCGCAGGTGGCGACCGATGTCCTGCCCGGCCTCGCCGCTTGGCGCGGGCGCAGGCGCGACGCGTCCGTGCTGGACTCGTGGCATTATCGCGTCGACTGGCAGCCGGTCGAGGTGTCGGGCGTTGTCTCGGGATCGTGGGTGATCGTCGTGCCCGCCGGGCGGGCCGGCGACAGCGATGTCGTCGCCGTGGCAAGGACATTGGCCGACGCGTCCGTGCTCGAAGTCGATGCGGCCGACCGGTCCGTGCTCGCCGCGGTGGTCGCCGACTACGCCGACGCCTCCGGCATTGCCTCCCTGGGCAATTCGACGACGACCACCGTCGCCCTCATTCAGGCGCTCGGCGACGCGGGAATCGCCGCGCCGCTCTGGCTGGTGACCAAGGGGGCCGCGGTCACCGCGGCGCCCGACCCGGTGCAGGCCGAACTGTGGGGCCTGGGACCTGTTGTCGGACTAGAACATTCGCAGCGATGGGGTGGCCTGGTCGACCTGCCCGACACGCTCGACGACCGGACGCTCGCCAAGTTCGCCGCCGTCCTCACCGGATCGACCGGCGAAGACCAGGTGGTGATCCGCCGCGGCGGTGTCCTGGCCCGGCGGATCGTGCCCGCGCCGACCCGCATCGCCGCGGACACTCCGGCGTGGCGTACCAGCGGCACCCTCTTGATCACCGGCGGCACCGGCACCCTCGGCGCGGTCACCGCGCGCTGGGCGGTGCGCCACGGCGCCGAGCGGGTGGTGCTCGCGAGCCGGCGCGGTCCAGCGGCCGAGGGCGCGTCCGAGCTGGCGGCCGAACTGCGCGCGCTCGGCGCACAGGTCGAGATCGTCGCCTGCGATATCGCCGACCATGCGGCGGCCGCGGCGCTGGTGGCGCTCGCGCACACCGACGCCGCGCCGCTACGGATGGTGGTGCACGCGGCCGCCTCGCTGGAGGTCGCGACCCTCCCCGGTACCACCGTCGAGGAATTCGCCAGGATGACGCGTGCCAAGGTGGCGGGCGCGGTTCATCTGGACGAGCTGACCGAAGCCATCGACCTCGACGCGTTCGTGCTCTACTCCTCGGTGGCCGGCGTCTGGGGCAGCGGCGCGCACGGTGCGTACGGTGCGGCCAACGCGCATCTGCACGCCCTGGCCGAGCGTCGCCGGGCCCGCGGACAGACCGCGCTGTGCATCGCCTGGGGCGTGTGGGGAACACCGAACCTGTGGGACGGCACCAACGTCGTCGAGGGGATGGTGCTCGGCGAGCGGCAGACCCGGCACGGGCTGCCCCCGATGGATCCCGACCTCGCGCTCGCCGGGTTGCACGCCGCCTTGGATCGGGCGGAGACCTTCCTGCTGATTGCGGACGTCAACTGGGAGAACTTCGTTTCGCTGTTCACCATGGCGCGGCCGAGTCCATTGCTCGGCGCGGTGCCCGAGGTCCGGCGCATTCTCGCCGAGTACGCGCCCGCCGCAGCCGGCGTCGCGGCGTCCGACTCGGCACTGCGCGAACGGCTTTCCGCAGTGGCCGAGCCGGACCGCCGGGCGCTGGTGCTGGAACTGATCCGCACCGAGGTCGCGGTGGTGCTCGGGCATGCGAGCTCGAAGGACGTAGAGCCGGACCGGGCGTTCCAGGAGCTCGGCTTCACCTCGCTCACGGCGGTGGAGCTGCGTAACCGGCTTGTGGCGGCGACCGGCCTGAAGTTGCCGTCCACCATGGTCTTCGACTATCCGACCGCGAACGACCTGGCCCGCTACCTGCTCGCCGAGGCCTTCGGCATCGATCCGATGGTTACCTCGGCGGCATTGGAGCAGACGGTTCCCGAGGACGACCCGATCGTCATCGTCGGCATGGCCTGCCGCTACCCGGGCGGCGTCGGTTCGCCCGAGGACCTGTGGCGGCTCGCGGCCGACGGGGTCGATGCGATTTCTGGCTTCCCCACCGACCGCGGCTGGGATGTCGGGAATCTGTACCACCCCGACCCCGCCAACGCGGGCACCTCGTATGTGCGACATGGCGGATTCCTGCACGCCGTAGCAGATTTCGACGCGGCGTTCTTCGGGATCTCGCCGCGCGAAGCCATCGCCATGGACCCGCAGCAGCGGCTGCTGCTGGAGACGGCGTGGGAGGCGTTCGAACGCGCGGGGATCGATGTACAGGCGTTGCGCGGCAGCCGAACCGGTGTCTTCGTGGGGGCCAACCCGGTGCCACAGCTCGGCGGGCAGCTCGGTGACATCGACGGGTTGTCGATGACCGGCAATGTGTCGAGCGTCCTGTCCGGCCGCGTGTCCTACGTGTTCGGACTGGAGGGACCCGCGATCACCGTGGACACCGCATGCTCGTCGTCGCTGGTCGCGCTGCATCTGTCGGCGCAGTCGCTGCGGACCGGCGAATGCTCGCTCGCGCTGGCGGGCGGCGTGATGGTGATGTCCTCGCCCGCCGGGTTCATCGGATTCTCCCAGCAGGGCGCGCTGGCGAAGGATGGCCGCTGCAAGGCGTTTTCCGCGGCGGCGGACGGGATGGCCTTCGCCGAAGGTGTCGGTCTGGTTGTGCTGGAACGGCTTTCGGACGCGCAACGCAATGGGCACCCGGTGCTCGCGGTGCTGCGTGGCTCGGCGGTCAATCAGGACGGCGCGTCGAACGGGCTGACCGCGCCGAATGGTCCTGCGCAGCAACGGGTTATCCGCGACGCGCTACGACGCGCCGACCTGGCTGCGGACGATATCGATGTCGTCGAGGCGCATGGCACCGGTACCGCGCTCGGCGATCCGATCGAGGCGCAGGCATTGCTGGCCACTTACGGTCGCGATCGCAGGCCTGACCGCCCGCTGCTGCTCGGGTCGATCAAATCGAATATCGGCCACAGCCAGGCCGCGGCAGGCGTGGCAGGCGTGATCAAAGCGGTCGAGGCCCTGCGCCGCGCCGTGGTACCCGCCACGCTGCATGCAGCCGAACCGACGCCGGAGGTGGATTGGTCGGCGGGCACGGTTGCGTTGGTGACCGAGACCAGACCGTGGCCCGAGGTGGGACGGCCACGGCGTGCCGCGGTGTCGTCGTTCGGGATCAGCGGCACGAATGCGCACGTGATCCTGGAGCAGGCACCCGAGGCGGTGCCAGCAGCTGATGTGCCGCAGCATATTTCGCCGATGGCACGGCCCTTCGTGCTGTCCGGTAAGTCGGTGGCGGCAATGCGGGCGCAGGGTTTGCGGCTGCTGTCCTTCCTGGACGACGCCCCGGAGCTGGATCCGGCGGCGGTGTCGCGGTCGCTGGTGTCGCGGGCCGGATTCGAGCACCGTGCGGTCGTGCTCGCCGCTGATCGAGACGAGCTGTCGGCGGGTCTTTCGGCGCTGGCACAGGGGAATTCGACCGGCTCCGTGCGCACCGGCCGGACGCGACCGGGCCGGATTGCCTTCATTTGTGCAGGCCAGGGTGCGCAGCGCGCGGGGATGGGCCGGGAGTTGTACTCGACGTTCCCGGTGTTCGCCGCGGCGTTCGACGAGGTCTGCGCGGTGATCGATCCGTTGCTCGGTACGTCGTTGCGCGGCATCGTCTTCGACGTCGACCGGCCCGAGGTGCTCGATCGCACGGAGTTCGCCCAGCCCGCGCTGTTCACGATGGGTATCGCGCTGTTCCGCTTGCTGGAATCTTTCGGTGTGACACCGGATTTCCTCATGGGGCACTCGGTGGGCGAGCTCACCGCCGCCGCGGCGGCCGGTGCGCTGTCGGTGCCGGACGCGGCGCGGCTGGTGGTCGCGCGTGGGCGGTTGATGCAGGCGCTGCCCGACGGCGGGGCGATGGTGGCGATACAGGCCACCGAAGACGAAGTCGCGCAGCACCTGTCCGAGTTCGCCTGCCTGGCCGCGGTCAACGGCCCCCGGTCGGTGGTGGTGTCCGGTGCGCGCGCGGCGGTCGGCCGGGTCGCCGACCACCTCGCCGCTGCCGGGCGCAAGACCACCTGGCTCGCGGTCTCGCACGCCTTCCACTCGGCACTGATGGATCCGATGCTCGCGGAGTTCGAACGAGTCTGCGCCGGTATCGAATTCGCCGAACCCGCGATCCCGGTGGTGTCGAACTTGACCGGCGAGCCGGTGTCGGCGGAGCAGCTGAATTCGACGGCCTATTGGGTGCGTCACGCACGCGAGGCGGTGCGCTTCGCCGAGGGAGTGCGGGCACTGTCGGAACGGGACGTGCAGAGCTTCGTCGAACTGGGACCGGACGCGACGACGACCGGGCTGGTCTTGGCAAACCTTGCCGCCGAACCGGATTCGGCGACGGTCGCGGTGCCGGTGCTGCGCGCCGATCGGGACGAACCGGCGACGCTGCTGTCGGCGCTGGCGTCGCTCTACGTGCACGGTCACCCCGTGGACTGGGTGGCCTGGTACGGCGACCGGCTCCCGCGCCGCATCGAGTTGCCCACCTACGCATTCCAGCACCGGCGATTCTGGCCGGAGATCAGCGCGCCCGCGGTGCAGGCCGACGGTGCGGACGCGGCATTCTGGGCGACCGTCGAGAACGGCGATCTAGGTGAGCTGGCCGCGTCCATGGAGTTGGATGCCGTGGCGTTGGGCGAGGTCTTGCCCGGCCTGCTGAAGTGGCGGCATCGCCGCCAGGACGAGTCGATCGTGCAATCCTGGCGGTATCGCGAGACCTGGGCTCCGGTAACGCCGATCGGCGCCGAGCCCCGGGGCAACTGGCTGGTCCTGCTGCCCGAACAGATCGATCGGTCGCTGGCCGACGCGATCATCGCTGCGTTGGGCCGGACCGCCGAGGTCGTCTCGATGGTGGTGGGCGCCGAGACCGATCGAACCGACCTGGCCGAGCGGCTGAGCGGCCCGGCCGCGCCGATCGGCGTGCTGTCGCTGCTCGGGCTGGACGATCGCGCGGATAGCGAATATTCGTTGCTGCACACCGGTTTCGTGAACACGGTGCTGCTGCTACAGGCACTGCACGACCGCGATCTCGATACCCGCCTGTGGTGCGTCACCCGCGACGCCATGTCCGTCGATCCGGCGGATCTCGTCGGTGGCGTCGCCCAGGCTCCGCTCTGGGGCGTCGGCCGCGTCGCCGCGCTCGAGTACCCGAAACGGTGGGGCGGTCTTATCGACCTGCCTGCGAACGTGACCGCCGCCGATCTCAGCACGCTGCTTCGCTTGCTGGGCGATCACGCCGACGAGGATCAACTCGCGCTGCGTAGCGGGCAGGCCTTCGGCCGGCGCTTGACCCGCGCCTCGCCCCCGCTCGTCGCGGGTACACCGTGGCACCCACGCGGGACGGTGTTGATCACCGGTGGCGCAAGCGGTCTCGGTGCCAGGGTCGCGCGCTGGGCGGCGGCCAACGGCGCCGGGCATCTGCTGCTGATCAGCAGGCGCGGCACGGATTCGCCGGGTGCGGTCGAACTGACGGCCGAACTACGCGCGTCCGGTGCGAGCGTGACGATGGCGGCCTGCGATGTGGCCGATCGAGACGCGCTCGCGGAACTGCTCGCGGCGCTCCCAGCCGAGCATCCGTTGACGGCCGTCGTGCACGCGGCGGGTGTGCCGGTCGAAGGTCCGCTCGCGCAGACGTCCATTGCCGAGTTCGCGGCCGCGATGTCGGCGAAGGTGGGCGGCGCTCAGGCATTGCACGAGCTCACCCGCCATCTCGACCTGGCGGCCTTCGTGCTGTTCTCGTCCGGCTCGGCGTCGTGGGGCAGCGGGAGCAACGCCGCCTACGCGGCGGGCAACGCCTTCCTCGACGGGCTCGGCAGGCACCGGAAGGCGGTCGGATCGGCCGCGACCACCGTCGCGTGGGGCAACTGGGGCGATGGCGGCGGTATGACGGCGAACGACGCCACGCAGGATGTGCTCACCCGGCGCGGCGTCCGCCCGATGGACCCCGCACTGGCGTTCGGCGCGCTGCTACAGGCGGTCGAGCACGGGGAAACCCAGCTGACCGTCGCCGACATCGACTGGGCGCGTTTCGCGGCCCCGTTCACCTTCGTCCGCCCGAGCCCGCTGATCAGCGAGGTACCCGAAGCGGCGCGGGCACTGCGGGCGGCGGACGACGCGGAGACGGTCGCGGGAGCGGAGTTGCGCGAACGCCTCACCGGGCTGTCCGGCACCGAGCGACGGAACCTGCTGAGTGCCGTCGTCAGCGCCGAAATCGGTGCGGTGCTCGGCTATTCCGGTGAGCACACCGACGATCTGGCGCGCCCCTTCGCCGAGCTCGGGTTCGACTCGGTGACCGCGGTGGAGTTCCGCAACCGGCTGTCCACGGCGACCGGCATCGCATTGCCCGCCACGCTCGTCTTCGACTATCCGACGCTGAGCTCGGTGGCCGAATTCCTCGCGGCCGAGCTGGCGGGCGGTTCGGGCTCGGGTGAGCCGTTGATCCTGGACGAATTCGACCGGCTCAGTAGGGAAGTCGTGGCGATGGACTGCGACCCCGACACGAAGGCGAAGCTCGCGATCCGGCTGCAGACCCTGCTGGCGAAGCTCGGTGACGGTGCGGACGAGTCCGGCGGCGCGGCGGTCCTGGACGCCGCGAGCGATGACGAGATCTTCGATCTCATCGACAACGACCTCGGTGTGCTGTGACCGCGCCGAACAACTGGTGGAAGAGGACATGGTTGTGAACAACGAGGACAAGCTGCGGCAATACCTCAAGCGGGTCACGCTGGATCTGCAAGCGACGCGTAAGCGGCTGCAGGAGGTCGAGTCCGGGCCCGGCGAGCCGGTCGCGATCGTGGCGATGAGTTGCCGTTACCCGGGTGCGGCGAATTCACCGGAACAGTTGTGGGAACTCGTGTCCGGCGGTGTGGACGCGATCGGAGCGCCCCCGGCCTATCGCGGCTGGGATCAGGGCGCGCTGAGCGGCGGGGCAGCGGACGGGGCATTCGTCGACCCGATCGGTGGATTCGTGGAAACCGCCGCCGATTTCGATGCCGAGCTGTTCGGTATCTCGCCGCGTGAGGCGTTGGCGATGGATCCGCAGCAGCGGTTGTTGCTGGAGTCGTCGTGGGAGTTGTTCGAGCGCGCGGGTATTGATCCGTTGTCGTTGCGCGGCAGTCGAACCGGCGTGTTCATCGGCGGCAGTTCGCAGGATCACGCGGTGAAAGCGGCGCTCGGTGGCTCCGACTACGGGCTGGTCGGCACCGCGAGCAGCGTGCTGTCGGGTCGGCTGTCGTATGTGTTCGGCCTCGAGGGGCCCGCGGTCACGATCGATACCGCGTGCTCGTCGTCGTTGGTTGCGCTACACCTGGCGGTGCGGTCGGTGCGCAGCGGTGAGTGCGGGCTGGCGGTCGCCGGTGGCGTGACGGTGATGTCGACACCCGGTGCGTTCGTGGAGTTTTCGCGACAGGGTGGGTTGTCGCAGAGCGGTCGGTGCAAGTCGTTCGCGGCGGGCGCCGACGGGACCGGCTGGGGCGAGGGTGTCGGCCTGGTGCTGGTGGAGCGACTGTCGGAGGCACAGCGCTTGGGGCACAGGGTGCTTGCCGTGGTGCGTGGTTCGGCGGTGAATCAGGATGGGGCGTCGAATGGTTTGACCGCGCCGAACGGTCCGTCGCAGCGGCGGGTGATCCAGGCGGCGTTGGCCGATGCGCGGCTGCTGCCCACGGACGTGGATGCGGTGGAGGCGCACGGCACCGGCACGGTGCTGGGGGATCCTATTGAGGCGCAGGCGTTGCTGGCGACCTATGGTCAGGATCGGGATCAGCCACTGTGGTTGGGGTCGATCAAGTCGAATATCGGCCATACCCAGTCCGCGGCGGGCGTGGCCGGTGTGCTCAAAATGGTACTGGCGATGCAGCACGGCGTGCTGCCCAAGACATTGCACGTGGATGAGCCGACATCGCAGGTGGACTGGTCGGCCGGCGCGGTGCGGTTGCTGACCGATGCCGTGCCGTGGCCGTCCTCGGGTGACCGCCCGCGCCGGGCCGGTGTGTCCTCGTTCGGCGCCTCCGGCACCAATTCCCATATCGTGCTGGAACAGGTGCCCGAAGCCCAGCCGCACGACGACGAGGCGGTCCGCGTCACCGACGGCAAGCCCGCGGTCCTGCCGATGGTGCTGTCCGCGCGATCGGCTGAGGCGTTGCGCGCCCAGGCAAGCAGGCTGCGCACCTTTGTCGACGACCGACCGGATATCCAGCGCTCCGCGCTGGCCCACGCGCTGGCGACGACGCGCGCCGCGTTGCCGCATCGCGCCGTGGTGATCAGCACGGACAGTGCGGATCTCGACGCCGGGCTCGCGGCAGTAGCCGACGGAGCGAATGCCGCGACTGTCATCTGCGGGGCATCGCGGGCAGGCAAGGTCGTCTTCGCTTTCCCTGGTCAGGGTGCGCAGTGGGTGGGTATGGGTCGTGAGTTGTTGGCGGTTGATGAGGTTTTCGCGGCTCGGA